>NZ_JBQTGI010000001.1:8695-735140 GCF_052400645.1 Saccharicrinis sp. GN24d3
CACGGGGTGTAGCGCAGTCCGGTTAGCGCACCTGGTTTGGGACCAGGGGGTCGGGAGTTCGAATCTCTCCACCCCGACTGATAGTTTTCTACGATTTTTAACCGTTTCGGGGTGTAGCGCAGTCCGGTTAGCGCACCTGGTTTGGGACCAGGGGGTCGGGAGTTCGAATCTCTCCACCCCGACTTAAGATAAAATAAATTATAAAAAGCCCGTAAATCATCGATTTACGGGCTTTTTTCGTTTTACTCCTATTAAATCATATCAATTGAAATCAATGTAAATGCGGATCACGCACAAAGTTTGGGTCTGTTAAAAAAAGTATCCCAATGGATAGTGATGATAAATAGACTTTTTTTAAGTATGTATCTCTGTGTAATCGGCATCCGTTTTATTAAGCAGAATATGGCAATAAAAATTTGGAGGAAAGTTTATTATTCATCGGCTAAAAGTAATTGCTCCCTTTAAAATAATAATATTTAACCTGGTAACTACTTGTTGAAACCTGCCAACACCATTGTATTCCCCGTCAAACAATATAAGTCATTCAACTGTTAGTTAATTCATTCAAAGATGATTTTTTACTTTCATCAATAGTACGTTTTTTATAAATGTTAAGTATAAAACTGATATTAAAATGCTATTAAAACATTCCAACACAGTAGGGCTGCTTATCTTATTTCTGTTTTCAAATGCTGTTATTGCGCAAGAAAAATCGGTTGAGGTAAAGGGTGTTGTTGTAGATAATCAGGGAAATAAGCCCATTGAGTTTGCCACAATAATCCTGAAAGATAAAGAAACAGGTAAGAATATTACCGGAAGTGCTTCGGGAGAGGACGGTTCATTTGTGGTTCAGTCAAAATCAATCAATTTTTACGTAGAGGTCAGTTTTATCGGCTATCAGCCAGTTATTATTAAGGATATCAAAGCAAATGATATGGGTGTGGATTTAGGGACGGTGGCTTTGTTGAAAAGCAATAACCAAGTAAGTGAGATAATGGTTAGGGCAGAAAAATCCCAAACGGAATTTAAACTTGATAAGCGGGTTTTTAACGTAGGAAAAGATATTAGTAGCACAGGCATGAGTGCCCTGGAAGTGCTTAACAATGTGCCATCGGTAAATGTTAATATTGAAGGGGAGATAAGCCTGAGAGGTAGCAGGGGAGTCCAAATTCTTATTAACGGCAAACCTTCGGTCATCGCAAGCGAAGAAAGCAACGCACTCGGTACAATAACAGCCGAAATGATTGAGAAGATTGAAGTTATCACCAACCCATCGGCCAAATACGATGCTGAGGGTACATCTGGAATCATTAATATAGTGATAAAAAAAGATGAGCGGAAAGGCCTCAATGGTTCCATCTCTATGAATACCGGAAGCCCAGACAATCATAGTGCAGGTATTAGCCTTAATCGTCGTACCGAGCGGTTTAACTTGTTTAGTCAGTTTGGAATTGGCCATCGAGAATTACCGAGAGATAAAAAGAGCATCAATAGTGACTTAATCAATAACTCGTCGGTATATACCGAAGGAACCGAATACAGGAATGAGACCTTTTATAATGTGATATTGGGAACAGACTATCACCTAAATCAATACAATGTATTAACCCTTTCCGGTAATTTTGCCTACGAAGTGGAAGACCAACCTTCGCTAATAAATTACAGCTTGCTTAACAACGGTGCAGAAGAGGCTGGCTGGTTCCGGGAGGAATCGACCGATGCAAACAATCCAAAATGGAGGTATGAGTTGCAGTATAAAAAGGATTTTAAGGATCATAAAGAGCATCAGCTATTGTTTAGTGCCTTAGGAAACTTTTTTGGCAAGGATCAGTCTTCTGAATTTACCAACACCGTTACTGCCGGAAGCATTCAGGAGGATGACCAGCGTACGGCAACAGATTTTAAAGAGGCCAAATACACATTCAATTTGGACTATACCAAGCCATTTTCAGAAGAGTTTACCATGGAGGTGGGCGGTCAGTATGTGTTACAGCAGGTGAGCAACGACTACGAGGTACATAACTGGGATAATAATATTTGGGTTCAGGATGCTGGGTTAACCAATGTGTTTGAATACGATCAAAACGTGTTGGGATTGTACGGAACGGCTGCATACGAAGGGGAAAAACTAGGGGTGAAACTTGGCTTGCGCTTGGAACATACCGATTTAAAAACTTTACTCATCAATACCAATGAGGGCAACGACCAGAATTACGGTAATTTCTTCCCGTCGCTCCACACTTCTTTAAAGTTGACAAGTCAATTTTCGCTGCAAGCCGGTTATTCCAGAAGGATATACAGACCGAGGCTTTGGGACTTAAATCCGTTTTTTAACATCAGAAATACTTACAGCATCAGGGCCGGGAATCCTAACCTGAAACCGGAATTTACCGATTCCTATGAACTAACCAGTATTTATGTGCTCAACAAAGCCTCTTTAAATTTTGGTGTCTATTACAGGTATACTACAGATGCCGTTGAAAGGATTTCGGTTTATGAAAATAATGTGAATACCACAATGCCCATGAATATTGGGATCAATCATGCCGGGGGAATTGAATTTAATGGCAAGTACAGTCCCAATAATTGGCTGTCTTTCAATGGGGATTTCAATTATAATTATTATAACAGGCAAGGTGAATATGACGATACTTTATTTGACTTTAATGCCGACCAGTGGTCGTCGAAACTGGTGGGTAAAATTATATTGCCGGCAGAGATTGAGGTTGAGGTGACCGGCAATTTTAGTTCGAAACGAAAAACAGTACAACTTGTATATCAGGATGATTTATATGCCAGCTTAGGTCTGAGAAAGAAAATGTTGAAAGGTAAAGCTGTTTTAAACCTGGGCGTCAGAGATGTTTTTGCTTCCCGAAAATCAGAAAGCGAAACCAACGAAAACGATTATTACCTATATAATTTAACTGAGAGTGGCAGGTTTGTCACACTAGGGATAAGTTATGGCTTTGGAGATGGTGAGGCAATGGAGTATTCCGGAAGACGAAGGCGTTGATTCATTTGAGTGATCTCAAAACAGTAAGGTAAAATCCGCATACAACAAAAAAATCCACCCCAAACTAATGGAGTGGATTTTTTTTAAGACTATGTTGTCTAGTTCTGAAATAACGTTACACAAAAGGCCATGTTATGGAAGAAAAGGTTAAACCCGGATTATGTATTGGGGGTTCGTCATGAGCATTGCAAGTACAATAAAACAAGGCATTACCGAATCGAGGCATAACATCGTTCTGGTGAGTTGAAGTGATGCAACGAAGTGTCTTGTTTTAAAGTAATTTCAATGTGTAATAGAATTTCTAATGCATATTGCGGGTTAAACGAGAGTAACGCATGAATTGGCGTTTTTTTTTGTACAGACTATCTATCTTTTTTAAGTCTATCTGCCATAGCTTGTCCTAACTTCAAACAAGCCTCGTATTTATCCGCTTTAAGCGCATGTTTTTCCTCAACGCTCTCGCCAACGATTTCCCATTTGAGCTGTTCGCCGACAGCGGTAAGTTTTTTAACCGCGGCACCTGCCCATGAGAACGATCCTAAAATCCCAAGATAATGATGCTGAACACCCATGTGCACCAGCTTGGTCGTCAGTGACTCCATATTTGGGTGCAGCTCGTTACAGTATGTAGGGCTGGCTAAAATAAGACCTTTGTATTTAAATATATCCGAAAGAATAAATGAAGCATGTGATTTTGATACATCATGCACACGGATGTGCTTAATGCCGTTCTCCGCTAATTCCCGTGCCACAGCCTCTGCCATTTCTTCCGTATTTCCGTACATGGAGGCGTAAGCTACAACCACACCTTCTTCGGTTTCGTACTTGCTCCATCTATCGTAATATCCAATTACTTCTTTAATATAATTCCTCCAGATTGGGCCATGTGTCGATGCGATCATTTTAATATCAAATCCGCCCAGCTTGCCCAATGCTTTCTGCACAGGCGATCCATATTTACCAACAATATTTGAATAATATCTGCGCATCTCGTCGCGGTAATATTCAAAATCAAACTCGTCATCGAAAATACCGCCATCCAAAGTTCCAAAAGTACCAAAGGCATCTCCAGAGAATAAGATTTGTTCTTTAGACTCGTATGTTACCATTGTTTCGGGCCAATGCACCATAGGTACCATGTAAAAGTTTAAAGTGTGCTTACCTAAGCTCAAGCTGTCTCCTTCTTTAACTTCGATGGTATTTTCCGTAATGTCAAAATATCCCTGAAGCATAGGTAAGGTTTTTTTGTTACCTACAAATTGAATGTCAGGGTACATCTTGCGAATGATGTCGATAGAACCACCATGGTCAGGTTCCATATGATTTACCACAAGGTAGTCGATAGGACGATCGCCAATGATGGCTTTAATTTTCTTCAAGTATTTTTCAACCTGTCCTATTTCAACGGAGTCAATAAGTGCAACCTTTTCATCATTTATAACATACGAGTTGTATGCCACGCCACGCTCAATAGGCCACATGTTTTCAAATAGATGCGTTCTTCTGTCGTTAACACCAACATAAAAAACATCATCGGTTAGTTTTACCGGCTTATACATATATATCTTATTTATTATTTCGGTATTCGGGTGATACAAAAATATAGAAAACATTCAATTCCTGAAACGTAGAAGGATTAAATGATTTGTATAACGTGGTTTTTATAGTTTTCTGATCAAAAGCCAGGTGTCGTTATATTTTTCAAATTTTACTCTGATTGAACCTACTTTATTTCTTGCATCCATTTCGTCGTTATAAGCCGAAACAGAAACACGATAAAGTCCGTTTTGGTTTTCAAGTATAACCGGTGTAAACCCTTCTTCAATTAATGTGCTTTTATAGTTGCGTGCATTGTTAAGTACTTTAAACGAACCAATAATCACATAATATTTATGTGCGACATCATCATTCGACTCGATAACTTTAACTTTTTCCTCTTTAACCACTATGGGTTTTTCTTTAACTATTGGTTTAACTACGGGTTCCTCCTTAATATATGGTGAGTCGCTATCGCTAAAACTAGAGCTTCCGGCATCTTTTAAAGTCCTACAGCTGATTAAGCATAGGGTAATGGTGGCTAATAGAAATAATTTGTTCATTGTATTAATTTTATTGATTCCTGATTTTAATTCCTCAAAAATATAATATTCTTTGCAAAAATTTTTATTTATTTTTAATTACGCAAGGTTAAAATGTGGCAAGATACTTTTAGAAAGGAATATTCTGCTATATTTGAACGATTACTCTAGATATTATAAATGAAAAACAAAGTAAAGAAGACGAAGAGGAAAATGACCCGAAGGATCAAGAGAATGGGGTTGTTTTCTATTGTTCTGGTACTTATTGCAGTATTGTTTGGTGGCAGGTTTTATAGATATATCAATGCTGCCAACGTGGATTTAACCAATGTTGAATCGTCTTATATCCACATTCCCAACGGAACTAGTTTTGCCGAACTTAAAAAAATACTGGAGAATTCGGGAGCCATAAAAGATATGGTAAGTTTTGAGTGGGTGGCTCAAAAGAAAGAATATGCCGACAGGATAAAAGGGGGCAGGTACAAACTCGAAGACGGAATGTCTAACAATAAGTTGGTAAACCTGCTGAGAAGCGGAAAACAAGAGCCGGTCAACGTTACTTTTAATAATATACGAGAATTGGAAAAGTTGGCTTCGGTTGTGGGGAAGAAGCTCATGACAGATTCTACAGAACTCATCAACTTACTTAGTAATTACGAATATATTGAAAGGTTAGGTTTTGATAAAAATACTTTGCCAGCTTTGTTTTTGCCTAACACCTATCAATTTTATTGGAATACCGATGCCAACGGTTTTGTAAAAAGGATGAAGCGCGAATATGATAATTTTTGGACTTCCGAAAAAATAAGTAAAGCGAGAGAAAAAGGTTTAACGCCAGTTGAGGTAGCTGTTTTAGCTAGTATTGTGGATGAGGAAACCCAAATGGCAGATGAAAAACCATTGGTGGCGGGGTTGTATTTGAATCGTTTAAAGCGCGGTATGCGTTTGCAGGCAGATCCGACTTTAAAGTTCGCTTTGGGTGATTTTTCTATAAAAAGACTTTTGAACGAGGATAAGGAAATCGAATCTCCCTATAATACTTATAAATATTCAGGTTTGCCTCCGGGACCTATTCGAATCCCTTCGATCGCTGGAATAGATGCGGTACTCAATGCCGAGACGCATAAATATTTGTACATGTGTGCCAAGGAAGATTTCTCGGGTTACCACAACTTTGCCAAAACACTCGCACAGCATAATGTTAATGCGGCCAAATATCGCAGAGAGCTTAATAAAAGGGGCATAAGTAGGTAGCCAATAGGTCATCTGCCCATAACGGATAGCCAATGGTAGTTGTTGATTAAACACAATGGACTAGTGGCCCATGCACCGTTTCCTATACGGAGATACTTCCTTTATACACAAAAGTAGCCGGGCCGGTAAGCCAAATATTTCTGAACCCGGCCTCTGCATCTCCTTCAAACCAAACCTGAAGTTTTCCGCCTTTTACATCAATATTAAAATCCCTGCACTCGTTATTTTTAACAAAAGTGCTTATGGCGGAAGCAACAACGCCGGTACCGCACGAATAGGTTTCGTCTTCAACACCTCTTTCGTACGTTCTTACCTTTATATGGTCTGGAGCAACTTCCTCTACCACATTCACATTGGTGCCACCGGGTTTAAAGGTATCCGAATATCTAATTTCCCTGCCAAACTTAACGATGTCAAAGTTATCTATATCTTTTTTGTGGGTAACATAGTGGGGCGAGCCGGTATCTAAAAAATGATATCCGTCTTTGATGTCAATGGAGTTAACATCTGTCATTTGAAGGCTAACAATGCCGTCATTATATCTGGCCGTATGCATACCGTCCACTGCTTCAAAGTCAAATTTGTCGGCAAATTTAACCGCGCCAATATGCACCGCAAAAGCAGCTATACATCTTCCCCCGTTTCCGCACATCGAAGCTTCGTTGCCATCGCTGTTGTAATAACGCATGGTGAAATCTACTTTTGGTGAACTATGGTTTTCAAGGAGCATTAGCCCGTCGGCCCCAATTCCCATCCTTCGGTGGCATAAAAAACTGACAAGGTCATTGTTTTGGCTGTCAAAATTACCATTTCTGTTGTCGATAATCACGAAGTCATTGCCTGTGCCTTGGTATTTGTAAAATTCGATTTGCATGGTATTTGCGTTCAAAGTGTTTGATATTTAGTTTCTTTTGTGCGAAATTTGTTAAAGAAACAGTGAACAAAGTTAAGGAAAAATCAGTTAAAATTAGGTTAACGTACTTATTCTGGCATGATAAGGGCATATAATTTGCCATTTTTGAATTATGATTTTCATTCTAAGACTTACATGAAATCATAAACAGAGTTAGACTCAGGTTTAAAGGTAAATTAAATTGATGGATGCCCCAGTGGCATATAAAACTTAAAGTTATTCGTTATGAATGTTAAAAAAATATTTTTTGTGTTCCTGACAGCTGTGCTCGGAGGGATTGTCGGAGTGTATGCTTATGTATTATTTGTTAAACCGAACAGGGAAATTGTTGCCATTGAACAGCAAGTAGTTCCTGCAGCCCGTTATGCCTCAATGGGTGTTGCTACGCCTGTGGGAGTGCCGGACTTTACGGTGGCGGCGGAGAAGTCGGTTGAGGCCGTGGTTCACGTGATGACAAAAGCTACCGTCTCGGGTGATGGCTATTCGCACGGAAATCCCTTTTACGATTTCTTTTTTGGCCCAAGAGGTGGCGTAACACCGGATAGAAGTCCTGTCATGGGATCGGGTTCCGGGGTGATTATATCCGAAGATGGATACATCATTACCAATAACCATGTAATCGATAATGCGGATGAAATAGAGGTGGTGCTGAATGACAGACGATCGTACAAGGCCACCTTGGTTGGAACGGATCCAACAACCGATATTGCCCTTTTGAAAATTGAAGAGCAAGGGCTTGTGTTTTTAACTTACGGTAATTCAGATGATATTAGGATAGGGGAATGGGTATTGGCTGTTGGTAATCCTTTTAACCTGACTTCCACGGTAACAGCAGGTATTGTAAGTGCCAAATCGCGAAGCATTAATATACTGGCCAATAGAAATCAACCCATGGGCATTGAATCGTTTATCCAAACCGATGCGGCTGTAAACCCGGGAAATAGTGGAGGGGCTTTGGTTAACACACGAGGTGAGCTGATTGGTATTAATACGGCTATAGCCTCGCAAACGGGTTCGTATGCAGGTTATTCTTTTGCAGTTCCGGTGGGCATAGCAAAAAAAGTGGTTGGTGACCTAAAGGAATTTGGCGAAGTGCAAAGAGCATTTATCGGGGTTCAAATAGTAGGTGTGACAGCAGAACTTGCTGAACAATATAAATTAGATGAAGTAGAGGGTGTGTATGTGAGTGCAGTAACCGTAAATGGCGGCGCGGATGCCGCAGGCGTGAAAGAAGGAGATGTGATTTTAAGCATCAATGAGGTTAAAGTAAACACAAATTCAGAACTGATTGAGCAAGTTAGTCAGCGTCGTCCAGGAGATAAAGTGAATTTAGTTGTAAAAAGGGATGGAAAAAGAAAACAATTTACCGTAATTTTACGTAATAGTTATGGTTCAACGGATATTGTAAAAGAGAAACAGGGAATCTCCGATTTGTTGGGGGCTGAGTTACGTGAACTGACAGTTGAAGAGAAAGCGAAACTACGCATTAACTATGGTATGAAAATTGTTAAATTAACAGCCGGAAAATTGAAACAAAGCGGTGTTACTGAGGGTTTTATTATTCTAAAAGCCAATAGAGAACCCATTAGCAATGTAACGGATTTAAAAAATGTGATTGCATCTACCGATGGCGGGTTGTTTATCACAGGAGTTTATCCAAACGGTCAAGTTGCCTATTACGCTATTAATCTTGAAGATTAGTAATAGTTTAATTTGTCTCACCCTTTAATAAAAGAGTTGGATAATTGAATTAAAAAGTATAATTTTGCGCCACATTTTGCATATAGGATATGAGACAACTTAAAATAACAAAATCAATTACGAATCGCGAGAGTGCTTCTTTAGATAAATATCTTCAGGAAATCGGTCGCGAGGAATTGATATCTGTAGAGGAAGAAGTAGAACTGGCTCAGCGAATTAAAAAAGGTGATCAAATTGCCTTGGAGAAGCTGACAAGAGCTAACTTGCGTTTTGTTGTTTCGGTTGCTAAGCAGTATCAAAATCAAGGGTTAAGTCTTCCCGACTTGATAAACGAAGGAAACCTTGGTTTGATTAAAGCAGCCGAAAAATTTGACGAAACCCGGGGGTTTAAGTTTATTTCTTATGCAGTATGGTGGATTCGTCAGTCTATTCTTCAGGCTTTAGCGGAACAGTCCAGAATTGTACGTTTGCCATTGAACCAGGTGGGGTCTTTAAATAAAATCAATAAGGCTTACTCTAAGTTCGAGCAGGAAAATGAGCGTAAGCCTTCACCTGAAGAACTGGCAGATAAGTTGGAGTTACCTGTAGATAAAGTAGCTGATACTTTAAGGGTATCGGGTCGTCATATTTCGGTGGATGCCCCATTCGTTGAAGGTGAGGATAACAGTTTGTTGGATGTTTTGGTAAACGGAGATTCTCCGAATGCAGATAAAACGCTAATTAACGAATCATTGGCTCGCGAAATAGAAAGGGCGTTGGCTACTTTAACTGATCGTGAGTCGGATATTATTAAATTGTTCTTTGGTATTCAGACGCAGGAAATGACACTGGAAGAGATTGGTGAGCGTTTTGGCTTAACTCGTGAACGAGTGCGTCAGATCAAAGAAAAAGCGATTCGTAGACTTCGTCATACGTCCAGAAGTAAATTGTTAAAATCTTATTTAGGATAATTTTATCTGATATAAAATTTAAAAGCCGTTCCAATTTGGAGCGGCTTTTTTGCGTTATAACCTTCCAACATGTCATATGGGTGGAATTTTGGAAGGTTAATCCCGCCATATGCATTAGAAAATCTATTACACATTGAAATTGTTTCAAAACAACACACTCCGCTGCTTCACTACAACTCACCATAACAATGTTATGCCTCGTTTCAGTAAAGCCTTGTTTTATTGCACTTTCAATGTTCACGACGAAGTTCTGATGCAAAATCCGGGTTAATGTAGTGTATAAGGCTGAAGTCGCGTATCTAATTCAGGGTGCTGAAGGGTTTCTGCGATTATACGGAAATATTAGAATGGAGGACGTAAAATATAAAGGTGTGGTTCAGTACCAGATAAGGAAGAGGTTACTCCCAGATATGGCTAAGCAGGCTTTCTTATACATTTGTGCACCGCTATTTGAAGACTATGCATATTCAAAACGAAAAAGAGACTGTCCTTTTGCGACAGTCTCTAATTGATATGTTCAGTATTGATTAATATATCAATAACCTTTTAATTATGTTTAAAAATTGAATTGTAATCCGGCTAAGTATAATCCTCCGATGTTATCCATATATCCAAATTCGGGCTGATCGTTATCCAGGATATTTCTTCCATTTAAGTAAAAGGAAATATTCTTGCCGGCATGATAGGTGATCTTAGCGTTTAATAGGAATTTACTGTCGATGGGCACTGTGCCGTATTGATTCACAAACGTTTGTTCTCCGTAAAAATATGCCTGGGAATTGATGTCCAGCTTTTCGAAAGGCTTGTAATTAAGTCCTATGCTACCCCAAAAGGTGGGTGTGGCTTTGTTGTCAACGTCATCTTCTAAATCAGTAGGCATTAGGGTTGAACTGCCAAGGGTTACGTGCCCCACTTCTGCCGGGTCGATGGTTCCTGTGGCAAGGCCATAACCTATTGCCGTTAGTTGCGCGTTGATCTCCTGTGCAATGGCTGCCTCATCCGATCCGGCATCTAAGGCTTGATCAGAAATTAATTGATCCCGGCTAACGGCCGAATAATTGTCGAGTTTTGTGTTTTGGTAGGTGGCATGTGCATTTAATACTAATTTTTTATTGACAACCCAGTCAAGCCCGATGGACACACCCAGTTGCTCGGCGGTTAAATCCATGTTCTGATACATAACATTTATAAATTCCGGCAAAATAATAGCGTCCTGCCCGTTCATCACGCCCAGAGGATTATACAGAGATATGGTGGTGCTGTCCGGCATGAGTGCCCCAAAGTCGTTGGTTTTCTGGTAGAAAGCTTCAAGGTCTAGCAAGACACTTTTGGCAGGTCTGGCACGATATCCCAGTTCTACCATGTCCATGGTTTTTAAGGCGTAGTTGTCATTGCCGCCAAAATACATTGAAGAAGGGTAATCCCTATTGACAATCTGCCAGGAGTAATTGCTAAAGGAATTAACCAGGAATGCAGATTGATTGGCTCTGGAATATACAGCTCGTATAAGGTGGTTGTCGTTAATTTTATAGGAGCTAACCAACTGCCACGAACCATACCAATCGTCGGGTTGGCTGTAATTTTCTGCGCGCAGGGCAGCCACAAATCGAAGTTTCTCGAAGGCGGTGTAGTCCAGTCGCATACTTGCGGCAAAAATTTCGAGACTTCTTTCGCCGTTAAGATATCCTTGCCCTTCTTGGGTTAAATAAGGGGTGTCGTCGTATGAAATAGACTGATAACCTACACCGGGCCTAATTTTGAGGTTGTTGAGCTTCAGGTCATATTCGGCCAGAGCGTTCGTTTGTTTCAGGTCCAATTCAAAACCTTCGTTTCCGGTCATAAAGTCAGTCCTGCCTCCGTTATAATTGGCCTGGAAACTTAGTTTATTTATATGGGCGCTCACATCTACATATCCTGTTGATGAGTTACGGGCGGAATAAGGGGTGGGTATGTCTCCATAGCTGCTGCTGATGTTATCTGAACTTTGGTAACCTGCCGAAAGATGAATGTTGGTGGACGGTGAGAATTGATAGGTCAAGTACCCGTTTACCCCTAATTTGTCTTTCGAAAGCTCAGGGTCGGGAAAGGCATCATAGATATCAGAAGTCTCCGATTCATTGCTTTCATTGCGTGAAAATAGATAATCAAATTGATCATTCTCCGGTGCTGCAGGATCGTTGAATATCGAAGGTTTTTCGATAGTGGCAATTTCATCTGCGGTATACCAGCCGTTTCCAACTGTGACACCGTTTATCATGGCATCCGGGTTATTGTAAATGTAAATCTTATCCGTATTTCTATTGCGGTACTCATAATTAGCTGTGATGCCCAGCCCCAGTTTTTCGTTGATCTGTTTTCGGAAGGCCACATCTCCAATGTAAGTGTTTTGGTTTCCGGCCTGGAAATTTCCCGAAAATAACGGTGAGTCCTTGTCGATATCTTTGGTCATGATATTGATTACGCCGGTAACGGCATTGGAGCCATATAATGCGCTGGATGGACCACGTACCACCTCAATCCGGTCCACATCGCCTATACTAATGGGTAATGACTCCCACAGGGTACCACCGTGCGAATAATTAAATACGGGACGACCGTTTAGCATAACCAGTGTATTGGTGTTTTCTGAGTATAACATCATGTTTTTGGCTGGTAAGTTGTCGTTGCCCCTGATGTGTATATCGTAGTTTCCGTTGGTTTTCTCCCTCACAATCATGCCGGGTACCAAGCGCAACGCTTCCGGGATGCAAGTGGCGCCTGAGGCAACAATTTGATCATGACTGAGAACGGTAGTGGATAGTGGAGAATCAAACAGGCTTTCTTCCGATTTTGATGCGGATGTAACGTCCTTGTTTAATAGTAGTTCGTAAAGTTCATCTAAACTCGATGCGCCCACAATATCCATTAACTTGGTGAGTTCCTCCAGGTCATATAGCGATAGTTCTTCAATGGTCATTTCCAATACTTGACCGCGTGTGAGACTGTTGATGCCTCTTTTGTTTTCTTGTGCTATTACGGATGCAGTAATAAACATCAATAAAACAACAGTAATATATTTTCTAAATAACATGCTATGTGTTTTATTTAATTTCAATTCCTAACGTTACTAATTTGGGGTCGATTTTTAAATGGTGGGTGGTGATGTTCCGCTTACATATTTCGAATTTCATTTTACCTCCCTGCATGGTGTAATTAATGCCTGCACCTTTATTGCAAAGGTTGGTTTTGTCGGTTATAATAAGCGTAGATTTTCCGGCGAAGAAACTGGTTATCTGGCCAATCTCGCCGGACTTGGCACTGGGCACGTAAAAAATGTTGGCATTACCGGCTTCTGAAGGTGAACTTACGCTTGCAACAACAATGCTTTTGTTGTTGATTTTTCTGGCGGCAGCCAGTTTATTAAGCTCTGCAATAATTTCATCATCCCCATATACACCTATGATGAACTCTTTCTGGGATTCTTGGTTGGGCCACTCAATGTACTTGGCAAAGTTAAACATAAACAATGCCTTGAACATAGATTGCTGACCACTGAGCGACAACGACATAAGAATCATCATCATTGCAATCAACTTCTTCTTCATACTTTAATTGATTAAGTTATTCGATTAAATAGTTAAATTATTCTATTCTTATTCGCATAGGTGATGATAAGGTTTCAACCGATCATGCCGTTTTTGATGACATATGGTCTGTTAATTATTATTAAAATCTTCAAAATCCATTAAAAATTTGGTCAGGGGGTTAGAAAATGGTTTTTAAAGTACTGAAAAATAGTGCGCTTAAAATGTTATTGTTTTGGGGGCTTAATTATTAATTGTCAAAATTAAACATAATAGCGGGTGTTTGTTAACAACCATTAATATGTGATAATCCTTGATTAACGCGGCCAATTATTAGACGAAGTTTTGTTGAAAAAAACGCTCAAATGGACAAGCTATGTTAATATTTTTGAGTTGTATACCAAAAAGGTTGAGAAATATTGAATTGTCGATTGATAACGAAACGGTTATATTTAGATTGAATATAAATAGTTAAAAAAAACAAATACAATGTTAGTAAATGTTAATTAAAACTATATTTTTATGCAAGAAAACAAGTAGGATAAGTAGGATACAAAAATTACATCATTATGAAAAAATGGATTGCTGCATTAATAATCTTCCTAACATGCATTTCAAGTTCGATTGTTATAGGACAAACAAGTTATCAACTTGATCTGGAAAATAGTTCTTTGACCGTAAAGGGAACTTCGACCATTCATGATTGGGAAATGAACGTAGAAAAGTTTAAAGGACAGATGGTGCTTGCTGATGAGGATATTCATGGATTGATGTCGGGCAGTTTGGCGGTTGAGGTAAATTCAATAAAAAGTAATCATAAACTAATGAATAAGAAAGCTTATGAGGCTCTTAAAGAGGATGAATTTCCTCAGATTGTAGTTGATGTTATTCAAGTATCAAATCAGTCAAGTAAGGGTAATGCTAAGGTAGTTATAACTATTGCAGGTAAAAAAAGAGAGATAACGGAGGAGTTTTTAATCATTTACCTAGAGAATGGAGGCATAGAAATCAAAGGAGAACTCCACCTTAAAATGTCTGATTTTGATGTTGATGCGCCCGTGGCTATGATGGGTACGATTAAAACGGGTAATGAAGTACAAGTAGCATATAGTTTTGTCTACAAGAAAAGTTAAAACTTTGATTGTTTTTTTTAATAGTGAAAAAATAGAATTACTAATTTAATTAATTTCTTATGAAAAAATTCACGTTTTGTGTTTTAGCGTTGGTAGTTGCATTTTCTACATTTGGGCAACAGTTTGAATCAGAAAAATTAAATCCAGAAGATTTTAAGAATGTGAAGGTAAGAGTTGGCGGTGCATATGCCATTCAGTTGCAAAGTATCAGTCATGAATTGTCTGGTTCGTCGGCAGATACATTATTAGATTTAAAGAATAACTTCAACTTACCCACAGCAAACCTCACATTACGAGTTGATCTTGCGCCTGGTATCCAATTGTTTATTAATAACTATATGTCGTCTAGGCATCATCAGGAAGCTTGGGTTGAAGGTGGTTATTTAACCTTTGATCATCTACCATTTTTACCTTCCACAGAGAATTTAATGAAATATTTGACCATTAAAGTAGGTGTGATGAACCCTAATTATGGCGATGCTCATTTCTTCAGGAGTACCAATGGCTCTGTTAAAAACAATCCTTTTGTTGGTAACTTTATCATGGACAATTATACCACAAATCCAGGAATGGAATTCATGTATCGAAACAAAGGCATATTGGCTCTTGTTGGATTAAATAATGGACGACTGAATTATGGCAGAGGAAACGATATTGGCGAAGATCTGGTTTATAACTGGAAGTTAGGTTATGATAGTCAGATAAATGATGATTTAAGAATACGCGGTACTGTATCTGGTTACCATGTTGGTGAAGGACATAGCGGATCTTACCTTTGGGATGGTGATCGTGCGGGTGCAAGATATTACAATGTTATGCAAATGCACGATGCTAGTGATAATTTCAGATCGGGGCGCTGGAGTCCGGGTAGTGGTCAAACGGAAATGAATAGTTATATGTTCAATGTATTTGCCAAATTTAAAGGCTTGGAAATATTTACTGTAGTTGAGGATATGAAAGGAGTAAAAGAAGGAGCTGATCAGCATTTTTCTCAAACAGCAATACAAGGTATTTATAGGATAGGAAGTTTTTACTTTGGAGGTAGATATAATAAAGTATCTGATAATGAAGATGATGAGAGTACTGTAAAACGCCTTAATATAGGTGGTGGTTGGGACATGACCAAAAATATTGTGGTTAAGTTAGATTACGTAACTCAGGATTATGAAGGGCCAGCGCATGGTAAGATAGATGGTGGAAAATTTGATGGTTTGGTTGTGGAAGCAGCTATTTCGTTCTAAAGAGGTTTGGGTAAGGCTGTTCAGTTCAAAGCTGAACGGCCTATGATGTTAGTTATGTTAGTATTATGAGGATCGGAAAGAAATATTTGACTTTAGTTCTGTTGATAAGCAAATTGTCGGTTTATGCTGGTAATCCTAACCCCACGGCGGTTCGGTTAGAGCGATATCAATTTGATAAAATTGTTATTAAGGGCGTAACTAATGTTAGTAATTTTGTGCTTAAATATAGTGAGCAAGGTTATGTTAATGTACCTCATGCAGACTCTAATGTTGTAGATAGTATTACCATTGCAATACCAGCTGAAGATTTTGAGGCTGATTCTAAATTAATGTTGAAAGACTTTCTCAGTTTGATAAATGCCGATAAACATCCTAATATTGATATTTCGATAGACGAAAATTTCAGGAACGAGTTATTATCATTTAATACGGGTGGGATGAATCGGGTTCAGATAAATATGAATGGGATAACCAATTCATATACTTGTGCATGCGAATTCAGTAAATGTTTATCCGGTCAATGGTGCCTTTTAGGTCAGCTTGAGGTTAAACTGACTGATTTTGAAATAGACCCGCCCAGTAAGTTCTGGGGACTTATAAAAGTTAAAGATGAAGTGACAATTGGTTTTAGAATTTTGTTTATTTTTGCACCAACTAATGTTACTCAATGAAATTTAGTACACGAACAAGATATGGAATTAGGGCTATGCTTGATATAGCTGCGGACAAAAGTGATAATGGTGTCTTTCAAAAAGATATTGCAGAAAGGCAAGGTATCTCCAATAAATATCTGGATCAAATTATTAGAGCACTAAAAGTGGCCGGTTTGATTGTTAATGCTCGTGGAAAAAAAAGCGGATATATACTTACCAAAAAGCCATCAGAAATAACATTGTTGGATATCCATAGTGCTTTTGAACCAGGCATTACTGTTGTGGAATGTATGAACAGTTCTGTGAATTGCAATTTTGAAGATAGGTGTAAGGCAAAAACCTTTTGGGGTAATTTAAATCAACTGGTAATAAAATATTTTAAGTCAGTGTCCTTGCTTGATTTAATCGAAGGCGATATACCGAAGGAAATTAAGATTTAGCTGCGATTTATGAAAATATGTTTTGTTTTATGATAAAAGTCTGCCTGTCATTTCATGGAGATAAGCCTTGTTTTTAATATATTTGTACAATATAATTAATACAGGGTATGAAAATTATTCTTACCATATTGTTGTTTTTAACTTTCCATTTGTTCCTGAATATCAAAAACCGGGACTCTTTTTTAGCGTAATTTCTTGATTTAATGTTATTGTTTGAATGAGCAATGGTTATTAATTTTCAACCATTGGTATAACTGTATTTCTTGTTTTGGTATAGGGATATAAGTAGTTCATTCACTTTTAAATTTATTATCATTTGATGTAATTATCATGGAATTACCATTTTCAGAATCATATAAAATTAAGATGGTTGAACCCATCAGAAAAAGCACAAGAGAAGAACGTGAGCGCTGGATTAAAAAAGCGGGTTATAACTTGTTTAACTTAAAAAGCAATCAGGTCTTTATCGATTTACTAACCGATAGCGGAACGGGTGCCATGAGCGACCGTCAATGGGCCAGTATGATGTTGGGCGACGAGAGTTATGCCGGTGCGTCATCGTATTACAATGTTAAGCAAGCTATCAAAAACATATTGGGTTTTGATTATTTTTTACCGACACATCAAGGACGTGCTGCGGAAAATGTGTTGTTTTCGGCATTGATTTCAGAAGGAAACGTGGTCCCCGGGAATACGCATTTTGATACCACCAAAGGACATATTGAGTTCCGCAAGGCATCTGCTATCGATTGCACCATTGATGAGGCTTTCGATACGACTGTTCACCATCCCTTTAAAGGAAATATCGATTTAAATAAACTGGAAGCTATATATCTTAGGTATTCCAAAGAACAGATCCCATGTGTCATTGTCACTGTTACCTGCAATTCGTCGGGGGGTCAGCCTGTATCCATGGAAAACATGCGTGAGGTATACAAGCTCTCTAAGCATTATGGAATCAGGGTCATATTCGATTCGGCCCGTTTTGCCGAGAATGCCTATTTTATTAAAACCCGTGAAGAAGGCTATGCCGATAAGACCATCAAGGAGATTGTGGCCGAAATGTTTACCTATGCCGATGGGATGACCATGAGCAGTAAGAAGGATGCCATTGTTAATATGGGTGGTTTTATTGCCTTGCGCGAGGAGGAGTTGTTTAAAAAGGCAGCTCAGTTCAATATTATTTACGAAGGATATATTACCTACGGAGGTATGTCGGGTCGCGATATGAACGCTTTGGCACAAGGACTGGATGAAGGTACGGAATTTGATTACCTGGAAACCAGAATTAAACAGGTGGCTTATCTGGGGCAGAAACTAAAAGAGTTTGGTGTTCCGGTGCAAGAACCTTTTGGTGGGCATGCCATTTTTGTGGATGCCAAACGTTTTTTGCCTCACCTTCCGGTTGAACAGTTTGTGGCACAGACGCTGGCTATTGAGCTGTACAAGGAAGCCGGAGTTAGAGGAGTAGAGATAGGAACCCTACTGGCCGACCGTGACCCGGTAACCCGGGAAAACAGATTTCCGAAATTGGAGTTGTTGCGCTTGGCTATTCCGCGAAGGGTATACACCAATAACCATATGGATGTAATAGCTGTTGCCTTGAAGAATGTTTATGATAGGAGGGAGGATATTAGGTCGGGCTATCAAATCATTAACGAAGCCCCTATATTAAGACACTTTACGGTTGAGCTAGCGCCATATCAAGAGGAAGAATGCAGTATTTAGTGTAATCTGCAGCTCATACCAATAGCTTGTGGCAGCTGGTCTTAAATGATGACCGAAGTGGAATTGATTCTGCTTTGGTTTTTTTGTATTTTGATGTGTTTTAACCATTGATTTAATATTCATGATACAAGGCAAGTTCAACGAAATTAGCAATTTCTGCCAATCGAATTCCAGTCACAAGATCGTCAAGAAATATGAGCGATATTTTAAGGAAGGTTTTGACGGTTATGGAATAGAGCAGAAGACATTTGAGAGGCAAAGGGACAAATGGATTCAGGAATGGAACAGTGAAATGACGATTGACGATTATCTTGACCTTGGAGATATTGTATTTGAAAACGGGCGGTACGAAGAAAAGTCTTTTGTAATTGGGTTTGTCCAGTCGCAACGTGACAATTACACTAAAGAAACCTTCGACAGAATAGGGCTGTGGTTCGATGTTGGTGTAGATAATTGGGCTACTACCGATGTGTTTTGTATGCTGGTAATTTCCGCATTTGTTATTGATAATGTTATTGAACTCAGTGAACTTAAGGCATGGAACAAGGCTGAATCGGAATGGAAAAGAAGAGCGGTGCCTGTAACTTTGGTTGAGTTGATAAAGCACGATTTAAAGCCGGAGGATGCCATTGAAACGGTTGAAGATTTGATGCTGGATAATTCGCAATACGTGCAGAAAGGCATAGGCACTTTGATGCGTGGTTTATGGAAAAAGTATCCCTTAGAAATAGAAGATTTCCTTTTAAAATGGAAAGATAGGTGTGGCAGGCTTATCATACAGTATGCAACGGAGAAAATGGATAAGGAATACCGAAAGAAATTCAGAAAAGCCAGGTAACAAGTAATTACATAAAACTATTATAGAGATTATCATGCATATCCGCCAGGTAACCCAACACGATAAAGACAAGCTTTACCTTTACCTTAAAACGTTATCGGAAGAGACACGTAAACGATTTGGGCCTCACCCTTTTGATGAGCATACTGCATGGTTGGTATGTTCAGGCGGCTATAAAAATTGTATGGCCTATATTTGCCTAAACGACGTGCTCGTTGTTGGCTATGCCATTGTTAAACAAGGGTATGTGCCCGGGGATAGAAACCGTTATATAGGTTATCCTATAACGTTAAGCGATCGGCACGATTATACGCTGGCTCCATCCGTTGCCGATGCCTACCAGTCGCGGGGAGTGGGAAGTCTTCTGTTGGAATTTGTACTTGAAGATTTAAGAAAAAGAGGAGCGTATAAAATTATATTATGGGGAGGGGTGCAGGCTTCAAATCTAAAGGCGGTAAACTTTTATTATAAACATGGCTTTCGGAAGGTGGGTGAATTTGAGTATTATGGAAATAATTATGATATGGTAAAATATTTGCAAAAGCTGTGCTAGAATGTACCCATTCAATATGTCAATTTTTTCTGATTTAGATAATCTTATATACTTTTATGCGTTATAATCATTCAACACAACATTAATATTTATCATTATGAAGAAGTTATTTTTAAGTTTATCGATTGTGGCTTCATGGCTCGCCGTTTCGTGTGTCGAAGAAAGCAATAGCAGCAGCGAAGAATTAAGCAGCCCAAAGATAAGCATCAGGTTAACCGACGCTCCGGCTAGTTACGACGAAGTATTAATAGACTTGCAGGAGGTGCGTGTACACTTCTCTGGAGAGGGAGAAGAAGAAGGAGGCTGGCATACGCTCGAAAATGTAAATACCGGCATATATAACTTGCTTGATTTTACCAATGGCGCAGATACGCTGATTGCAGAGGAGGAGTTTACGGTAGGTAAGATATCTCAAATCAGGTTGATATTGGGCGAAAACAACAAGATTAAAAAAGACGGTGTTTACCATGATATTAAAACGCCATCGGCACAACAGTCGGGTTTGAAGCTTAATGTGCATGCCGAACTGGAAATGGGAGTAGCCTATCGTGTGTGGCTCGATTTTGATGCCAGTCGCTCAATAGTTGCCAAAGGAAACGGAACTTACTCGTTAAAGCCTGTAATACGGGTATTTACCGAAGCTGCCAGTGGAGCTCTAAAAGGTATGGTTTTTCCCGTCGAATCAAAGCCGTATATCCAGGCAATTTCGGCTAATGCCGATACCTTCTCTACTTATGCCGATACCACTACGGGTTATTTTATGATTAAAGCCTTACCGGAAGGAAATTATAAGGTTGACTTTAATCCCGTTGAAGGTTATCAAATAAAGGAAATCGATGAAGTTGAACTAGTCAACGGCGAGATAAACGACATGGGTACGGTTACAATTGAAGAGGCCGTAACTGCCGGGTAAGGTGTGTATGTCAATAAAAATTTTATCAAGAGAGGTCGTGGGGCCTCTCTTTTTTTTGTGGGTATTTTATGCTTTACATTCTGTTTCATTTTATCTACATTTGATTACATTGGAAAATACTTAGATATGGATATGGTTAGAAACAATAACTTTAGAAATATGTTATACCTCACAAAATGTAAAAATTATGAAATACTGTTTCCTGTTTTCTTTGATTATTGCCACACAAATGATGGTATCGTGCCAAACAAAAAACGAAAACAATAATAAGGTTTTGGTAGTAGGGACAGACGCGGAAGTCAATTTCCAAAACTTTTGCCTGGGTTGCCATAACGATAAAAAATCATCCTTTGTGGATAGGACCTGGTTGTGGGGTAGCGGAAGGGAAGATCTTTATAAAAGCATAAAACTTGGACGTGTGGCTCATGGTATGCCCGGCTTTGCCGATGGAATGAGTGATACCACTATTTACGCATTGGTCGATTATATTTTAAGTCTGGATACCATGGTTCCGCTGGGCGAGGATGAAGATATTGCGAACCAGGATGGGGTGGTTGACAGCGAAGACCAGAAATTCAGGGTGGATACCGTAGTGGAGGGATTGGAGGTGCCCTGGGGACTGGAGTTTCTGCCCAATGGCGATTTGTTGATATCGGAACGAAAGGGCGAGTTGTTACGTTTTACCAAAAATGGAGATTTGCAGCAGATATCGGGATTGCCACCCATAAAAGCGGCAGGGCAAGGGGGATTGCTGGATTTGGAGTTACATCCCGGGTACGAACAAAATGGCTGGTTGTATTTTGCCTATTCGTCGCCTAACGAGAAAAAGTCAAGTTTGGCCAATACGGCCATTATGCGTGCCCGTTTGAGCGGAAACACACTCGTGGATAAAGAGCGTATCTTTAAAGCCATGCCCGAAACCAATAAGCGCCATCACTATGGGTGTAAATTGGAATTTGACGGGGAGGGGTATTTATATTTTTCGGTAGGTGACAGAGGGGACAGAGACCGAAACCCGCAAAGCCTGGATAACCATTGTGGCAAGATCCATCGCATATACGATGACGGTAGTATTCCTGTTGACAATCCTTTTGTGGGACAGAAAGATGCCATGCCGTCCATTTATTCCTATGGCCACCGAAACCCTCAGGGCGTTTGCATGCATCCCGAAACCGGAAGGATATGGACCGACGAGCACGGCCCGAAGGGTGGCGACGAAATCAATATCATTGAACCCGCCAAAAATTACGGCTGGCCTGTCATCTCATTTGGGATCAACTATAACGGAACCACCTTTACCAACGATACCGCCAGGGCAGGTATGGAACAGCCTTTGCTGTACTGGGTTCCGTCCATTGCGCCTTGCGGTATGACGTTTGTGAAAGGAGACCGTTACCCCAACTGGAAAAACGATATCCTGACAGGTTCGCTTCGCTTTGAATATTTGCACCGGGTAGTGTTAAACGGAGATCAAGTGGTCAGGCAAGAGAAGTTACTTGAAGGTATAGGAAGGGTGAGGAACGTGGAAATGAGTCCCGATGGTTATATCTATGTGGCAGTTGAAAACCCGGGGAAGATATTGAAATTGATTCCTGTGGAATAGTCAAGGGGCACCAGTATTCCATACATGGTTGATTAAAAGAACACCAAGGTGGAAAGCCTAAAAAATAATAGCCCAGGGCAAGATGGAGCTTAGCTTAATCGACTCCCTGGGTTTAGTTTTGCAAAACCATCCGACGCATGGCAAAACATAGCAGTTATACATCAATATGGTGCGTCGGAAATTATAGTAAAGTGTTTGTGGTGATAAACGTACAACAATGGGTAACTGGCTTTCGGTATTTGTCTGTGTTCCTTTGATGTAAAAAACAGTTTGCGGCGTGTTAAAAGTAAATGCACCACAGCGTTTAACAGAGATGAATTCTAATATTTATGATCCGTATTAAGGTTTTAATGCTATTGTTAATGATGATTGAGTTTGTATTTGCTCAAGGCAAAACAGATTCAATAACAAATCACTTCAGCGATACCTCTGCTTACCAGAGCCAACGTTATATCCAGGAAATCACTGTTCAGGCGCCCATCCAGGTTAAGTCGGAAGCCCAATGGCCGGGCGCTTACGCTAAACTGAACAATCTTCAGCTGCAATCCGGGAACGCATACAACGTAAAGGAGCAGCTCAACAAAGTTCCCGGGGTTATGATGCAACAGGGCACCATGAATACAAACCGAATCACCATCAGGGGTATTGGCTCGAGAACACCTTACGAAACCAACCGTATTAAAGCCTATTGGGGCGAGATGCCCTTGACCGATGGCGACGGGGCTACCAGCATCGAAGATATTGGGTTGAACGATATTTCCAGCCTCGAAGTATTAAAGGGGCCATCATCCGCATTGTTCGGGGCGGGAATGGGAGGCGTTATCCTTTTAAATCCGTTTATGTCTGATCAGGTTCCCCCATTGAACGTTAAAAGCGAGTTGGGCAGTTTCCGGACGTCTTCGCAGCATGCCCAAATGAACTGGAGAACTGCTGATAGCGGTTATTTGTCGATAGTGGGAGGCGCGCTTATATCAGATGGGTACAGGGACAACAGCGAATACAAAAGATATAACTTTACTTTTAAAGGGCAACAGAAACTGGGCATCCACCAATTGGCCTTCCTTTATAATTACCGCTACCTGAACGGCGGAATACCCAGTTCGCTGGATAGCATCGATTTTAAGGATAACCCGAAAAAAGCCGCCGACTCGTGGAACGATATTGGTGGTTTTGAAGAGAGTCCAAGGCATTTGATGAGCTTGGGCGTGTTATCCCCGCTGGGAAACAAATGGGTGAATTCGTTTACTTTGTTCGGGAAAATATCTTCCTTGGAGGAGCTTCGCCCGTTTAACCGGCTGGATGAAGAAAGGAACGCTATTGGATTCCGTGAAAAACTGAAATTTGGACATTCATGGTTTAAAGGGCAGTTGGGAACGGAAATGATGCGCGAACATAACAGTGTTTCATTGTTTTCGGTCCGGGGGGACAATACCGGCCAGCCCCTTTCGGACGCGGAACACAGGCGGTATCATTATAATATTTTCGCTTTGATGGAAATGAATCCAGTACCAAGGTTAGTGGCCCAGGTAGCCTTCAATTATAACCAGACCGGTTATCGTACCGAGGAAAGCGGTAAAACCCGTCGCCACGATTACGATCCCGTGTTTTCGCCAAGGCTGGGACTGAATTATCAGATCAGTGAACGTATCCATGCTTTTGCTGCCATAGGGCATGGTTTTTCGGCACCTTCCATGGAGGAGGCACAATGGCCGGATGGTTCGTTTAATCCCGACATAAGACCGGAGGAAGGGATGAATTACGAGCTGGGCTTCAGGTGGCAAGATGCCTCTAGGCGAATGAAAGCGGAAGTTACGGCTTATTATATGAAGATGAATAACCTGTTGGTCACCGAGCGTGATGTGGAAGATCAGTTTTATGGCAAGAATGCCGGGGAGACTTCGCATCAAGGGCTGGAATCGTCGCTGGGGTGGGCCGTGATGAATACTGAGCAAGCCGGTTCGTTAAACTTAAGTCTTTCCTTTTTCGCTTCTGCAAACCAGTTCGAGGATTTCGTGGATGACGGAACAGATTTCCGGGGCAATCACCTTCCCGGTATTCCCGATGCTAATTTCACAGGTGAACTGGCAGGCAGCTGGCGAGGTTTTCATTATCACCTGAATCATCAATATCAGGGAAGTCAATACCTCAACGATGCCAACACAAAACAATATGCCGCTTACCATAAAACCAACATTAAAGTATCGCTGGATATTCATTTGAAGAAGCTAAAAGCCAATATTTACCTGGGAGCAGATAATATCTTTGATACCCATTATGCCTCCATGGTGGTCATCAATGCCCAGGCCTTTGGAAGCAACTTGCCTCGTTATTATTACCCGGGTTTACCATTTAATGTGTTCGGCGGAATTAATGTGAACCTTTAAAACAGTATATATTTTAACCTCCAAATGGGATAACAAATCCTATAATTGGAAAGGCAACGAATGAATCACTTCCGGTATTAATAGGCATGGCAAACATATAATCCAACGAAGCCTTTTTCCATATCCATCTTCCTCCTAACGATAAACAACCACTTCCTCCGGGGAAAAGATAGTTTTCGGTTATAAAATATCCTCTATTTGAGGTTCTGGCTAAAGCACTAATATTTACAACAGGAGATTTGGCCCAATGGCTACCCGTATAACCATAAGATAGGGCAATGGATAAATTATTGTCGCGCGAACCAAAGGTTGAAGTACCATAAACCAGCCCATATGAATCAGCGTCTTCACCCAATATAGTGCCTATCAATGCCCCGGCTCCAATATTGAACTTTTCCTCTACAATTGGAAAAGATAGCTTAGGTGCCAGCATAACGGGTGTAGGGGCGCCATTGAACAAGAAAAACGGTATTATGGTTACCCCGAGCGAGAATTGATCTGTTATTCCAATGGAGAATTGATTCCAGAAAATATAAATATTTTGATAATACCCTTCGCCCTTTTTTAATCCATAACCGTTAGGGGCCCAGAAATAGCGCGATGATTGACGGTTTTCAAACCAGTATTTGCCATCTTTTATCCGTTGGATATTTACTGATCTTCTTGATTTGATCTCTTTTTTTTGAATAGTGATTAGTCCTAACTTGTCAGAACTGAATTTTAAAAGAAGAGAATCTTCCTCTATTATCTGCCCGAAGAATTCATTGCCATCGGTAGTCTCAATATATACCAATGTTGAATCTGCGCTTTTTTCCTGGCAATACGTAATGGAAGCTAGAAAAAGCATAACGATTATATAAAGTGAAGTTTTCATATCTGTTGTTTTGGTATCGTAAAGTTACGATGAGGGGCAGGTGAAAACAATGTTTTGAAGGTGCAGAATATGGCACTAAGAGCAATGGGTTAAATGAAAATTTATTGGAAAGTACTTCTTTTAATCACTTCTTAAAGGTTAGTTGCAGAAAATGCAATTATCATTTATGGAATTTGTTGAAAACGTTTTAGTGCTTGTAAGGAATTGAGGAAAAGAAAAAAGGAATAACTGTTTGTATCCCGCACCCCCTGCCCAATTACTCAAAGTCATCGGGTGATTAATTATCACAATAGACAAACGCCCCCGAAACGGGCGTATAGGAATATTTTCCTTCGGTACTAAGGCCTTATTGTGCTATGTTTCTAATACCAACCAATAAAACAGGTATAGTTGATTATACAAATCAATTAGAAAGGATAAACCTTTTGTAAAGGTTCAAACCTTGGAACAGTGGAACCATATTTTAGTGTGTTTTATGGAACCTGCCGTTAAACCCGCCCTATGCCTTAGAAATCCTGTTACGCTATTAAACTACTTCAGAACAAGGCCTTTCGCTAAGTTGCTTCAACTCCCCAGAGCGGTGCTCCCGAAGGTATTCGTGACAAGTTATGCCTCGTTTCAGCAACGCCTTGTTGTATGGAGTTTAAATGCTCATGACGTACCTCCAATACATATTCCCGGTTAAACATATATTTTACACCGCCATTTTATTTTTGTAGCTGTGTTATTTTGCTTCAACTGAATAAAAAAAATGGTTTAATTGGCTATGTTTACTAATGTATGATGGGGTGTGTGAAATAAAAGTACCTAAATGAGCTTTTGGTGTCAGCTGAGCCGGTGGTTATTGTTAAAAAAAAACAAAAAAAGCATTAATAAAAATATGGAGCACATTAATTTTCTTATATTGCGTTATTAGTAAAGAAATTTTTGATGTATTCGCCAAATACCAAAAGTGTATGAAAGAATTGAAATCAGGGCTGCTTTCTTCATATGAAATTAACGATCATATTTTGGATGAAGTATTTACAAAAGATGGATTGCCTAACGAACAATACAGCGATCTATATAAACGATTTAACGAATACTCTTTGCCCGATTTTGATCGGATAAATAAAGAGGTTAAAGAAGCTTTTTTTAACCAGGGAATTACCTTTTCGGTCTATTTTGAAGATAAAAAGCCTGACGAAAGAATCTTTCCCTTTGATTTATTTCCGCGCATCATTCCGGGGAAGGAGTGGGATATGCTCGAAAAAGGTATATTCCAACGCAACAAGGCCTTAAATCTGTTTCTTTATGATATTTATAACGAGCAAAAAATACTCAAGGACAAAGTAGTGCCGCAAGACCTAATTTTCTCTTCCAAGCATTATTTAAAGGAAATGGTGGGTTTTGAGCCTCCGGGAAAAATCTATACCCATGTAGCCGGAACAGATATTATAAAACATAACGACGGTCAATATTACGTGCTTGAAGACAACCTTCGCTGCCCTTCGGGTGTAAGTTATGTGCTCTCCAACCGCCTGGCCTTGCGGAAATCACTCTTTGAGATGTTTGACAAACTGAAAACGAAACCTGTTTATGAGTATCCTGAAAGATTGCTCGAGGTATTAAAGACGGTTAAACCGGCTGGGGTTGATGTTCCAACCGTGGTTATCGTTACTCCGGGGATGTACAACTCAGCTTACTACGAACATACTTATTTGGCACAGACCATGGGGGTTCAGTTGGTGGAAGGGAGAGATTTATTTGTGGAGAGGGATTTTGTGTATATGAAAACCATTCATGGTCCCATAAAGGTTGATGTTATATATCGTAGGGTGGATGATGAATTTATTGATCCTTTATGTTTCAAGGAAGATTCTATGCTGGGCGTTCCGGGACTTATGAGTGCCTACCGAAAGGGAAACGTGAACCTGGCAAACGCTCCGGGAACCGGTGTTTCGGACGATAAGGCTGTTTACCATTATGTGCCGGACATCATCAAGTACTACTTAAACGAAGAACCTATTTTAAATAACGTAAAAACCTATCACTGCGGAAATCAGGACGATTTGAAATATGTATTGGAGAATGTGGACAAACTGGTGGTGAAGCCGGTGGACGAATCGGGAGGGTACGGTATCAGCATCGGGAATAAACTAACCAAAGAAGAAATAGAACAAGTAAAAAAACAGATAAAATCAGATCCTCGAAAATATATTGCGCAGCCCATTATGAGTTTGTCAACCCATGCTACTTACATCGAGGAGGAACAAAAATTTGAACCCCGGCATGTGGACTTAAGGACGTTTTGTTTAATGGGTGATGATGAAAATTATATATTGCCGGGAGGTTTAACGCGTGTTGCGCTTAAAAGAGGTAATTTGATTGTGAATTCTTCGCAAGGAGGAGGTTCAAAAGATACTTGGGTTATAAAATAAGGGTTTATGAATGTAATGTTATCAAGAGTAGCAGGTAATTTGTACTGGATGGGCAGATATGTGGAAAGAGCCGAACATATTGCCCGATATGTGAAAGAATTGTATTTTTCATCCATTGATGCGCCAATAGAGGAAATGGACAGCAGAAAGTTTGTGTTGGAATCCATTTTGTATATGGTGGGTATATTTGATATGGATGATTGCGATGAAAGGGAGGTGCTGTATAAAATCGGTTTCGACAAGGAGAACAGCAATTCGTTGTTTAGCATTATTACCCTGGCACGCGAAAATGCCAGGGGTGCGCGAAACGAAATTTCAAGCGAGATTTGGGAGTCTATTAATACACATTATCATTATTTTAATACTTACCCGGTGGAAAACTATTTAACCGCGGGTTTGTATGATGTCATGCAAAAAATACTGGAGCAAACTTCGGTAGTGAGGGGTAAAATATATGGCTCCATATTACATGACGAAACATGGTCGCTGATATCATGTGCCATGCATATTGAGCGTTCGTTGCAAATGGTGAGGATTATCAATTCCAAACTGCACGACGTGTATAAAATTAAGGAGTTGGGATACCCGGTTACCAAATTGAGCTTTGAGTGGACAACGCTTTTACGTTGTACGGAATCCTTTGATATGAACCGCAAATATTATCGTTCTATCCCAAATAAACACGAGGTTCTTGAGTTTTTAATGCTTAACGAGCACAATCCAAGGTCGTTACAATACAGCATAAACAGAATAGCTGCTTATCTTTCGCACATATCCGAATCGAAATATATTGAGGAGGGTTCCATTGAATATAAAATCAATAAGCTGAATGCGCAATATAATTATTTTACTATTGATGAGTTTAAAGATGATATCTATAAATTATTAAACTATACCAAGGAAACCTTGTTTGAAATAAGTCAAGATTTTGAAAAGAAATATCTCTCGTATTAAATAACAATGGAATTTAGTATTTCATATTCTATAGAAAATAAATATGAAAATCCGGTCACAAAATCGTTTTTTCAAATTTTAGCAATCCCCGCTGTTTACGTAAATCAAAATATTTCGGAACTGGATATTAAGTGTAGCCTAAAAAGTACAGAATACTTTGCTAAAAATAGCTTTGGGTTTAATGTGTTGCAATATACCCGGCAAGAACCCATCGATGCTTTTAGTTTTCATCTGGATGTAAAGGTGAAAGTGAAGCATCAAAATCCCTTTAATTTTATTCCCTGGCCTCCGCAGGAAGAGTTGCAAAGACTTTCCTCCGATGCCTTTAAGCTTGAGCATTTTTTATTTTTGCGGCCAACGCCCCTTACTGATATTCCCAAAGAAGTGGCAGAGGGTTTTATTTCATTTAAGAATGAAATGGGGGTGTTGAATTTTTTGCGGGAGCTGAATCAAAAAGTGAATGGCGCCATGCAATATACCGTGGATGTTACCACCACAAAGACTGCGGCTCTGGAAGCCTTTTGCCTGGAAAAAGGCGTGTGCCAGGATTATACCCATATTTTTATTTCCATAGCCCGGCAATTTGGCATACCTTGCAGATACGTTAGTGGATATATGAACCCGGGATTTTCACATATCGGAACCAGCCAAACACATGCCTGGGCCGAAGCGTTTATCCCCCATGTGGGATGGATTGGGTTTGACCCCACTAATAATTTGCTTGTTAATCATCATTATATTAAAATTGCACACGGAACAGATTATAATGATTGTAGCCCGATTAAAGGGATTATTCAAACCGTTGGGGAACAAAAGCACACCCATAAAGTAACCGTAATTAATCAGTAAAATGACTTTTTGTATTGGAATTAAAAGTAAAACAGGCGTAATAGCCCTGTCAGATACACGCATAAGCAGTGGTTTGGGAATCTCAACTTCGAAAAAGGTATTGACTTATCAGGACGGAAGGAATTCTTTTTTTGTTATGTCATCCGGGTTGCGCTCTATCCGGGATAAGGTAAAGAATTTTTTTGAGGATAAATTGGACCATCAATATCCGGATAAATTATATAAAGCAGCAGACCTATTGGGTGAAACGGTTAAAAAAGTCCGGCATCAGGATTTGAAAGATTTAACTGCCAGCAACTTTATGTTTGATGCTCATTTTATCGTGGGCGGGCAGTGTGAAAATGATAAAAAGGCATCTTTGTTTTTGATACTTCCAGAGGGGAATTGGGTGGAAGTATCGGATGAATCTCCCTATGTGATTATCGGGAATACCGGTTTTGGCAAACCTATTTTAAGAAGGCTTTTGCACGAAGAAATAACCTTTGACATGGCCATAAAAGTGGCTTATTTGTCGTTTGATGCGACTTATAAAAATGCCAGCGATGTGGATTTTCCGGTTGATTTTATACTGTATAAAAATGGATCAAAAGAATTGATGGAGTTTCGCAAGACAGAGCAGGAGTTAAAGGATACATCAACCGAATGGAATCAAAAGTTAGTGGATGCAGCCAATGCATTGCCGCCGTTTATTCATTTTGAGGATTAAGGCCGGCAAGTTGTAATGGGTATTATAAAAGGAAACAGACACCAACGAGAAACGACAAAAAAAATATAGTATACGAATGTTCTGTTGCCCTTGCAGGGTGATTGAATAGGATAACTTGTAACAGACCCCGGATGATTACCCGGGGTTTTTTATTGAGCGTTAGAATAAACCCAAAATTGGCATTCATTCAATGCCCTAAGGCTTACACTGCTTACACCCGTCCTATGCATTAGGAATCCTGTTACGCCAACAAATTACTTCATAACACGGCGTTTCCTAACTTGCTTCAACTCACCGGAGCAGTGCTTCCGAAAATAATCGGGACAAGTTATGCCTTGTTTCTGCAGCGTCCGGTTTTATTGTACTTGCAATGCGCATGACGAACCCCCATACATAATCCGGGTTTAAATGCTCATTACGTAACTGTAACAACCCGGGTTACATACCGCAATGTGAGATTGTATACACCGGGATTCCCCGTTACGGCAGAAGCCTGCTGTCATTAGGAATTTTAAAGATTCCCAATGACAGATCTCGGATAAAAATGCTTCAAATTAAAATAGCACCCGCCAGGCGTTATTTTAATTTTTTGAGTTTTTGTTTTCTGATGTCAAAAGTGCAAGGGTATTCCGGATCGGATTCGATATTGGTTGGCACAAAAGCTACCGTGCTCACATTATCTGTTGTACCCGGTGTAATATACCGTTGAATGTCTCCCTGAATAAAAGAAATTTTACCGGGGGTATGGCTGGTGTTTTTATACATGTTAAAATCAGGATACTCGGGTTGGTACATTCCCTGTGTGTGATTGCCTTCGTAAAAACGCGATACCCTTCGTCCTTCGGCATCGTAGCTGTTTACCGGGAAGGTTTCGTAGGCTCTGCCGCCCGGATGATATACATGGTAGGTACATCCTGCAACCGCTTTTCCTGTCCAGGTATCAAAAATATCGAATACCAGAGGAGTGTCCACACCCAAATTCGGGTGCAGCGCCGAAGGGGGTTGCCAGGCCCGGTATCGTATGGAGGCCACGTATTCGCCGGCTTTACCTGTTTTTACCAATGGCACTTGCATCTGATTACATAACACTTTATGTCTCTCGTCGTTTAAGCCCTCCACTTTTATCTCTACCCGTTCTACCGACGAATCCACAAAACGTGCGGTTCCCGAGCTTGACATTTCCTCTCCAAGCACATTCCAGGGTTCAATGCCCGATCTCAAAGAAAGTTCGATGTGTTCGTAATTAATACGACCGATATGCGCGAAGCGGAATTCAAAGAAAGGTTCCAGCCACTCTATATCGAAATGGTATCCTGCATCATTGAGCTGGCTGACCACATCTTTCAAATCTTCCTTCACAAAATGGTGGGTCAAAAACTTATCGTGTAATGCTGTACCCCAGCGTACCAGTTTGCCCTTGTAGGGTTTTTTCCAAAACCATGCGAATAAAGTTCTGATAAGCAATAACTGCATCAGGCACATTTGCTTATTGGGTGGCATATCAAAGGCTCTTAATTCCAAAATACCCAATCTTCCGGACATAGAATCCGGTGAGTAGAGTTTGTCGATACAAAACTCTGCTCTATGGGTATTGCCTGTTAAGTCGATCAAGAGATTTCTTAAGGTTCGGTCAATCAGGTAAAAAGGTATTTCTTTTTCGCCGGGGTTTGGTATCTGGTCGAAAGCAATCTCCAGCTCGTACAACATTTCCTGACGTCCTTCGTCGACCCTTGGCGCCTGGCTTGTGGGACCCACGAAAGAGGTTGAAAACAAATAAGATAATCCCGGGTGGTGTTGCCAAAAAGTAATAAAGCTTCTTAATATATCAGGCCTTCTGAGCAAAGGTGAATCAGCCGGTTTTATTCCTCCCAGCGTAATGTGGTTTCCTCCGCCGGTACCCGTATGCTTGCCGTCTAGCATAAATTTTTCAGCACCTAGCCTGCACTCCCTGGCGCATTCAAAAAGCATGTTGTAGTTGCTTACCAGCTCGTTCCAGTTTTTTGAAGGATTGATGTTTACTTCAATTACGCCCGGATCTGGTGTTACCATCAATTTATCAATACGATTGTCGTATGGCGGGTTGTAACCTTCAATCACCACCTTCATTTTTAACTCTTCGGCCGTTAATTCAATGGCGGCCAACAGGTCTAAATAATGCTCGATAAGATCGGTTGGTGGGATAAAGATGTGCAGCCTTCCATCTCTTAATTCGGTCACCAGGGCTTTACGGATGGTAAATGTATCGTACAGGGGTTCATAATCGTCCTTTTTTTCTTTTTTGGTGCTAAAAGGCATGAACTTTTCTAGAAGGTTTTCTTCCTCTTCCTCCGCGTTGTGCTTTATTTTAGGCGGGTACAAAAGTTCGTCGGGAATGCTGTAGTCTGCTTCTTCCTTCGATCTTTGGTCCACTAACTGATGATAGTCGGGTAGTTCATCTACCTCTTCAAAGGGGCTGCGCTCATAGGGCTTTTGTCTTCTGGCTTCCGCCATATAGGGAAGGGAATTTAGCGGCAAGCGATGACCCACTTGCGAGTTGCCGGGTATTAAAAGTAATTTACGGCCATTAAATTCCCATGCACAGCTGATCCAGTTTTTCTTTTGGTAAGCCCATTCCAGGGGTAATACAAAAGCTACCGCTTTGTTTAAACCCCTGTCCAGTTGTTCCATCATGGATCTTCTTTCCAGGGAGTCGTTGAGGTTAATGTTAAGCGGGTCAATGTTTTTGGGTAGGTTTCTTTCTTCCCATAAATAATAAAACGCATCTTCGTAGGCGGGCATGGCATTGTTTTTTTCTACGCCAAGCTTAGTGGCCAGTACTTTTATGAAGTTTTCTACGTCTGCATTGGTGTAATGGTGTTTTTGGCTCACATCCGCAAACAATTTTTTGTTTTTCCAGATGGGTTTATCGTCTTTTCTCCAGTAAAGCGACATTTGCCAGCGCGGAGTAGGTTCGCCCGGATACCATTTGCCCTGACCGTATTGATGCAGGGTACCGTAGCCTATTTTTTCGCTTAGCTTGTGAAGCAGTTGGTAGGCCAGCTCTCTTTTTTCTTTTCCGTCGGCATCGGTGTTCCATTGCGGAGACTCCATGTCGTCCATAGACACAAAGGTAGGTTCCCCGCCCATGGTAAGCCGTACGTCGCCCTCTTCGAATTCCCTTTCCACCTGATCGCCAAGCGCCATAATGTTAATCCATTGCTGATCGGAAAAGGGTTTGGTGACGCGAGGGTCTTCGTGGATTCTTTTTACATCGTTAACAAAGCTGAACTCCACTTCGCATTTATCCGTAGCCCCGGTTATTGGTGAAGCACTTCCGTAGTCGGGCGTGCAACATAATGGAATATGCTCTTCGCCCGCAAATAAACCTGAGGTGGCATCCAGTCCAATCCATCCCGCTCCCGGAATATAAACCTCGCACCAGGCATGCAAGTCTGTAAAATCTTCCTCGGGGCCGGAAGGACCGTCTATTGATTTTTCATCTGACTTTAACTGTACCAGATAACCTGATACAAAGCGGGAAGCAATGCCCAGGTGCCGCATGATTTGAACCATTAGCCAGGCAAAATCCCTGCACGAGCCTTTCTTCTTTTCCAAAGTCTCTTCGCAAGTGTATACGCCGGTTTCCAATCGAATGGTATAATCCAGATCGTCATATAGCATTTGATTGACATCCCTTAAGAACTCAACAATTTTATCGTTTTTGATATTCTTAATTTTTTTGAGCCATTTCATCAATAATGGCCCGCTTTCAACGATCTCGAAATATGGCGTCAGCTCTTTTTTTTCTACTTTCTGGTACGCAAAAGGAAACGTTTGCGCATATTCTTCCACGAAAAAATCAAAGGGGTTGACCACAGTCATTTCTGCAATCACTTCAACTTCCACTTTTAATTCCTTGAGTTTATCTTTAAAGACCACACGTGCCAGGTAATTGCCAAAAGCATCCTGCTGCCAATTGATAAAATGTTCTTTGGGTGAAATATTTAATGAGTAGGAATGAATGCGCGTGCGTGAATGCGGCGCCGGTCTTAACCGGATTACGTGCGGGGAGGCTGATACTAGTCTGTCGTACTTATAGTAGGTGTTGTGCCGGATTGCTACTTTTATTGCCATGGTTGCTAGTTTATGTATACCGTCAAATGTATAACCTTTATTCCAAAAAAAAATATTAAGAAGTCTTAAATTACTATTGGGGAGTTAGCCGTATATGCTGCCTCTTGATGACTCGGGCTAAATATAGGCTAAATTAATGATTGTTAGCCAGCGTAGAACAACCTGTTTTTTTGCTTTGGTTCAGGATCTGGGAAAAGGGTAATAAACCCTTAAAACGAATCAATACCGTTCATTAAACCCGGATTATGCTTTAGAACTTTGTCGTGAACATTGAAAGTGCAATCTTACTAGGTTTTCATCGTTATGGTGAGTTGAATTGAAGCAGCGGAGTGTCTTGTTTTGAAACAATTTCAATGTGTAATAGATTTTCTAATGCATATTGCGGGTTAAACTTATGTTTTACCTATTTAACTTCCGCAAACAAGTTCGATGATTTTGTGGATGACGGAACAGATTGTCATGGCAAGCACATTCCTGGTATTCCTGATGTTAACCTCACAGGTGAAGTGGCAGGGAGCCGGCAACGTTTTATAATAATCTAATCATCATTTCCAAGGCAGTCCATACCTGATCGATGCCAACTCCAAACCTTACTTCACTTAACGTAAATCTAACATTAAAGTATGGCTGGATATTCATTTGATGAAGCCAAAGGCCTATTTTTATCTGGGCGCGGATAACCTTTTTGATACGCGTAATGCTTCCATGGTAATTATCAATGTTAATGCTTTTGGTAACAGTCTGCCAAGGTATTACTATCAGGGATCGCCTTTTAATGTTTTTGGCGGGGTGAAGTTTGTGTTTTAGGGAATGGATTCTTTCTATATTTCTGTATAAGATATCTATTGTACACAGGCCCCGGTCGCACCGACAAGGTTCTGAACTTTGGAAAAGGTAGAAACTATAAATTAATCTATTTTATATCATTTGTTACCGGATCTGATGGGCCCCGCGCCTTCTAAGGCAGGGGTAAAGGAATTGATGCACACACTTTAGGTAAGGTTGGGTTAGCGAACAGTCTGCGTTCTAAAATCAATGTAAAACTAGCTAACTACCTCCAATGGTACTATTTGTTATTATGCTAGCATGCGTTTCGCCAATGATGTGATCGTGCTTTAAAAGGAATGGAGGGAAAAGCTAAGGTAACAAAAAACGACACTAACAAATGCCAGTGCCGCTTTGAATGTTTTCACAACGGAATAATCCTTATTGTGAATTGCTTCAATATTGTATGAAAGCAAATTTAGCAATAAATAGCACGCAAGCAAGGATATTTACAAAATTTTTAATTGATACTAGTTGATTTCATTATTTGTTTTGTTAATTAAATATTTTAACTTTATTAACGTTTATTTTATTTAACTAAAACAATAACCTCATGTCAATTAAGATTAAAGTTGTTGAAAAAGGCCAACCTGGCGTGGCAGGTGGCGGTATTAAAAAGTTTTATGCCAGTGCTACTACCAATGGTGAGATGACCTTAACCAAACTTACCAAACGTATTGAACAAACCAGTACAGTTAATGGAGCAGATATTAGAGCCGTGTTGTATGCTATGGTTGAAACTATGCAAGATGCACTGGAAGATGGTCAAATTGTTCGTTTGGGCGATTTGGGTAGTTTACGCATTAGTGTAAGTAGTAACGGCGAAGAAACTGCCGAAGATGTTACTTCGCGCTCCATTAAAAGCGCAAAAACGGTATTTACGCCCGGTAAAAACCTAAAGAGCATGCTCAAGACTTTGGAGTATGAAAAGCAATCTTGAAAAGTAAGTTTTTAGCGCTCAAAAAAAACGTAATGAGGTTTTACCAAAAAACACACTACGTTTTTGTGAAAAACACACGTCTTTTTTTTTAGAAACACGTGTGTTTTTTTAATGATGTAAGGCAGGTGTTGTAAGTGGTGGATTTATAGACAAGTATAACTAAACGAAATTATGAAGAAAATATTAGGGCTGGATTTGGGAACCAACAGCATTGGTTGGGCCATGATTAAGCAAGATTTTGAAAATAAAGAAGGTGAAATATTGGGATTGGGAAGTCGGATAATCCCAATGAGTCAAGATGTATTGGATAATTTTGGGAAAGGACAAAGTCATTCTCAAACAGCAGATAGAACACATTATAGAGGAGTGCGACGTTTATATCAAAGAGATAATTTAAGGAGAGAACGTTTGCACAGGGTATTAAATATTTTGGACTTTTTGCCAAAACATTATTGCGAAGCGATTGATTTTGAAAATAGCAAAGGACAGTTTAAAGAAGCTAAGAACGGAGAAAAAGAAGTTAAATTAAATTATTTACCGGTTTGGAATGAAGAAAAAGGTAAAACAGACTTTGAATTTATTTTTAAAGAAAGTTTTAACGAGATGGTTAAGGAATTTAATGAAGCAGGGCAAGATATTAAGATTCCATATGATTGGACACTCTATTATTTACGTAAAAAGGCACTGACCGAAAAAATTACAAAAGAAGAGTTGGCTTGGATACTACTTAACTTTAATCAAAAGCGGGGGTACTATCAGTTAAGAGGGGAAGATGAAGAAAATGATGATACTAAAAAGGAGGAGTTCTTTGCTTTAATAGTGGATAGAGTAGAAGCAACTGATGATAAAAATGCAAAAGGTATTTGGTATAATGTAGTGCTTGAAAATGGTTGGGTTTATAGGCGTCAAAGTAAAGATCCTTTAGATTATTGGGTAGGGAAAACAAAAGAATTTATTGTTACCACCCAATTAGATAATGATGGTTCTCCAAAGTTGGATAAAGATGGGGAGGTAAAACGTAGCTTTAGAGCTGTAGATTCAGAAAAAGACTGGATTGCGATTAAGCAAAAAACAGAAAAGGACATAGATAACTCGGAAAAAACAGTAGGGCAATATATTTATGAAACTCTTTTAAGTGAGCCAACACAAAAAATACGAGGAAAGCTGGTTCGTACAATAGAACGTAAGTTTTATAAAAAAGAACTAAAAGCTATTCTTGCGAAACAATGCAGCCTGCATGAAGAGTTAAAGGATAGGGAGTTATATAAATCGTGTATAAAAGAGTTATATCCGAATAATGAAGCCCATCGGATTAACATTAGCGATAAAGATTTTCTTTATCTGTTTTTAGATGACATTATCTTTTACCAGCGACCTTTAAAAAGTAAAAAGTCTACTATTGCGGCATGCTCATATGAATCTCGTACTTTCAAAAAAGTTATAAAAGAGAAAATATATGGTGGAGAGGAGATTGAAAAAGAAGTATTGATAAAAGAGGGAATTAGAGCTATTCCAAAATCGCATCCATTATTTCAGGAATTTCGTTTGTGGCAGTTTTTAAGCAACCTCAAGGTTTATAGAAAAGAAGCCAAGAGCGATGTTGATGTAACCAACAAATTTATTAGTGGGGAGGAGGATTGGGTTGAATTGTTTGATTTTTTCAATACAAAGAAAGAAATTGAGCAAAAGAATTTAATTGACCACTTTGTAAAGAAGAAACTTATCCCAAAAACAGAGAAGGGGCTTTATAGATGGAATTATGTAGAAGATAAAAGATACCCGGGTAACGAAACCAGATCGGAATTTGCTTCGCGATTGTCTAAGGTGAATGATGTTGTAAAAGATTTTTATTTTGACAATAAAACAGAGCAACATTTATGGCACATTGTATATTCCGTTAAAGATAAAACAGAGTTTGAAGCTGCATTAGGCACTTTTGCGAAGGAATATGGATTTGATATAGAGTCATTTGTTAAGAGTTTTGTTAAGTTTCCGCCGTTTAGTAATGACTATGGTTCTTACTCACAAAAGGCATTAAGTAAATTGTTGCCGCTTATGCGTTTAGGGAAATATTGGGATAAAAATCAGATTCAAAAAACAACTTTAGAAAGGATTAACAAAATTATTGATGGAGAGTTTGATGGGGGGATTAAGGATAGAGTGAGAGAAAAAACTAAATATTTAAATAATGTTGGTGATTTTAAAGGTATGCCGCTTTGGTTAGCGTGTTATGTTGTTTATAATAGACATGCGGAGAGTAGCGATGGTGCAAAGTGGAATACGCCAAACGATATTGATAAATACTTGAATGAGTTTAAGCAACATAGTTTAAGAAATCCAATAGTAGAGCAAGTAGTAACGGAAACTTTACGGGTTGTAAGAGATATTTGGACGGTGTATGGCAAAGGAGAAAATAAATTCTTTGATGAGATTCATGTAGAACTGGGTCGAGATATGAAGAATCCGGCAGATAAACGTAAAAGTATATCGGCCAGAAGTATCGAAAATGAAAATACCAACATTCGAATTCGTGAAGTGCTTAAGGAATTAATGAATGATGGCAATGTTGAAGGCGATGTTAAAGCATATTCTCCAAGTCAGCAAGAAATCCTAAAAATATACGAAGAAGGTATTGTCAACAATCCCGATGCGGATTATTCTCAAATGAGCGAAGATGATGTTGCCAAAATTCGGAAAAATAATTCACCATCGAATTCAGATATCAAACGTTATAAGCTTTGGTTGGAGCAGGGATATGTTTCGCCTTATACGGGGCAGATGATTCCTTTAAGTAAATTGTTTACTACAGATTATCAAATTGAACATATTATTCCTCAAGCGCGATATTTTGATGACTCGCTGAGCAATAAGGTGATTTGTGAAAGTGAAGTGAACCATTTAAAAAGTAACAAAACAGCGTATGAGTTTTTGAAAACAAATGGGGGCGAGATTGTTGAATTATCGGCAGGGAGAAGTGTAAGACTTTTTTCGATAGGTGAATATGAAGCTCACTGTAGTCGTTATTTTAAAAATAACCGGATTAAACTTCAGAAGTTGATGAGCGAAGATATCCCGGAGGGATTTATCCAGCGCCAAATGAATGACAGCAGATATATCAGCAAATTAGTAAAGTCTTTGTTAAACAATATTGTTAAAGATGGCGATGAAATCGATACTATATCTCCAAATGTTGTTCCAGTAACAGGTTCTATTACAAATAAACTAAAACAAGACTGGGGCTTAAATGATAAATGGAATGAACTGGTGGCTCCTCGCTTTAAACGTTTAAATGAGTTGACTGGAACTAACAATTTTGGATATTTTGATAGTTCCATCAATGCGTTTAGGTGCGATGTGCCAGATGAATTGAAGAAAGGTTTCAGTAAAAAACGTATCGACCATAGACACCATGCCATGGATGCATTGGTGATAGCCTGTACTACCCGTAAGCATATTCATTATTTAAACGCTTTAAATGCAGAAAATGAAAATTATGCCTTGCGTGATAGCTTGTTGGTGCGGAACGATAAAGGAGACTACAAAAAAACAATGTTAATGCCATGGAATAGGTTTCCGGTTGATGCCTTGAATGCTTTGGAAAGTACCGTAGTGAGTTTTAAACAAAATACTCGTGTCATTAATAAAACCAACAACAAAACCTTGCAGTGGGTTAAACAAAGTGATGGTAAGTTAAAAAAGCAATTGGTTTTACAAACTAAGGGAGATAATTGGGCTATACGAAAGCCGTTGCATAAAGAAACTGTGAGTGGAGCTGTACATGTTAGAGTTACAAAACAAGTATCTTTTACCAATGGATTAAAAGATTGGAAAAATCTTGTGGATAAGAAGTTGAAAAAGTTGGTTCAAGGATTGTTTGCTGCAGGCATGAACGAAAAAGAGATTGCTAAACATTTTAAAAAACACCCATATAAAGTAGATGGAAAAAATGTTTCGCAATTAAGAGTTTATAGTTATACTCAAAATGCTGCGGCTACTCGTACTTTGTTAACAGAAAAGTTTACGCGTAAACAACTTGAAAGTGTCACCGATACGGGTATTAAAAATATACTTGAAAAACATTTGCTGAATTTCAAGGATGAAAAAGGTAAAGAGGATTTTGCAAAAGCATTTGGTCAGGATGGCTTAGAAGAGTTAAATAAAAATATAGTAGAATTAAACAATGGAGTTCCTCATCAACCTATATATAAAGTAAGAATTTTTGAAGAAGGAAATAAGTTTAAAGTTGGCTATAATGGTTCAAAAAGTTTAAAATTTGTAGAAGCTGCAAAAGGAACAAACTTGTTTTTTGCTATTTATTGGAATGAAGAAAAACAGAAAAGAGAATATGAAACAATACCGTTAAATGTTGTTATTGAACATCAAAAGCAAGTTGCTCACTTACCTAAAGAGGAAAGAACGCTTGTTCCAATAAATAAAGAAAAAGGTATGTTTTTATTTTCGCTTTCGCCTAATGACTTGGTTTATATACCTACTGATGAGGAAATGGAAAATCCCATTATTATAAGTTTTAACAATTTAAATGTGGAGCAGGTAAGACGGATTTATAAAATGATAAGTAGTAGTGGTAACCAATGTTTTTTTGTAAAATCGGAAGTTTCAAGTTCAATTTGGAATAAAAATGAGTTCTCGGCTTTGAATAAAATGGAAAAGAATATTGAAGGAGTTATGGTAAAAGAAAAGTGTTGGAAGTTACAAGTAAACCGTTTAGGTCAAATCATTTCTGTAACCAACCATTTAGGAAAAATAGTTCAAGTAGGTGAATAATTATATACTTAGCGGTTTCGCCAAAACTGGCGAAACCGCTAAAAATTAAAAATATAATAAGCGAACATTAAAAAACAAAATCATGCCTCCACGTAACTTTCGTATACCGATACAGGAAGAAAAGTTTTATCATATATGGAATCGGGGTAATAATCGTGAAAACTTGTTTTATAATAATGGCAACTACGAATATTTTCTCCGTTTGTATGCCGAAAAAATGGACGATGTATTAGAAACGTATGCTTTTTGTTTATTGCCAAATCATTTTCATTTGTTGGTACGAACTAAGCTGTTTCGCTATCATAGCCAAACAGCTACAAATATGAATCCGGTTAGTAATGCTTTTAAAAATTTTTTTGCAGCCTATTCGCAGGCTATTAATATTCAGCAAAAACGTACCGGTAGTTTGTTTCAAAAGCCTTTTAAACGTTTGGAAGTAAAAACAACACAGCAGCTGGCTAATCTGGTTCATTATATACATATTAACCCACAGAAGCATGGCATATGCGATGACTTTAGATATTATCCCTGGAGCAGTTACGAACGAATGTTGAAAAACAAGCCATCAAAACTTAAAAAAGAAGAGGTGGTAACTTGGTTTGGTCATAGTGATAATTATTTGCGATATCATGCCCGGGATGTTGATTTAGATGTGATAAAAAATCTAATCATCGAATAAGTTCGAACATTTGTTTATCTAATGTTGTAATTCGTTAGTCAACTAAAATGTTTTATGTATCAACATATTAAAGCCTGGTTGTTTGTTGTGCGTATTGATTTATAGAACCTTAAATATGGAACTATGATTAAACGGACACTTTATTTTGGGAACCCTGCCTATTTGCATAAAAATAACCTACAGTTAAAAGTTCACGAACCAAAAACAAATAACGAACTTGGTTCTATTCCGATTGAAGATATAGGGGTAGTATTGCTCGACAATCCGCAAATTACATTAACCCATGCATTGATGTCTGCTTTGCTCGAACGAAATACGGCCATTATTAGTTGCGATAGCAAACATTTGCCCACCGGGCTTATGTTGCCACTCGAAGGCAATACCCTGCAAAGTGAACGTTTTCGGTATCAGGTTGAAGCCAGTGAACCCTTAAAGAAAAACCTCTGGCAACAAACAGTAAAGGCTAAGGTTGAAAATCAGGCAGCTCTCTTTCAACGCTTTGCTATTGATAACAAAAGGCTAAAGGCCTTGGTCCCGCAAATTCAAAGCGGCGACCCCGACAATATTGAAGGGAGAGCCGCATCGGTGTATTGGAAAATATTGTTCGAAGAAGATGATTTTACCCGTAACCGCTTTGGAGAAGCTCCTAATGCGCATTTAAACTATTGTTATGCCATACTTCGGTCCATTGTGGCACGTGCACTGGTTGGTAGTGGTTTGTTGCCAACATTGGGCATATTTCACAGAAATAAATACAATGCCTATTGTTTGGCCGATGATATTATGGAGCCTTATCGTCCGTTCTGTGATGAGCTGGTGTACGGTATGTGGAAAAAAGGCGAGATTAAGGATATAGAAATAACCCGCGAACATAAGGCCAAATTATTAAGCATTGCCAGTATGGATGTACTGTTCGACAAGCAAAAGAGTCCGCTGATGGTAGGTTTGAGCCGTACAACCAATTCATTGTTTGAGTGCTACAAGGGAGAGAGGCGTAAAATTATTTATCCGGAGTTTATGGCTTAATATAAGTTTATGAATTTATAAGCGCAGCTTTAAATATTTTGCCAATGCTTAAGTTCTGAAATATAATGTAAATACAATTATGTCGTTCGAAGCCATCAATCAATACAGAAATATGTGGGTACTTGTTCTATTTGATATTCCGGTAGAAACTAAAAAGCAGCGAAAGGCTGCAGCAAAGTTCCGAAAAGAACTATTGCAGGATGGTTTTGCCATGTTTCAGTTTTCGATATATATGCGCAATTGCCCCAGTCGCGAAAATGCCGATGTGCATATAAAAAGGGTAAAAAGTATGTTGCCCGAGTACGGACATATTGGTGTTTTAAAAATTACCGATAAACAATTTGGGATGATGGAGTTGTTTTATAGCAAAAAACCAAAAGAAAAACCGGAAATAGTTCAACAACTTCAGCTTTTCTAGTTATAGGTAGAAATTAAAATAGGTGTTTAAAAATAAAAACCAGATCCGTTTAGTTCTGGTTTTTATTTTCTAAGGTCTTTGTTAACTGTTTGTGAACTTTAATGTTGCGGCCAATACCATGTCAAAGACCGCATTAAATATACAAATTGAAAGCAATTCACAACTACATAAGCCCAAGCAAGCTGTAATAATAGCATGTCAAAGACCGCATTAAATATACAAATTGAAAGCAATTCACAACACAATCTGAACTTGTAAAAAGTAGGTACCTCATGTCAAAGACCGCATTAAATATACAAATTGAAAGCAATTCACAACGAGCTGCTGTGAAAAGTTCTGAATTTGTCACATGTCAAAGACCGCATTAAATATACAAATTGAAAGCAATTCACAACGGTTCATTCATTCCTGACTATGCTAGTCCGCATGTCAAAGACCGCATTAAATATACAAATTGAAAGCAATTCACAACACATGCTGGTCATCGGATGCACCTGTTACACATGTCAAAGACCGCATTAAATATACAAATTGAAAGCAATTCACAACCGCATTGGAACGATTTAATAAAGAATAGAACATGTCAAAGACCGCATTAAATATACAAATTGAAAGCAATTCACAACCGCTTTACGAAACTTTACAAATCTAAAGCGCATGTCAAAGACCGCATTAAATATACAAATTGAAAGCAATTCACAACGCATCGTGCAAATTGGCATTATCAGCTTAACATGTCAAAGACCGCATTAAATATACAAATTGAAAGCAATTCACAACGACATATTTACATTTAATTCAACCAACTTTCATGTCAAAGACCGCATTAAATATACAAATTGAAAGCAATTCACAACAAGCAGAAAAAAAGGGGGGAAAGGTAAAATCATGTCAAAGACCGCATTAAATATACAAATTGAAAGCAATTCACAACATAACAAACAAATTAAAATAGTTTGTCATACATGTCAAAGACCGCATTAAATATACAAATTGAAAGCAATTCACAACCAGATCCTGACGATTCTGACAATATAATAACATGTCAAAGACCGCATTAAATATACAAATTGAAAGCAATTCACAACGAGGTGTTGTCTTCATATTCCTCACTGTTACATGTCAAAGACCGCATTAAATATACAAATTGAAAGCAATTCACAACCCTGTCAATACCTATTAATATCATATCTATCATGTCAAAGACCGCATTAAATATACAAATTGAAAGCAATTCACAACATGGTGTCGCTAATGATGACCTATGGGAATCATGTCAAAGACCGCATTAAATATACAAATTGAAAGCAATTCACAACCAAGTTTTGGATTGGAATTTCTTAGGATGCCATGTCAAAGACCGCATTAAATATACAAATTGAAAGCAATTCACAACATACTCAAGCTCGGGTAATCCTTTGAGCCACATGTCAAAGACCGCATTAAATATACAAATTGAAAGCAATTCACAACGCATAGGGGGGCTGATTGCCCCCCTGAGTTCATGTCAAAGACCGCATTAAATATACAAATTGAAAGCAATTCACAACTGGTTGCTGCGAGAAAACAGCAAAAGCCCGCATGTCAAAGACCGCATTAAATATACAAATTGAAAGCAATTCACAACTTATGATCGCCTGTTTTAATCCGGGAGGAACATGTCAAAGACCGCATTAAATATACAAATTGAAAGCAATTCACAACACTTTGTTCAGAACCCCCATTAAATTGCTGCATGTCAAAGACCGCATTAAATATACAAATTGAAAGCAATTCACAACAAGGATGCCAGGGGGAAATAAAAATATAAACATGTCAAAGACCGCATTAAATATACAAATTGAAAGCAATTCACAACTACATATGATTTGACGTTTTTTGGATATGCATGTCAAAGACCGCATTAAATATACAAATTGAAAGCAATTCACAACTCTGGCACATCGGTGTATTCAAATGTATTACATGTCAAAGACCGCATTAAATATACAAATTGAAAGCAATTCACAACTATACCTGTTGTTATGCCTATGTTTGCCGACATGTCAAAGACCGCATTAAATATACAAATTGAAAGCAATTCACAACTCAACCTATGGACTTTATTCTCCGACGGTACATGTCAAAGACCGCATTAAATATACAAATTGAAAGCAATTCACAATGGGTTTATTTAGTTCTATAATCGGCACCATGTCAAAGACCGCATTAAATATACAAATTGAAAGCAATTCACAACCGAAAAGGATGAAGAAGAAAATTAAAATCACATGTCAAAGACCGCATTAAATATACAAATTGAATTGGAGCTTTAGCGTAAATCAATGAATACCTATAGAAGATAATATTCTACGAATTAAAGCAATTCACTGTTTGTTCAAATATAAGGAGAAGTCACGTGTGGTTCTAATAGCAAATGAACTGTACATGTACTGGGAGGATGTACATGAAAAGCAAAAGAAGAACTCTATCGGTAAGCCCTAGCGCCTATGCTGAAGCTACAGCGTAAGCATATGAGGGAAGACTTCACAGCCTGTCCACGAACATCGGGATACGGTTTGAAGAAGGGGGTGCTGATAGTTTGCATATAACTATTACTTTTATAGTAATTTATTAGAGTAAGCCATCAGGCTCTACTCTAATGCCTAATATAAACAGAAAGACGCGCGTTTCTTAAGGAAAAAATTGGAAAGTGTAAACGAAAAAAAAACAGGAAATACTGTGAAATGGATTATAACCAAATTCATTATTTAAAAAAGTGATTTATCAAATGGAATACTTGGGTTCATGTTTATGCAAAGGAATAAAATTTAAAGTTAAAGGTGACTTTGACAGTTTTTATTTATGCCATTGCAGATATTGTAGGAAAGACACAGGGTCTGCTCATGCTGCAAATTTGTTTTCCACAACAGCTAAACTAGAATGGATAAAAACGGAAACTGAAATTAAAATATTTCAACCACATAAAAGTAATCATGTGAAAGCTTTTTGTATTAATTGTGGTTCAGCCCTGCCCAATTTGCAAATGGACGGTAAACTTTTAGTAGTACCAGCAGGATGTTTAGATACTACATTGGAAAAACGACCTAATGCACATATTTTTATCTCAAATAAAGCAAGTTGGGATGAATCGTTGGAAGCAATAAATAAATTTGGACGCTTCCCTGAATAAGAAAAAAAAGAAATTTGCTCCTGTTTTTTTTCAAATAGACATGGAGAAACACTTTAATGGAGATTAATATAGAAGGGAAATTGAAAAAACTATGCCCAATAAATAAAGGGCATGGGCTGGTCGCATAAATTTGGGAGTTTTTCTCTTTAAATAAGTTCACCGAAGCTTTTGCTTCGGCTGGTTAAAAGAATAAATTTATAACCAAAACCTTAGCTTCGGCTAGGTGGGATTTTGGCAGTTTGGCTTTTCAAATTAGCCACACCCTTATTAATAATATTGGCAGCAAGCAATACAAAATTATGAACACATTTAAATTTTTGATATTCCTTTTAATTTTTATCTCTTGCAATGAGACTAAAAAAGAAAAACCAAATAATGAAGAACAATCATCTGAACAAGAAATTGCATTTGTAACTAATAGAGATGGCAACTCTGAAATATATATAATGGATATAAATGGAGATAATGTGCGAAATATTACAAAAAATGATTCTCTTGACTTTAGTCCTTCTTGGTCAGGTGATGGGCAAAATCTTTATTTCTATTCAAAAAGAGATGGTAATGCAGAAATATATACAATTAATTCTGATGGAACTGAATTAAAGCGACTAACAAATCATCCTACAACAGATGTACTTCCTGAATTATCGCCTGTTGGAGAAACAATTGTATTTATGAGTGAAAGGGATTCTCTTTCCAGGAACATTTATCTTATGAACAAAGACGGCTCGAATATTAGGCAATTAACAAGAAATAAATTTTACGAAGAAAGTCCTAGTTGGTCTAATGATGGTCAGAAAATTTTATTCACCAGACAATTGCGCGATTCAGCAGACACTTCTCACGCTGCCAATGGTGAAATACATATAATGGATGTCAATGGCGAAAATGTCAAAAGACTAACTAACAAAATTGGTTACGATTCTGGAGCCAAATTTTCACCCAACGGAAAACAAATTGCTTTTTATGGAATCAATGATAATAACTGGGACTTATTTATAATGAATTCCGATGGAACTAATTTGCTCAACCTGACCTATGATAGTATTGAATGCTATTCACCAGATTGGTCAGCAGATGGACAATGGCTTGTTTATACAGCAGGTAGTAAAGGGATTTACAATATTTGGAAAATAAATATTAGCACAAAAGAACGAATTCAATTAACCAATACGAACAGTAGAAATGAGAGTCCTGTTTGGAAAAAATAGCCAGGCGCCGATAAATAGGAATAGGAGAGGTCTGCAAGACCCCGCGATTATTCCAGGTTGAACTACAACCCGGTTTAGATACCTGCCAGGTATTTTAACCTAATGGCCATAGTCGGGGAGAGTGGCACAATCCGGTCTTTTTTATACTTGCTCTGTCGGATATGGATGGTCTGCCGTTCAAAATCCATATCTCCAATTTTGAATTTATGACTTCCTTTCCGTGCAGCCCGGCCGAATAAATGCGTGTCAGAACGGTGCGCTGTTTCAAAAGCAAAGGGGTGCGGAAAAACGCTTTGAGTCCGGACCGGTTAAGGATCACCGGTAGTTTCGTGTCCCGTTTCAATTCGGGCAAGGCCTTAAAATGAATCACAAACAGCGCTAACCTTCTGCCATAATTTTGCAAGGTACTCTTGCTTTTGCCGCGCAGTTCAACCTGGGTTTCAGGTTTCTGTAAAACCTTTTTAAATACAGGCACATGGCAATGGCCTTTTCCAAAATTGTAAGTGATGTTTTCATTCTCATAACAGTAATTTTTTATGCGATAAATAATTATTGTTATACGGCAAGCAAAGAAGGGTGATTAATTGCCATATTGCATAGTTAACTCGTGTGGGTTTTGTTCAACACTGTAGATAAAACATTTGGCGGATAGTGCTAATTTTAAGTATATTGCATTTAACAAACATTGGAATGGTTGATGGGAAATCTTATTGAAATGCCAAACGTTTCATATACTTGTCTGTTGTAGGCCGCATACAACAAGACCTTGCAACTATGGAACGAAATGAAAATTAATAAAACCGGATTTTTGAAAAGAAACCAGAGAAGAGAAAGGATACATAAAATTTTAATCGAGCACCTTTCAAAAATGTAATTTATCCTTATCTTTTAAAGAACTAATGATTAAAATAAAAGTCTCAATTTTTTGACCATGAGAAATAAACTAAAAAAAGATTTAGGATTGTTCGATGTTTTTGCCATTAGCACCGGGGCAATGTTCAGTTCCGGGTTCTTTTTGCTACCAGGCATTGCTGCGCATTACACAGGACCATCCGTATTTTTGGCTTATTTACTTGCTGGCATATTAATATTGCCGGCCATGTTTAGCATTGCCGAAGTTTCTACTGCCTTACCTCGCTCAGGAGGAGCGTATTTCTTTCTGGACAGAAGTTTAGGCCCAATAATGGGAACAATTGGTGGCTTAGGTACATATTTTGCTTTAATGTTAAAAACAGCTTTTGCAATCATCGGTATCGGTGCATATGCTGCTGTTTTCTGGGATATCCCAACAAAAACAGTTGCCATAATTGCCACGCTTTTCTTTATGGTTTTAAATTTAGTAGGCGCAAAAAAAACTTCTGCCTTCCAAAAAATATTTGTAATATTTCTTTTAGTTATCTTAATTACTTTTATTGCCGACGGACTTTTTTCCATATTCACAATAGAATCCATAAAAAATCAATCATTTGGTTCCCAGTTTACCCCATTCTTTTCAAATGGGATTGGGGGTATGTTCACAACAATAGGTTTTGTTTTTGTTTCATATCTGGGATTAACCCAAATTGCAAGTGTTGCAGAGGAGGTTAAAAATCCTGAAAGAAATATCCCCTTGGGAATGATATTGTCTTTAGTTGTTACAGGACTAATTTATGGTTTGGGTGTTTTTATTATGGTTGCCGTTATTGAGCCAACCTCATTTGCCAATGATATGGCTCCGGCAGCTACTGCTGCTAAACAAATTTTTAAATGGTTGCCCGATCATGCAGGAGTATGGTTGATGTCAATTGCTGCTCTTGCCGCGTTTGCTTCAACAGGAAATGCAGGACTTTTATCAGCATCACGCTATCCCTTTGCAATGGGGCGTGATAAATTGCTTCCTGCTGTTTTGTCAAGGATTGGGGGGAAAGGAACTCCAATATTAGCTATATTGCTTACAACAGCTTTAATTATCTTATTCATCCTAATATTGTCTGAAGAAGGAATTGTAAAACTGGCAAGCACCTTCCAGCTGCTTATTTTCATTTTCATCAATTTCTCTGTTATTGTTTTCCGAAATAGTAAAATAGAATCATACGACCCGGGATATTTGTCTCCCCTTTATCCTTTTATGCAAATTATTGGGATTGTTATTTCGATTATACTCATTATTTATTTAGGGTGGATGCCAATTCTTTTTACCACTGGTGTAGTTGTAGTGGGGCTACTTTGGTATCATTTTCACTCCCGCGGAAAAGTAAAACGAGAAGGAGCAATATTTCACTGGTTTGCACTATTGGGTAAATATCAATACGACGAATTGGAAAATGAGTTAATGACGATATTAAAAGAAAAAGGCCTTCGTGAAGGTGACCCTTTTGATGAAACTGTTATTAAGTCGAAGATAAAAATATTAAAAGAAGCTACCGATTTTGAGGAAATATTAAGTAATGTTTCCGATAATTTTTGTGCGAAATTAGAGACATGTAAAGAAGAAGTTACACATAAATTTACCCATTCATTGCCCGAAGAGTCAGTAATAACCTTACCCGGTGTTTTGGTTTTTCATGCTAAGTTCAAGAGTGTTTTGCACCCTTCGATGCAAATAATTGTTTCCAATACTGCTATTGATTGCACAATGCTATTTAAAGACAATGAATTAAAAACGCCAATACACATCTGTGTTTTTTTAATTAATTCCGACGAAAATCCTAAACAACAGCTACGTATGTTATCCCGACTCCTCGATATTTTAGAAAGAGAACACCTTGTGAAAGCGATACTAAATATGAATAGCCATAGAGAAATTAAGGAATATATGTTGCAAAATGAGCGTTTTGTGAGCATAAAACTATTAAAGGGAACACCACAAGAGGTAATGATTGGTCGTCAATTAAAAGAAATTCAGCTTCCCAAGGATGTTTTAGTTGCCTTAGTTGAAAGAAATAATAAAACTTTTACTCCTAATGGTTCTACAACTTTAATGACTAATGATGTTCTAACCATACTTGGAGAAATTAAATCCATTTCAAAATTATACAGAGAGTATATGAGTTATGAAATTGAAAAATTAGATACTTAAAAGTACAAAGTACGACGGCACAATAAATAGGAATATCGAGCGGTCTGCAAGACCCAGCGATTATTCCAGGTTGAACGACAACCCGGTTTAGATACCTGCCAGGTATTTTAATCGTTTTTTTTGTGTTTTTTATGTCTCAGGAATGCTAGATGCTACTTTCTTATTCAATAACCTTTCAAAATGTAATAGACATGAAAAATCACCTTTTTACTATTCTGACATTAATGCTGTTATTAAATGTAAATGTTGTTATTGCACAAGAAGACGATTCCAGCAGATTTAATCTAATGAAAGCCCCAATCGAAAAAGCTGCGAGAAACGCAGTTTGGAGAACAGACTTTTATATATGCACTGGAATAGCATATGCAAAAAGTGCAGGAAGAACTACGGATGATTTTATGAAATTTGTTGCTGATACACATGTTAATACCTTGAACTCAATAAAAGGTAAAGGACTTGAGCCCATTATTAACTTAGCAAATTTTTTAATTACTAGCTATCCGGATGGAACATTTGAAATTATTTCGGAATCTCCGTCAACAGTTAAGTATAAAACCAACAGACCTTATATCTCATATTTTACGAAAGGATATATGGTTGGGGTAACAATTGATGAGTTTGAAAAATGTTTGTGGGGGCACTTCAAATTAATGCTTAAATCATTGGGAATTGATTTTGATTATCACATTGAAGGGGATTTTGTTGAAGCAGAGGTTACTTTAATGGAATAATATTTATGGTTAAACGGCACACAATGCACTGGTATAGGGTATATACAGTTAGTTATTTCTTGGGAGTTAAGTGGGACTATCGACCACCGCCAAATCTTTAGAGATGCGAATATGGAATTGATACTATCCGTGCTGGCTTTGTCCTATTTGGCTGAAATAATTAAGTAGTTGATTCTAAATGTCGCTATATGTTTGTTCAACCCGCAATATGCATTAGAAATTCTATTACACATTGAAATTACTTTTATACAAGACACTTCGTTGCATCACTTCAACTCATCAGAACGGTGCTCCTGAAAGTAATCGGGACAAGTGATGCCTCGTTTCAGTAATGCCTTGGTTTATTGTACTTGCAATGCTCATGACGAACCTCCAATACATAATCCGGGTTCAAATATGAAGAGAAATCACAAGTGGTTCATTCAGCTAATGAACTTTACATGTGCCGGGTAGATTCATGTGAAAAGCAAATAGAGAACTCTATCGGTAAGCCGTAGCGCCTATGCTGAAACTTCAGTGTAAGTATATGAGGGAATACTTCACGTGCGGTTTGATGCAGGGGGCGCTGATAGTTTACTTATTATTGTTACTTTTAGTGGTATTAATTAGGGTAAGTTACCAGGCTCTATTCTACTGCTTCATACAAAAAACAAACATTATGAAAAAAACAAAGTATCCTAAAATATATCGAATAATTCATTGGGCCATAGCGATATCATTTCTGCTATTGTTATTAACGATATTTCTACGATTGACGTGGCTGAACAAGTTTAATGTTGCAGCTATAATACAGGACTACCTGAATACTACCGACCAGATGTTATCTCAGGAACAGCTCATAGTTTTAGCAAAAAAGATAAGACAACCAATGTGGGATTGGCATTTTTATATTGGTTATGTACTAGTTGGACTATTTAGTATTCGTTTCACACTTCCTGCATTAGGACATATGAAGTTCCAAAATCCTTTGACCAAAGATTTATCCTTAAAGGAAAAATTTAAGAAATGGACGTACCTCATTTTTTATGTCTGTGTTATCATTTCTCTTTCAACTGGACTTATTATAGAATGGGGACCAAAAGAACTAAAGAAACCAATGGAAGAAATCCATATCCTTGGTATTTATTACTTGGTAGCGTTTGTTGTTATTCATTTGGCAGGGATATTAATAGCGGAATTTACAGACCAAAAAGGAATTGTTTCACGAATAGTAAGTGGAACAAAGGAGAACGATTAAAAAGTACGAAACCACAATATTGGCTATGGTAAATGTGGGCATATTGCTCCAAAATGAATGTGTTACAACTAAATAAACTTACGGTATCTGGAGCGGAAAACGGTTTCGAAATCCCGATCTTGCTATAACCAGGGCCGTTGTGCTTCTGGAGCAAATGGGAGATGCATTCACTTTTTTTATCGTCTTTTTGGGCCCTAAAAACGGGTAAAAGTCCTCATGTAAGCACATGGATTCAAATAAATACCCACTACACATTATTTCCAATACACTATCAAACTATCTATATTTAACAAAAATAATGACAATATAAATAGTTTTTAGACAGACTGACGTTGCCTGTAATTTAAACATAGACATCACAACTGCGAAAAAGAAACTAATAATTTTAATTCCGACTATTATAGTATTAATCCAATTCATAAGGATTAATACTAATAATGCTGAAAGTATTGTAAGTAATGACTTTTTAAATTTGACAACTGCCCCCAAGGAAATTAAAAATATCCTGAATAATTCTTGTTATGACTGTCATCCCAATCAAACGAAATATCCATGGTATTCAAACATAGCATCTGTTTCTTGGATGTTGAATAACCATGTAAAAGAGTGACGTGAACATTTAAACTTCTCAAAATGGGGTGAATATTCAATAGGCAAGCAAATCTCGCTAACGAAAGAATGTATGGAAGAAATTCAAGATAATAAGATGCCTTTAAAATCTTATTTATTAATTCACTCAAACGCTAAACTTACTTCAAAATCAGAGCAATTATTGGTAAATTGGCTGAATATTTCGGACAAAATAATTAGGTTTAAAATGAAATTATGGAATCCTCAAACCCTGCTATAAAATTCACAGTTCAAAAAAGGATTGTAATTATTTCCGTAGTTCTCTTTGTTGGAAAAATAGCAGCATATTTTCTTACAAATTCAGTCGGTATATTAACCGATGCATTAGAAAGTACTGTTAATGTACTTACTGGTTTTATTAGTTTGTACAGCATTGGAGTTTCGTTAAAGCCAAAAGATGCAAACCATCCCTTTGGACATGGGAAAGTTGAATCTATATCTGCTTCGGTTGAAGGATCTCTTATTATTTTGGCAGGATTAATAATTATTTTTGAAGCGATAAAACGGTTATTTAGTCCAGTTGAAATACAACAATTAGATGTTGGAATAATGATTATAGCAGTAGCCGGTATCATGAATTACATACTCGGTTTTTATAGTATAAAAACGGGAAGAAAGCACAATTCAATAGCTCTGGTTGCTGGAGGTAAACACTTGCAATCCGATACGTATTCAACAATTGGGTTGGTAGTGGGCTTAAGTTTACTTTTAATAACAAAAATCGCGTGGCTGGACAGTGTTATTGCGTTGCTTTTTGGTTCTATCATAATATTTACTGGCTATAAAATATTGAAGGAAACAACCTCAAATTTAATGGATCAAGCAGATATTAAAATATTGAAAGAACTAATCGGACTTTTATCCAAGAATAAATCAGAATGCTGGATAAATATACATAATCTAAAACTGTTGAAATATGGGGACTCATTGCACATTGATTGTGATATAACTCTACCATGGTATATGAATATTTTGGAAGCACACAAACAAAGTGAATCAATAATGTCAATCATATCTGAAAATTATCAGCATAGTATTGATTTTACAATTCATACAGACGCATGTAAAACTGATTTATGTAAGCATTGCAGGGTGTCTGATTGTAATTTTCGAAAACATGATTTTATAACAGATTTAGAATGGACATTTGAGGAAAACATAAAAACTACTGGCAATAATTAAGAATATGAGCAGTCTGAAAATCGGAAGTTTTTTTTGGATGGTGAAGTTGCATCAGGTGGACATGTTCACGGTGTGTATTATGCTGAAGACCCCATACTAATGGAATTGGAAACTTTTTCTTTTCATAAATAATAGGAAACATATGGAAGGGCTATGGTCAGGATTTGACTCAGTATATCAGGAAATTACATCCGGAAGGTATGCATTTGAACCTGGTATCAATGATTTTCGGTTAAGGGATGCAGTAAGTAAGGACTTAGCTCGAATACTTGAAATATCCGATGCGGAACTTGGTAAAGACTATCTTGACGAAACGTTTAAAGATAAAATTACATCGGATAATACAATTTTTAGGGTAGCGGAATCCCCTGCCAATGGTCTCATGGGTTTTTGTTACTCTTATATATCCGAAACAGAGGATGTTATTAAAGATTTAGGAATTAATAAACTACCCAAGTATTCAAAAATATCTTCAAAAATGGCGGTATTGAAAACGATTGCTGTGAAATCCGGCATCCAGGACAAAGGAATTGGTTCTGCACTGATGAGGGATTCTCTATGTTTATTCGAAAATAAAAACATAGAATCAGTCTACTGTTTGGCATGGAAGAATAAACAGGGGATAAATATAGGAGGGTTAATGAAATTATATGATTTTAAACTTTATGAGGAGATAACAAACTTTTGGACTGATGGCAGCAAGAAAAACGGCTATTTATGCCCTGAATGCGGCAATCCATGTGAATGTGCAGCCGTGATTTACACAAAAGCTTTATGAATTTTGCCTAATAAAGTGTTTTATGTAATGCGGCAAATTGCAAGTTATAAACGAAATGTTATTAATTAAGTATCGGTGTAAATTGACGATGGAGTGCAGTAAATCCCGCACCACGCATACAAGTGGCCAGGCCGCTAAGAGCGGAAGGCTGTTTATAGGGTAACGTACTCGCTAGCCGGTAGCATTGGGATACAATAATGTAATAGTTGAATATGGCGAATGATTTCTTCTGAAACTTTAAAACATGAAAAATTCCGTTATATAACTGAACCTGTACTATATAATGATGACGAATAGTCATTTAAGTCTTTTGTCTATCGTATGGTAAATTAATAAGTAAAGAAAATTCCGCGTGGAGCGCTTAGTAAGGACAATTAAAAAGAAAAAAAATGATAAATTATGATTGAAGATAATTGCCGCTAAGAAAATGCTAAAGCAGAAAATATTTATTGATGTTTGTTATGACTATGCACGCAATGCCAACATACACTTGCCCCAAACCATCTTTTCCAAAATGGCTGATACCAGGAGTTGTTTTTTACTTGGCCATGGCAAGTTCGTTGATTTGGTCAAGTCTCACCATCACCATCACAGAATCAGAAAGTGACAGAATTATCCTTGACACCTGGACGACATCTTTGATTAAGGATTTAATTAACGGCAATGCCGACCCGGAACTCTATGGAATGATCGCAGGTTCAATTGGCACCCAAATCCTATTTTTTATAGTGGGATGTTTGATTGGGTCTACAGCAGTTGCTATGTTAATTAGAAAAAGAGGTACCAGCACTGCTTCGTACTTCATTAATATGTTTCAGTTGTTCACTGGTTTGGCTTTCTTTTATTATTATCCACGTGATAAAGAATTTAATTATCTATGGTTTGGCTTTGTTTTATGCGTTCCTGCATTATTTCAATATTGGATTCTTACGAAACCGTCTGTACGAAGGTGGTTAAAATCATATGCAATAGAATTTTACAAGATTAACACATCCAATACCTTGATCAGGAAATTCTTAAAACATGCAAGTTTTAGAAAAGGTATGAGCAGCATGGTTCTTGGGTTTGAAGTACTGATTATTATGCTTTCCTTGTATGTTCTTAGTGATGCGCTAGTTAGCTTGTTGTTTATGAAAATTACTGATACTTTTGGCAATTTTATTGAACGTGTTTTTACTTTATTTAGCATCCTTTTATCATTGAGTTATCCCATTATACTGTATCCTGTGATAGGTGTGGTCGCCTTATTTTGGAAAAGACCTTCGCGAATATTACTGCTCCGGCCTTTTCATGCACCGGAAGTAAGTGTTACTCTCAAAAGCATCATTCAGGATACTGTCGGATATTTTGGACACGTATACACCCTGTCCGATGCTGAAATCAGTCAGCCTTGGTATATTAGGTGGCCAGTCGCATTGCCGCAGATGTGGTTACTTCATTTCCATTCATTACACCTGGGTAGATTGGAGTCAGTTATCAAAATGGAAAAGAAGATATGCAAAACAGTTGCCCGAAATATAAATTGGCTTGCCTCTTCAGGAAAACTATTTAAGGTCTCTGCTTCTTCTGAAATGTGGAAGACTTGTGTAACCAGTCTTATTAAAAGGAGTGAGGTGGTTATATTCGATATTTCTTGTCCAAGTGAGAATATTATCTGGGAACTCAATGAGATTCATCACAATAAAAGTAGAAAAAATGTAATTTTTGTGGCCAATATTTCGAATATCAATAAGAGTATGGAATTTCTTGAACTTCAGGGAGTGAATCCAGAATTAGGGATTAACATCTTTTCATACGATGATGAGGGCATGAACTTTTTGGAACAATTCATAAAGCAAGTGGCTTGCATACTATCCAAAAGATCTGCTAATTAAAATAACTAAGTCAATAGATCATCTTGTAAAGCCGGAGGCTAAAAATGAATCATATTGATTTAACCCGAAATATGCATTAGAAATTCTATTACCCATTGAAATTACTTTAAAACAAGACACTTCGTTGCATCACTTTCAACTCACCAGAACGATGCTCCCGAAAGTAATCGGGACAAGTGATGCCTCGTTTCGGTAATGCCTTGTTTTATTGTACTTGCAATGCTCATGACGAACCCCCAATACATAATCCGGGTTTAAAAGACTACCAATCGATAAAACTTTACATACGCAATGGCAGGCAATGGGTTTAGCATCAGTATTTACAGTCGCTCAAACTACGTAACAGTTTGACAGGAAAGTGCCGCGCATTCGGCTACTACGTATACAATTTACCGTTGTGTTTTTAATTTTTCCCAAAACATGATATCTGGAAAAAGACGTATAAGCTCTAAAAAAGAAAACAAGCCCGTTGATTAAACTTAAGTTTTACCTCATTTTAACATTTCAGCTTTCTGGGTATCGATAATAACTTATAGATTTGTAGTACTGCCAACAAAGAATGCTAACTGCAAAATCGAAAATCTTAAAATAATAGCGGATTCAACTATTTAATTCATGAACGATGCTATATAAAGATTTGTATTCGAAACTAAAAGAGGTCGTTGATCAGAATAAAAGTAAAGTGGAATTTGAGAACTATCAAATATCCCGGCTTTCCTTTTGTTCCAATTCTGCTTATGTGTTGCCCGGCGAAGAGGTAAGATATTGCCGGATACACGATAAATATTTTAAGGTGAGTGATCAGGAAAATAACCTGATGGATGATTGCAGCCATGATGTCAACGTCAAGGACGATCGTGTTGAAGAAAATAAATCATTTAATTTTTACCTACTCAAACCAAGGGGCACCCACAAATTAAAAAAGATGGTTTTTTTATTCCACGGATTCAATGAAAAAAGTTGGGATAAATACCTTCCCTGGGGAGCTGCCATTGCCGACAGGTTAAAGTGCGGGGTGGTATTTTTTCCATTGGCTTTTCATATGGACAGGGCTCCGTCGTTGTGGAGTGAGAAAAGAAAGATGTATGAACTGAGTAATAAACGCAAACAACAGTTTCCCAATGTGATTCATTCCACCCTCTCAAATGCGGCGATAAGTGCTCGTATGCAATCATTGCCACAGCGTTTTATCTGCTCGGGGTTGCAAACTTATTACGACATAATGCAGCTGATAGAAGAGCTTAAGTCCGGCAGGATAAGTAATATAGATCCCGATTTCAGTTTTGATATTTTTGCCTATTCCATCGGGGGATTACTGGGTGAAATACTTAAACTGACCAACTATAATGGTTATTTCGACAATGCCAGACTCTGTTTGTTCTGCAGCGGACCGGTTTTTAATCGTTTGTCGCCGGTATCAAAGTATATATTGGATAGCGAGGCCAACGTAGCTTTGTATTCGTACCTGGTGGAGCACTTCGACAAGTTTTTAATAAAGGATGCGTATTTAAACCACTGCCTGAACGGTGACCATAACGAGGGAAAAGTGTTTCGTTCCATGTTGGAATTTAAGAGATTGAGAGAGTACAGGGAATCGTTGTTTAAAGAACATGAAGAACAGATTTATGCTATTGCACTTAAAAAAGATGTAGTGATTCCGGCTTTTGAAGTCATCAATACTTTAAACGGAGCCTACCGCGATATTCAAATAAAAGTAGATGTGATGGACTTTGATTACCCATATACCCATGAAACACCTTTCCCAAACAATCATAAAATAGCGGAAAAAGTATCGAGATCATTTAACGAGGTTTTTGACAAAGTCTGCGGTTTTCTGTCGCAATAGATTAAATGTTTTGTTCGTCCATATTTATTTTATATAACGCCCATGAAACATTTGGGCATAAAAAAGCCTCCCGGCTATGGACAAGAGGCGACACAAATGTTTTCACAATGGACATGGGAAAAGAGTAGGATTTAATACGCATGTCAAAGACCTACGTTAATATACAATTTGAATTGGAGCGTAGCGTAGATCAATGAATATGATTAGCGATTAATATTCAGTGAATTAAAGCAATTCTAAACTGCCTTTGTGAATTTCATCATTTACACCCTTACAGGTTCTCTAAACCTGTAAGGGGTGTAAAAATTTACTGCTATCCCGTAAAGCATTAAACCCGCAATATGCATTACAAAATCTATTACACATTGAAATTGTTTCAAAACAAGACACTCCGCTGCTTCACTTCAACTCACCAGAACGATGAAAACCTAGTAAGATTGCACTTTCAATGTTCACGACGAAGTTCTAATGCATAATCCGGGTTAAACCATCAGTGGCAGGATGTCAGTTCGTTTCAATTGATGACTTTTTACCACTGACCGCTGACCAATAACCGCTGACCAAATAACCGCTAATTGCCAGCCGATCGATTTTTCAGTCACCTAAAAAAAACCTACGTTAGCCGTATGAGAAATGCCATTTGTAAAAGAAAACCAACATGTTAGGTGTTTATATGTATATGTTTATCCTGGAACAAATTTAACATAGCATGAAACAAGAAATAATTTTTATAACAGAAGCTGCATATATTTGCGTAAGACAAGGGCAGTTGGTTGTTCATAACAAGATAGACTTTAATGAATTACTGTTTTTTTTCGAAGACATAGCACTGTTGGTACTCGAAAATCCAAAAATTAATATTACGCTTAAAGCGATACAACATTTAAACCGCAATAATATACCTGTGATCTGCAGCGACGAGAATTTATTTCCGTCTTCCATGTTGATGAACTTGCATGGTAATCAAGTCCAAAATGAATTGTTGCGCCAGCAGCTGAACGCTTCGCTCCCGTTGAGAGAGCAACTATGGCAGCAGACCATGGATAGCAGGAACAACAATCAGTTGGAAATGCTGTATTCAACTGGGAAATCAGGTTTGAATAAACACAATGGTTTTTCGTTCGATAATGCATTGAACGACAATGAGTTTTCCTATCAATCCTATATCAGCACTTTATTTGGAACTGAATTCCAACCGAGCGGTTTACACAGCCTTACTCGCAGTCATTTGGATTATGGGTACGGCATATTAAAAGCTGCCATCACAAATTCATTGGTGGGCGTGGGATTGTTACCAACCATTGGTTTGCAAGGGCAAAATTCGGATGAGGTATATGGTCTGTCGGCGAATGTAATGGAACCCTATAAACCATTTATCGATGAGGTCGTTTATAGGTTTTATGTGTCCGGAGATATTGAAGCAGGGTTAAATCAGGAAAACAAGGTGCAATTACTTGATGTTTTAAATAAAGAGGTAATTGTCGGGGATAAAAAAGAAACGTTGGTGTCGGCCCTGTCAAGAACGACATCTTCTTTGGTAGATTGTTACAGGGGAAACGGGCAAAGGATTATTTATCCGAAGTTTGCTCAGGCAGGTTAAACCCGCAATATGTATTAAAAATGCTATTACACATTGAAATTACTTTAAAACAAGACACTTCGTTGCATCACTTCCACTCACCAGAACGATGTTATGCCTCGTTTCAGTAATGCCTTGTTTTATTGTACTTGCAATGCTCATGACGAACCTCCAATACATAATCCGGGTTAAAATATCAAAAGTGAGTGGATCGCGGACTTACCATGATGTACCCGTATTTTCCTGTAGGTATTAAGTTCGTCAATGAATATGACCTGTTAATGGCAAAAATATGGCCGTTGGTGTATGAATGTAACCTTTTTGGATGGTTGGTGTATACAAGTTTAAATTTGAATAAAGTTGTAATAGACCCAATTGCAATAACTTAGAATTTTAGTTGTGTTGATACTGTTGTAAAAAAGCCCGGTTCTGTGATTGAAACGGGCTTTGTGTTTTTTATATAACAGATTACGAAATGTATCCTTCATCAGTACGTTCTGTTAACCCATAACATACTGATTACTGCCTGAATGAGAAATTTAACCTACAACACTGTTAGTTTGTAGGGCATGCCACGTTACATGTAAACCACAACAATGGCTATTGACCGCTGACGATTAAGCATTGACGAACTGACCACCGTCTACTGGCCCGCCTATCCTTAAATGGTTTATTGTGGCGGGTTTTCGCATTGTTCCAGCTGCCGGCTATGGACTACAGACTGCTAGCTGCCGTCTGAAGGCTGTGCACTAACAATTCCCCTTCCAACGAGAAACGGGCAGCTGCGGTAACTTTCAGTTCAATGATCTGTCCGATCAAAGATTCGTCATTCGATTCAAAACGGATCACTAACTTACCTTCCGTATGGCCTGATAAGTAACCCGCTTTGCGGTCGTGTTCGCGGACCAGCACTTTTACGGTTTTGCCAATCAGTGACTTGTTATATTCAAAGGTGTGTTTCGAAAGTTCTTCGCTTAAAACGGCATACCTTCTTTTCTTTTCTTCCAATGGAATATTGTCTTCCCAACGGTACGATGCGGCTCCGGGACGGGGCGAATACATGGCGATATAGGCCATGTTGTATTTAAACTCCTCCATTACCTTGCGGGTGTTTTCAAACTGCACATCCGATTCATCGGTAAAGCCAACGATGATATCGGTAAACACCGTGGCTTGCGGAAGAATCTCGCGCAGCGCAACCATCGACTCGCGGTACTTGGCCAGCGAGTGTTTGCGGTTCATTTTTATCAAAACCTTTTCATCGCCACTTTGTAACGGGAAATGTATTTGCTTGCCCAAACAATCGTATTTGGCAATGGTATGGAAAATATCTGTAGTCATATCTCTGGGATGCGGCGAGGTGAAGTACACCCAAAATTCGTGATCTATCTCTTCTCCCATCTGCCCCACTTTTTCCAACAGTTCGGGGAAACCGATCTCATCTCCATTTTTATCTAACCCGTAAGAGTTAACGTTCTGTCCGAGTAAAGTGATGGTTTTATATCCTTTTTCCGCCAGGATTCTTACTTCTTCCAGAATTTCTTCCGATGGCCGTGATATTTCCCTGCCGCGTGTATAGGGGACCGCACAATAGGTACAAAACTTGTTACACCCGTTTTGGATAGGAACGAAAGCTTCGAAATTGCTGTCGTACTTGGGTTTCACTTTCCAAAACAATTTGATTTCGTCCACGGCAGATTGCGGTTCCGCTATCAGGGATAGCGGATTGGCAATGCCATATTCGCCCAACATACGTGGCAGTTGAGGCAGTTCTGGCATGGTAAAAACAAGGTCGAACAATTTCAAAAACCTTTCCTTATCGTCGGGCAGCATACAGCCTGAAATAAAAGTGACCAGGTTTTTCTTGTTCTTCCACTTGTTCCATTTGGCTATTCTGGAGTACACCTTATCAATAGCCTTTTGGCGGACCGAACATGCAAGAATCCCTATGAAGTTCGCTTCCTCCTCCGTTTCAACCTTTTCGCAACCTGCCGCATCTAAAACCGATGCTACACGTTCCGAATCACTCATGTTCATTTGACACCCCAGTGTCATTAAAAAGTACTTCACACCTAAAAAATATTAATCTTCAACTTCAACTTCTCCTACTTATCGCTATCACGGCAAACAAATGGTCACCTGATGAATACTAAGGTTTAAAAATAAACCTCCGCATGAATCTGCTCATTGGGTATTCCCTTGTTTTCGAGAATATCATAAGCATCATGTATCATATTACAATTTCCGCACAAATATACTTCAGAATCTTTATCAATCTGTAATTCTTGCAAATAATTTGTTAACCTACCCGTATAATCGCCACTGGTATCCCTGGAAGAACACAGTGTGTACCTGGTGGATTCGTACTCCTCTTTTTCATATCCCTCATCTGCCGATCTTACCCCATGCACCACCTTATAGTTTAATCCTGGGTAAGATTTAACCATGCAATGAAACGGCGAAATGCCCGTGCCGGTGGCAATGAACAAATATTTTTTTTCGAATTTTTCTTTTTTGTTTAGGCCGAAATAACCCACCGGTTCCTCCACCACCACCGAGTCGCCCACTTTTAATTTTTTTAATACCGGCGTAATCAGCCCATTCTGAACCTCCTTTACCAGAATTTCAATGTAAGGAGCATCTTCGGCGCTGTAAATAGAATATTCGCGTGTGTGTATTCCGTTTGGGGGCCCTACGCAAACGTGCTGTCCCGCTGTGAAATCCATATCATTCTTTTCAAACCTAATCACAAAAGTCGAATCGGTTAAGTGTCTTATTTCGAGTATTTCATGTAAGTTTAATCTCTTCCTGCTGGCATTCATATGTGTTTTTTCTTAATTTTAGTTTGTTAATTCCCCGCGGTGGAATCTGTATTACAACCGATAGTTTAATTATTTGTTCATCTTTTTTATCCATGAACAGCAAGCAGGTTCAACAGATATTTGTTATTTTTAGGCTTTCGGCTATGAGGTCAGTATTCAATGGTAAACCCATGTTAAAATATTTTAGGTATGAGCGTACAAAACTTTAGAAGTAAAGAACTTAGTTGGTTGGCATTTAACGAACGTGTATTACAGGAAGCTTCTCGCGATAATGTTCCGCTAATTGAGCGTATAAAGTTTTTAGGAATCTATTCCAATAATATGGATGAGTTTTTCCGTGTTCGCGTGGCCATACTTAAAAGGATTGTTCAGCTCGACAAAAGCACTGTTTTTGAAGGTGGTACCCCTCAGGAAATCTTGAAAGAGATTCACAAGATTGTGATTAAGCAAGGGAAGATGTTTGGTGAAGCCTACGACAGAATTATTGCCGACCTGGCCAGGCAAGATATTTATATTATTAATGAGAACGATCTTACGGAGGATCAAGGGGAGTTTGTTAAAAAATATTTTCGCAAAAAAGTACGTGGTAACCTGATGCCCATCATTGTTAATAAGCGACGCCCACTGCCCGATTTGGCAGATGATGGGATTTATTTGGCGGTCTATTTAAAAGACACGGTTCAAAACAAGGTAAACTACGCCTTGATGGAGATCCCTTCGGTTTTGGATCGCTTTGTTTTGTTACCGTCCAACGATGGTAAAAAGTATGTGATGCTTCTGGATGATGTGATCAGGTATGAGCTGTCCGACATGTTTTACATGTTTAAGTTTGACGAAATCAGTGCATATACTTTTAAACTCACGCGCGATGCAGAATTGGATATTAACGAAGATGTATCGGAAAGCTACGTAAAAAAGATTTCAAAGGGGCTGGAACGGCGAAAAGAAGCCCATCCGGTGCGTTTTGTATATGACGAAATGATGCCCGAGGATATGTTGAATGTATTGTTGAAAAAACTGCGGTATACAACGGACGACTCGGTGATTAAAGGCGGTAGATACCATAACTTCAAGGACTTTATCGGCTTCCCTAAATTCGGAAACAGAAAAATGGTCTATCCCTCTTTGCCTGCTATACCGCATAAGGATATTAAACCGGAATCCTCGCTTTTTTCGGTAATTTCCAAAAAAGATATTCTGCTTCATTATCCATATCATTCCTTTCATCATTTTATCGATTATTTGCGGGAAGCTTCTATCGACCCCTTGGTGCGGGAAATAAAGATTACCATCTATCGCGTGGGATCTAACTCGGCGGTTATGAAAGCCCTTAAAAACGCTGCCCGTAATGGTAAAAAGGTAACTGCCGTAATGGAATTGCAAGCCCGTTTCGACGAAAAAGCAAACATTAAATGGGCCAATACCTTAAAAGATGCAGGGGTAAAGGTGATATTTGGTGTACCGGGATTAAAGGTACATGCCAAAATATGCCAGGTAGTGCGGAAAGAAAGAAGTCGCATGGCCAGTTATGTGTGTGTGGGGACGGGTAACTTTAATGAGGATTCGGCAGGTATTTTTGCCGATCACCTGTTGTTTACCAAACATATTGGAATTGCTAATGAAGTGGGTTCTGTGTTCGATTTTTTCAATAAAAATTATAACATACCCTTCTTTAACCATTTATTGGTTTCTCCCTTTTACCTGCGGAATTCGCTGGAAAACTTTATTGAACGGGAAATAATAAATGCAAGTCAGGGAAAAAAGTCATTTATTTACATTAAGCTAAACAACCTGGTTGATTTTGAGTTAATTCAAATGCTATACAAGGCACGAAAAGCAGGAGTTAAGATTACCCTGAATGTACGAGGTATGTTTTCTGTTTATTCTGAATTTGACAAGCCGGAGAATGCCATTGAATCCATCGGGATAATCGACAGGTTCCTGGAACATTCGCGTATTTTTGTTTTCTGTAATAATGGGGATGAAAAAATGTACATTTCTTCCGCTGATTTGATGACACGGAACCTTGACCGCCGGATTGAGGTTGCCTGCCCTATCTACGACAAAAAACTGAAGCGGGAAATAATGACCCAATTGGAAATGCAGATGAAAGACAATTGCTCCGCCCGCGTTTTAAATAATGAGATGGATAATAAAATCAGGAAAATAAAAGGAAGTAAGGAAGAATACCGTTCGCAACTTGAATTTTATAAATGGTTGGGTGAGGTGAAGGAGTAAAAGTTTATGGCGGTAGCATATAGGCTTAAGGTAATTGTGTAGTTATCGTATTTTTTCAATACCTGCCACAATTCATCAACGTTAAACGATAGAAAAGTTTTTCCATTGAGATTTGTCATTGAACAGTCTCTATCTTATCCCCACCTTTACTGCTGTAAATTACTATTGACTACAAAAGCAAATATACGATGGCAAAGATGAAGGCGCTTGTTAAGGCAAAACCTGAAAAAGGTATTTGGCTGGAAGAAATTGATGTTCCTGAAATTGGGGTTAACGACGTACTGATTAAGGTTGTGAAATCGGCCATTTGCGGCACGGATTTGCATATTTACCTCTGGGACGAATGGGCGCAAAGAACCATCCATACGCCCATGACCATCGGTCATGAATATGTTGGGTACGTCGCTAAAGTAGGATCAGAAGTAAATGAGTTTAAGGAAGGTGACCGGGTTACGGGAGAGGGTCATATTGCTTGCGGGCATTGTCGGAATTGCAGGAGAGGACGTCAGCATATATGCGAAAACACAATAGGAATTGGGGTTAACACGGATGGGGCATTTGCCGAATTTGTAAAGGTTCCGGCTTATAACGTAATGAAGGTGCACCCAAAAATATCCGATGAAATAGCTTCCATAATGGATCCTTTCGGGAACGCAACGCATACCACACTGAGTTTTCCCATTATTGGCGAGGACGTAATTGTTACAGGTAGTGGATTGATTGGAAGCATGTGCGTGGCTATCGCTAAATTTGCGGGTGCAAGATATGTTGTTGCTACCGAAACTAACGCATACAGGGCGGAACTGGCAAGGAAAATGGGGGCTACCCGTGTGGTAAACCCCATCAACGAAAACCTAAAGGATGTGGTGAAGGAGTTAAATATGAAAGGTTTTGATATCGGTTTGGAGTGTTCGGGTAATCCCACTGCGTTTAACTCCATGTTGGATAATATGTATAATTCAGGTAAAATATCATTACTGGGTATCCAACCTTCACATACACAAATCGATTGGAGCAAGGTTATTTTTAAAGGACTTACGTTGAAGGGTATATATGGAAGGGAAATGTTTGAAACGTGGTACCAAATGGAACAAATGTTACTTTCAGGTATAAATCTGGAACCCATGATTTCCCATCGATATCAGGTTGATGATTTTCAAAAAGGATTTGATATAATGGAAACCGGGAACAGTGGCAAAGTAATCCTTAATTGGGAATAGTTCCGGTTTGAAATCTTCAGTCCGCAGTACACGGCCGGCGGTTGGAACAGCGCGACATCCCGCCACTATAAACAATTAATTGTAAGCGGGACAACAGTTCCCGGTTGGTCTGATTACCGAAAACTAATAACCAATCCGGCAAAACTGCCATATAACACACTGTTGACAGGGTTAGAGGTGATGGCACACGTACCTGAGTTACATCCTATAAAATAATAATAAGCATACCCTAGGGCTGCACCGATCATCACTCCCAAAATTATTCGGTGCGGTTTTTGTTTTTTTATTTTTTCCCAAATCTTCATATTTTCGAACGGAATTTGTAATTGTGTTTAATTCTAATTTTCTGGATCGGACTAAATGTCGGATCATGTTTGTCTGACAAAAATATTAAAATATATATAAATGTACATATTTAGAGGGGTGTTTTTTTTGTTGTTTCTCTTTTCGTCTAATACTTATGGGCAGAAAAGCTTTCAACCATATAATGAGCGGGCTAAATCTATCTCGGACAAAACAGATATTAACGAAAAAAAATATCAGTTGGCAGAGTTTGCAAAAGAGTTTAAGGATTTTCTGACTTATTATTCTTCATCTATCGATATAAACGACTCATCTTACATCAAGTATACGAAATCCAGCGATTCAAAATATGAGATACTTTATTTCAATACCTATGTGGAAGGGATGATATACCGTATTGATTGGTTTGTGTTGCATGGTGAAACAGGGCATAAAAAAGTGATACATGGTTATCACGATGAGATCGTCCTTAACGCAAAAAAAGGTAATGGGGAACTAAAGTTAAGCCTGTCCAGGTTAGTAGAAAAGGGAATGACTTTTTATCCCTTAACATTCTCGTTTGTAACAAACGGTAAAACATTTATGGAATTCAGGGATGTGGCAACCTTGTGTATATTCGAAGAAATTTTAAAACTCAATACAACCCGGGAGCGTTTGGCCCTGAATGAAGAAATTGTGGATAGGATGAATATACTTTGGAGCAATCCCGAATATTTTGCCAATGACTTCAAGGGCTTAAAACGGATTTCTAGCTTGATCTCGGAAGACGCAAGTGTGAAGGTATGTACCTGGAACCTACCGCTACCCAATGCGTCTAACAACTTTTACGGCGCTGTGATTGTTAAAACCGATAATGGGATCAAAGTATCTTCATTGCAGGATAATACCAATGATATTCGATCACCCGAACGTTCTTCACTTAGCCCTAAAAAATGGTACGGGGCTATTTATTACGAATTGATTAGGGTAAAAGATAATAAAAGGAGAGAGTATTATGTGTTGTTAGGTTATAAGCCAAATAATGAGATGACCAAGAAAAAAGTAATTGAAACAATGCAAGTGGTTGGCAATGGTCAGGTACGATTTGGTCATTCCGTTTTTCAAAAAGACAGGTATGTGCTGAAAAGATTGGTTTTTGAATATAATACGGCAAGCAACATGCTGTTACGATACGACAAAGAGGAGAAAAGGATTGTCATGGACCACCTGGCTCCACCAAGCCCGATTTACGGCGATAACAAAAGATTTTATGGACCCGATTTTTCTTACGATGCCTATGTTTTTGATAAAGGGAAATGGGTGTTTTACAAAGATGTTGACGTACGAAACCCGAAAGCGGAGGAATAACTGATCAGATGGCTTGAAGAACAGAGCACAGTGCAACGCTTTAAGCTTGAGGTAGTTTAGATTGAGTTTTATTGGCGATGTTTAAAAGCCATATCTCCACTATAATTAAGATATAAACATGGAAGTATTTGCAGAAAAGTTTGATGATATAAAAATATTGCGTTTCGAGATTCCTGGTTTCGATAAACTTAGCCTGAACAAGAAATTGCTGATTTACTATTTGTCGGAAGCCACTTTGGCGGGTAGGGATATCTTGTGGGATCAGCATGGGAAGTACAATCTGTTGTTGCGAGATGTGCTGGAAGCTATTTATTTAAAGGGCAAGGGCAACGAAGGCGAGGATTGGGAGCATTTTATAGTATACCTGAAAAAAGTTTGGTTTGCCAGTGGGCCGCATCATCATTACAGTACCGACAAATTTGTCCCTGAATTTTCAAAGGAAGCTTTTGCATCATGGCTTAGTGAATTAAGGCCTGGGATTGGAAAAATAACGGAGCGCCATCTCAAACCCGACATTTTGTCCATGATCGAAAAACTGATTTTCGATAAGGATTTTTTAGCGAAAAGGGTAAATACAAGTTCCGAAGAGGATTTAATAGAAACTTCGGCCAATAACTTTTATGAGGATGTTTCGCAAGCGGAAGCGGAAGATTATTATCGCAGGCAAAAGGAGAACGCAATTAATAAAAAGCTGTCATTTGGTTTAAATACCAAACTGGTGAAAATAAACGGTAAGGTCGGCGAACAGGTGTACCAAATAGGCGGTAAATATAGTGCAGCCCTGGAGCATATTTGTTTAAACCTGAACAAAGCGTTGAACTTTACGGAAAACGATAGGCAAGCATCGGTAATTCAATTGTTGATGGATTATTATAAAAGTGGCGATCTGGAATGGTTTGATAAGTTTTCGATTAAGTGGGTGGAGACTTTGAGTGGGGATGTGGATTTTATCAACGGTTTTATAGAAACTTATGGTGACCCAATGGGAATGAAAGCTACCTGGGAAGGTGTTGTGCAACTGGTGGATGAGGAAGAGACACGCAAGGCGGAAACGATTGCCAAAAATGCGCAATGGTTCGAAAGCAATTCGCCAACCGAAAAACGCTTTAAAAAAGATGGGATCAAAGGTATATCATTAAAAGCAATTAGTGCTGTTATGTTGGGCGGAGACTGTTATCCGGCTAGTCCGTTAGGAATAAACCTGCCCAATGCGGAGTGGATTCGCGAAGAATATGGGTCAAAGTCCGTCACCCTTACCAATATATCAAATGCACATCACAAAGCCTCGTTAACTTCCGGATTTACGGAAGAGTTTGCATTGACCACCCAAGAAGTAGAGCAGGAAAAGAAATATGGGGCAACAGCCGATAATTTGCATACCCATTTGCACGAGTGTATTGGCCATGGGTCGGGAAAAATGTTGCCAGGGGTGACATCCGAGTCGCTTAAAAATTATGGCTCGGTTATTGAAGAGGCAAGAGCCGATTTGTGCGGTTTGTATTTTATATTTGATCCTAAAATGGTAACCTTAGGGTTGTTGCCAAATTTGGATGCTGCCCGATCACATTACAACGCATATATCCGAAACGGTCTTTTAACTCAGGTTACCCGGATAAAATTGGGAGAAGATGTGCAACAGGCGCATATGCGAAATCGCCAGCTCATTGCATCCTGGGTGTTTGAGAAGGGCAAAGGGGAAGTGATTGAAAAGGTGGTGGAGAACGGCAAGACTTACTTTAAAATTAATGACTATAAGAAGCTGAGGATACTGTTTGGGGAGTTGTTGAAGGAAATTCAGCGCATAAAATCGGAAGGGGATTTTGAAGCAGCACAAAACATTGTGGAGACTTACGGTGTTAAAATAAACCAGGAACTCCACCAGGAAGTGCTGGAACGATTTAAAAAGTTAGGTGTTCCTCCTTTTACCGGATTTTTAAACCCCAAATTAACTTTGCTTAAGGTAGAGGATAAGATTGTAGATGTTGAAGTAAGTTATGACACGGCTTATGCAAGTCAAATGATGAAATATTCAGGTAAATATGGATTCTTAAAATCATGGGAGAATTAGATTCCATACTTATTTACTCGGGGTAAAAAATCAGATATGGAGGTCTGTTTTTATGGATGCTTTTTGTATTTTCTAAAAAACTCGCTTTCTTTGCATTATAATTTGAATGGAAAAAATTAAAAGTTTATACATATGGAGATTACTAGAAACAAGTTCGTAACATTGTCTTACGTGCTAAGATTACAAGGTTTTGAAGGAGAGATTGTAGAGGAAACCGCAGAGGATAAGCCATTAGAGTTTATCTACGGAACAGGACGTATGCTGCAGATGTTTGAAGAAAAGTTGGATGGCTTAAAAGCTGGCGACGCCTTTAGCTTTAAACTAACTGCCGATGAAGCTTATGGTCAGGTAAACGAAGAAGCCAAAGTAGATATTCCAAAAAATATTTTCGAGGTGGACGGAAAAATGGACGAGGAGATGATTAAAGTAGGTAACATGGTACCTATGCAAGACGCTCAGGGTAACCGTTTAAACGGCATTGTGCTGGATGTTACAGACGAAACGGTAAAAATGGATTTCAACCACCCATTGGCCGGTGACGATCTTTATTTTTCGGGTGCGGTTAAGGAAGTACGCGAAGCTAGCGATGAAGAAATGATGGCTGCTGTAGGTGGTGGCTGTGGTTCAGGTTGCGGATGTGGAGAAGGAGAACAGGCCGGATGCGATAGCGGATCTTGTGGCTCTGACGGATCAGGTTCAGGTGGTTGCGGATGTTCTTAATGTTAGATGCTTATACATTAGATAAGAGATAAGAGACACCATAGTCTCAGAAAGCCCATTTTCAGCGGAAAATGGGCTTTTCTCTTTTAGAATGGATTCACAGGATGGTCATGTTTTTTCGATCTTGTTATTCCTGCTGAATAAGGAATCTATGTTTTGTATTGGACATGATAAACAAGGTGTACATGCCCCGGTTTTATCCCTTAAACCCGGATTATGTAATGGAGGTTCGTCATGAGCATTGCAAGTACAATAAAACAAGGCATTACCGAAACGAGGCATCACTTGTCCCGATTACTTTCGGGAGCATCGTTCTGTTGAGTTGAAGCGATGCAACGAAGTGTCTTGTTTTAAAGTAATTTCAATGTGTAATAGAATTTCTAATGCATATTGAGGGTTAAATCCAGCCCAAAGAAATTCTTGCAAATCCTGTCGACATAAAACAAACCGGTACGTAATGGATGTTCTTTTGGAAAAACTTGGCGAACTTTGCGTGATTCCTTATCGTTAAGCCAATCAATTTTCTATTTTTGTGACTTAAATCAAATTCTATAGACAGTCAGATATTTTTTTACGGGCTTTAAATAATACATTTTGGTCTGTTATCTCTTATCTAAAAATCTATTAATCTATTTAAAATATGGCCGGAAATTCATTTGGTAACTTTTATAAACTGACTTCCTTTGGGGAGTCGCATGGTAAAGCGGTAGGTGGTGTAATCGAAGGTGTTATGCCCGGTATAGATATTGATTTGGATTTTATCCAGAGTGAGCTAAACCGCCGTCGACCGGGACAGAGTGCCATCACAACACCCCGCGACGAGAAAGATAAGGTAGAGATTTTATCCGGTGTTTTGGACGGAAAAGCAACCGGAACCCCGATTGGTTTTTTAATTTGGAATGCCGATCAGCGCTCAAAGGATTACGGAAATATAAAAGATGTGTACCGTCCTTCCCATGCCGATTATACGTACCAACAGAAATATGGCATCCGCGACCATAGGGGAGGAGGGCGTTCATCGGCCCGCGAAACCATTGCCAGAGTGGTGGCAGGAGCCATTGCTAAGCTGATTCTAAAAAAGTATGGTGTTCAGATAAATGCATATACCTCACAGGTCGGCACAATCAAACTGGAAAAGTCCTATGCCGAAATGGATCTGGCAAAAGCCGAGGGAAATATTGTACGTTGTCCGGATGATGAGGTGGCCGGGAAGATGATTGCATATATCGACCAGGTTCGCCAGGATAAGGATTCTGTGGGAGGGGTGATCACCTGTGTGGTGAAGAATGCTCCCGTTGGATTAGGGGAGCCGGTGTTCGATAAGTTCCATGCGGAAATGGGAAAAGCCATGTTGGGAATCAATGCAGTTAAAGGTTTTGAGTATGGTATGGGCTTTAAGGCCAGTGAGATGAAAGGAACGGCCCATAACGATGAATTCTATATGGACGGAGATCGGGTACGTACTAAAACAAACCGTTCCGGGGGTGTGCAGGGAGGAATTACAAATGGTGAAGATGTTTATATGAATGTAGCCTTTAAACCCATTGCAACTATTCTTAAAGAACAAAATACGGTAAATAAACACGGTGAAGAAGTCGCCACAACCGTCAAAGGACGCCACGACCCATGTGTTCTGCCTCGCGCAGTGCCTATTGTGGAAGCGATGGCTGCTATGGTAATGGTGGATATGATTTACCTGAATAAGATGTACCGTTAAGTTAACAAAGTACGTAAAGGCAAAAGTTTATAAAGTTACCGTTCAGGTCTTAACCCTTTTGTCTTTAATCTTTATGCAACAATATGAAAAACTTCCCTCTTTATTTACAAATCATCATAGGCATCGTTTTAGGAGCCATATGGGCCGTTTTGTCAGGTTACCTGGGATGGCAGGATTTTACCGGCGACTGGATTGACCCATTCGGTAAAATCTTTCTCAACCTGCTTAAGCTGATTGCCATTCCCCTGATCCTGTTTTCTATTATCAGTGGTATTGTAAGTTTGGGTGATCCCAAAGATCTGGGAAAATTAGGGGCGAGGACGCTTGGTTTATATTTGGTGACCACGATTACTGCAGTCTCGTTGGGTTTGGTGTTGGTAAATACCTTTACCCCGGGAAAGATATTATCTGACGAGGTAAGATTGGAAAACCGAATAAGTTACGAATTGTGGGCCGATCAGAATAAGATAGATATTAAAGATGGGAAACGTTATTTGGATTTGCCCGAAAACCGGGAGATTGTCAAAGCAAAATCGGCTTTGTTAAGGGTGGCAACCGATAATGAAGTAGTAGCCAAATACAAACCTAAAGGAAAGCAGGGGCCTCTGCAACCACTTGTTGACCTGGTTCCGGAGAATGTTTTTAATGCGATAGCAGGCAATGGTTCCATGTTGCAAATTATCTTTTTCGCCATCTTTTTTGGTATCACGCTACTTTATATCCCATCGGAGAAATCAAAAGTATTGATTCAGTTTTTTGATGGTGCTTCCGAGGTTTTTATCAGGATGGTAGATATCATCATGAAAGGTGCTCCTTTTTTTGTATTTGCATTAATGGCGGGGGTAGTGAATGATATTGCAGGCGATAACCCAGCTAAAATAATCGAGGTTTTTAAAGGTTTGGGCTGGTATTCGGCAACGGTGCTATTGGGATTGATTTTAATGGCTTTTGCAATATACCCTGGTGTTCTAAAGCTGCTTGTGCCCAAACGAAAGTTCTTTGAGTTTATTCGAGGGATCAGCCCGGCTCAAGCATTGGCATTCTCTACCAGCTCAAGCGCGGCAACCTTGCCTGTTACATTTGAGTGTGTGGAGGAGAATTTGAAGGTAGACAAAAAAACGGCCGGTTTTGTGTTGCCAATAGGTGCAACGGTGAATATGGACGGAACCAGTTTGTACCAGGCTGTGGCGGTATTGTTTCTGGCCCAGATGCATATGATCAACCTTACGTTGGGGCAGCAGATAACGGTTGTTTTAACGGCCACTTTAGCCAGTATCGGCTCTGCAGCTATTCCTAGTGCAGGTATCGTAATGTTAATGGTCGTGTTGCAGTCGGTGGGATTAAATCCGGCATGGATAGCCATTATTTTACCTGTTGATCGTATTCTGGATATGGTAAGGACAACGGTTAATGTAACCGGTGATGCAACGGTTAGCGTAATTATTGATCAGTATGCGAATGTGGAAAAGTAATGATCTATTGTATGGGTCATTGAACTGTCGGTTTTAGCTTCAGCTTTTGACTTTTCCGTTTAAATATTGATATATCTTTAATGTAGGTGCTTAACACATGTATGTTCCAAGCCTACAGATCTCGTATAATAGTTATTTATGCTTTTTATCCGTCTAATCCAAGCTGGGGGGCAATGTCTTGCATGCCCTGGATGGTTTCTGCAATCAGTTCTTCAATGGGCATTTCCAGCATCTCGGCACCTTTTGTAATGATACTTCTGTCTACTTTGGCAGCAAAACGTTTATCTTTCCATCTTTTTTTTACCGATTTTACGGTCAGGGTATGGATGCTTTTATCTGGTCTAACGAGAACTGCTGTTGTTACTAACCCTGTTAGCTCATCACAAGCGAAAAGTACTTTCTCCATTGTTTCCATAGGTTCTATATCGGTACAGATTCCCCAACCATGGCTAAGGATTGCACGGATATAGCCTTCGGGCCAGTTGGCCTCTTTTAAAATGCTTTCCGTTTTTCGGCAGTGTTCGTCGGGATACATTTCGTAATCCAAATCGTGAACCAGACCGATGATTCCCCATTTTACTTCATCTTCCCCATATTTATGGGCAAAATGTTTCATTACGGATTCTACCGCCAATCCATGACGGTAGAGACTGTCAGTTTTGTTGTATTTGCGGAAGAGTTGCAAGGCTTCTTCCCGTGTAGGGATGTTTGACATAGGCTAATAAATATTGATCAGGTCGAATACTAATCGGTATTAAAGGCTTCATTTAATTGACAACAAGTTTTTGAGTTGCTATATTATTTCCGAAACGTAAAGTGATTAAATATAGTCCGGAAGTTATGTTGTTAATGCTTAGTTGGTTTGTGCTAGCGTTTTGCAATTTAAAAATTAGCTCGCCATGCAGGTTTCTAATCTGAATGTCCTTGTTCAGTATATTTGAAACTGTGAATTCTCCAGTGCTAGGGTTAGGATATATTATGAATTCTTGGTTTCCTTTGGTTTCTAAAACCGGTGTGCCATTTGTTTCTTCGATACTAAAATCATTAAAATAGACTTTTTCATCCCTGAGGTTTTCAGAATCGTTTAAGCTGCGGTAGATCCCCCATTTGGGGCGGATGAAATCAGCGTCGGTTTTCCAGGTCCTGATATTATTGGAGGAATACTGGAATATAGACTGTCCCGATTGTAGTAACGTGATGTTGATACTATACTCACCTGTTTCGCCATATGTAATCCTTTCGGTTGCTAATACCCAGTATCCTTTAAAAGGAGTTAGGTCCGCCTGGTAAATTGTTTCCTGCGATAAGGCTTCCGCATAGCGAAGTTCAAGTTTATCCGGTGTGCCCTTTCTGGCTGTTAATGTCATTAATGGCATACTTTCCTCGGAACCACCTACAGCTTTTAGTTGGTGCAAGTGTGTAAAGCTGCTGCTGGCTTTAAAATCAATATCCAGCCTAAATTTCCATTTATACACTACAGTTTCACCTTCAGTGCCTATTAAATTATCAGGCGATTTATCATAGGTTTTAATTTCGGTGCGCTGTCGGTCGTAATTAATACACCGGTCAGAATCAAATTCGGTATGGATATGAAAACAAAACACATAGGTGTCTAGCTCATCGTCAAATGCCTGGTCTATATGGTCGCCAAACTCTTCATGGCCGCAATCGGGAACTTCAACGACGTTATATCCGGGAGCCAAAACCGAGTTTATTAAATCGTAGGTGTCCGTATTTCCGTCAGCACTCAATATAACCTGAGAAGAAGCGTTAATGGCTAAGCTAAATAGAATTAACGCTATAACTGTTTTGTTAATGCCGCTAAAAAAATAATTTTTAGGAATCATCTGATATTCTTTCTTAAAATTATAAAAAGGAGGGGTTCAAAATATCTAACTCAAAAATGCCATTAACATTTTTGCACTTCGTGTCCTTTCAAGTTGTACTTGCCGGACCGAGACCAAAGTGTCATCAGCTGACGACTGCAAATGCAAGATTATTTCATAACAATAAGTTTTTAATATAAATGAATAAAACAAATATAGGCAAACCAATCAATTGGTCAACCAAAAACATTGACTATTTTTAATTGATGACATCAAAAATGTTATAAAATGTTTTGTACGGGTAAAATACCATGGGCCGCCCTTCTTCCTATGTGTTCCGATGGATTGTTATTTTAGGCTTACGAGAATAGGCAGGATGGGTGGAGGCGCTTCTTTAAATTTTGGCAATACCATAACCTATGCAATTTCGGAGAGCGATACCTATTGCTGGTTAACCGACATAAATACTCGTTTTTAAGTAAACTCCATTGGAACATTCGCGTCATCATCTTTTCCTCATTATTTAAGATATACCTACATATGGCATATTCGTAACGGAAAAATTTGGTAAAATTTCCCGGATAGCAACGCAGGTCTAACAACCTTTTAAAACCAATTGCGCTATAAGACCACGGTTTAACATACTCTCAAATCCGTTCCCCTTCAAATTATCTGTTGCTTAATTCAGAAATGATGGATTTATATAAGTTGCGGACAGGTGTATTATTTATTCCGGATTTTTTATACTGGAAAGAATGGCCGTAATAATTAATCCCAAACCTAATCCTCCAATAATACAGCCAACAAATACGAGCGCGGACGTTTTCAGAAAGAAAAAACCAACCCCTAAGCCGATTAGTAAGCCTCCTCCAATTGCCCAAGTGCTTTTGTCATCAGTTATTTGTTTATCATTCATTTTTCACTCCTCCAATTAAATTTAGTGTGTATGCCATAGATATACAAGTTAAGGATAAACCGGAGGTAATGTATAACAACTATGTTGCAAATAAAAAAAACATGGTCGATATGCTAATTTTAAAGGTTAATTTTAATTAATGAAGGGTATTGGTAATCCGTGTTCGTAATTTCAAAAAAAGCCACTTACGAATGAACGTAAGCGGCTTTTATATGATGGGGTGGATAACTCTTAAAGTAAGCTCTTGGTTATTTCCAAAGCTTTTTCATAATCAGGGTCAGTGGTAATTTCCGGAACATGCTCTACATATTTAACAGTTCCATCCTTGTCTATGATCACTGTTCCGCGAGTCAATAACCTCAATTCTTCAATTACAAAACCATATTTTTTACCAAAATCAAGGTCTTTATGGTCGGAAAGTGTAATGATATTATCCAAGCCTTCCGCACCGCAGAAACGAGCTTGTGCAAAAGGTAAATCACAAGAAATTGACAATACAACAACATCTTCAAGGTTGTTAGCTTCAACATTAAAACGCCTATTTTGTGCAGCACAAACACCCGTATCTATAGAAGGGTAAACAACAATGATTTTAACTTTACCGTCAAAGTCAGAAAGTTTAACCGGCTCTAATTTTCCGTTGAGTGTGGTGAAGTCAGGTGCTTTATCACCTACTTTTATTTGGTCACCAAGTATAGTTACTTTATTTCCTGCGAATGTAATTTCTAAATCTGTTTTGTTCATTTTGTTTTATTTTATCTAGTTGTAATTTTGTTATTGTTATGATGTTCTACATATCAAATAAATACATGGCCTAATATAAATACGTTACCGGATTTCCGCCAAGAGTTAAATTTACATTTAATTTATTCAAATGTTTATTTATTGAACGGTAAACAACGTGTTTATATAAAAGTTTAAGCATGATGTAAAATAATCTGAATTTAATTATAATTAACATATTTCGTCGTTTTAATCCATGAAGCCTGCTCCCCAGGTCTTCCTTCAAAGATGTTTATATAGAAGGTGCTGCCCGTTTTGCCATCCGATTCGAGATCGATTTTTCCGTTAATTTTTTGCGCCAGTTCGTTACTGATGGATAGCCCCAGACCGACACCTTCCTTTTTGTTTTTTAAATCAAGTCCGCCCTGGTTAAAACGTTGAAAGATTAATTTCTGGTTTTCGGCGGAAATTCCTTTACCGCTATCACTTACGTAAATTCTTATCCTGTCAGGATTTTGAGGATTGGGTAAGGCAAGTCCAAATTTTATAAATCCCTTGTCGGTAAATTTAATGGCGTTAGTAATAAGGTTAGTTAGAATTTGATGCAACAGTAATTCGTCCGTATATATTTCCAGGTCGTCCAGCCCAAAAGGGATTTCGTAACTGAATATTAATTTTTTGTGGGCAGGTATTTGTGCTGTGAAAGAAGCATAAATCCTTTCGAAAAGAGGTTTTATTTTAGTTTGCTTCTTGTTCACCTCAATAGCACCGGATTCCAATTTTGATGCATCCATTACATTGTTAATTATACCCAACAATATATTTCCATTGTCCCTGATGATGTTTACATATTCCTCTTTGCTCTCTTTACTTAGATCCGGTTGGTTCAGCAGTTCAGAAAAACCAATGATGGCGTTCATTGGCGTCCTTATTTCGTGACTCATGTTGGCTAAAAAAGCACTTTTTATTTTTTCGGAGTTGATAGCTTTTATACTTTGTGCTATAAATTGCTTTTGAATAAAGTATAACAACGGAATGATGAAGACAAAAAAAGCAATGATTACCACAAGGATATCAATAATCCTGTTTGTGTCGTTTTTATAATTGACAATCAGTTGGGGAAAGAAAAAATCTATTGCCAACAAAACGAGGATGTTAAATCCAAACAAAGAAATAAGCAAAAGTTTCTTTTTAACTTCGCTCATGAAAATAAACATGGGAATAAAGGCCTGAAAGATCAGCAAAGTTGGTCCGTTACTCCCTCCATTTGTCAACCACAAAAAATTAATGACAAAATATTGCAATCCAATAAACAATTTCAGGGTAAAGGAATATTTGTTTCTGAATCGTGACAGGTAGTATATGCCCATCAATAAAAAAGACAGGGCAAACGTAAATTGGCTAAGGATGGGCGCTAGCCCCAATAGGGTATTACAAACTGAAGCAAGGATGCTTAATATGGTTGTGGCCAGTACAACTTGTTCAAATATTTCCTTGGAGTTAAGTTTGTCTAATTTGGTATCCATCCATTTTTCCAATGAAAAATGAAATATACTTGCGCGTTTTACTTGCTTCATTTTGTATGGGGTTAATACTACGAATATAAAAATATTAACGAATACAAATTCCTTTTATGGGATATGGATAATCAGGATTTGCTTTATTGATTTATTTTAGTGATTAATAATCAATATATAAAGGTGAATAGAGATAGATTTTTGATGGATATCGGTTTTATAGATTAATTGTTAATTTTGTGGACTTTTAATCAAAGTTTACATGTTGCTTGGTCACGGAAACCATACCTTGGGTATGGAACATAGAATAAAGGTTGATTTTAGTTCCAATATTTGGTACGGGTCGTTAAATGGAGGATTAATTTCTTATCTGGAAACATGCCTGAACCAAATAAGAGACTATCCTCCTGTAGATGCCGCTAATCTGCAAGCATCCATTGCAAGGCATCATCAGTTGCATCCGGACAATGTGTGCATCACCAGCGGTGCCACGGAAGCATTTTATTTGATCGCGCATTGTTTTCGGCAGTGTTCTTCAACCATAATATCTCCTTCGTTTTCGGAATATGAAGATGCAGCAAAAGTGCACATGCATAAGGTGAGCTACTATGAGAACACGAACCTGTCAAAAGAATCTAAATTCTCAAATCAGCTGGTCTGGTTAGGAAACCCCAATAATCCGGATGCGAAGGTTCTTTCCTTGAAAACGATCGAATACCTTTTGAAGAATAATCCTGAATCAATATTTATTATAGATGAGGCCTACGGTGAACTATGCTCGGATTTTGAATCATCGGTAGGTCTGGTGGATAAGTACGATCGTCTTATCGTTGTTAAGTCTGTTACCAAGTTCTGCTCTATACCCGGGTTACGATTGGGGTACTTGGTTGCATCAAATAAATTGCGCGACAAAATAGCCGCGTTTCGTATGCCATGGAGTGTGTCAACGTTGGCTTTGGAAGCAGGGATGTATATTTATGATCGTTATGTAGATTTTAAAATGGATTTAAAGCGGGTTACACAAGAATGTTCTGCGTTTAAAAATATGATAGAAGAAATTGATGGCATAACGGTTTATCCTTCGCGCACCAATTATTTTCTGGCTAAGCTTGAATCGTCGAACGCTCGAGAATTAAAGGGGTATTTAATCGAAAACTATGGTTTCTTGATTCGGGACTGTAGTAACTTTTATGGTTTGGACGAAAGATACTTTCGGTTGTCAGTTCAAGGAAACAATAACAATATGGCTTGTTCAAAAGCAATTTACCAATATTTAAATAGATGATAGATACCTTATATATACCCGTTTATATATTGACATTTGGATTTATTCTGGATGCTTTGATCGGTGACCCGTATTCGTGGCCACATCCTATCAAGGGTTTTGGTCATTTAATAGCGTTGGGCGAGAGGAAGCTAAATAAAGGCGACCATACAACTGTAAAAGGTGCTTTATTAACCTTGTTATTGATCGGTTCAACTTGGTTTGTTCTCTTAAAAATTGAAAGTATTTTGGCCATAAACCAATGGTTTTGGCTGGTAGGCGGGAGCGTTTTTGTTTTTTACGGATTGGCCAATAGAACTTTAATAAACGAAGGATTAAAGGTTGTTCATGCACTTGAAAAAGAGGGGCTGGAGGCGGGCCGAAGACAACTTAGTTACATTGTTGGTCGCGATACTTCTAATTTGAATGATCAGCAGATTTATACCGCGGTACTGGAAACTCTTTCCGAGAATTTGAGTGATGGTGTGATAGCTCCTTTGTTTTATTATGCACTGGGAGGATTTCCATTGATGTTTACTTATAAGATGATTAATACTTTAGACTCTATGATAGGTTATAAAAGTGATCGATACAAACAGTTTGGGAAGGTGGCCGCAAAAATTGATGATATAGCCAATTTTGTTCCGGCTCGCTTAACAGCGTTGTTAATGGTGTTGGTATCCGGCAGTTACAGGGGGGGTGTTTTTGTGTTTAAATATGGTCGCCGGCATGCCAGTCCTAATGCGGGATATCCAGAATCCGCATTGGCGGGCATTTTAAATTGCAGGTTTGGCGGGCCTAATGTTTATCACGGGATAAGAGTGGATAAGCCATATATGGGTGAAAATCCAAGGGAGATTTCAAAAGGGGATGTGATAAGGGCATGCGAGGTAAATGCTTTGGTTAGTCTGGTTATGGTTATAGGTTGTGCGGTTTTTATTTGGTACTTAAAAGATTATAATTATTTGTTTAACCAGATGGTATTATAATAAACAAAAAGGCCGTTCTGCAAACGAACGGCCCTTTGTAATTTGTATGCAGTTTAAACATTCAGCGCTTCCACCTTTTTACGGTAATCGTTAATGGCTACATGATAGTCCGGATCCTTCAATACATTCACATCACAAATCTTCTCTGCGCGTTTAATTAGTTTTACGCAATCCTGACTTAAATATCTAAGGTGCACATTGGTGCCAATCAACTGATATTTTTCTGCCAGTTTATTGATGGCTTCAATAGCCGACTGGTCCATAATTCTCGACTCTTCGAAACTGATCACTACTTCTTTGGGGTCGTTTTTGACATCAAATTTTGAAATAAATGATGTTGTGGCCGCAAAAAACAGCGGTCCGTGCACGATATAGTGTTTTACACCTTGTTCATCGGTGACATTTGTAACGCGGACTTTAACGGCGTTTTCCCAGGCAAAAACCAGGGCGGCAACTATTACACCGGCAGCCACTGCAATTGCCAAATCAAATAACACGGTTAAAACAGTTACCAAAGCAATTACAAACACGTCGGCCAAAGGAATTTTGTTGATGATTTTAAAAGTACTCCAGGCAAAAGTTCCGATAACCACCATAAACATAACACCTACCAGAGCGGCAATAGGAACCATTTCGATATAGGTAGAACCGAAAAGGATAAATGCCAAAAGCGCCAAAGCAGCCACAATTCCCGACAAACGGCCTCTGCCACCCGACTTGATGTTGATGATGCTTTGACCGATCATGGCACATCCGCCCATACCCCCAAAGAATCCGTTGGTGATATTGGCAATGCCTTGTGCCACACACTCACGGTTACCACTACCCCGGGTTTCTGTAAGCTCATCAATCAAGGTTAAGGTCATTAATGACTCAATTAAACCGATCATAGCAAGTATCAACGCATAAGGGGTTATAAAACCCAGTGTTTCCATATTAAGTGGAATCATAGGTATATTAAAATCGGGTAATCCGGCTTTTATGCCTGTGCCTCCTCTGGATACCACAAAAGAGCGAACAGTTTCTGTTTCAATTCCACCTAAAATTACGATCAGGGAAACAACCAAAATGCCAACCAGAGCAGCCGGGATCTTCTTGCTGAATTTGGGCAAGAAATACATAATGGCCATGGTTGAAATTACCAAGCCAAGCATGATCATCAGAGGAGCACCAGAGAGGAATTCGCCATCTACCTTAAACATTCCAAGTTGTGAGGTGAAAATTACGATGGCCAACCCGTTTACAAATCCCATCATTACGGACTGGGGTACCATACGGATGAACTTTCCTAACTTGAACAGACCGGCAAGCATCTGAAAAATTCCGGCTAAAATAATAGTGGCAAAAAGGTACTGCACACCGGCAGATTCGCCTCCTATGGCATTGCCTTCGATTACTAAACCTACCATTACAACGGCCAGAGCACCTGTTGCTCCCGAAATCATCCCGGGACGGCCACCTAATACGGCGGTTACCAAGCCCATCATAAAGGCACCGTAAAGACCAATAATAGGAGAAATGCCTGCCACAAATGCAAATGCAACCGCTTCGGGCACAAGTGCTAAGGCAACGGTTAATCCCGAAAGAATGTCATCTTTGACTGAGCCCTGTCGCTTGTCGATAAAAGAGAAAGTAAATTTCATATAATAAGTTATTCGTTTACAGTTTGTAAGTGATTTTGTTGAAGGTACTTCTCATCAAAATCAGCCAGCAAAAATAGTAAAAAGGCTCAACTTCGATTGATATGAAATTTATATTTAGCAGTATATCCGCTTAATTTGTGTTAAAAAAGATTAATTGAAAAGAAGTTTACCAACATACTCTTGGGCCCTGTATTGCCTGCCAACATTTGGACTCTCCCTATTCTGCTCTGTGCTCTCCACTAATTAAATATTGCTAACTGGCATATTCTTCTTTTTTATTTACCCTTACTTTTCTACCCTAAAGAGTTCCCTTTACAGCTCCACCCTCGATAGCGTATACTTGACCGTTTACAAATTCGGAAAGCGGCGAAAGCAACCAGGCAGCCAATGAACCCAAATTTTCAGGTTTTCCCATGCTTTTCGAAGGTTGTTTGTCGACAAATGAATTTTTGGCACTCTCGAAGCTAATACCTTGTTGTTCCGCCGATTTTTGTATTAATCTGTCAATAGCAGGGGTGGTGTGTGAACCCGGGGCAATCATATTAAAAGTAACACCGTTCCCGGCCAGTTCCTGCGATAAGGTTTTCATCATACCTAACACCGACAAACGGAGTGAAGTGCTTAATACGAGGTTATCGATAGGTTGCTTTATCGAAGCGCTCTCCAGGTACACTATCCTACCATATTGTTTGGACTTAAAGTGCGGGAGCAAGGCTTGGGTCAGAGCCACCTTCCAACGCAACAATTGATGGTAAGCTTTGTCCCAGTCACTAAGTTCCGACTCTTCAAATTGCATCGCGGGTGGTCCCCCTGCATTCATAAAAACGCCTGAAATATTGCTGGAAACAGCTATCCTGGCAACCTTAACAACAGTATCAATCTCGGTTATGTCTCCACAATAAGGAATGAGTTTTTCTTTGTGAACCTTGCTGAATTCGTTGAGCGTTGATTCGGTGCGCGCTACCCCAATAACTTTTGCTCCTTCCGCAATTAGATGCTCTGCTGTGGCCTTACCAAAACCGCTGCTTACTCCGATAACCAAAAATGTGTTGTTCTTTATGTTCAGGTTCATGATATTGATTTTAAGGTTTGCGAACGATGATGCATGGCTAATATACAAATAGATTGGTTTATATTTCAGTTTTATACGTTTAATAACGGCTTGCTCCCGATGTCAGTTTTTCAATATTATATCCATTTGAACAAAAAATATTTCTGAATGAATAGAAGCTATTGTTTTATATTGGGCATATGCCTATTTTAGCGCAAAATTGTAGAATATGCCACGTACCAAAGGATGCCGTAATATTGGCCAATTCCCGAATGTATACATTTTTAAGCCCGCAGGTATTAGAGCTTGTGAATTGCAGGAAGTTGTTGTTGAGTTAGATGAATATGAAGCCATTCGTTTAGCAGACGAACAGGGTTTGTATCATGCCGAAGCGGCTGATGAAATGGGGGTTTCGCGTCAAACATTTGGTAGAATACTTGAGAAAGCCCGTAAAAAAGTGGCAACTGCACTAATCAATGGATATGTACTGCGGATCGAAAAAGCAGCTGGTAATGAATTTTCGGGCACAAAGAATACAGTTGAAGTTAATATTGAAACGAAATAAATAATACAAATGATTGATTTAAAGTTGAGCACAAAAAAAGTGGCATTGCCTACTAGGGGAGAAATGATTGACAATCACTTTGGGCATTGCGAAAAGTTCACCATTTATACTTTATCGGTTCAAAATAAAGTATTGGATACAGCGTATTACACGGCTCCGGAAAGTTGCGGATGTAAATCGGATTTGGCTGCAGAGCTTGGCAATGAAGGTGTTGATGTTTTATTGGCCGGAGGAATTGGTCAAGGAGCCATCAATAAACTTAAGGCTTCCAATATTGAAGTGTTTATGGGCTACGAAGGCGAAACCAAACAGGTTTTGGAGCAATGGTTAAACGGAAATAAAGGAAATTCCGAAGTTTGTCCTCCGCATGACAATGACGATCATAATTGCGGAAATCATTGATGTTTCAGAAACGGGATAGGAGATGAGGGATAATAGACTAAATGCCTTATACCTGGGGATTGTACTATAAAAAAATACCTCAACACGAATGTTGTGTAATATTTAGGTTGGTGTTTTGATAAGGGTATTGGTCGATGCGAATTGAATAGGCGAACGAAATATCAGGAGAAGCATTTGACGTTATTTATCAGGCGACTCCTTGTTTTATGCAAGTGTCCTCCCAATGTGCAGGAATGTTAACGATATAGTTCTTTCTCAATTAAATATTGAAACGCTTCATGCGGAACCAGAAAACGATAATCTTTACCGTCCCGAATCCCTTTTCGGATGCTGGTAGAATCGATATCGAAAACAGGTGCGTAAAATACCTGGATATTGTCCGAGAGGTCGTGCTGATCAATATTGTAACCGGGACGAGGGTACACCATAAAAGAATAATTGGCCAAAATCTCTTCCGCATTTTTCCACCTTTTTAGGTAGGGTAAATTATCACCTCCAATAATAACGGTAAATTTATTGTGTGGGTGTAGTTTAGATAACTCCCTTAATGTAGCATAAGTGTACGATGGGGTTGGTAGATTTAACTCAATACTGCAGACTTTAAACTTTGTGTAATCTTTAATGGATAACTCCAGCATTCTAACCCTGTGTTTTGCCTCAGCAAGCTCCGAAGCTTCCTTATATGGGTTTTGGGGGCTGACTACAAACCAAATTTCATCCAGTGCGGAATTTTCCACGATAAAATTGGCCAAGGCCAAATGGCCGATATGTACCGGGTTAAACGACCCATAATACAATCCTATGTTGTTGCCGGTGTTAGTCATTTAAAAAATTGTACAGTATTTTCTCGGTTTGCTCAATGGCCAAATCCAGATTGCTGTTTACCACAATGTGATCGAAGTTATTGGCATAACTCAATTCTTCTTCGGCTTTGTTGATTCTTTGTGCAATCACTTCCTCGGAATCCGTACCACGTATCTCCAGCCTTTTTTTTAGTTCCTTTATGGAAGGAGGTTTAACAAATATGGCTATCGCTCTGTTGCCATACATTTTTTTAATGTTCAGTCCTCCAACCACATCTACATCAAACACCACATTGTTGCCTTTGGAAGTAATGCGTTCCACCTCGCTTTTTAAAGTGCCATAGTATTTGTCGTTATAAACTTCTTCCCACTCAAGTAAATCATCATCGTTTATTTTAGAACGGAATTCTTCAGGGGTTAAAAAATAGTAGTCTACTCCATGTTTTTCGTTTACTCGGGGAGCTCTTGTGGTTGCCGAAATAGAGAACTCCATCTTAAAATCTTTTTCGAGCAGATTCTTTACAATGGTAGTCTTGCCCGAACCCGAAGGTGCTGAGAAAATAATCAATTTGCCGTTTTTCGACATGTTATTGGTCATTTGTTTTTTGGTAGTATTAGAGATTGATTAGCGTATTTTGTGACGAGCTGCTTGCTATGTTTTGTTGGCTGCAAGCTATTAATTTAAAGTACGTTCAAATTCTGCTCTTTGATCTTTTCCAGCTCATCTTTCATTTGAATCACCAACTTTTGAATTTCGGAATGGTTAGCCTTAGATCCCATGGTGTTTATTTCACGCCCAATTTCTTGGGTGATGAAACCAAGTTTTTTACCTACCAAATCTTCCTTCTCAATGGTTTCTATAAAGTAATCCAGGTGATTGGTTAGTCTTACTTTTTCCTCGGTAATGTCCAGTTTTTCCAGATAAAAAATCATTTCCTGCTCAAAGCGGTTTTGATCCAGGTTTATTTTTTCCTTAAGCTCGTTTAATTGGTCAAGAATACGCTCTCTCACCTTTTCAATTCGTTCTGCTTCAAAAGGTTCTACGGCAGCCTGGTAATTTCTAATATTGCTAATTCTCTCGGTAATCTCTTTTTGAAGCACCTCACCTTCCTGTGCTCTAAAACTGTTTAAATTATTTAAGGCCGATTTGAACGTGCTAAAAATGGTTGCCCATTCGCTTTCATCTAATTCTGCTTGTTCAATCTTAACTGTATCCGGCAAAGGCATAATGGCTCTTAGAATATCGGTATTTTCGGTTAAGCCTAGTTTATCGGCAAGGGGGGATAATTGATTAAAATACGTTTCAATAACCTGGGGATTGATAGAAGCGTTTTTTTCTGCACCTAAAAAATCAATATAAAAACCAACATCTACTTTTCCTCTTCCCAATTGATTGGCCAATTCGTTTCTAAGCACCAAATCTTTCTCTCTGTACATGTTAGGCAAGCGCATGTTTACATCTAATTGCTTGCTGTTAAGTGATTTAATTTCGATGCTAATTTTTTTGTCTGGAAGTTCACAAGTGGCTTTACCGAAGCCGGTCATTGATTTAATCATATGCTATTTAGCTTTTTTAAAGCCACAAAGTTAATCTTTTAACTTAGAATTCTGATTTTATTTTCACCAAAAAAAACTGGTCAAACACCTCTGAAATCAACGGTAATTGTGATCTGTCTTATATAGTGTTTAATAAAAAGCTAAAAAACAATGAACAAAAACCAGATCTTTAATGTTTAATAAAAAGTTGTAAAGATTAAACAAAAAATAATCAACGCAACTCATTTTTTCAAGTTAATGATAGCGCGCGTTTAATTTGAAAGGTGGTTAAAAGTTTAATCAATGTTAAAACAAAAAATCATGAAAACTCTAAGATTCAATTGGTATTTAATACTGGCAGCGTTTGTACTTTTATCTATTAGTACAACCGCCTGTGATGAAAATGACGACAACAACCTGAACGAGCCCGAGGAAGAAGAAACTAATACCATTGTTGATATAGCAGTTTCTGAGTCTTCTTTTACAATTTTGGTGGAAGCACTTGCCAAAGCTAACTTGGTTTCCACTTTAAACGGGTCTACTGAGTACACGGTGTTTGCACCAACAAACACTGCTTTTCAAGCATTGTTGAACAATTTGGGCGCCACTTCGTTAAATGATATCTCTACGGATGATTTGACTGAGATTTTGCTTTACCATGTGGTTAGTGGAAGCAACGCATCTTCAAGTTTATCCTCTGGTTACTATGCGTCCATGAGCGAAAAGGAAGATGGGTATTATTATTCTATTTATTTTAACAAGGAGGATTTGATGGTTAATGGCTCTGCAAAAGTTACGCAAGCGGATGTAATGGCCGACAATGGTGTTATTCACATCATCGACAAGGTAATTTTGCCACCATCTATTACAGATCATGCCATAGCCAATCCTGCGTTGAGCAACCTGACGGCGGCTGTGGTGAAAGCAGAACTAGCTGGAACCCTGGACGATGATGATAATAACTTTACCGTATTTGCTCCAACAGATGATGCATTTGCCATGTTGTTCCAGGATTTAAGTGCAACATTGGATGATTTAGACAAGGAGGCACTTACACCCATATTATTATACCACGTGATAGATGACTTTGTTCCTGCTGCCCAGGTAACATCTGGATATGTTAATGCGTTGGCCATGGGACAAGAAAATTACTTAAGTATGAACATTGAAGTCAGTAACTCGGCTGTAATGGTCAATGGAGCAACAGTGGTTTTAACAGATGTTGTGGCTACAAACGGAATTGTTCACGTGATCGATAAAGTTATTCTGCCCAATACCGTGGTTGACCTGGCCATCAACAACAGTGCGTTTTCAATATTAGTTGAGGCAGTGGTGAAGGCCGAATTGGACGAAACACTTTCGGGAGAAGGGCCATATACCGTTTTCGCACCCACTAACACAGCGTTTAAGGCGTTGTTTACCGCACTAGGAGTAAGTGGTGTGGCAGATTTAAGCAAGGAAACATTAACACCAATTTTGCTAGCGCATGTTGTGAGTGGCAATGTGAGGTCTACCGATTTGAGCAATGGTACCGTACCTACCCTGAACACGGAAAAAACCATTTCTATCGATATTAGCAACGGGGTGACCATAGATTCGGAAATCAATGTAATTATTGCCAATGTACAGGGTACCAACGGTGTTGTGCATGCAATTGATAAAGTGATTGTTCCTTAATCGGTTCATACCGATTGTTAAACCCGGATTATCTATTGGAGGGACGTAATGAGCATTTAAAATTACGATAAAAAAGGAGTTGCTGAAACGAGGCATAGTACCGCTCTGGTGAGTTGAAGCAACTCCGTGAAATAGCTTGTTTTGAAGTAGTTTAATGGCATAACGGAATTTCTAATGCATATTGCGGGTTTAATGCTGCGGGATTTATTTATTCCGTTAATAACGCTCAGTGTTTATACATATCGGCATTATATCATATCGTATCTTTAGGTATATGGTTTCAGTTGTTGACAGAGAGGTTGGCCTGTGTTTCAGGTCAACCTTTCCCATTAGTAGCAAGGTTCTTTTTGCTAAATAATTTTGTAGTTTTGATGAACAAAACTAAAACATCATTCGTTAAGGAGAAAGTACTTATAACGATTCAATTTCTGTATTTAAATTGAATTCATAACAGTATTGATAAGTACATTTGAATTCGACTAACAAAAAGACAGGACTGTAGACAATGGCAGTATATTCAATCAAAGATCTAGAAAAGATATCCGGAATAAAAGCGCATACCATTCGTATTTGGGAAAGAAGGTACGGGGTTATTGAACCCATGCGAAGCGACACCAATATAAGAAAGTACTCCGATGATGATTTAAAACGTATCTTAAACATTGCCATATTAAATCAAAACGGCTTTAAAATTTCCAAAATAGCCAATCTGAATAACCAGCAGTTGAAGGAAAAAGTTATTGACTTGTGCTTGGATCATGGAAACACGAACGTTCAAATAGAAAGTTTGGTGGTATCCATGTTGGAGCTAAACGAATATAAGTTCAACAATGTATTGACCACATCAATAATTAAACGAGGCTTTGAGAATACGGTGGAAGAAATATTGTTTCCCTTTTTAGATAGGATTGGAGTTTTGTGGCAGGCAGGTACTGTTAGTCCGGCACAGGAGCATTTTATCAGCAACTTGATACGCCAAAAGATAATTGTGGCCATTGATAACGAAATGAGCGATAAGAAAAAAGACAAGCAAATAATCTTCTTTTTACCTGAGAACGAACTGCACGAAATAGGTTTGTTGTTTTACAGCTTGTTGGCTCGTAAAGAAGGTTTCGGAGTTATTTATCTAGGGATATCGGTGCCTTTTGATGACTTAAAAGCGGTGAACCAAATACAAAAGGCGGATGCTTTTTTTACTTCATTCATCAGTCCGCCTTCAAAAGTTGAATTGGATGAGCTGCTAAAAAAATACAAAGATGAATTTCCGGATGTGCCATTTTTGATTACCGGCCTTCAAGTTAAAAAACATGCACACGAAATTCCCGAGGATTTTCATTTAATAAGGAATGCCGGTGAGTTAAAAAAGGTACTTCACGAATTATAGTCGCCGATAGGAAAAAATCACGCACGGAAAAAAGTATTTGCGTCTGAAGTGTGTTAACTAATAAGGCCAATAATTACTTATTGTGAATTTTGTGTAAAATTTCCGTTGAGATATAGGTTTAATTAATTATTGCCTTATATTGCGCATATCAAAAAATAAAAGATGCCATGAATTAACCCGGTGATGTACATCGTTCTTCATGGTTTAGCATTTAAACATATGAATGAGCACCATAATGATTTCTTCCCTGTGGAGTAGATTATTTGGCGAGTTCTTCCGCAATATTGCGGAACATGCAATGTGACAATATAAAAAAAATAAACGCATGAAAGACATTTTAATTGGTAAGGGGTTCGACGAGATTCGTTTCGGGATGACTCGTCAACAGGTAAAAGAGATTCTCGGTGAACCTGATGAAATTGATGCCTATTCGAGCAGTGAGGAAGCTGACGATAATACGGAGGCGTATCACTATGATGAGTTGGAGCTTTCTGTTTCTTTTGACGAGATGGACGATTGGCGGCTGGGTTCTATTGCCGTTAGCAGTCCCGACGCCGTTCTGGAAGGACTTAAACTAGTGGGTATTACAGACGATGACTTACTGGCTAAACTTTCGGCTATAGATCTTGGCGATTACGATAGAGAGGATGTTTCTTCTCCCGAAAGTCCCGATCATGAGGTGGTGACCTTTTACGAAGCAAGCATTAATTTCTGGATTGAAAACGGTGCAGTTACCGAAATTCAGTTTGGCCCGCTTTGGGACGATGATAACGAAGCGTATATCTGGCCGGAAGACTAATACCTTAACTGTATATAAAAATATAAAACCCCGTTTTGTCATGACAAAAACGGGGTTTCTGGTATTTCAGCTTTTGTTTTTAAACGGCCACTTTAACCACTACTTTTTTTACTGGTTTTGACTCACCGATTTTCATTCCCGGTGCGTGGATGTCGTTAGGGTAAAATAAGGCGAACATCCCTTCGCTGACTTTTATGGGGCTAACATCAGCCTGATAAAAAACAACGTCCTTTTCTACATTATACGGCTGCATTATATCTTGATCCTCTAAAGGAGAATACCCCATATATTCTTCGCCTTTAACAATATACTGGATGTCCAGATAGCGTTCATGTGCCTCGGGGCGGGCATCCTTATGCTCTTTGGTGTTATATTCGCTAACAATGGCAAATATCTCATCTCCTTCTACATTGTATTTTCCGGGCTCAATGTTTTCAAAGTCCAACTCTTCAAGAAACTCGAAGGCTTTTTTTATCCTTTCGTTTAAGTTTCTGTAGTGTTTTACATGATCTAAGCTGTCAACAATCATTTTTGAATTATTTTAACGGGTTTACATTTGATAACAAATATACATTATTTGATAGGGTTTAACCATTTAATTAGGGGGATTTGAAAAATTTCTAATCGCTTATTTTATGATACAAATGGTATAGCTTCAAAAAACACGTTATATTTATATATTCATACAAGACATAACAGTTATGATTAGACGTGATTATATTTTACGGATGATAGAAGAAATTGGCAAAATGATTGCTGCCATCCTTGGATTATTAAAGGAGGGAAAAATTGAACAGGCTCAAAAACTATACAGCGAGGGAATTAAAAGATCATTGGATTTGGATGAAGAAGCTATCCTGATTAAGGATACCGACCAACTAAGGAATATTTTTGAGGATAAGTTTGGCGAAAGCTTTGAAGGATTGGAGGTAATGGCCGGGTTGCTGGTGCAAGGAGGAGATATTCATGTCAGAAATAATGATGATGAGCGCGCTAAAAGTTGCTATATAAAAGCACTTCAGTTATATAACCTGGTTGAAATTGAGTCTGGTGCATTCTCATTGGAACGACAAGCCAATATGGGCAAAGTAAATCAACTGATAAATCAGCTTAAATCATAGGCTCTAACATCAGCTTTTGTTTCATTGTAAAAGTGGTTTTGTACATTAATGATTGATGTTTCACAGTAATGAATTGCGCAACTTAACTTATCGATTTTTGAAATTCTTCCGATTCTTTTAGCAGTTTATTACTTACAGCCGCAATATTATAAATCAATCGTAAATGTTGCCTTTCTGTTCCTTGGGAATAATCGTTGATCCTATCTTTTAGTTCAAACAATACCGGCTTTAATGAACCAATGTTCATATGGTCATCTTCAATCAACCTGGTGGCAGTTCCGTTCAAAGTGCTGGTGATGGCCGTATAAATATCTTTGGCAAGAATTAGGTCGCTATGATCCTGGTATAAGGCCCCAAGCGCCGATAAGTGCGAGAGTAAGGCATGGTTGAGATACGTAAGTTTAAATGCTTGATCCATCAGATGTCTTCTCTTTTTAGGTTCCACTTGCATACTTTGCCAGGCCAGTGTGAGGGCATTGTCGGATTTATGTGCTAACCTTCGGGCCAACCGATAATCGTAGTCATCCTTTTGCCGGTTGGTTCTATTGACTATCGCTTTAAAATACAAGATATTGTTCTGAAGAGCTTTGCCTAATAAATTTGGTATTTGTTTATGCTGCCAGTTAGGCCATAAAAAACGAATGGCTAAAAAGGATAAAAGCGATCCGGCCAAGGTGTCCATTATTCGAGGGATAAGCACATAGTCAACCGATTCGGATGTAAGTTGATTGCTCGCCAAAACATAAATACTAATGAAGATTACCGCATAGGAATAGTTGGAAAATCGCCAATAAAAAAAACTGAATCCGCTTGCCAGTAAAAGCAAAAGTTGACCACTCTGGGTAGGGAGAAGTTGTAGCATTAATATACCAATCCCAACTCCGGTTATTGTACCTATAATTCTTTCCAATAACTTTCTTCTTGTTTCGCTGTAGGTGGGCTGGCTCACGAATAAGGAGGTGAGCAAAATCCATTCTCCATTTTCAAGGTTAAAGTGTTGAATCAATAAATAACCAATTAAAAAACAAGAACTTAATCTGATGGCATATCTCAATCTCGGATGACTCCAGTTTAATTGTTCCTTAAGCCGCTGTATGGTGGTTCTTTCGTCTTGTCCCAACCTTGGCGCGGAAGTGCTTTTATCCGGAAGGTTAAAGTTTTTTAAGGATTGGTGTGAACGAATTAAGTTATGTAAAAGTAGTTCCAGCAACTGACGGTCGTGTTCCGGTATTTTCTCAATCTCAAATTCCAAAGCGTTCACAATCCAACCTATTGAAACAGGATGAATATAAGGTTCTCCGGTTAACATGTTTTCCGCTACCAATCTGGAGGCATGCGAAAGCTGATGGAGTAGTTCGGCAAATCCTTCCAATATTTCGGAATATTCTTCTTTGTCTGCTAGTTTCTCATAATTTTCATGACCTGAGGCAGCTCGCTCGTGCAAGCTCTGCAATAACATAAAGCGTTGCAGGTAAGGTGTTAATTGCTCTTTTGATTTTACTTCCTGACCATAGATGTTGATCACTTCCTTGCATTTTTCCAAAGCGCTTACCACCTGGATGTTTAAAATGGCCTGTCGGTTGGACTGCTCTGATTTTTCGTTCGGGAAGTTTCTTGCTTTTTCTTCCAAATAATCGGATAAAGCCTTAAACCCGGTAGCCAGTTGCTCTTCCAGTAAACGCCATGGTTTCCGAAATAACAAGATTAAGGAAAGAAGACCGTAAATGCTCGCGCCGGCACATAAATACAAGGCTTGTTCGTACCAAAGGTATTCTTCACGATACCCAATCATGGCATAAATGCCAATTAAAACGGCGCCATAAGAAATACCTCGATATCTTTCACTTATGCCCCCAATAAGAACAAAAACGATGGTTGAAGCTATAAAACCTGCACCAAAAATGATCGGGTAGGGCTTTAAAAGTGAAACGGACAATGTAGTAATCGCAAAGCTAATAATAGTAATGGCCAGTGCTTTTGTTCTACCCTTAGGATGGTCATCGGTTTCCGATAATGCGGCAGCAACAGTTCCCAATGAGAGCGTGACCACCAAAAATGGATTCCCCAGGATAATAAATGGAATGGCTTGAAAAGCCATGGTAATCATTACTTTAGTTGCGGTTAGTCTGTTCGGGTGTCGCCAAAATTCCTTAACCAATAATCGAAACCAGGCTTTATGATTTGTGTGTTTGAGCGATTTTGTCATTCAAATATAACTTTTACGCAAAGAAATTGTTTTTTTGTGAGAAACTGAACGTATCCTAACAGTTTGTGATTTTAAACAGAAGATATCCAAGAATCAATTTGAACTAATGATTAAATGAACTATTTAAAAATTAACCAAGACCTTTGGGACAGGAAAACCGATATACATTTCGATTCTGATTTTTATAACGTTAAAGCATTCAAACAAGGAAAAGACTCTTTAAACCAGGTGGAATTGGAATTGCTGGGGGATCTTAGGGGAAAAAGAATGTTGCATTTGCAATGTCACTTTGGAATGGATACCATATCGCTGGCTCGTCACGGTGCTATGGTCACGGGGATTGATCTTTCGGGAAAAGCCATTTCCAGGGCAAAACAATTAAATGGGGAATTGGGAATGTCGGCACGTTTTATACAAAGCGATGTTTATCAATTACCGGAGATGCTGGACCAGGAGTTCGATATTGTTTTTACATCGTATGGCACCATTGGCTGGCTCCCGGATATGGAAAAGTGGGCTCAGGTTATTTCAAGGTTTTTAAAGCCGCGGGGTCGGTTTGTCATGGTAGAGTTTCATCCGGTTGTTTGGATGTTCAGTTACGATTTTAAAAAGGTAGAGTTCGATTATTTAAATACTGGTCCTATTGTAGAGGTGCAGGAAGGTACATATGCCGATACTAACGCAGACATAAAGGGAAAATCGGTATGCTGGAATCATGGTTTGGGCGAAGTGCAGAATGCATTGATCAAATCGGGTCTTGAAATAACAGATGTGCAGGAATACGATTATTCCCCGTACGATTGCTTTCAAAATACTGTAGAAATAGAAACGGGTAAATTTCAAATAGAGGGCTTGCAGGGAAAACTTCCTATGTTATTCTCTCTTGTAGCCCAAAAGAAATAGTACTTAACATAACAATCAGTCCGAATATGTCATTTGAAATCATAAAATCAGTGCCGTGTAATATGTAAACATGTATATATTTGCATATGTGAATAAAAATTTATTTTTTTGCATATATAAATGTAACATCATCGTTTGCGTATGGAAAAGGATATACTGGTACAAAACATAGTTGAAGAGAAACTATTCGTTGAAAACATAGGTGGAAATGAACTTCCAAAGAAAAAAAAAGAGAACAATGAAAGGGGCCAATTACGGGAGTTATACGCCACCAAAAAAGAACCTAAAAAATCATTAACAAATTTTCAGAGGAATCAATTCCGAACCTTGTTTAGTTCAATGGCGCTGTCCGACCGAAAGTCTATGATATTGGTCCGGATTAGCACCACGTTGCTTTCGGCATTGATCGTATTCCACAGCTATATTGAACAAAATGTACCTTTGGGATCTGTCGTGCTGATTACGGCTATTGTTGGCGTTGGTATTTCGCTTGTATTCGGATTGTTATCCTCAAAACCCAGTGGGATAGAGCAGGTACTGGATAAACAAATTATACCCAAGTATCCAAATTTGAAAAACAATGTGCTTTTGTTCTTTACGCAACCTACTCTGGACGAATATGAGGAAGCGATGGATGAGGTTGTGCGCAGTCAGGAATTACAAATAGGTAACCAGGTGCGCACCAGTTATTTGATTAACTCGATGTTGTTGCGCCAATATCGATTGTTAACGTTGTCATATCTATCATTTATTATCACTTTTGTGGCTGTAATCGGAATATTTCTGATTGGAATGTTGCTTTAACCCGGATTGTGTATTGGAGGTTCGTCATGAGCATGGCAAGTACAATAAAACAAGGCATTACTGAAACGAGGCATCACTTTTCCCGATTACTTTCGGGAGCATCGTTCTGGTGAGTTGAAGTGATGCAACGAAGTGTCTTGTTTTAAAGTAATTTCAATGTGTAATAGAATTTCTAATGCATATTGCGGGTTTAATAGGTACCGGATTTTTGTTTATGCGTTTTTAGGAAATCTTTTTTCAGAATAAATCATTAACAGAATAGCGAGAACTAAAAAGCCTATTCCCACCATATAGGTTATACTAAAACCAAAATATTCGTACAATTGAATCCCGATAATGGGAGCAAACAATGCTCTTGCCCCGGTTAAAAATAGGTGGACCGATTGGTAATCGGCAGCTTCATGAGGTTCGCAATAATAACTGCTGCCAATTCCCCACAGAATGGGCATGCTCCCCATGAAGAACCCGTTAAAGACTACTGCGATTAGCAGCATGTGGTAAAGTTTTAGCCCCCATATTTCATTAAAGCCGGTAAAATATTCTGTTAATCCGGTGAATATGATGAACATCATCAAGGCACCAAAGGTGATAATCCCAAAACGACGCGGGTCGTTTTTTCCAATCAGTTTTCCAAATAAGGGCAGTACCGCAATGGCTACCAAATTATAGGCGTTGTTATAAAAGGAAACCGAAGAATAATTAAGATCGAGTGCTTCTTTGTAAAAAATGGTAATTACCGCATGTGTGCTCATCCACGCAAAACCATAAAGGATAAACCCTATTTCTAAATGGCGAAATGGGGTATTGTTTTTTAAGATGGAGAAAATACGTTTAAAGGAATCGCCCAGGGCTTTGCTAATTGGTGTGGTGGCTGGTACGACTTTCTGTTTGAAATCAATTCGGGTGAGTTGAAAAATAGAAACAACACCCAGTATTCCGACCATCGGATAAAATATGCGATATGAATTTGGGTTGTAATCGAGCAGTAAGCCAACGGTAAAAATGGAAACCATCATTAAAACTTTGTTTACCGTAGTGGAATAGCTAAAAAGTTTCCCAAAATTTTCGTGCCTGTAGTTTCCTTTTAAATATTGATTAATGGAGGGAATAACGGCTATTTGTGAAGTATAAAACAGTAGGAATACCCCCAAAAACAGGAAATGAAAATTTGGGGATAAACCAGTATTTGCGTTTACCGCCGGAAAAATTGAGAATATAACCAGCGGAAGTCTGGTAAAGATACCAACCGTCCTTAATAGTTTTTTTCGGTTAGGGTAACGTCGCATCACCTCGTTGGCCAGCATGGCAAACAGAAACACAACCATGCTAAACTGGAATAAAAAAGCCAATTGTACATTCGATCCTTTTAACGACTTTATAAAGATAAACTCGTTTAATATCAATGCTCCACGCGCAACCCCGTCAATACTGCTGTAAAACAAGTGTAGCTTAAAAGTGGTTCGTTCCGTACTGTTTAATTTTTGAAGTATTTGCATAGCGATAAAGTGGGGGGTAAAATTATTAAAATTGAACACAGCGACACAAAGACGGAGAGTTTTTATATTTTAGTAACATATTATTATGACTTTGGATAATTAGTTGTTCAATACTTTTTGTTTGTTATCTCTCATCTAAAAATCTATTATCTAATAAATTGAAAGGTCTTGGATCACATATACCCATCGAAAAGAGGCGATTTTTGCATAGCCTTATATTTCCAACATTCTTTTTGTTGGTGATATTTACCGTTAAGCTCATTGAAATATTGGAGGATGTGTCCTTTTCGCATTATGGCGTTCGCCCTTTAACAAAAGAAGGTTTGTGGGGTATCGTATTGTCTCCGCTTATCCATGGCGATTGGGATCATTTATATTCCAATTCAGTTTCCATGTTTGTGCTTGGGGTGACTTTGTTTTACTTTTATAATAAAATTGCCTATAAGGTGTTTTTCTTAATATACCTGCTTAGTGGAATAGGGGTGTGGTTGGCAGCACGCGATTCGTGGCATATAGGCGCAAGTGGGGTTATTTACGGCCTGGCGGGTTTTTTGGCGGTTAGCGGTATTCTCCGAAAACACGTTCGACTGATTGCTATCTCGTTTCTGGTTATATTCTTTTATGGTAGTATGGTATGGGGTGCGTTTCCTTTAAAGGTAAATTTACCTTATTCGTGGGAAGGGCATTTTTGGGGTGGATTGGCAGGAATATTGTTGGCCGTTTTATTTAAAAACGAAGGCCCCCAGCGTCCAAGGTCACCTCTTGAAGATGAGGACGATGACAACGATATTAGTGACGAAGGTGCCTACTGGTTGGAAACAGATATTAAACCTTAATGTGGATTGTTGGTTATTGATTTTGTCATAAATCTTATATTTTTGCGATGAGTAATTCTAGATACTAATCTAAAACAAACTGAAAAAATGATGAAGAACTTTTGTAAACAGATATTAGCGGTTGCATTTATAGCAGTATTTGCAGTGGCGTGCTCTACAGTGCCCATTACAGGACGTTCCCAACTGAACTTATTTCCGGAGTCGCAAATGGCAGAAATGGGATTGACCAACTATAGCGAATTTTTAAAGGAAGCCAAATTGTCGACGAATCAACAACAGACTGCATTGGTTAAAAAAGTGGGAAAAAAGATTGCTGCCGCGGTGGAAGAATATTTGAATAACAATGGATTAAGCAGTCATATCGACAATTTTAATTGGGAGTTTAATTTGGTTGAGGACGATACGCCTAATGCGTGGTGTATGCCTGGTGGTAAGGTAGTGTTTTATACAGGAATACTTCCGTATACCAGAGATGAAGCAGGAATAGCTGTAGTTATGGGACATGAGATTGCCCACGCCGTAGCCCGTCACGGTAACGAGCGCATGAGCCAGCAAATGGGGGTTCAGGCAGTCGCAACCGGTTTGCAAGTAGCGTTAAAGGAAAAACCGGAACAAACACAACAAATTTATATGGGTGCCTTTGGTCTGGGAGCGCAGTATGGTATGACCTTGCCTTTCTCCAGAACACATGAGACCGAGGCGGATAAAATGGGGCTGGTATTTATGGCCATGGCCGGATATGATCCTGCGGTAGCAGCTGAATTTTGGACCCGCATGTCGCAAAGTGGTGGGCAGAAACCTCCTGAATTTATGAGCACGCACCCGGCTGACGATACACGTATTAAAGATATTAAAGCATATTTGCCAAAGGCGTATAAGTATATGAAGAAGTAAATTTCTTCATCCGCTGTCAGGTGTCAGTCTAAAAATTAGAACTTAAAACTGGTGCCTGATGACTGGATACTAATTTCTTTTCTATACATTTGTCCTCGTTAGAAATTAGGTATAACAATGAAGAAGGATTTTTCAAGGTTTAAGGTTTTAGGGATCACGTTATTGGTGACTATGTCGTCATGTGTGGGTGGTTCATTGGAACTGAATGCCGAAACCCTTCGTAGCTATGGATTTGAGTTTGATATTTCTTCAACCGACAAAACATTTAGTGTCGGCAAGCATAAAAAGACAAGATATTCATCGAACTCAAAATTAAGAATCAACCATATTATTGAATCGGGAAGAACGCATATTGCAGTTTCCGGTATAACCGTTGATTATTGTCCCATAGTATTTCATGTGAGGTTTCAACACTATTTGAGTCCTCTGATCAATAAAAGCATTATTGCCGGAAAATTATCTTATTCCACTTCTTTCCATGGAATTAACTTTCAAAATAGGGCGGGACCCCTTTCTGGTCCGTTTTTTAATTAATCGTTAACGATTAATTTTTTCTGATATCACTAATCAAAGTATATAATTTTGAATGGAATACAATGTGTTCTGATTCATCCTATTTAAAATAAACATGGCATTTATAAATAACATGGTTACCAAATTGTTTGGTAGCAAATACGAAAGAGATTTAAAGGAGCTAAATCCAATTGTAGAATTAGTTAAAAAGGTTTCTCCTGAAATTGAGCAATTGAGCAACGATGAGCTTCGTCAAAGAAGTAGTGATTTAAAGGTTAAGATCAGCGCATATGTAAAGGCTGATCAAGACAAAGTGGCCGAACTGAAGGCAAAAACAGAAGATGATGCTGTGGGCATTGCTGAGAGGGAAAAGATTTACGCCGAAATCGATAAAATCGAGAAAGACATCGACGGGAAATTAGAAGAAGTATTGGAAGAGTTACTTCCGGAGGCTTTTGCTATATTAAAAGACACCGCTCGCCGTTTGACAGAAAACACAACGATAGAAGTTACAGCTACAGAAATCGACAGAGATTTAGCAGCCGTGCACGATTTTGTAGAAATTGAAGGGGATAAAGCGATCTGGTTTAACTCGTGGGAAGCGGGTGGAACAAAAATCACCTGGGAAATGGTTCATTACGATGTGCAGTTGTTCGGTGGGGTGGCACTTCACCAGGGTAAGATTGCTGAGATGGCAACGGGTGAAGGTAAAACCCTGGTGGCTACCTTGCCTGTGTTTTTGAATGCGCTTACCGGTCGCGGAGTTCATGTGGTAACCGTGAACGATTACCTGGCAAAACGTGACTCCGAATGGATGGGGCCTCTATATCAGTTTCATGGCCTTTCGGTAGATTGTATCGACAAGCACCGCCCAAATTCAAATGAGCGTCGTAAAGCATATAACAGCGATATCGCTTTTGGTACCAACAATGAGTTTGGTTTTGATTACCTGCGCGATAACATGGCCATTTCTCCGGAGGATTTGGTGCAGCGCAAACACAATTATGCTATTGTGGATGAGGTCGACTCCGTATTGATTGATGATGCCCGTACGCCATTGATTATTTCCGGTCCCGTGCCTAAGGGCGATGACCAGCTTTTTGAAGAACTAAAGCCAAAGGTGGAGCGATTGGCAGAAACACAACGTCATTTGGTTTCGGGTATATTGGTGGAAGCCAAAAAGAAATTGAAGTCAGAGGACAAAAAAGAGGCCGAAGAAGGTGCTTTGTTGTTGCTTCGGGCGTTTAAGGGATTGCCGCGCAATAAACCGTTGATTAAGTTCCTGAGTGAGCCGGGTATTAAAGCTCAGATGTTAAAGACTGAGAACTTTTACATGCAGGAGAACAACAAGAATATGCATATCGTTACCGATCCATTATTTTTTGTGATCGACGAAAAGCATAATTCAATTGAGTTGACCGAGAAAGGTATTGATTTGATTACCGGAGCTTCTGATGACCCAAACTTTTTTATATTACCGGATATCGGATCTGAGATCGCCGAATTGGAAAAATCTGGATTGGAAGAGAAAGAAAAACTGGCCAAAAAAGATGAACTGCTACAAAGCTACGGTGTAAAATCGGAACGTGTACATACCATCAACCAGTTACTCAAAGCTTATACTTTATTCGAGAAGGATACCGAGTACGTGGTGATGGATAACAAGGTGAAGATTGTGGATGAACAGACAGGTCGTATTATGGAAGGCCGTCGGTATTCGGATGGATTGCACCAGGCAATTGAAGCCAAGGAGCGTGTGAAGGTAGAGGCTGCCACGCAAACGTATGCTACCATTACATTGCAGAATTACTTTAGGATGTACAACAAACTGGCCGGTATGACGGGTACTGCCCAAACAGAAGCTGGAGAATTGTGGGACATCTACAAACTGGATGTGGTGGTCATTCCGACCAACAAACCCATTGCCCGAGATGATAGAGACGATAAGGTATATAAAACCAACCGCGAAAAATATAATGCTGCCATCGAAGAGATTGTTGGTCTTGTAAAAGAAGGCCGTCCGGTATTGGTGGGTACAACATCGGTAGAAATTTCGGAATTATTAAGCCGAATGTTGAAAATACGTGGTATCAAGCATAACGTACTGAATGCGAAGTTACACCAACGAGAGGCGGATATTGTTGCTGAAGCAGGAGGTAGCGGGGTAGTAACTATTGCAACCAACATGGCAGGTCGTGGTACCGATATTAAATTGTCCGATGAGGTAAAAGCAGCGGGCGGTTTGGCCATTGTAGGTACCGAGCGTCACGAATCGCGTCGTGTCGACCGTCAGTTGCGTGGTCGTGCAGGTCGTCAGGGAGATGTGGGTAGTTCGCAATTCTTCGTGTCGTTGGAAGATAACCTGATGCGTTTGTTCGGTTCTGACAGAATCGTAAAATATATGGACAGATTGGGGGTTGAGGATGGTGAGGTGATTCAGCATTCTATGATTACCAAATCTATTGAACGTGCGCAGAAGAAGGTAGAAGAAAACAACTTCGGTATTCGTAAGCGTTTGTTGGAATATGATGACGTAATGAACTCGCAACGTGAGGTGATCTATACCAAACGTCGCCATGCCCTTTTTGGTGAGCGTATACAGGTGGATTTGTCCAACATGATCTATGATACTTGCGAAAGCATGATCAGCGAGTACCATGCCAATGCCGATTACGAAGGTTTTGAAATGGATCTGATCCGTGTGTTTTCGGTGTCATCTCCGTTCGGAAGTCAGGAATTCTTAAAAGGTAATCCGGAAGAAATGGCCGAAAAACTTTATAACGATGTTTGGAGTGCCTATCAACGCAAGATTGAAGCTGTCGCAGCTCAGGCCATGCCGGTAATCAAGGATGTGTACGAGACAAAATCGCATCAATACCAAAACATAGTGGTTCCGTTTACCGATGGACAAAAGATAATGCAGATTACAACGAATCTGAAAAAAGCGTACGAGTCGAATGGTGCCGAGTTGGTTAAGTCCTTCGAGAAATCGATCATCCTGATGACGATTGATAATGCCTGGAAGGAACACTTGCGCGAATTGGATGATTTACGGACCGCTGTTCAGAACGCCTCGTACGAGCAGAAAGATCCATTGTTGATTTATAAGTTTGAGTCGTTTGAGCTGTTTAAAACGATGCTCGATCAGGCTAATAAAGATGTAGTTTCTACATTGGTGAAAGCAAGTATTCCGGTTCAGGACCCTGAAGAGATCAGACAAGAAGAAGTTCGCAAGCGTCAGGATATGAGCAGGCTGACTGCCAGCAGGCAAGCGTTGGGCGGAAACGGAAGCGAGAAACGGGAGAAACAAAAAGCAGAACCGGTTCGCGTAGAGAAAAAAGTGGGCAGAAACGAACCGTGTCCTTGCGGAAGCGGTAAGAAGTATAAGCAATGTCATGGTAAAGGACAACATGCATAAATCCATGGATGCAAGAATACTCAGATAACTGCTATCCGCTAAATTAGCAAGCCCAGTTCTCGAAGTTTTCTAATTGCCATGTTATTCATATAATTACATTAAATAGTTATACTTAGCGATTAAGTAACTTTTTTGTTTAATATTTCAACTTCTTTTGGGTTGATAAAATAGGAAATAAATAAGGGCCATTACGTATAATGTCTTTTATCTTGTTGTCTAATAATCTAATTTGTATGGTACTTGACTTTGTTACCTGGACGGTAAAACCAGAAATATTCTCCTTAGGGCCAATATCTGTAAGGTATTACGGATTGTTTTTTGCCATTTCGTTTATGCTGGGTTACCAGCTGATGGAAAAAATGTTTAAATGGGAAAAAATTCCATTGCCCTGGTTGGAGAAATTATTCATGTATGTGGTGATAGCGACCATTCTGGGAGCCAGATTAGGTCATGTGTTTTTTTACGGTTGGGATTATTATTCGCAACATTTGGGAGAGATACTCATGGTGTGGAAAGGTGGTTTGGCCAGTCATGGTGGTGCCCTGGGAATTGTTATTGCTATCATCATCTATTCCAGAAAGATCACCAAAAAATCGCCTATTTGGACACTGGATCGTTTAGTTATACCCACAGCGCTGGCTGCGTTTTTTATTCGCATGGGTAATCTGATGAACTCCGAAATATATGGGCATCCAACGGATGTGCCCTGGGCTTTCAGGTTTGTGGAAAACTTTCATCAATGGCTGGCAGGAGCAGAGCCTGTATTTACACAACCCTCGCATCCCACACAAATTTATGAGGCCTTAACTTATCTAACATTGTTTGGCATAATTATGTGGATGTATTGGAAAACAGATGCCAAGGACCGTACCGGGTTGATTTTTGGTGTATTTCTGATCGGAACGTTTTTGTCACGTTTCTTTGTGGAGTTTGTGAAAAACGATCAGGAAAATTTTGAAGCCGATATGGCCTTAAATATGGGGCAGTGGTTAAGTATTCCGTTTGTATTGGCGGGCATCTACTTTATTGTTAAAGCAAAAAAAGTAGAAGTGCCTGTAAAGAAATAGAAGAAGATTCATATAGATATTGAAAGCCCCGTTGAACAATTGCTCAACGGGGCTTTCTGTGGTATGGTTGTAACATTATTAACCAAGATCGCTTATTGGAAATTTGAAATATTCCTTAGTGTCAGCAGACATCGGCCGTAAGGTAATCCCGATGCGAAAAATCTTACATTGCTGTGTTAAGATTTTGTTAATCGAAATGGCTCTTAGATGAAGTCTAATGACAGTTTCGGGATTACTAAGGTGGTATGTGTAAAATCCTGTAAGCCTTATTTATCGAGCTCCGGACTTTTATCTATATTACAGGTTCGTCAGTTAGATATGCTGCATTTGTATTTTTTAACTCATACACCTATATCTCACCGCTCACCGTTCTTTGCTCTTGGCTATTTTTAACGTATGATCTAGTGATTGCTTTCCTCACCAGGAAGCTTTTTCATTTTTAATTTATCACCTGTTTCTTCCACAATCTTTTCATAGAATTCTTTACTGTAACCCGGGAATTCGGCATCATATGGATTGCCATGTTCGTTACGCAAGAAAACCCCGTTTTCCTCCTTATGCAGGTTTCCGTCCAGGTATTTCACCATCAGGAATTCATCCAGCTGTTTCCAGGCATCAAAGGTAATCTTACTCTGTACCAACGAATATTCGGTAATAAAGGCTTTGGCTTTTTGTGGATCGAGTTTGTTCAGATTAACTGCAGCCTGATCTATGACTGGGCCATAATCCTCAAACTTATCCTCCAATTTTTTTTGCACCTTTTTAATATCCCGGATCATATGGCTATATCGGCCATACGCCTGGTTCGAAACCCGGTTGAATATCCAAAACGCCGATGTTGAAGAATATTCGAGTAAATTCCCGTTGCCAACTGCAAAATTTTCCGGAATAGCGTTGATGCCGCAATAAATGGGCACATAAACCGAAGAGGCAGCATCGTCCACACCAAACCAAAGAATACCTCCGATGGCGTCAGGAAGCCAGTCGCGGAGTTGTGCAACAAATGAAAAACCTGTTTGCTGTGTAGCAATGGCTCTCTCGTTAAAGTATTCTTCGTCACCTACTTTCCATGTTAAAGGACGAAACCGGTATGGGCGTGCAAATGCACCGGCACCGGCATCTTTGGTCATATCCAATGAGGTGCCTTCGAAGTGGTCACGCATAATATTCTGAACATCGCGGTAGGAAATCTTTTTAGAAGGTTTGATCCACAATGGTAATCTTTCACCTTTACCTTCAGCTACGTAGCTTTCGTATTTTTCCATCTCGGGATTCATGATGCGGAAACCAGACCAAACACGGGCCTCACAAAAGCGAAGTGCACCAAAGTCAAGTGGGGCATAGGCATCGGCAAAACTGAAATCCTTCTTCTTTCCATCAAAATAACCTTGTTCTTTGGCAAACTCGATGACATCCTCTGAATACAAACAATTCTCTTCGTCGTTCAATGGGAATGTAGTGATACGGGCCTGGTTGGCATGACCCGAAACCATTCCGTCCGGGATGCGTCGGGCTACCCATACGGCTCCTTTATTACCAACTCCTTTACCGATCATCTCCATAATCCAAACCTCATTCTTGTCGGCTATCGAGAATGATTCGCCAGAACTGTAGTAGCCATATTCTGCTACAAGATCGGTCATGATTTTAATGGCCTCGCGTGCAGTTCTCGACCTTTGTAAGGCGATGTATATTAAACTGCCATAATCCATAATTCCTGTTGTGTCCTGTAATTCTTTCCTCCCACCGTAAGTGGTTTCGGCAATAGCTACCTGATTTTCGTTGATGTTACCAATAACCGTATAAGTTTTTTTGGCTTGCTTAATCTTACCTAAATATTTCCTGGTATCCCACTCGTACACATCTAACATAGCATCGTCAGGCCATGCTTGCCCCGGCCAATAATATAATTCTCCGTATAAAACATGAGAATCGGCCGCATATGTTATCATGGTTGAGTTGTCTGCGGAAGCGTTTTTGGTAATTAAAAAGTTGGTGCAGGCTGTGCTTAACTTTGGAAACAGCATGCCAACAGCCATCATTAACGAAAGTAAAACCTTTGTTTTTTGCATAAATAATATTTTAAGTTGATTGAATTTACTGTGTTCAACGCAAAAATAGTTTTTTTTAGTGGATAGCCATATGACATTTGATGTGTAAAACACCCAGTCAGAAATTGTATTGGTTTGTTTTTTGAACCATTAAAACTGAATTTTTAATAATTATTCTATTTCTAATAGGTAGTAAAATAATTGTGGTATGCGAAGGTGGTGCCAACCATGCTTTTACAAGGTTGAACCTAGCAATCGTCATCTGACCATGAGCCGGTTAATTGGGTCAGGTTATAAACCTGTTTGGTTTATGCTTGTTGTGGTTTGGTAGTAAAGGATATGGGATTGATGAATTTTACGCTCTTTTTACTTTTTTTTATCTTTAAACTTTGCTTTACTTAACCTACTTTTATATTTCTTCAGTTAGCTTAATTAACACGATCTATGGAAATATTGGAACGAAGAACTTATTTCTTACAATTGTTATCGGAACACATCCTAATCTCTTTCGGTGCTCTTGCTATGACTGCAGTAGTGGGGATCTCAATTGGCATATGGGTTTTCTATTCGGCTAAATCCCGGTCTTTTGTAATGCCCGTGGTCAATTTTCTATACACCATACCATCCATAGCTATGTTCGGGTTGTTGATACCATTGGTAGGTATCGGACTTAAAAATGCCGTGATCGTTTTGGTGTTATATGGATTGCTCCCTATGGTCAGGAATACCTTTACAGGACTGAACGAAGTCCGTTCCGATATCGTGGAGGCTGCCGAAGGAATGGGCGCTACCAGGTATCAGGTATTTAAAGATGTGTATTTCCCGTTGGCATTGCCGTCTATTCTTTCAGGATTGCGAATTACAACAGTTATGCTGGTAGCGCTAACAGGGTTGGCTGCTTTGATTGGAGCCGGCGGTCTTGGTCAGGCCATATTCAGAGGGCTGAACACCATGAACACACCAATGATTGTGGCTGGTTCGCTGCTGATATCGTTGTTTGCCATTTTAGGCGATAGGTTTGTTGGGGTTTTTGAAGGTACGGTGGTAAGAATGGTAAGTAAAAATGCTTCGAATAAGTTGAGGTTGAAAGTATATGTAAACCTGGGGCTTCTATTTATCGTGCTGGCAGCTGCGGTTACCAATACAAATTTTTTTTCGTCCCATAAAAACGGGACTATTACCGTTGCTTCGAAACCTACCGGCGAGCAATTCATTTTGGGTGAGATAATGGCGCAATTGATAGAAGAAAAAACGGACCTTCAGGTGATCCGAAAATTCGGAATAGGAGGCGGAACCACCAATATTCATCCAGCCATGTTAAACGGGGAAGTGGACATGTACGTGGAATATACGGGTACGGGTTGGATGAACGTATTGAAACAAAAACTACCACACAGCAATCAGGTGGACTTCGATTTAATACAAAAGATGTACAAAGAAAACTTTCGTTTAAAGTGGCTGGGTTTGCTGGGTTTTAATAACACTTATGCCCTGGCTATTCCCGATAGTTTAGCACAAAAGTTCAACATCAACAGCAATTCCGATTTGGCACGAAACAGCCGGCACTTCAAGTTTGGGGCCGAGTTCGATTTTTTCGAACGTCCGGATGGATACGAAGGCTTGGTAAATGTCTACGGTTTTCAATTTGCCTCTATCCACGAGATGGATATTAATTTGCGTTATAATGCCATTGTTGAGGGTAAGGTAAATGCCATTGATGCTTTTACCACCGACGCAAAAATCGAGGCTCAAAACCTGAGGGTATTGGATGATGATTTAAACTATTTTCCAAGCTACGAGGCAGGGATTATTGTTCGAAACGAATTATTGGAACAACATCCGGAACTGGAACCGTTATTAATGAAACTGAACGGACAGATAACCACGGAAGCCATGATGGAGATGAACTACAAGGTTGAAGTAGAAAAAGAGGATATCCAAAAAGTAGCCTCATATTTTATCCAACAGTTAAAAACAAATTAATGAGCCAGTCAAATATGATCCATTTCGATAAGGTTAATTTTTCATACGGTCAGGAAAAGGTACTGCACGAATTATCCTTTACGGTTGATCAAGGGGAGTTTATTTGTCTCACGGGAAAAAGCGGATGTGGTAAATCTACCCTGTTGCGATTGATCAATGGATTACTTCCCCGGCAAGATGGAGACATCAGCATATTGGGAATGCACATTAATCAGTGGGAAATACATGAACTTCGCAGAAAAATGGGTTATGTGCTGCAGGAAGGGGCGCTTTTTCCTCACTTAACGGCATATCAGAACATGTGTTATGTGATGAAAATAAACCAGTTTAGTGAAGAAGAGTGCGAAGAACGCATTAATGAACTTCTTCCGCTTGTTAACCTGGAACGTGATGTGTTGAATAAGTTTCCGGATACCCTAAGTGGCGGGCAGCGTCAAAGGGTTGGAATTGTTAGAGCAATTGCACACAATCCTGAGATAGTTCTGATGGACGAGCCTTTTTCTGCTTTGGATGCGGATACAAGGAAGAACTTGCAGGATCTGGTTAAAAATATTCATCAAAAATTAAACACTACTTTTGTTATGGTTACCCACGATGTCGATGAAGCGAAAAGACTGGCAACAAGAGCAATTCATATGTCGGAGGGTAAAATACAAACCCTGAGCTAGTGTCCTGTCAAGTGTAAGATGACGGTTAATTTTAAGCGAGTTTGTTTTTACTGGCATGGCAAAAAAAACATCGAATTGCAGCTTGGTGGACACAATATTTAAACGAAGTCAAAAAAGTAAAATAACAAATGCTTAGTTTTGCCAGATAAATTAAAACTATCGATTATGCTTTTCAAATTAGAAACCGAGAACTACAAATTCAACCAACATAAAAAGTGCGAGTTTTTCCCTTGCCATAAAACCAGCAACGAAGCTGAGTTTAATTGTCTGTTCTGTTACTGTCCCTTGTATATGCTAAAGGATCAGTGTGGGGGGAATTTTAAGTACACCAATAATGTGAAAGACTGCAGTGATTGTTTGGTGCCGCATTCGAAAAAAGCTTACGACCATGTAATGAGTAAAATGAGCCTGGTGACCAAGATAGGGAGCGAAAGAGAATAAAAACGAGTAATGCCGTTTGCTACTCAAAATGCGCCTTCAGGACTTTCAGCCCCAAAGTCGCTTTGTATATATAACTTAATTAATGGTTTAATTAACGGAGATGTGCCATATTACATCTCCGAAATGCCCTTTTGTTAAGGTAAAGGTTCATTCGAGGTAGGTATATCCATAAAGTCCGGATCGGTAATTAGAAAGAAATTCTTTTCCTTCAGTTAAGGATATTTTCCCGTTTTTCACCGATGATGTAACCCAGGTTTCTACCGCTCTCACCAATTTTTTAGGACTGTATTGCACATACTCTAAAACTTCGGCAACTGTTTCCCCATCAATGGTTTTGTTGATTTTGTAGCCATTTTTGTCTACTATAATATGAACCGCATTGGTATCTCCAAACAAATTATGTAGGTCGCCTAATATTTCCTGGTAGGCTCCCACTAAAAATACACCTATGTAATAAGACTCACCTTTTTTCACTGTATGAACGGGAAGGTGATGTGCTAAATTCCTTGTAGAGATAAAACTGTCAATCTTACCGTCGCTATCGCAAGTGATGTCTTGTAAGGTGGCATGCCGTGTTGGTTTTTCATTATGGCGATGAATGGGAATAATGGGGAATATTTGATCAATGGCCCACGAATCAGGTAATGACTGAAAAAGTGAAAAGTTACAAAAATACTTATCAGACAACAACTTGGGCAAACTGTTGAATTCATCCGGGATATGCTTTAAGTTCTGCGACATCTTATAAATACCGGAAGCAATGGACCAGAATAGTCTTTCCACCTGTGCTCTGGTTTTTAGGTCTAATAAACCCAGGCTAAAACGATCTAAAGCTTCCTCGCGAACAGATTGTGCATCGTGCCAAACTTCTAACATTTTGGTTTGATTTAAAATCTGCCAGGAGTGGTATAATTCTTTCACAAGCTCGTGATCATTCTCGTCAATTTCATTTTCTTCGGGCCAATGAGGCACAGAGGTTGACTCTAACACTTCAAATACCAACAATGAATGATGAGCCGTTAAAGAACGACCCGATTCGGTAATGATATTCGGGTGAGGAATTTTATTTTTGTTACTGGCATCCACCATGCACGAAATAGCGTCATCGACATATTCTTGAATTGAATAATTTACACTGCTTTCACTATTGGCAGATTTAGTACCATCGTAATCTACACCGAGCCCCCCACCAATATCTACAAAATCAACCTTAAACCCAAGGCTATGAATCTGCACATAAAATTGGGCTGCTTCGCGCAAGGCGATTTTTATGCGCCGTATTTTTGTTACCTGGCTACCTATATGAAAATGAACCAATCGCAGGCAGTCTTGCAGCCCGTTTGCGTTCATGAAGTCAAGGGCTTCAAGTAATTCGCTGGCTGTTAATCCAAATTTGCTCACATCGCCTCCCGAGCTTTCCCATTTGCCCGAACCCGAGCTTGACAGTTTAATGCGAATACCAATGTTAGGACGGATTTTTAAACGTTTTGCAATATCTGCAATGATTCGCAATTCATTCAGTTTTTCAACTACCAAAAATATATTCCGCCCCATCTTCTGCGCTAACAGTGCCAGTTCCACATAATCCTCATCCTTGTAGCCATTGCAAATAATTATGGAATCGCTATTTACGCTGGTGGCAATAACGGCATGTAATTCTGGTTTTGAGCCTGCTTCGAGCCCCACATTAAATTTGCGGCCGTGACTCACAATTTCTTCAACCACAGGTTGTGTTTGATTTACCTTGATGGGGTACACCACGAAATTATCGCCAGTGAAATCGAACGCTTTTCTCGCATTCTCAAAACAGTTGGTCATTTTTAAAATACGATTGTCCAAAATATCCGGAAAACGAAGTAACACCGGAGCATTTACATCTCGCAGTTGTAACTCGTCAATCACCTCTTTTAAATCCACCTTAACACCATCCTTATTTGGGCAAACAGTTACGTTTCCTTTATCATTGATAGAAAAATAATTAATTCCCCATCCTTCTATATTGTATAACTCTTTCGAGTCTTCAACGGTCCACTTTCTCATCCTAAAATACAGTCAAACAACAAAAATACTATTTATAAATCAAGCTTAATATCTGATATATGAGTTTGGCAGCCAAAAAATCGGGTGCTTTGTTTTTCTCATTAGGACATAGTTCTACTATGTCGAACCCTACAATATTAAACCCTTCGGCTACTGTTTTTACCATCGATAGCACATCGTAATATAATAATCCATCTGGCTCAGGGGTACCTGTAGATGGCATTATTGAAGGGTCGAAAACATCTAAGTCGATGGTAATATACACATTTTTAGACATTTGCTTTAAAACGTCTTTTTGCCAATTCTTATTCTTTCGCAATTGATGTCGAAAAAACATTTTTTCTGCATCAACATAAATGCTTTCATCTTCGCACATGCTTCTAATGCCTACCTGAACTATCGGAGCTACTTCTTTTGCTTTGTACATGGCGCAGGCATGGTTGTATGCCGAACCTTCGTAGGATTTTCGTAAATCGGCGTGGGCGTCGAACTGTAAAATAGTAACATCCTTATAGTGGTTGGCGATAGCATTAAATGCTCCAATACTTACAGAGTGTTCTCCACCAACCAAAACAGGAAATTTGCCATCGTTTAAGATTTTGGTTATGGCGTGCTCAACAGACAAACTCATATCTTCCGGAGTACCATTATTGGTAACGGCAGGCATGGTGAAAATACCTTTCTTTGAAACGTCGGTCATGGTTTCTATATCCAGCATTTCAAGGGTTCCTGAAGCTTCAATTATGGCTTCAGGCCCTTTGTCGGCACCTTTTATCCAGGTGCTTGTACCATCGTAAGGGACAGGCAATAGCGCAATTGCTGCTTTTTTGTAATCTAAACAATAACCATCTTCGCCACAAAAATATTTGGTGTAATCCATGATAAAAATTTAACTCAAACGGTTTTTATAATCCTCGTACGAAAAATGTTTTACCGCTCGGCATTTCTCAGTTTCTTCATTGTAAATATAAATTGATGGTAAACGAACACCATTAAAAGTGTTGTTTTTTACCATAGTATAATGGGCCATATCTCCAAATATTAAACGGTCACCCAAGGTTAGCGGACGGTCAAAGCTATAATCCCCTATCACATCTCCGGCCAGGCATGTGACTCCTCCCAATCGGTAGGTATGTTCTTTTATATGAGCTTCTTCTGCATTTAATACGTAAGGACGATAAGGCATCTCCAGTACGTCTGGCATATGGGCCGTTGCCGAGGTGTCCAGAATAGCAATATTCGTCTCGTTATATATAACGTCTTCAACTGTGGAAACCAATACCCCGGTATTTAAAGCAATGGCTTCTCCTGGTTCTAGGTAAACTTCAAGCTTATGTTTCGATTTGAATGCTTTGATGATTCTTATTAATCTTTCCAGGTCATAATCCGACCTGGTAATATGATGACCTCCGCCAAAATTAATCCATGACAAACGCTTGAATAAAAAACCAAATTTTTCTACTACTACGGCTAATGTTCTTTCCAGTGCATCGGCATTTAATTCGCATAGATTATGAAAATGCAAGCCTGTTATCCCATCAATATCGTCGATATGGTTCAATAGGTTTTTCAGGGTGGTGCCCAGACGACTATATTTACCGCTAGGGTCGTAAATAGGTGTATCTGTTTCTGAATGCTCCGGATTAACACGAATGGCGGTTTGGATATTCGGATATGCAGTCAATAGGGGTTTGAAGCGTTTGAATTGACCTGGACTGTTAAATACTATGTGGTTGGCAAGTTTAACATGTTCTTCCATATCCTTATCGGAAAAGGCAGGCGCATACACATGCAATTCGCCACCGTACATCTCATGTCCCAGTTTCGCCTCACTCACTGAACTGGCAGAAGTTCCGGGCAAATATTTTCGAACCAAGGGAGCCAGGCTCCACATGGCAAACCCTTTAAAGGCTAACAGAATTTTACATTCAGCTTTTTCCTGTACGTATTTTAACAACTGGAGATTACGCTCCAGTTGTGTTTCGTTTACTACGTAACAGGGTGTTTGTAAATCTGCTAACTCATTTTTAGCGAAATTTATTCCACTGAATTGCTCCATTCCTCAACATGCCAGGGTAAACCATATTTATTTAAATCCTCCATAAAAAGATCAGGATCAAGTTGCTCCATATTAAACACACCTTGTTTTTTCCAATGACCTTCTAGTATCATTTTGGCACCAATCATGGCAGGCACACCAGTAGTGTATGATACAGCTTGCGAACCAACTTCTTTGTAGGTTTGGGCATGGTCGCAAATATTGTAAATAAATTTGCGAACATTCTTGCCATCTTTGATGCCTTCGATAACACAACCTATGGATGTTTTTCCGGTATAGTTAGCTGCTAAACTGCCAGGGTCGGGCAACAGTGTTTTTAAGAATTCCAAAGGAACTACTTTCTGTCCTTTGTAATCGACCTCGTCAATACGGTCAAACCCAAGGTTCTGTATAACACGTAAATGCGTCAAGTACTCCTCGCCAAAGGTCATCCAAAAACGAATGCGTTTTAATCCCTTTATATTCTGACATAACGACTCCATTTCTTCGTGGTACATCAAGTACATTTTGCGTGTACCTACACCCGGGAACTCAAAATCCTGATTAACAGAAAGTGGATCTGTGCTTTTCCATTCTCCCTCCTGCCAATAACGGCCCCGTGCAGTTATCTCTCGAATATTTATTTCAGGATTAAAGTTGGTTGCGAATGCCTTGCCGTGATCACCTCCGTTACAGTCTACAATATCTATGTGGTGAATTTCATCGAATAAGTGTTTTTGAGCATAAGCACAAAACATGTTGGTAACACCTGGATCAAAACCGCTTCCTAGTAAAGCCATTAAGCCGGCTTCTTTAAATTTATCCTGATAGGCCCATTGCCATTTGTATTCAAACTTGGCTTCATCCTTAGGTTCATAGTTAGCTGTATCAAGATAGTGCACGCCGGTTTCTAAACAAGCATCCATAATAACTAGGTCTTGATAAGGTAATGCTACATTTATAACCAACTGCGGGTTGTGTTTTCGAATCAACGCAATCGTATCTTCTGTTCGATCTGCATCTAGGGCTTCAGTGATAATTTCCTTTCCCAATTTGTCTTTTACAGATTTTGCGATAACATCGCATTTGCTTTTGGTACGGGAAGCCAAAATTATTTCTCCAAATACCTCAGGAATAGCGGCACATTTGTGTACCACAACATTACTAACTCCTCCAGCTCCAATAATGAGAACCTTGTTCATTTTTTTTTAGTTATAAAAAGTAAAAGATAGAGCAGATTACGCTTTAGTCCTACTCACGAAAAACACTTGTAATTAGCATGTTTTCAGAAATGTATGTGTTGTTTTAGATTCTGAAAAAAATGCTGACAAATGTACTAAATTTTGTGATTGAAAAAACAATAAGGAAAAAAACTTTTGCCGACAGTACGCAGGACTACATTAATTTTAAAAAAGAGAAAGCTAAGTATTGGTTATAAATTGCCGATTTGCCGGTTAGCAAGATAGCCTTTGAAACCAGGGTTATCGCTCCGTTGATTACAAATAATATGGGAGCTTCTCATCTATCTTTGGATGGAGAGCCTTGCATACCAATATTTCATAATTACGACCTTTCATCTATTATAATTAGTGATTTGTTAGTAGTGTGTTCAATAAATTTCGTTGAGAAATTCAAAGCCTAATAATTGATGGGATTTAATGAAATCGATACATTCCGGCATTTGTGGTTTTTTTCAACAGCACGGTATAGCAGTAAAAGGCCTGGCGTAGTAGGAAAAAAACTTACTTGTAAGATAGAAATAGTGCATCCAATCATGTCTGTTTTATACGAGTGAATAATACTCATGAATCTTTATGGATTGTAGTAGCAGGAGATTCTTGGAATGTGAAACAAAACCAATGTTCTAATTAAGCTTTATTATCTCTTGGTATATAACTGTGCCTCATTAACAATTAAGGGCACACTTCAAATAAGTCTTACATCAGCCGCTTACATCATCCGTTTTTAAGGGTTTTTAGCCATGCGGATTATCCTACTAAAATCTCACATTGGGAAATAAGTTCAATAATGGCGCATTTGTGCAATTGAATGATACAGGTTTATTATTCAGACTTCTTTCCATCGCATAATTTTAACATTATTCAACAAACCTTAACAAGGTTAAGAAACTGGTTGAATAGGTCTGGCAATATCCTTCAGTTAAGGTTGGATTCTGATCTTGTGTATTATGTTATTGTAAATAAATCTTAATTAATGACTTACTAAATTTTAATTACATGAAAAAAAACCGAAAGAATGTAAAAATTCTGAACCTTTTAAATACCCAGTATTTAAAAATAGCAAGTTTAACTTGCCTTGGGCTCTTTATGGGTTTAGGAACGCTAGTGGCAAAGAATGGGTTGCATAATATAGGAGCTGCAACTGAAATGCAGCAAACTAAAGACCATACTGTTACGGGAGTGGTAACAGATGAAACAGGAAGCCCACTTCCCGGTGTAACTATTATAGTGAAAGGAACAACCATGGGTATCATAACAGATATGGATGGTAAATATTCTTTAACAAACCTAAATGGTACAGAAACCTTAGTGTTTTCGTTTGTAGGTATGCTTTCCGAAGAAGTAGCCATCGAGAACAAAACAATCATTAATATCCAATTGATTCCTGATGCGATTGGTATCGAAGAGGTAGTTGCTATTGGATATGGTGTGCAAAAAAAGCGAGATGTTTCTTCCGCAATTGCTTCTGTTGATGCAGAGGTATTTAAGGATAGACCTGTAGCTAACTTTGCGCAAGGGATAAGTGGTAGTGTAGCGGGAGTTTCTGTATCACAAACCAATGGTGCTCCTGGTGGAGGTAGTAATATTGTTATTCGTGGTCTTTCTTCTGTAAATGCATCCAATGCCCCTTTGTATGTGCTAGATGGACAACCTTTGCCTGCTGGATTTAGTGCTTCGGAATCGCCAATTAACTTTATTAACCCGGATGATATTCAATCGATAGAGATTTTAAAGGATGCGGCCTCAAGTGCTATTTATGGTACGCGTGCAGCTAATGGTGTTGTTTTAATTACTACCAAATCGGGGAAAAAAGGTAAAACTAAAGTCAGTGTTTCTTTAAAACGAGGCGTTCAAGAAGTACTACGCAAGTATGATGCATTAAATCGTGATGACTTTTTACAGTATTACGAAGATTCCAGAGCAAATGCCTATCTGGTGGAAGATCCAAATTTAGGTTCTGATGATCCAAACGCACCATTATGGTCACGTTTAGACTCTGATGAAACACGAATTGCCAATTGGATGGAGTATTCTCGTCATGCATCAGCTATGCAAAGCCCTACAAGTAAGCACTACAGATGGATTACAGTATCAGACGAGTTAAAAGATATGCCCTATGATACCGATTGGCAAGATGAGTTCTTTGGAACAGGTAGCGTAACGGATGCGCAAATTTCTTTTTCCGGCGGTACTGATAATTTAACATATTACGTTTCGGGAGGTATATACTTAAATGATGGTATGATAAAAAGTACCGGGTATGATCGGTATGGATTCCGTTCTAAGATCGAACAGAAAGTAAACAACTGGTTGACGATTGGACTGAACCTTGCTCCAACTATTGAAAAAACCGATGTGCTTCACAATTCAACATCAACCAGTGGATCGAACAACCCTCTTCTTGTAGCTGCACAACTTGCTCCCATTTTTCCTACGCATAACGAAGATGGTACTTTCTACCGCACAGGCATGGAGCTAAACAGCCCATGGGACTGGAACGTCGCGTTTTTGGCCAACCCATTAACCTTTGCGGATGTAACGGATCAACGTAAGACGGCACGATTAAATTCTAAGTTTTATACCGATATTACCTTGATGAAAGATTTGGTTTGGAAATCATCTTTCAATCATAATCTTAACTATAGAGAACGTAATTTCTACTTGCCAAGCTTTGTGCCAACAAGTAGTAAAAAAACGCAGCCTAACGAGGGAAGATTCGAGTATAGTAGTAGCCAATACTGGGATGTGCAGTCTTTTTTAACTTATAAAAAAAACATTGGAAACCACTCCATTTCAGCTATGGCCGGTTTCTCTATGGAAGAGTCGAGTTACAACTCGGCTTACATCAGAAAGTATGAGTTTGCACAAGATATCATTAATACCCTTAACCAGGGTACATTAGTGAAGGATATGCAAAATGATGCAAGAACAAATAAAAACAGTCAGAGTATGATTGGTTCGTTTGCTCGTGCAAGTTATAACTATGCAAGTAAATATTACTTAACCGCCTCTGTTCGTAGAGATGGTTCTTCTAAATTTGGGCTTGAAAAAAAATGGGCGGTATTTCCATCTTTTTCAGTAGCATGGCGTATTTCTGACGAAAGCTTCTTTAGCCCTCTTAACGCTTTTGTGGGTGATATGAAACTTCGTGCAGGTTGGGGTAAAATTGGTAACTCCGGTATTACTAACTATTTAGCAATAGCAGACCTGGGAAGTGCTACATATCCCTTTGGAGCAGGATCTGATGCTACAACAGGATATTATAATAGTAAAATTCCTAACCCAACATTAGGTTGGGAAACAACTAAAGATTTAAGTTTTGGAGTAGATTTATCCTTATTTGATAGCCGCATTAGTGTCTCTGCGGATTATTTTGAAAGAGATACTGAAGATATGTTGTTCAACCGACCTTTACCTTTAATAACAGGACATAGCAGCGTTATGCAGAATTTAGGTAGCATGACAAATAAAGGATTTGAGTATCTGCTAACCACCCGTAATTTTGAAGGTGAATTTACTTGGACTACTACAGCCACACTTTCTTATTATAGAAATATGGTTACAAATATCGGTTCCGATAAACGTCCTATTGTTAATAATTCAGGTTATACAACAGAAGGTCGTCCACTAGCCGGCCTTTGGGGGGTTCATTCTTTAGGCGCTTACAGCGATTGGGAAGACGTGAAGACAAATCCTATTTATGGCTCAACAAAAACTAATTGGGCTAACCGTTCACAACCGGGTTCACCAAAGAGTGCAGATGTTAACGGTGATGGAATATTGGATGATTCTGATAAAACCGTATTAGGTAATGCAACACCCGATTTTATTTGGGGTTTATCTAATATCTTTTCATATAAAGGTTTTGATATGTCATTTAAGCTTACAGGTCGCCAGGGTGGAGAAAAAATGATGACACAAGATTACAACTTTTTCTTATTCCGCGGGCAAGGACGATCGAACACTACCTATGATTATTTTAACAATTATTGGACAGAAGATAACCCTAACGCTAAATATCCTGCACCAAACCGTAAGTCATATGATTCAAATACCAGGAATCTTACAGGAGGCTTATTGTTTGATGCAAGTTATATACTTTGTGAAAATATTGCCTTAGGTTACACCCTTCCGGGTAAAATAACAAAAAAGGCTTCAATTTCACGTGCCCGCATTTATGTAAGCCTGGATAATGCGTTTTTAGTTTCTGATTACCCTGGATATAACCCAATGGGTAACTATAAAGGTGACTCTGCCCTTTCGCAAGGTGTAGATAGAACAGGTGATTATCCTTTGCCAAGAACCTTAACTTTTGGTATTAATCTTGACTTTTAAATCGAAATACTATGTATAAAAATAAAATAAATATATTGATATTATTGTTCACAGTGTTGCTTTTTGGATGCGATGACTTTTTGGACAAGCAACCGGAAGACAAATTGTCGCCTGATGTATACTATAATAATGTGGATGAGTTAAAGACCGGATTAGCTGGTTGTTATAAAGTGCTTCAGGAGGTTTATGATTATGATGGTGGTATGTATGAAAATATAGAAATGGCATCAGACGATGGAAAAGACCGTTATATGGTTGATGCAATTCATACCTTTAAGAAAACCAACGCGAATTCAGCTTCCAGAGTATGGCAGGATAACTATTTAATGATTTACCGTTGTAACGTTTTGCTCGGTATCTTGGATAGTTATATTAGCGAAGATAATGCCGAAATATTAGAAGTTGATGCCATGAAAGGGGAGTGTTACTTTTTACGTGGACTTGCCTATATGAATTTGGTTCGAACCTATGGAGATGTTCCAAAGGTAGTTAGTGTTTTTGGAGACCCTTCCGATGCATTTGGTATTGGTCGAACCCAGGTTTCAGAGATTTACAGTGATATAATTATCCCGGATTTCACAAAGGCTGTAGCAATGTGTTTTGAAAAAGGTGCCAGTCAGCTTAGTGGTGAAGAAGCGCGTGCCCATAAAGGAAGTGCGTTGATGGGGTTGGCCAAAGCACAAATGGAAATTCGGGACTATTCTGCAGCGGAAGCTACCTTAAAAAGAATGATTGTGGATAAGGAGGTTGGGGAGTATGGTTTAATGGATAACTTAACCGAAGTATTTGACCCAGCTAATAAGTTCGGTAAAGAATCACTTTTTGAGGTGAACTTTAATGTCGCGGCAGGCCAACCTTCATGGTATTTTAGAAACATGACCAATGATATATCTTACGTAATAGGTACAACATATACCAATGTTTTTATGGTAACACACGACTATCTTCAAGAACTTCATGATGCGGGAGATTTTGAACGTTTAGACTTATCTGTTGATTCCGGTTATGTTGAAGGAGCTACTCCTGAATATCAGGCGTTTCCTAAAAAGATGGCTCCGGATAGAGCTGGAAGGGTTGCTGTAAAAGATTTAGGCACAGATTACAACTTTATTGTTTTCCGCTATGCTGATGCGTTGTTAATGTATGCAGAATGTTTAATGAACAACGGTAAAACAAGTGATGCTATTCCTTATGTAAATATGGTAAGGGAAAGATCAAATGCCACACCTCTGGCCGCTGATTTTAATCTGGATATTTATAGGATTTTACATGAAAGAAGGGCAGAGCTTGCTTTTGAGTGCCATCGATTCTGGGACTTAAAACGTACGGGGAAAGCTGTTGAAATTATTTCGGAAGCACTAATGACTGTTACAGGTGAAGATTATGGACAAGAAGATCAACCCATCGAACCATACCAGTTGCTATTTCCAATTCCTACAGCAGAAATTCAAAAGGACCAAACGCTTCCGCAAAACGCAGGCTATTAATAAGGTAATAATATAATATTATGAAAATGAAACAATTTAGAATTATATCTATGATACTACTTCTGTTTTCGGTGGTATTTGTATCATGTTTAAAGGAGGATATACCTACACCTAAAGTGAATGGCGTAAAGTTTTATATCCTTAATGAAAAGAGTAAATACGAAGAGGTAACTAACCCGGTAAGTGGTGTAAGATATACGGTTGCCGTTGATAGTGATGCTGACATTATTGTGTTTTGGCCCGGATCAGAACGAGAGGTAATGAAAATGGTTGATAATGTGACCGACTCTATAGATATTAATGGCAATCAGGTATTGACGAAAAGTAATTACTACAGTGACTATGGTTTGCTACGAGCAAAAGGCATAAAAACTAGTTTAAATGAAGAAATTGGTTGGAATGCATTGTATACCTATCCGGAATCCGGTACGTTTACAATGACAGTGGTTGCCACCAATCATGGTTATGATTCTTACGAATTTGATCAGAGAACATTCCCATTTGACATTACCATTGAGTAATCAAAGGGAGATTTGAATGATAAAAGGGCTGTCTTAAAAAGTACTAGTGAGACAGCCCTTATTTTTTATCAAAAAAAATAGGGGACAAACCAAAGAATTGGATGGTTTAGTAAGTTAAATCCGGATTATGCATTAGAAAATCTATTACACATTGAAATTGTTTCAAAACAAGACACTCCGCTGCTTCACTTCAACTCACCATAACGATGCTCCCGAAAGTAATCGGGACAATTTATGCCTCGTTTCAGTAATGCCTTGTTTTATTGTACTTGCAATGCTCATGACGAACCTCCAATACATAATCCGGGTTAAATGATTAGATTTTAGCAATCAATGCTATTTCAACCGGAGCATTAGAAGGTAAAGAAGCAACACCTATCACTACACGACTTCCAATACCATTGGAACCAAGTTCTTCTATCAGTATATCAGTAGCAAAATCAGCCATCTTTGTATGCGCTGAAAATTGATTTTCAGTATTCAGATATACGTTTAGCTGAATGACCTTAGCTATTTTTTCATTTTTTTGCAGACATGATTGTGCAGCAGCCAAGGCATTTAAGGTGGCCAGTTGTATCGCATTTTTATGACGATCTGCTAGGTCACTAGCTCTAATCTGTCCAGAATAAATAAGTTTCCCTGCTTGCCGAGGTGTCATACCAGAAGTATAAATCAGATTATTGGTTCGCACAGCAGGTAGATACTTACCTTGTGGGATGGGCTGTTCCTTTGCCTTTTCTGTCATACGCTATAAATTTCTGCTATTTTTACAATGCGTTTTGCTGCATCAATTGCGGCTTTGTGATCCTGCGAAAAGTTTAGTCGGATATGATTGCTGAAGGAAGGGGCAAATTCGGTACCCGGAGTAACAGTGACCTTGGCTTGGTAGCGAAGCAGGCGTACAAAAGTATTTAAATCGATACCTAATGGTGGAAGTGTAGGAAAAAGGTAACTACCAGCCTGAGGAATCGATGTTTTTAGGTGAGCTTCATTGAAAATTTTCAATAATCTATCCCGAATAGCCTCATGTTCACTAATTCGCTTTTCTAACCAGCCCTTAGGTTCTTGAAACCAAGTTTCCAGAACTGCCTGATTATACCCTGAAGCACGCAATGATACGATGGCTTGAAGACGTTCCATCCTATCAATTAATTTAGGTGTGCCAAATGCAACTCCCAAACGAAATCCACTAAGTGATTCTGTCTTGGAGGGACCCATTATGGTGATAGTATTTTCCGGTTGCACTTTACAGGAACAAAAATGAGTGTAATTTTCCCCACTATATAACATTCTTGAATAAAGTTGATCCACAATTACCGTAACGCCATACTTTGCTGTCAACGTCCCAATATGATGTATTGTAGTATGGGAATATACCAGACCTGTTGGATTGTTAGGTGTTGAAAAAATCAACACCTTAGTTCCTTTTTTTAGCGCATCTTCCAACCGGTCAAGATCTATGCTATTTGTAGGGGATGGTTTTTGATAATTTAATGGAATCGGCACGACTTCACCACCGAAGAATCTAACAAGTTTACGATTGGCAAAATAGTCGGGCTCTATAACAGCAACTTTAGTGCCTTCTGTAACGGAAGTAGCTAATGCCATAAATAAAGCACCTTGTGTTCCGGGTGTTATAATCAATTCATTATCTGCCGAAATTGCTCGGCCGGTAAACTTACCTATACGCTCAGCTAATCTTTCTCTAATTTCAAAAGCACCGCGATACTCTGTATAGGCCTGTTGGGCTCCTTTCCTAAATCCATCGTTCCAAATTTTATCAGAACCTGGAGGTGGAGGAAAGGCATCTACATCTCCATGGGAGAAATCAACGGGTATACCATTCATTTTACCACCGCGCATTATTGTACTAAGATCCGTCATAACTTGCCGAATCTCTTGACCAGGAGCATTGTCAGCTTCTAGGATTTTAAATTTCTCATCAAGTGTCATCATCTTGTAAGATTAATATTTTTTGCCTCTTTAATTTTAAAACGATATTCTTTAGGGGTTGTTCCATACTTCTTTTTGAACGATCTGATAAAATAAGAAGTCGAATTAAAGCCAACCAGTGTGCCAATTTCATCAATATTGTATTTTTGAGACTTCATTAATTTAACAGCGTGCGTTAGCCGGATATCACGAACAAATTCGGTAGGACTTTGGTTTGAATAGGCTTTGATTTTTCGATGTAATGTGCTTTTACTAATATGTAGTTCTTTCAATACATTTTCAAATTTAAAGTTTGAATTTCTTAAATTAGTCTCTACTATGGTTTCCAGTTTTTTAATTAGTGAAGGTTCTGCTGTTGAAGAATAATTGTGTTGCTGTTTCATTAATTCATTTTCACGAGATACCTTATCCACCTTGGTAAGAATGTTTTCTATTTGTGCCAGCAATAAAGTCTCGTCAACCGGTTTGGTAAGATAAGAGTCAACGCCTTTCATTAAACTTTCTTTTTGATATTTGCTTTCGGAGAGTGCAGTTAAAATAACGATAGGGATAGCTGAGGTCTTCTTGTTGTCTTTTATTTTTTGAACCAACTCATTACCACTTAAAACTGGCATTAAGATATCAGATATCAATAAGTCAGGGACTATCTCATTGGCAATTTCAAAGGCCTGCTGTCCGTTTTTTGCCGTTAATACTTTATAATATTCTGCCAGAAAATCTTTTAAATAGGATCTTAGTTCGTCATTATCTTCTGCCAATAAAATAACTGATTTTCTACTGCTTTTATTACTGCTTATATCTTCAGTAATGGCATGGTCATTGGTGTTATTAAAATTTGAAAACTGGGAGACAATGCTTTCTCTTATGAATTCACTATTCTTTTGATAAGGCATGTTCAATATAAATGTAGAACCTTTGTCTTCTTCTGATGAAATTAACAGGTTGCCATTGTTTAATTTGGCATACTCCTGACATAAGTGTAAGCCTATACCCGTTCCGCTTCCCTTTTCGTTGGGGTCAACAAAAAAACGGTCCATAATGGTTGGAAGAATTTCCTTTTTAATGCCTTTGCCAAAATCGCGTACTTTAATTTCAATTGATTTGCCAATTATTCGTTTGCCGGTGAAAATATAGTTGTTGTAGCTTTCTTCGGTAAGGTCTTTATTCTCAAGTGAAAGAAATATTTGACTTTTTTCATTCGAGAATTTCAGTGCGTTGGCAACCAAATTGTAAATTATTTTCTCGATCATGTCCATATCCACCGTTACCCACATTGATTTGTAGGCAGAATTAAATATTAGTTCGATTTGTTTTTCAGTGGCCTGATGCTCAAAACACATGAGAACATCGTTGCAAACAGACACAATATCAGTCTTTTTAAAGTTTGCTTTCAGTTTCCCTACTTCTAACAATCTAAAATCAAGTATTTGGTTTGTAAGTCTCAGTAAACGCGATGAGTTTCTTTTAATGATTAACAAGTGTTTGGTAGTTTTTTCGTCATATTGGAATATATTCAATAAGCTGTTTAAAGGTGAAATAACCAGTGTCAGCGGAGTCCTTATTTCATGCGAAATATTGGTAAAGAACCTAAGTTTTTCATCAAATACCACTTTATTAGCTTCGCTTTTATATTTTTCGGTAAGTATTTCTTTTCTTAGTTTTATTTTCAGGTTTAACTCCCTCCATACAATAATGCTTAAAAATAGAGTAACTATTAAATAAAGTAATACAGCGTACCATCTTCTCCAGATTGGAGCAAGAATTTTTATTTGAATTGTTAATGGGGTGTGGCTCCACAAATTATCATTGTTAGAGCCTAAAATCTCTAAGGTATATTCGCCCGAAGGTATCTTTGTAAATGTAATGTCTTTATTGTGTTTAATTTCAACCCACTCATTTTGATAGTTGATTAGGCGGTAACGAAACTTGTTTTTCTGAGGTTTGATAAAGTTATTGGCCACCACACCCAAGGTTAATGAGTTTTGATTATAGTTTAGTGTTATATTTTTAACCTGCCCAATAGGCATTGAGTTAGTTTCGATCTTGCTTTTTTCGTTAATAGGTTTGTTATTGATCAATAATTTGGATAAAAATACATCAGGCGCAATTGAATTTGTTTTGATATGATTTGGGTCTATAAAACAAAAACCGTTGGAGGAACCAAAAAACACCGTCCCGTTTTGCGATGAATAAATGGCGTTGGGGTTAAAAAGGTTGCCGGAAATACCATCTCTTAAATTAAATTGCTTTAGTTTATTTGTATTGTAATCACATGAGAAAATTCCGTGATTTGTGCTAAGCCAGATATTCTTCCGGTTATCCTGAACTATTCCATATACGTCTGATTGACTTAGGGTGTTATCCTTACCGATAGGAATTAATTCACCAGAAGTAAGCGATAATTTATAAACACCATTTCCTCTCGTACCCACCCAAAAATCTCCTTTGCGATCTTGCAATATGGTATATAACCACATGTTATTGAAAAAATCGACGGAATCTTTGCTAAAATAACGTTTCAAAGAATCTTCATTTTCATTTTTGTAAAGCAACCCATTCTCAGTACATAACCAGAGCCTGTTCTTAGAGTCGAATAATAACTTATTAATAAGCAGTTGCCCCTCTGAGTTCGCTGGGTTTGTGTGTTTGACGTGATGAATAAACTGTTTTTGCTGAAAGTCATACTTACTTAATCCAATATATGAACTTCGGGAAGCAATCCATAGCTCTCCATTTTTGTTATAAGCAATTGAAGATATTACAGAAGAATCAAGCGAAATGTTCCGATTTAACTTTTTAATTTTTTTGAGTTTGCTGTTGTAGTGCCATATCCCCTGAAATATTGTTCCAATAAAGATATCTTTGCCATCGCCTTTAGCAAATGATTTTATAGCAGAGAGTTTTTCGTTTTCAAAAAGAGGGGAGTTAGAGTTAAATTCGCTGTGGTGGTTCGAAAAAAGATTTATTCCTGATTGTTCGCTCCCAATTAAAATATTACCATCTGTGTCTTCTGTAAATGATGATATAATACTTTGTGATTCGGTTTTTTCGTTAGGAACTTTACGTATGTGACGGAATCGATAATTGACATCTTTGTAATATGCTAATCCTCCAGCCCATGTGCCAACCCACACACCGCCGTTTATCCCTAATTGAAAGTCATAGATACTGTTAAAGGGTAGTCCTGTATTTTTGTTACTGGTAATTATTTCGTTTTCATCATCGTCAATAACCATAATTCCCTTATACGTACCAATCCATATTTCTCCATTATTGGTTTTAATAATATCCCTAACACGGTTATCGGGTAGATGATATTTCGACGAAACACTTTTATTAATTTCATATAACTTCTTTCCGTTATGGTCAATTACAACAACACCCTCTTTGTCATACCCTATATATGTATTATTGTTGTCCTGGCAGATACTTTTAATGGGCGCAGAAATTGATTTGTAAACCAAATTAAAGTTGGAGGTTGGATGCTTTCCTTTAAAGATACATCCATCTTTTGTTCCAAATATAATATGGCCAGTATTATCAACATTCAAAAACGTGATATCCGTTTTTAAGCCAGAGTTATACTTTATTTTGGTGAGTGTTTTATCTTCCGGTGTAAAATAATATAATTCTCCTTCTATAATTATAAGGAAGTTATCATTGTTAAATTGAACAATACTTTGTATTCCATAGGTTTTTCCACCTTTGGGTATTATTTTGGTAAAAGTGTTGTCGTATTTGTTTTTTTTAAACAGCCCCTTTTGTGTGCACACCCAAATATTACTGTCATTGTCCTTATAAATGTATTCTATATTATATGCTATAGTGGAGGTGTCATTGTAAAGCTCAATTTTTTCTATTGTAGAAGTATTATAATAATAAAGCCCATTGCTGCAACCAAACCAAACCATTCCATTACTGTCTTCGGCAATGGTAGTTATCGCATCATAAGCAAAACCTGATCCGGGAGAAATTTTCTCAAAAAAATATTTGGAGTTATTCCCAAATAGTAACTGAGAAATGAGAATGAATATAACGATTAATGTCTGTCGCATAGAGAACTTATTGATATCCCAAAATACGATAAAATGAAAAGTTTTATGCCTTTGTAATTATTTGATAATGTAAATAATGTGGCATGTTGATGAATTAGTTCATGTTTGTGCTAAATGGTTGAACTGATTGAATCTCTTATCTGACAGAAAGTAAAGCAAATAATATATTATATTAATTATATAGCAAATCATGGTTTAACTCGTAAGTGCTAGAATTATAAATGATACCGGTTATATGACGTGTATTTATCAGTATGAACAATTGTTCCGAAATGGCACATTCGTGCATAATATGGATATATGTTCATGATTATGCGCTGGAATTTTCAATGTCCTAAAATAAAAGATATTAATATTGAATTTGATAAATTAGATTTTATTGGAATAGTTATTAAGGTCTTGTATATATGAGTTTTCCGCGCAAAAACAGGTTTTTATTTTATATGTTAATTATTGTTATTGGAGTTGCAACTTCATGTACACATTCCAATAAACTTAAAAAGCAGTTTGTCAATCCTCCCAAACAGTATAAACCCATGCCTTTTTGGCACATTAACGGTGAATTGACCCGAGTAGGTATTCGTCAGCAAATGAAAGATGCCAAAGAATTAGCAGGTTTTTCAGGTGTTAGCCTTTTGCCATTAGCTTCAGATGGAAAAAAGATAGGAACAAGTCCCAGGTTTTTATCGGAAGAATATTTTCAACGTTATCAGGATATGATTGATGTGGCACAAGAGCTGGAGATGCAAATTATATTGTATGACGATAACGACTTTCCCAGTGGTATGGCAGGAGGAAAAATGGAAGAACTATATCCTGACCATACCATGAAACGTTTGGACAAAATTGAGCATAGGGTTATAGGGCCTAGACTATTTACAGATAGTATTCCCGGTATCAAATTGATGTCTGCGGTTGCTACTCATATTCATACAAACGAGCGTGTTGAAATTAGTGATTGCGCGGTAGATGGTGTAATAAAATGGCGAGCACCTAAAGGAGAATGGAATGTTATGCTGTTTCCTTTGGTGAAAGACAGTTTTCACAAAAAGTACCTCTGTGTTGATTTTATGGATACGACAGCCGTTCGTCATATGATTAATCAAACCTACAACAAATATTATGAACGTTTCGGTAAGTATTTTGGAAACACCATTAAAATGACTTTTTTCGATGATGTGGGTTTCTGGCGTCATCCCCGCAGCTGGACAGGTCGCTTCAATGAAAAATTCATAGAAATAAATGGATTTGACCCTCGTCCTTATTATCCTGCATTATGGTATGATATAGGAGCAGAAACAGAAGCTGTGCGCAATGCTTTTTTTAAAACCCGTGCCGAATTGTTGGCCGAAGGTTTTCCAAAGTTAGTAGGAGAATGGGCTAAAAAGCATGGTGTAAAAGATACAGGTCATCCTCCCGGTAATTACGATCCAACGCCCATAGATATGAATGGTGATATATTCAAGTTCTACCGACATACAGCGATCCCGTTAACCGATGATATTATAGACTATGGTTTTGGAAAAGATGGGCATAAGTTGGTGAGCTCTGCGGCAGATTATTACGATAAACCTATTGTGTCAACAGAAGTTTTTGGAGCCTATAGAGAAGCTGATTTCGACTCTTTGATGTTGTACCGTTCCACAATGGATCTGTTTGCACGGGGTGTTAATTTAGTGGTTCCGCATGGTATGTGGTACGACCCTAATAAGGTGTATATACAGCCGCTCGTATCGCCTTATAGTAAGAAAATCGCAGCAGCCTTACCTGCATATTCTGATTATGTTGGAAGAGCGAGTATGTTGCTCAGAGGTGGGCGTAGGGTCAGTGAGATAGGTGTTTTATATCCTTTCGAGGAACTGGCAGGGTGGTTTTGTTTTGATAACCCTGAAAATATCCGTCAAGGATTTTACATCTCTCCGGAGACGGATTATCAAGACGTTGGTTGTTGGCTTACCAACGATATTCGCAGGGATTTTACATTTATACATCCGGAGTTGTTTTTAGATGATAAATACATTATTAAAAAAGGCCGTGTCTTTTTAAACAACAAAGAAAACACCCAAAGTTACCGTACGATGATTCTTACGGGATGTAAAGTGATTTCGTATAAAACGCTTCAAAAGCTGCGGAAGTTTTACGATAATGGAGGTACCATTATCGCGACCACCCATTTACCATATAAGTCCTCCGAAATGGGCAAGGACCAGATGGTGGTTGATATGGTAAAAGAAATATTTGGGATTAACCCTTTAAAGCAGGACGGTTATACTGAGCTTGTTCAATCGTCAAATTTTGCTAAAGGTAAAGCCTTGTTTATCCCAAATCCCGATGCTGAAATACTGGCCAACGTATTGGAGAAAAATGAAGATGCTCCTGATGTTCGTTTTGTGGGTAGCCCCAAAATAGAATCGGAATTGGGCAAACTAAACTATATACACAAAGTAAAGGACGGGCTTGATATATACTACTTTACCAATTCAAGCGATGAAGTAATTGATGTGGAAGTAACGATAAAAGGTAAGTTATCCCTTGAATCTTGGAATCCTCATAGTTGTGTATTTTCTAAAATTGAAAATGTAGGTTACCAATTGGAAGGCGAACAATATTTTACGCAGTGTAATCTGAAAATAAAGCCGGTAAGTTCTGTTTTTTACATTTCGTGTGAGTAGACGATACACTGGAATAAATTACAATAAATATTAGAATTTTATGAAGTTTGCATTTATTACCCTGTGCTTACAATTTATCATGTCTGTAACTATTCTTGCACAAGTAAAAGTGGTTCAGCATAACACTTCTTTAGTAGATAGTGCTGCATTAACTGTTGACGGAAGATTTGCATCAGCAATTAACGGAAGAACCTTTCAGAAGGATGCAATAGTTTCGTATAACAATTATCAATACTTTGCCTATTACGACAAAGAACGGCATGTTTGCTTGTCGAGAAGAAAACTTGATAATGGCAATTGGGAGACGATTCGATTCACAGATTATTTTTTCGAGAGTAACGATGCGCACAATGTGGTATCTATGGGAATCTGTCCTAATGATGGGACCATTCATTTGGCGTTCGACCATCATGTACATCCTTTACATTACAGGGTTTCAAAAAAGGGACTGACCAACAAACCGGAATCTATGGAATGGAATACATCTATGTTTACTCCAGTGCTTTCTGAACTTGAAGAGAATAAACCTATTAAAATTACTTATCCCAAGTTTTGGCAGACTCCGGATGGAAACCTGCAGTTTAACTATCGAGTGCGAGGTTCGGGCAATGGTGACCGTATGCTGGTAGATTATGATGCCAAAAACGGGAAATGGGAAAATACCCGGCAGATAGATGCCGCACAAGGCTATTTTAAAGACCAATTAGGAGAAAGTGAAACGCGTTGTTCCTACCCCAATGGCTATGATTACGATGCGGAAGGAAACTTGCATGTAACATGGGTTTGGCGGGAAGACAGCAAGGGGGCAAATCATGATTTGATTTATGTTTATAGCGAGGATAAAGGTTTTACATGGAGAAATAATGCAGGGGAATTATTGAATGATATACCAAATGTAAACTCACCTGGAATTGTTGTGCAATCCATTCCCCGAGTATTGGGTCTAATGAACGATCATGGTCAAGCTATCGACTCGGAAGGGCGAATGCATGTAGTGATGTACCATTGTACCGAGCAAAGCATTAATGAAGCAGGGAGTGTGCCTGGCGCAACTCGCTGGGGACCTCCAGGGGCGCAAAGGTATCATCATTATTGGCGCGATTTAATGGGAGAATGGCATCACTTTGAAATGGACCTTAAAGTAGGGAATCGTCCCAAGATATTCATCGATAAAATGGACAACCTGATAATGATATTTAGTGGGATTGATGAAAAGAATATAAAACGAGTAACAGAAAGGGATAAGGACTTGGTTGTAGCCATTGCGACGGCAAAAAATAATTGGAAAGATTGGCATGTTGCACACGCTGTTGAGGGGCCTTTTTTAAATGATATGTTAGGCGACTTTTATCGTTGGAAAAGTGAGGGAATATTGTCGGTTATTGTACAAGATAAGCCAAAGGCCAGTGGGAAACCCAGCCCATTAAAAGTTATAGATTTCTCATTTTGCATAGAATAGGAATTTATTGGTGGACTCGTTAAATACTATTGTTGGGACTTTTTAATTCAAGAAGCTAATATTTATAAAATAACAGAATGCAAAGAAGAACATTTATAAAAAACATTACGCTGGGAAGCGTTTTGGCAGGCATGCCATTGGGAGGACTTCTAACATCAGGTTGCAGCGAACATATTGAAAAGCAGGACGAATTTAGGAGCATGGTCCGGGATTTATTACGCGACTGGTGTGATGGGATGATCAAACATCAGATTATAAAACCTGATAGTCTGGGAGCACATGGGGCGCTCAGTTGTCCATCGTGCCAACATATCCATGGGCGATGTATGGATGCCGTTTATCCATTTCTGTATATGGCGGATGAAACAGGAGATAAAAAATATCTGGATGCGGCTATGCTGGCGATGGAATGGGCCGAGAACAATGTTTCGCAGGCTGATGGGAGCTGGACCGTAATTCCCAATCCGAAATCGTGGAAAGGAATTAGCGTTTTTGGTGCAATAGCATTGGGTGAAGCTTTGCACTACCATGGTCATGTTTTGGATAAAGCAACCTATAATAGCTGGAAGATCCGCTTAGGTAGGGTCGCTGAATATATTTATAACACATTCTCGATTGACTTCACCAATGTAAATTATGGTTTTACAGCTATTTATGCTTTACACTTAATAGGCAAGGAGCTGAACGAGCCCAGATATTCAGCACGGAGTAAACAATTGGCCAAGGAGGTGAAAAACTACTTTACGGAGCCAAATAAGTTGTTATGGGGCGAAGCTAAACCCATAGATAAACGAAGTCAAAAAAACCTTTTAGGCGTTGATCTGGGCTACAATGTCGAAGAATCTTTAAACAGTATCGTGTTGTATGCACTCGATGAAAAGGACGAAGAGTTACTAGCCCTGCTGGACAAGTCTCTTGCCAGCCATATGGAGTTTATGTTGCCGGATGGAGGCTGGGATAACACCTGGGGTACTCGTCATAACAAATGGAGCTATTGGGGCAGTAGAACAACGGATGGTTGTCAGGTAGGGTATGGTATGATGGCTTCTAGAAACCAGGCTTTTGGTAGGGTGGCTTACCAAAATACAAAGCTATTAAAAGAATGTACCGCCGGTGGTTTGTTACATGGCGGACCGCATTATATTTCGCATGGAGTTAAACCTTGTATACATCATACTTTTGCTCATGCTAAACCCTTGGCTACCCTATTAGATGCCGGAAAAAAACTTCCAAAGATATCCCCGGATACACCATTGCCTTGTGAAAATAACTATGGAGTAAAAGAGTTTCCTGAAATTTCTACCTGGTTAGTTTCAAATAACGTATGGCGGGCCACGGTAACCAGTTACGATGCATTATATCATAAAACCTTGCCTGTGCAGCAGGCTACAGGCGGAGCACTTTCGATGTTGTATCACCATAAAGTAGGATTGTTGTTTGCAGCCAGTATGGCTCGTTATATCATAGTTGAAAAAAATAACCAACAACTGTACGATGGTGAGGAGTTTGCTTTGACACCTCGTGTTGAAGTAAGGGACGAAGGCGAGTGGTACACAAATTTGTATGACCTGGAAGCAAAGGTGGGTTGCACTAATGCTGGAGATATGATTTCTTTTAATGTTAATACTGAAATTCAAAATGAAGCCAGACACAAATTGCCTGGAAACAATTCTACTTTTAGTTTGAACTATAATTTTATTGCCGACAAGCTGGAAATTGTCGCAAAAGCATCAAAAGGAAATACTTATTTAAGCAAAGGCGCTTCTTTGGTTTTGCCACTAGCATCTGTCAATAAAGAAAAGGTAATGCAGGTAGCTCCCCATAAGATTGAAATATTGAAACCTCAAGGTAAAGTTGTACTGGAAGCTACTGTACCAATATGGATAAAACCAACAGATAAAGGAAGGGTTTTTAATTTGGTCCCAGGGGTTGAGGCAGTTCCGGTTTATGCCAGGTTTCAAAAAGGTATGAACGAACTGAAAGTCAATATTTGGGTAGAAAACGTATAGAAATGGAACAATAGGTCATGTCTTGAAAATTGAGCATAAAATCAAATCGCTTTCGATGGTGACTATTGGTTCTGTTTTGAGGGGTACCTGTGACTTTAAATATTGTTTATTCGTTTACATCGAAAATTGATAAATGAACATATGTTTCAACCTGAATTATTCGTTCATAGATGAAGCAATTGTTCATAAAAGTGGTCGTTAATTGAAATTTGCAATGGGAGATTTTAATTTTATTTGGATTATGAATTTTTTTGAATGACGTGTTGATGTTTTTCAAAAGGCGTAAAATTTAAGTAAATACGAAATGTTAAGTTATGATAATTAAAAATGCCATAATATTATTTGTGTTGGTGCTGATGGCTAGTTCGTGCAGTCAGTCAGATGTTACAATATACAAGCAACAGGATGCTGGAATCGATGAGCGGGTAGAGGATTTGCTTTCTCGTATGACATTGGAAGAGAAAGTGGCTCAAATGCGCATGTTTCATGCCAATATTGGGGTAGAACTTGATGGGAATGATAAAATGGTGCTTTCGGATAGGGTACTTAAAAAACTAAAAATTGGTATTGGAGGTATAAAAAACCCGGGAGAGTACGATTCACCCGAAAAAGCAGCCATATTAAACAATCAGCTGCAAAAACATATCATAGAAAATAACAGATTGGGAATACCAGCCTTTTTCGTGACAGAATCATATAATGGTGTGGATGCTGAAGGGTGTACCAGTTATGGCCGCCCAATCAATATGGCATCTACTTTTAACCCTGAATTGGTGAAAAAAGTTTATGATGCAGTAGGAAGAGAAGCTCGTTTAAGAGGTTTACACTTAACGCATTCGCCAGAGGCTGATATTGTTAGAGACCCTCGTTTTGGAAGAATGAGCGAAGCGTTTAGTGAAGATACTTACCTGACAACACAAATGGTATTGAGTGCTGTTACAGGAATGCAGGGAGATTATGAAGGTTTGAAGCGTACGCATATTGGAGCTGTCACAAAGCATTTTGCGGGTTATGCACAGGTTTCCGGCGGAACCAATTTTGCTTCCATCGAAATTTCTCCGCGTACCTTAATTGATGAGATATTTCCTCCGTTCGAAGCCGCCGTTAAACAAGCCAATTCTTTAGGAATTATGGCTTCTCATGGCGATATAAATGGTGTGGCCAGTCATGCTAACCCTTGGTTGCTTACCGATGTATTGCGCAAAGAATGGGGATTTAAAGGATATGTGGTTTCTGATTCCCATGATGTGGAGAGATTAAATTATTTTATGAAGGTCGCAGAGACCCTTGAAGAAGCTGCGCTATTAGGATTAAAGGCAGGAATCGATGTGGATTTATACGGAGAGAAAGCCTATGCGCTGTTGCCTGAAATGGCAGAAAAGGATCCAACTCTAATGAAATATATCGACAGGTCTACACGAAGGGTGTTAAGAACCAAGTTTATCCTTGGGTTGTTCGATAACCCTTTTGTTAATGTAGAAGAGGTAAGCAAAAAAGTACGTTCAGAAGAAAACCTGCAAATTGCCCTTGAAGCGGATAGAGAATCGATCATCTTACTTAAGAATGAGGATGTGCTTCCGGTTGGTGCCGACAAAAAAATGAAAGTTGCTTTAGTGGGTCCATTGTACAACGAGCATATAAAAACTGATTTTGAAACCATTGCGGGCAATAGGGTGAAATTTGTGGGAGAAAAAGGCTATGATTTAACCAATGGTGTTAAAGGAGTTCCGCAACTTACCACGGAAGAAAAGCAATTAAAAGGAATCGATAAAATAGTTAAAACCGCAAAAGCTGCCGATGTTATTGTTTTATTTGCAGGAGGTGATGGGTTTACCTCAAAAGAAGGATTTTTTAATGATGCCTTAGGCGATCGCGACAATATTGACCCTGTTGGATTACAAGACGAGTTATTGTTAAAGCTTAAAAAAGTAGGGAAACCGGTAATCGTAGTATTAAAACACCGCCGTACATTGTCTATCAACACCTTTGCCGAAGAGGCGGATGCTATTGTAGATTGTTGGGATCTAAGTGAACAAGGGAATATTGCGATTGCAGAAGTGATTTTTGGAAAAGTTAATCCATCTGGTAAATTGCCAGTAACAGTTCCAGCCTCTATCGGACAGCTACCATTTCATTACAGTCAAAAAGAAATCAATTATAAGAAAGGTTACCTATTTGCTAAAAATGCCCCATTATATCCATTCGGTTTTGGGCTGTCATATACTAATTTTGAATATACAGATTTGCAGATATCTGATAGTACTATGGCTGTAAATGGGAAAATAACAGCCAGTATTTCTGTGAAAAATACTGGTGAGATCAAAGGTAAAGAAGTTGTTCAATTATATATTAAAGATTTGTATGGTTCGGTTGTTAGACCCATGCAAGAGCTTAAAGGATTTCAAAAGATTGAACTTAATCCAGGAGAAAGCAAAACGATAACTTTTGAAATAACTCCAGATATGTTAGCAATGACAGGATTGGACATGGCAAAAAAAGTGGAGACAGGATCCTTTGAAGTTAGGATAGGTAGCAACTGTGCATCTTTTGATACCAAAGGCTTCAAGGTTGAGTAATTTATAATATAGTTTGAAATAGTAGTTTTTAGTAGTTTTTATAGTAGCCAGAGACCGTATGTCTTTGGTTACTAATTTTACAAATAAAGAAAATTAACAGCGCATGAAAAGATTAGCTTTTAAAATGCACCTGAATGAAGGCCAAAAAGAAGAGTACATTAAGCGTCACGATGAAATTTGGCCTGAGCTAAAACAGCTACTAAAAGGAGCAGGCGTTAGCGAATACTCAATATTTTTAGATGAAGAAACAAATGCGCTATTTGCCTTTCAGAAGGTTAGTGGCGAAGGGGGCTCACAGGATCTTGGTAAAACGGAGATTGTACAAAAATGGTGGAAGTTTATGTCAGATGTAATGAAAACTAATCCGGATAACTCACCTGTATCAGTTGCGTTGGAAGAGGTTTTTTATATGGAGTAATAACGGATAAATAGCTTTAACCCGGATTATGTATTGGAGGTTCGTCATGAGCATTGCAAGTACAATAAAACAAGGCATTACTGAAACGAGGCATAACTTGTCCCGATTACTTTCGGGAGCATCGTTCTGGTGAATTGAAGTGATGCAACGAAGTGTCTTGTTTTAAAGTAATTTCAATGAGTAATAGAATTTCTAATGCATATTGCGGGTTTAAATTTGGTCTGTAAGTTTAACTCCAGGCAACGATAACAAATTGATTTATGAAAGTAGTTTATCCTGAGGGTAAAACAACTGACCAGTTTCCTATATTAGAACCTATTTTAATCCAAAAACCCCAACAATATAGGTCTAGGTTTCTTGTCAATAAAGGAACGTTCCTGATAAAGATTAATGTTGAGGACGTTGCATTTTTCTATATGTCTAATGGTATTTTATATGCTGTGAATTTTAGTAAAGAGGAGTTTCGCATTGATTTGCAGATTAAAAATGTAGAAGAGGACTTAAACCCGGATATTTTTAGGCGTGTTAACAGACAGGTAATCTTAAATGTCAATTCTATTTATCGAATAGAACCTTATTTTAATGGTAAATTAGTGGTTAAAACTATTCCCGAGTTTCCTACTAAAATAATTGTCAGTAAACAAAATGCGAAACCTTTTAAGGACTGGATAGATCAGTAGTTGATATGATGAAGTAGAACTGATTATAGTTTCAATTAATAATCGAGTGTTATAAGTTTCTAGTGGAACAATAAAGATCATAATAATGAAAAAAATAAGTGTTAAAATCTCATTTATAGCTATACTGTTAGCTGTATCTTTTCAGCTGTACGCAAAAAATGGAGTAACAAAGGGTAGTGAAAATAAAAGAGATGACAAACCAAATATTATTTTTGTCCTAACCGACGATCAACGCTGGGATGCATTGGGGTATGCCGGCAACAAAGAAATTCAAACCCCTGAGATGGATAAATTAGCTGAGCAAGGGACATATTTTACTACAGCAATTGCTGCTACTCCAATATGCTCTGCTAGCCGGGCCAGTTTATTTACAGGAATCCACGAACGTACGCACAGGTATACTTTTCAAACCGGTGAAATTCGAGAAGAATTTATGGAAGTGGCCTATCCAAAGTTGCTGAAAGAAGCTGGGTATTACACTGGTTTTTATGGGAAATTTGGCGTTAAGTTTTCAGGTAAAGATGAAATGTTTGATAAGATTGAGGATTATGACAGGGAGAATCGCTATAAAGATTATCGCGGTTATTATTATAAAACATTGGATGGAGATACCGTTCACCTTACAAGATATACCGGACAAAAAGCCTTGGATTTTATTGATGAAGCGCCTAAAGACAAACCGTTTTGCTTGTCATTAAGTTTTAGCGCACCACATGCACACGATGGGGCTCCTTTGCAATATTTCTGGCAGGAAGAGCCAGGTGAATTATATAATGATAGAGATTTGCCACAAGCGAGCATCTCAGATGATAAGTATTTTGAAGCACTACCAAAAATGGTAAGAGATGGGTTTAACCGTTTACGCTGGGGCTGGAGATATGATACTCCCGAAAAGTATCAGCATAGTGTGAAAGGATATTACCGAATGATTTACGGTGTTGACCTGGAGATAGCCAAAATCAGAAAGAAACTTGAAGAAACAGGTCAGGATAAAAATACTGTTATTATACTAATGGGCGATAATGGCCAGTTTTTGGGTGAGCGTCAAATTGCAGGTAAGTGGCTGATGTACGATAATTCGGTGCGGGTGCCCCTCATCGTTTTTGATCCCAGAGCCGGAAAGCATCTTGATCTTGATGATATGGCGTTAAACATTGATATTCCTGCAACCATATTAGATTTAGCAGATGTCATTATCCCGGAAACATATCAGGGAAAAAGTTTGGCACCGGTTGTCTCAGGGTTAAAATCTTCTTTAGAACGTGATACCGTATTGATTGAGCACCTGTGGGAGTTTGATCCTATTCCGCCAAGCGAAGGGGTAAGAACCTCAAAATGGAAATACTTACGTTATGTAAACGACAAGACCTACGAAGAGTTATATGATCTAACTAAAGACCCGAAAGAGATTAAAAACCTTGCCGGTAAAACAAAATACCAAAAAGTATTAGAGGAACTTAGAGCCAAGAATGACGAATTAGCTGAAAGATATGCGGACCCATTTGCGATGAAACCTACCGGGCTAACAGTTGAATATTTGAAGGAACCGGCAGCCTTAAAAATTATTGATAACAAGCCTGAATTTAGCTGGATGTTACCTGTATCTGCTGAGATTCAAAAAGGTTACCAAATTCTTGTTGCTTCATCTAAAGAAGCCATCGACAAGAACAATGGTGATGTTTGGAATAGTGGAAATGTGCGTAGCAATAAATCAACAAACGTGGAGTTGGGTAGCAAGCCGTTAAAAGCAAACTCAACTTATTTTTGGAAGGTAAGATACTTTGATGCCTACAATCGTATTTCTGAGTATTCTGAGGCTCAACAATTCACTACAGGTGAGTTTGGAGAAAAGCTTACTTCTCATAACTCGTTTTTGGTAGAGCACATTCAACCAGCTTCTTTCGAAAAAAGAGAAGATGGATCGTACTTTATTGACTTTGGTAAGCATGCATTTGCTAATATGAACATTAATTATTCAGCAAAAAACGCAGAAACATTGACGGTTCGCGTAGGAGAAAAGTTGAAAGATAGTAAAATCGATAGAAAGCCGGGTGGAACAATCCGTTATGCCGAAGTTAAAATTGATGTAAAACCGGGTAAAAGAAGTTACCAATTACCGCTTGTTGCGGATGAGCGTAATACCAACCACCTGGCAGTAGCCTTGCCAGATTCTTTCCCTGTTTTATTACCATTCCGCTATGCCGAGATTGAAGGCGAAAACGATTTAAAAGAGGACGATGTAAATCAAGAAGCGTATTTTTATTACTTCAACGACAATAACAGTTCTTTTAAAAGTTCGAGTGATGTGTTAAACCAGGTTTGGGAAATGTGTAAGTACACGCAAAAGGCTACTTCTTTTGCAGGATACTATGTAGATGGAGACCGTGAGCGTATTCCATATGAAGCTGATGCTTATTTGAATCAATTAAGTCATTATAGTGTTGATAGCGAGTATTCGATTGCGCGTAAAACAATTGAGTTCTTCTTTGTGAGTAAGCCGACCTGGCCAACCGAATGGCAATTACATGTAGCTATGATGATGTACCAGGATTACATGTATACCGGTAACACTGAATTGATTGAAAAGTATTACGAGCGTTTAAAAGTCAAAACCTTAATGGAGCTGGAGGTTGAAGATGGATTCATTAGTACCACGTCGCCTAACCACAATGTTGACTTAATTAAAAGGCTTGGTTTTAGAGATACCACAAGGGTTTTAAAAGACATTGTAGATTGGCCTCCTCAATCAAAAAACTTTGGAGGCAAAGGCCCAATTCCCGGAGAGCGCGATGGATATGTGTTTAAACCGATAAATACGGTTGTAAATGGTTTCTATTACCACAATATGAAAATCATGGAACAGTTTGCAACGGTACTAAATAAACCAGAGGAAGCTGCGGATTATGCTTATAGAGCTTCAAAAGTTAAAAAATCGATTAATGAGCAATTGTACGACAAGAATAAAGGGTATTATGTTGATGGAGTAGGTACCGATCATGGTTCTTTACATGCCAATATGATATTATTAGCTTTTGATGTCGTGCCAGAATCTCGCAAGGCGGGTGTTGTGGAGCATGTAAAATCAAGAGGAATGGCATGTAGTGTGTACGGAGCCCAGTATTTAATGGAAGCATTATATAAAGCCGGCGAGGCCGATTATGCGTTGGAATTAATGACGGCTACACACGACCGAAGCTGGTATAACATGATTAAAATCGGTTCTACTGTTGCTTTAGAAGCCTGGGATATGAAGTATAAAAGTAATGGAGATTGGAACCATGCCTGGGGTGCCGCACCTGCTAATATCATTCCACGTGGTATGTGGGGTATTCAGCCTAAAACTCCCGGATTTGATGTGGTAACCCTTAAGCCTCAATTGTCTACTTTACAAAAGAGTTCCATTGAAGTGCCAACTATTAAGGGTAATATCAAAGCTGATTATAAAAAGATAGGTGCACGCATGAAAGAGTATACCATTGAATTACCGGCTAATATGGTTGGTGAGTTTGTGATAGATCTGGCTCCGGAAGATGAAATTAGCCTGAACGGTAAAACGGTTAATACTTTGTTTGGTTCAGTGCGTTTAACCCCGGGTGTTAATAAAATTAAGATCAAAGTGAATTCATTTTAATGAAAGATGGATTGAGAATTCACACTGCATCACATATCTGATAAAATTGTGTTTTTTAATTTCAACGTAACAAGTAAAAGGGCTTTAATTAATCTGTTAAAGCCCTTTTTTAATATTTGAAAAACATTTAAAAATGAGACCGTTAAATCTATCTGTTTTACTAATAGTCATTCTTTCAACCCATGGCTTGTTTGCGCAAAATCCAATCAAAAAGGATTTTGGAATGGCAGATCCGCATTGTTATATTTTTAATAATAAGGCTTATTTATTCACTACACGTGATGCAAGTAATACATCCAATAAATTTAATATGCCCGATTGGCAAATATGGTCTTCAGATGATTTGACGGACTGGAAATTGGAACGTTACATCTATCCTAAAGAAACTTATATGGGCGAGTCTGACAGATGTTGGGCTACAGAAACAGCGAGCATGAATGGCAAGTATTATTTCTATTTTTCCAACGGAAATACCAATACCGGTGTTATGGTAGCTGATAAACCTGAAGGACCATATAAAGATGCATTAGGTAAACCATTACTCGATGTTGAATTAACTTCAACTCAGGAGTATGATCCTACTGTATTGGTTGATGAAGATAATAAAGCATATATCGTATTCGGTCATTACCGGAAAGATACGCAAGCATTGGCCTGGTATATCGCCCGACTAAATGAAGATATGATTTCGTTAGCTGAGCAACCCAAAGAAATTGTTGTGGAGAATGCCTTTGATATAATGACAGCCAACGATAAACCTAATCTGCATAAACGAAATGGGATATATTATTTGTCGGCTGGTTCGCATTATGCCACTTCAAAAAATGTATATGGCCCATATAAAGTAATCGGGAATTCCGGAAATGGGAAGTATGGGTTACATAGTAGAGCACATGGCAACTATTTTACCTGGAATAACCAATGGTTTCATACCTGGTGTCATTTTCATTTAGGTAAAGATATAGCCCGATACAGAGAGTCGTATATGACCTATTTACATTATACCGATGATGGAAGAATGGTAAGCGATGTAGCCTATTTAGATGCTCATTTTGAAACAGGAGTTGGTCAATATGATGCATCATGGGACTGTATTCAGGCCGAATGGTATATGAAAGCAAATGGAGCAGCGAAGCGAGAGTGCCTAACGGGTGGTTTTGAATTGCAGAATATTCAGCATGGGGCAACGCTTATTTATCCCAATATGGCAAATATACAAAGTCAAAAATCTGTTAAATTTCACCTCGCTTCATCTGTAGGAGGGGTTATTGAGGTTAGATCTGGCCATGCAAATGGAAAATTGTTGGGAAAAGCGATTGTGAAACCTACAGGAGGAAATGATAAGTACACTTACGTTTCTTGTAATCTGGTAGATGCGAAGGAGGTAGAGGATATTTGTTTTCATTTTGTGGGAAAGGGCGATGATTTAATGCGTCTGGATTACTTTGTGTTTGAGAAGTAAAATGCTTTTTTGTTTGGTATTTAACAATGTACTGGATTTGTTGAATCTGAAATTTACTTCATCTAAATATGCTTGATTGCTGGATAAATAAGAAAATTGGTATTCTACTTGGAGATGGTTCATTTTCGATAAAACCTGATACAATTCAATTAAAAAATTTATTGTCAAACACCTATACTTACTTTGGTAAAGTAAAATGAATTCAGGTATAATCCCAGTTACAAGGATTTATACTTTATTCTAAACCATATAATCCAAATTCAATAATCAATGATTAATTAAAATGCTATGAAAGAAAAATTACTTCAGCTAATAAAGTCCAATGTCTTAATATACCTCTTTCCTGTTTTTTGTATTAATATTAGTAATGCGCAAGTAACGTTTGTTGAAAATACCAAGGTTACCGATGAAGCTTTGTTTTTTTGGAAGGCAGACGACCCGGAACCATACCATTATGGTGCGGCAATAAACCCGCATGGTAATTGTGTAAAAGTATCCAACGGTTATGTTTTTTATACATGGTACAGAGGTGGTTTTTTGGATAGAACATTAATGGTTTCTAGAAAGAAAATTGGAGCAGGAAGTTGGGTGAATGTTGCGTTACCTGGTAAATTAAGCCTGGTAGGCGGAAAAGGAGATACCCACCTGACCACCAACATAGGGATATGTCCTATTGATGGTACCGTTCATATTATGTATGACCACCATAATGAAGACCTGAATTATATTGTTTCCAAAAAGAATATTGCTTTTGCTGCCGATGGAGAATTTATGGCTGATAATTTTCTGCCTCAGAGAGATTATTTAGTTTCAGGTAAAAAGGTTACTGGTGTAACTTATCCCAAAATGATAAATAACGATCAAGGGGAATTATTCTTTGAGAGAAGAAATGGTTCTGCTGTTGGTGGAGATATGATGGTTAGCTATTACAATGGTAATACTTGGACGAATGAAGTAAAAGTACTGCAAGGGAAAGGTGCTGAAGTTACGCAGGGAGAAAGAAATTATTGTTATGGTAAGCCTTATCTTTTTAATGGGAACTTTTACTATGTGTACTCTGTGAGATGGGCAGAATCACCTACCAGATTAAATGAAGGTGTGTATATAGCAAATTTAGGACCCAGAATGGATAAAACCGCTACTACTGTTGATGGCAAAACGTATAACCTCCCCATTATTGACCATGCCCCGTTTTTAATAGCAGATCCTCGTAGTATTCCGACTACTGAAGGATGGGCAGGTGGACCGGATGCAGCTATTTCTCCTAAAAATGACATCTATTTAAAAATAAGTCCAAAGAATACCACTCATTATAATTATCTGAGGAAAGATGGTGAAACAGAATTTACTGAAGAAAGAGGTAAAGGTAGTCCTGGTATGTTTTATGGAAACAGAATGTTTAAATGTACTTCGAGCAATGGTGTTTTAACAGTGCAAAGTTGTCAGGCAGGTAGTTATGAGTGGCGCACAGATTATATCTTGAACACGGGAATCGACGTTCAAAAGAGTCAGGTCCAAATGGAAAATGGCAAAATCGTAGCTGTTTATGCCGAAAAAAAAGCAAGCGATAAAGTACCTATTCATTGTTATGTTTTCGATATAATAAAGCTTGAGTATACGGCTCAAACTATTACTTTTGATGCGCTACCTGCAGTAAGTGAAAGTGATGCCGACTTTACATTATCGGCTACAGCCAGTTCCGGACTCACAGTAACATATTCTTCATCAAATCCTGATGTGGCACAAATTCTTGAAGGAAATAAGGTGAAAATAATGGGAGTAGGTTCCTGTGATATCGTTGCTAGCCAGATGGGTAATGGTGAATATGATAATGCACCTGATGTATCTCAAACATTAACGGTAAATGCGAATACCGGTAAAAGCAATCAAACAATTAGCTTTACTTTAGTTAATAGTACCCACGTATGGGGTTCTGCGGGTGAAGTATTATCGGGAACAGCTACCTCTGGTTTGGATGTGGAATATTCAAGCTCTAACGAAGATGTAGCTGTAATTGTGGATGGTAAGCTACAAGTTAAAAGAGCTGGTATTACAATCATTAAGGCTAGGCAGCCTGGTGATGTAACCTATAATGCGGCTCCTATCATTAGCCAAACGCTTACGGTCCCTAAGCAAACACAAGTTATTACTTTTGAGGCTATTTCGCCAAAAACATCAGGAGATCCTGAATTTAACCTTGTGGCCACCAGTAATAATCCCAACGCCAATTTACGTTTTGTCTGCCCTAATAATCAGGTGGCCATTGTTTGGGATGATATAGTAAGACATGTCCTAGGCACAGGAAGTGCAACAATTACCGTTTCTGATACCGGAGATGATTATTTTACTTCAGCTACTGTACAAAAAACTTTAGTAGTCAATTCAAAAACATTTAATGTTCCTGCAAAAATTGAGGCTGAGTATTATACCAGAAAGAGTGGCGTTAATGTGACTCGATGGAGCAATACAGTATTCTATTTAAATGCATGGGGAGTCAACGATTATGCCGAGTTTACCATCGACGTGCCAGAGGATGGAACTTACCCAATAGACATACACGCTGCAGCTCCGGGAGGTACTAAAAGTGTAAAAGTAACATCCGGAAGTACCACCCTGGCAACAACCAATTTAACCACAACTCCTAGCTTAACTAATTTTAAAACTACAACAGAAAATGTAAGCCTAATGGCAGGAGTTCAAAAAATACGTATTGTTGGAGTGGTTGGAGGTTTTAATTTGGATTGGATTCAAATTAAGGCAAAGTCGGGGGATGCCACCGATCCTGGAAATGATGTTCCGGATTATGTTTCGCAAAAGGATTATACCATATCTTCAGTGGATGGGGAACAGGACCCTAATTTGGCCGTGAACTTATTTGATGGAAATATAACAGATGATGCTCGCTGGAGTGCTCAGGAGTTTCCTAAATCTGTAGTTATTGATTTGGGTGTTGAAAAAGAAATTATTGGATCAAGGTTATGGACTTATCAAAGTAGAGCTTATCAGTTTAAAATTGAAGTTTCAAATTCATCTTCAGGCGATTTTACACAAGTGGTTGACAGAACCAGCAATACACATACATCTCAGCCTATCTCAGATGATTTTTCAACTCAAAAAGGACGGTACGTCAAACTTACTGTTACTGAGTGTCATAATTACGCAAGTAATTGGGTGAGTATAAATGAATTGGTATTGATTTTTGATGAGAGTACCCCCGTGTCAAAAACTAAAAGCTCAGAGATTAATGCTTATGTTGCTAACAACCAACTATTTGTTGAGTCGAATTTCGCTTACGGTAATGAAGTGTCTTTATATACAATTACAGGAGAGCTGATATTGAGTGAACAGTTTGATTCTACACATTATACTAAAACACTAAACATACAAACCGGTATTTATGTAGTTAAAGTCACTAGTAATAACGTAACTATGACTAAGAAATTATCTGTGAGATAGAAATTGTTAATTCAAACTTTCCAATGATTGAATTAATCTACAGGCATTTTAACCCGCAATATGCATTAGAAATTATATTACACATTGAAATTACTTTAAAACAAGGCACTTCGTTGCATCACTTCAACTCACCAGAACGATGCTCCCGAAAGTAATCGGGACAAGTTATGCCTCGTTTCAGTAATGCCTTGTTTTATTGTACTTGCAATGCTTATGACGAACCTCCAATACATAATCCGGTTTTAACAAGTGCAAATTTCATAGTCAAAATGGTATAATACTTCAAACTTTTTTATACCATATAAAATCCTGTTTTTTGGTATTTATTTCTGAAAATAGGGTTTTGTTTTTATACCTAATTATGCCCCCTAAAGTATAGAAGTAGTATTGATTTGAGGTTTTTAATGTGCTAATATTCATTATTGTAGGTGCTCTTGGTACAAAACAAAGAAATATTGAGATAATTACCATAAAAGTTTGGGTGGTAATAAGCTTATTTAGTATAGTATTTTAAATTAATTGTTAATAATTCAATCATGAAGTCAGGTTTTTCATTGAGATGTTTATTCTATTTCATTTCTGCGATTCTTATATTTTGTTCTTGTAATAATGGCCCGCAATTTCCAGAAACTAAGTTTCAGCAAATAAAATCTGGCTTTGAAACTCCATCGGATACCAATACGGTATGGTGTTACTGGTATTGGATAAACGACGATATTTCGAAGGATGGAATTACAAAAGATCTTTTGGCAATGAAAGAAGCTGGTATTGGGGTGGCTCTTATAGGTAATATTAATCCGGCAGGTGTCGACGGAGAAGTACCCATGCTAAGTGAAGATTGGTGGTCGCACATGGTGCATGCCGTTACTGAAGGAAAGAGAATAGGGGTTGACATAGGTATATTTAATTGTCCGGGATGGAGTCAGTCAGGTGGTCCCTGGGTTGATTATACAAAAGCCATGCGCTACCTTACTTATAGTGAGACTAAGGTTCAAGGCAGTAAGCTTATAAAAGTGCATTTGCCTAAGCCTAAAGAAGAATTTCAGGATACGCATACTTTGGCATTTAAAACTGCTGATGGTGAAAAAAGAGATTTAATTAATATTCCCACTATATTAAATTGCAGTAAAAAAGGATTTGAGCTAAATAATTTAATCGATAATAATCTAACAACGGCAATTACTTTTCCCGCGAAAAAAAATCTAGAACTAAGTTTTAATTTTAATTTGAGCGAGGCGATTAAAGCTCGTCAAATAACCATAAACCCAAGTCAGCCATTTAGCTGCAACTGTAAATTGTATGCCGAACTAAATGGAGAAGAAAAGTTAGTGAAGGCTTTTGTATTTGACCGTAGCAACCTAAGTGTAAATGTTGGCCCCATTACTAAAGGCGCTTTAGCATTGAGTTTACCCAATGCAGAATCAAAGCGATTCAAATTAGTTTGTAATAACTTTAAAAGTCTTCGTTCAAGAAAATATGGTTTTGCCGAAATAAATATTTCAGAAGCACCTGTACTGGATAGATATATCGAAAAACAACTGGGCAAAATGCACCCGACACCAACGCCTCAATGGAACACATATAGTTGGGAAATGCAAGGTGATCAAGTATCAAGAGAGTTGTGTATAGATGTTAAAGAGCTTATTGATATCAGTGATAAGTTGGATTCCAATGGATTGCTAACTTGGGAAGCACCAGTGGGGGAGTGGACAATATTGCGTATTGGAATGTCACCTACCGGAACTAAGAACTCACCTTCTGCACCGCAGGGACAAGGATACGAAATAGATAAAATGAATGGTGAATTAGCACAGTTCCATTTCGATAATTTTGTGGGGGAATTCCTGAAACGTATCCCGGAAGAAAGTAAGTCTGCCTTTAAATATGTGATTGCTGATAGTTATGAGATGGGATCGCAAAACTGGACAGACGGTTATGAAGTTAAGTTCAAAGAAAAATATGGATACGACCCGGTTAAATACTTGCCTGTATTATCCGGCAGAATCGTTGGTAGTGTTGAGGAATCGGAGCGTTTTTTATGGGATTTACGTCGGTCGATAGCCGATGATGTAGCGTATGAATATGTGGGTGGTTTGCGTAAAGCAAGTAAACAACATAATTTAAAAACCTGGTTAGAGAATTACGGGCATTGGGGATTTCCAGGAGAATTTATGATGTATGGCGGACAGTCAGATTTAATAGGAGGGGAGTTCTGGAACGAAGGAAGTTTGGGTAATATTGAATGCAAGGCTTCTTCATCAACATCGCACACTTATGGAAAACGAATAACCTCGGCCGAGGCATTTACCGCAAGCCGTAAATCCTATCTAAGGCATCCGGCTATGCTAAAAAAACGTGGCGATTGGTCCTTGACTGAAGGAATTAATCACTTTGTACTTCATCTATATATTCAGCAACCTGATGATAACAGAAAACCGGGGATGAATGCCTGGTTTAGTACAGAGTTTAACCGGCACAACACCTGGTTCAATCAAGCCGATAACTATTTTGATTATTTGCGCAGGTGTCAACATCTTTTACAACAGGGTAACTATGCAGCTGATGTATGTTACTTTATAGGAGAAGATGCCCCGATAATGACAGGGGGGCGTGTCCCGGAAATCCCTCATGGTTACTCATATGATTATATCAACGCAGAAGTCATTCTTGATCGTTTGACAGTTAAAGAGGGCAAGTTTGTATTACCCGATGGAATGTCCTATAGTATTTTAGTGTTGCCTCCAGTAAAAACCATGCGTCCGGAAGTATTAGCTAAGTTGGAACAATTGATAAAACAAGGGGGAATTATTTTAGGACAAAAACCACTTAAGTCTCCAAGTCTTCAAGATTATCCGCAATGTGATGTTGATGTTAAAAAAATGGCCGATAAGCTTTGGGCAGCACCATACGTTGAAGGCAAAATGAGTAATTCCTATGGTAAAGGAAAGGTATTGGATGGATACAATTTATCAGAAGTTTTTACAGCATTAAGCTTGAAAAAGGATTTTGGTTTACCCGAAGATGTTCCTTTACTATGGACGCATCGTAGAATGCCTGGCATGGAGATTTATTTTATCACTAACCAGAGTGATGGAGAGATTGATATTAAACCAACTTTTCGCGTAGATCAATCTTTAAAACCACAGTTATGGGATGCTGTTAGCGGTGAAGTAAGGGCTTTAAATGATTATAAAATTACAGATGAAGGATCCATTGTACCTATTAAATTAAAATCAGCTCAAAGTTGCTTTGTTGTCTTTGTAAATACTGAAAGAAGGAGTGTGAAAGAAGGATATGCAACTAATTTTCCTGAGCCGGAATTGCTACAAACTATTGAGCAACCTTTTAGTGTGGATTTTACAAATAAGGAAATCGGCCCTAAAGAACCTATTGTATTTAATACACTTACAGACTGGTCGTTATCAGATAATGATAAAATTAAGTTCTATTCTGGTTCTGCTATTTATAAAACAACCTTTAGCATTGATCAACTTCCTGCAAACGGTGAGTTTTATATCAATCTGGGTAAAGTAAGTGTAATGGCCGAGGTTAAGATAAATGGGAAAGCGTTGGGAGGTGTCTGGATATCTCCATATCGATTAAACGTTACAAATGCGTTAAAAAAAGGGAAAAACGATTTGGAGATTGAAGTTGTAAACCTTTGGAGGAATCAACTGATAAAGGATGAAAAATTACCTGATGACCAAAGGTATACCTGGTTGGTTATTGATGATGTAAAAGAAGGAGAAAAGCCACATTCTTCAGGACTGTTAGGTCCGGTTACAATCGAAACAATAAGATAATTTTAAAAACGAGGAAACACAATTCAAACATTTTTATTAATCAACTTAAATTTAATTTTTATGAAAAACTTCAACAAGGTTATCGCGATGTTAGCAATCGCACTTTTATGCTCAACATTGAGTTATGCAGCCCATGTGGTTGTTAAAACAGTAGAACTAACTACACCGATTACGACTACGGGATATGTGAAAATAGTAGTACAACTAAATGATTATTTTTTAGGTAAAGAATGTGCGGTTATTTTACATGAAAATGAAACTGATTTTGCCTGGAACAGTTCTTTGGCAGCAGCAGGACTTTGGATTGGCTCTCCAGCCCCAGGAACTTACCCTATTGAAGCAATGGGTTATGATGGAGGAGTCGATGCATGGAAAGCAGAAGCGGTAAAAGAAGTGGATAAGAATGAGCAGATTGCCATTTGGCTAAAAGTGGATATGACTGGCGCAACACAAACGCAAGGATATTCAATACAGAGAGCTTCTGAAACCACAGTAACAGAACTATATACAGATATTGATAGCAGAGGTTATGCAAGAGGAGGTACTTCAACAAATTCTCAAGCTAAATACTGCACTATTGTATGGAATGATGCACTAGGTATCAATACACAAGCATGTATTGAAGTTATTATGGATCCTGTAGTTGTTACTTCCATTACACCGCACACTTTTGCCACGGCTATTAACAATGAAGTTGAAGCTTCAACGGTATCAATATTCCCAACAATGGTAGAGAATAATATTACTATTTCTTCTCATGAAGAAGTTAGCGCAGTTAATGTATATTCTTTAACAGGACAACAAGTGTTGGCTGTTAAAAATCAAGCAGTTGTTTCTTTATCTGTTTTAATTGCTGGTCCTTATGTTGTAGAGGTACTAAGTGCTAATGGAGATGTTTGCAGGAAAAAAATCATGAAGAAGTAAATAAGTACATCCATAATTTATTTAGAATAACATAAATGCATCAAAATTTGATATTCATATGAATTTTGATGCTTTTTCATTTTAACCTTTATATTAAATACAATGAAAGGATTATTACTTGTACTAAGTTTCTTATTGCTAACCTTTAGTGTTAAATCCCAGGATTATCAAAAGAAGAAACCTGTGAATGCAAAAACACAACTTATCAATCACGACAAAGAGCCAAAGTTAAAAGGTGCAAACTTTGTTTCTCTTTTTGATGGTAAAACATTGGATGGGTGGAGCACTAAACAAGGAACCATGGTTTTTGAAGTAAAAGATGGTGAGATAGTGGGAAGATGCAGTGAAGGGCCAAGTACTTTTTTATGCACTGATAAAGAATATGTCGATTTTATTTTTACTTGTGAGGTAAAATGGGAAGTGGATGGAAATACCGGCGTTCAAATCCGGTCCAGAATCAGAAAAGATCCTAACAAAAATACAGTGATTGGTCCTCAAGTGGAGATGGAAGATCTGGCAAAAAATGGTCGTGGTTGGTCAGGGGGAATTTATGGACAAAACTGTGGTGGATGGTTTTATCCCTTAAGAGCCCCAGAACACAAAGCATTAAAAAGTGCCATTGATAGAAGCGGATGGAATAGAATTACAGTTATGGTTGAAGGAAATGTAGTCAAAACATGGATTAATGGATTGCCTGCTGCACACTGGGTTGATGAAAAAAATCAATTCCCCAAAGGATTTATTGCTCTGCAGGTTCATGGAGGAAAACAAGGTATTATCCATTGGCGAAATCTTAAAATCAGGGAGCTTTAAAACATGCAAAAACAACTAGTATATTTAACAGTAATAATGCAGACTTTGCTATTGGTTGCATGCATTGGTTCTAATGAGAGTGAAGACAAACTTTCGAAACCTAATATCATTTTTATTTTAGCTGATGATTATGGCTACATGGATACGCAAGCGTATGCAGAACATGTTATGGGTGTTTCAAAAGATAGTATGTATTATGAAACACCTAATATAGACCGCCTTGTAAATGAAGGAGTTGCATTTGAACAGGCTTATGCCAACCAATTGTGTTCCCCAACACGAGCCAGCTTAATTACTGGCAAATATGCAGCACGTCTTGGATTTACAACAGCAACTCCACGAAGAAAAACGTATTACAATACCAACCAAGAAGTCCCGGAAGGCAGTTATGTGCATGATGTATTGGATCATCACGATAATATAAAAATAGAGATGGCATTGCTCAACGGCAGTTCAAATACGGCAGTGCCGTCTGGGGCACCTGCAGATAATGGCCTCGATGAAATTACGATTGCAGAGGCACTTCCTGATTACCATTCTGCATTTATTGGGAAATGGCATATTGGAGGGCATGGAGCTGAAGGATATACCCCAAGTGATCAGGGGTTTGAGACATTAGCTTGGTGTGATGCCGGAGCTTCAACCTATTTTAAATGGAGAGGAATATGGAATAATCGGGCTATAACCTCATTTCCCAATATTCCTCAAAAAGAACTTTTGGTGGGTTCAGCCGGAGAAGAAACAGGGAAGGATTTTTTAACTGAGGATTTAACAGAACAGGCAGTTCGTTATATTGAGAAACGTTCTATTATAAAAGATCAACCTTTCTTTCTATATTTCTGTCATTTTGCCGTACATGGCCCATACCAGGCAAAGCAAGAGGATATCAATTACTTTGAAAATAAGCCGACCAAAGGTTGGAACAATCATAAGGATGCGACTTATGCGGGTATGATACGTGGTTTGGATAACTCAGTAGGAAGAATTCTAAAAAAGTTGGAAGAAACAGGGCTGGATGAGAATACTCTAGTGGTTTTTATGTCCGATAATGGTGGTATTGATGGCAGGGTAACACCAAACGGGAAAGTAACCAGTAACTTTCCACTTAATGGAGGTAAAGCATGTGTTACAGAAGGAGGAATACGGGTTCCATTGATATTTAGATGGAAAGGAAAAATCGAAGGTGGAAAATGGAGTAACGTGCCAGTAGATTGCTGCGATATCTTTCCTACATTTATTGAAGCTGCAGGTTATGATCCAAACCCTCACTATACTAAAGAAGGTGGTATTGATGGACGCAGTATTGTTGGACTTATGAATGACGTAAGTAATACAAAACAAACATATACGCGCAATACACATTTTTGGCATTATCCATTCAACGTTATCTATACTAATCCATACGATGGTTATAATTTAACACCTCACTCTGTAATTAGAGAAGGAGACTACAAGCTGATTTTTGATTGGCATGGAAGACTTAAGCTGTTTAATATTAAAGAAGATATTTCTGAAACTAATAACCTGGCAAAACAAATGCCTGAACTTACCAATGCGTTATTTCATAAGTTGATAGTTTGGCTCGATAACAATGCTAAAAGTACATATTGGCCCAAAGTAAATCCAGATTATAATACGTTAAATGATCCTCGCAAGGCCAAGTTTATAAACTTGATAGACATCTATCGAAGAGGAGGGAATGTAGCTTTTAGTGCCAATTAAAAAGTATAAACCAAATTAGTCCATATTGCTTAAATACAAGCCATATGAAACGAGCTGGATAATTATTTTTTTACATGCCTAATGCCGGTACATGAGTATGATTATATTTTGCGAGTTCCACCGCTTAAATTACGGAGCAGACTATGCGACTGTAAAAAACAAAATTTAAACGTATGTATAGAATTATATTTATCATCTTTTTTTGGGGAATAGCAGCAGTAAACAATGCACAAGAATTGCCCTCAAAAGCCGAAGTTTTAGCGGACCTTATAAAAGTGAACCAGTATTATATGAATGCGAATCCGGAAACAGAAACGGTATCTTCAGGAGCGTCAAACTGGTTAGAGGGATCGTATTTTAACGGGCATATGGCTTTATTTGATTTGCACCCGACCCAAGAGGGCTTGGATTATGCATTGCAGTGGGGTATTAATAATGATTGGAATATAGGAAATAGACCTCACGAGGCCGACAATCAATGTGTAGGTCAAGTTTACATGGATATTTATTATGCCTATGGGGCTAAGGATACATATATGATAAGTAAAGTCGGCACAAGTGTAAGCAATTTGGTTAATCGCACCGCTGTTGATGACTGGGATTGGATTGACGCACTTTATATGGCTATGCCAGTGTTAACCCGATACGGTATATGGAATAACGACTCACGTTATTTCGAAAAGTTGTATGCCTTGTATCATAGTACAAAAGTGAGTCAGGGATTATACGATGCTTCGTTTGGTTTATGGCATCGCGATAAGCGGTTTGACCCTCCATATACAACTTCAGGGGGTAAAAAATGCTACTGGTCGAGAGGAAATGGATGGGTATTTGGAGGCCATGTACGCACGCTTAAATATTTGCCGGAGAATGATATTCACCGTCAGGAATATATTGATACATTCAAAAAAATGGCAGAAGCACTTAAAAGTGTACAGCGAAGTGATGGTTTTTGGAATGTGAGTTTGGGAGATCCAACAGAATTCCCGGGACAGGAAACCAGTGGTACTGCCTTTTTTGTTTACGGTATGGCATGGGGCATCAATAATGGACTTTTGGATAAAGAAACATATTTGCCGACTGTAATTAAAGGGTGGAATGGTTTAGTTTCAACAGCTTTAACGTCTAATGGTCGTATAGGTTATGTACAAGGGGTAGCTGATGAACCTAAAGATGCACAGCCAGTCACCATAAATACTTCCCGCGAATATGGTGAGGGGAATTTTTTGTTGGCAGGAACGGAAGTTATTCAATTGGCAGAAGGGGAAATGCCCAAGCCCAATGACTTTTTTGTGAAGAGTGTTAAAATGAATGATGCTTCAATACTTAAAATTGACTTTTTTGAACCTGCAGAAAAGTGTTCTGCGCAAGATGTTTCAAGCTACCTAATTAATAAAGATGTAAATGTTGAATATGCCATTCTTTCGCAAGATGGCTTAAGTTGCGAGTTAACGTTATCTAATATTTACAATGGGGGCTACGGAATATCATTCAATAATATTACAAGCGTTTCAGGTAAAACTATCGCTAACGCAAGTGGTAAATATTTTTGGGTAAATAGGGATCAGTTCACCTCGCTGGATAGACATCGTCAAATGAATCCGAAAATAAGTGTATATCCCAATCCTGTAAATCAGGATTATATATACATTAAAACAAGCACTAACATTAAAGGCAAAGCGACGGCTCAGGTTTTTGATACTAAAGGTAAATTATTTTTATATCAAAATCTTGAATTGTTAAACAATGGCTTGCCTACCAAACTATTAATGAATGATATTTCAAATGGAATATACATCCTGAATATTAAAGGTCGAGGTTTTAATGTTAATACGAAACTTGTAATTAATTAGTGTATGTAAACTTTAATCTTATTTAATTTTCAGAAACGGCTTCTTATTGTTGATGATAAATGATAAACATTTGGGAATACGTTGTTTTGCGCCTATAGAAGGAGCCAAACCATTGAACAAAGGGGCTTTATTTGTTTAGTTGTTGTGTGCTTGTTTTAATGATTTTTTATACTGAAGAGGTAATACTCCTTTTGCTTTTCTAAAAGAATTAGAAAAAATGGTTTGACTGCTAAAACCACACATGAAGCTAATTTCGCCCAGACTTTCGTATCCTTTATGGATTAACTCTAATGATTTGTTGATTCTGAAATTTGTGATATAATCTTTTGGAGGGGTTTCTGTGATATTCATAAACTTTCGATAGAAACTTGTGCGGCTCATGTTCATTTTTTCGGCTAATAGATGAACATTAAATTCTACAGATTTATAGTTTTCTTCAACTACAGAATTAATCTTTTTCATAAAGTTAACTTCAAATTGATTTACTGTATCTGTTTTATATTCAACCGGCATTGCTTTTTTATAATATTCTTGAAGTGCACTTCTTTGTTTTATTAAATTTTGAATGCGGGCTTTTAAAATATTCAAATCAAAAGGTTTGGTAATGTATTCATCTGCACCATAATCAAAGCCTAATATTTTATTTTCAATTTCAGCTTTAGCTGTTAGCAAAACTATGGGAATGTGCGATATTAAATTGTCTTCTCTGATTGATTTACACAAAGTAATGCCATCCATCTCGGGCATCATAACATCAGATATTATAATATCAGGAAGTGATTTTTTTGCCAGTTTAAGCGCATCTTTTCCATCATAGGTGGGAATAACTTGAAACATTCCCGACAATGCTTTTTGAATAAACTTGTTTAGCTCAATGTCATCTTCAGCTAATAAAATCACTTTTTCGGGTTTATTTACTTTGTGCAAATCAGGTACAAGCTCTTCAGTGAATATTGATGTTTGTTCTCTTTCTTTTACCGCCATATCTTTCAATGCATAAACATGTGCATCTATTGGTAAAATAAAACGCATGCAAGTCAACACATTTTTTTCACTGGTAACCGCAATAGCTCCATGGTGGAGTTCAATAAGTCGTTTGGTAAAATTTAACCCTATCCCAGTACTTGAGTAGTCCGGTTTGCTGTTGTTATTGTTATATTGAATGTATCTGTCAAAAATATGGGGTAACTGATCGGGTGATATACCTTTACCATTGTCAATAACAGAAACCTTAATAAAGTTATTTATGGTATTGTCAACTTTAAATTCATGGGCAAGGTCTTTTGCGTTTAGTTTTTCAATGACAACTTTAATTTGACCGTTTTTTTTCGAAAACTTAAGAGAATTGGACAGTAGGTTGTTTAATATCTTCTCGTATTTGTCTTTATCAACAGGAATAATTAAGTCTTTGACTTTTGTATCAATTTCTATAGAAATATGTTTAAGCTTAGCCGTGTATTGAAACGATATAACCAGCTCTTTTGTTATTTCTATAATATCCTGATTTTTAATTTCTAAATCAAGCGCATCGTTTTCCAATTGGCGGAAAGAAAGTAGTTGGTTGATTAGTTTTAATAATCTGTCGGTACTGTTACTTAAACTACCAATAGAATTTAATGTCATTTTCTTCTCATTTAATTCTGATTTAAGATAATCGACATTTCCTTTTATTAAAGTTACCGGAGTCCTTATCTCGTGGGATATGTTGGTGAAGAATCTCAGCTTCATTTGTGAAACTTCATTTTCTCGAATTCGTTCGTTTTGTTCAACTTCAAGTTCTTTTTTGTAGTGTTTTATGTATAAAACAAACTTAAATGCACCCAGTATTAATAGAGCTAAAAACAAAATGTAGCCTGCTAAAGCCCATATTGTAAGCCAAGGGGCTGGTTTAATTTTAATATTTAGTGTTGCTAAGTTACTTGACCAGTTTCCGTTGTCGTTTTGAACTCTTGCTTTAAAAATATAATCACCGGGTTTTAAATTCTGATAACTGGCAAAAGTCCTGTTGTCCACATAGTTCCAATCCGTGTCAGAACCTTCCAGTATGTAGGCATATTTCATGTTTTTGGCGGAAACATAGTCAAAGCCTTTATATTCGATGCTAAAACTGGGATAATGATGTGATAAGGTTATTTCAGATGTAAGTGCCAGGCTTTTAGTTAAAATATTAGTGTCGTCATCGGGTGTTACCTGGCGGTTGGAAACTTTCAATGTTTCAAGTCGTATTTTGGGTGCTTGTTTGTTTTCAAAGTCAAAAACTTTGGGATTAAAGAAAGTAAGGCCAAAGTTTCCACCAAAGAATAGTGTGCCAAATTCATCTTTCAAGGTGGCTTTTTGGTGAAATTGAATATTCTCAAGTCCTTCGTTGTAGGAGTAGTTTATAAATTCACTTTTCTTGTTTAGCATAGACAAACCATAGGCAGTACTAATCCACATGTTTCCTTTTTCATCTTCAATGATACCCGTAATATCATTGCTGGGAAGTCCATTTTTCATGGTATAAATTGTTACCTCTTTTTTATCCTTCGATATTCGGTACAAACCAAATTTAAAATTACCTATCCATAGGTTCTCTTTCGAATCCAAATAAATGGTAACTATCTGTCCTAAATTTTTTAGGGTCGGTGCGATTATTTTTTGGATATTTTCACTCTGATTGTTTTTATAGTCATAAATAAAACATCCAACAGAATGTGCAGCAACAATTAGCTTACCATCTTTTTGCTGTAATATTTGAGTAACATTTTTATTAAACTTAGTTATTGTATCCAGTAGTTTACCATCAATGGAGAAAACAAGTAACCCTTGTTTGTCAGAACCTGCAAATATTTGATGGTCTGTTTCACAAAAGTTAACCAGACCATTGTTGGGTTTCGGAATTTCGATATTCCTGTGCTTACCGTTTTTTAGGTTTAAAATATGCAATTGTTTTTCTGAGCTTATCCACAGTTCGTTGTTGGAGCTCAATAATAAGCTTCTAATATTATTGTCTTTAATAAAACTGTTTTTCTCGTTTAAAACGGATGTTTTTTTTGTTTTTGTATTATATGTAAAAAGTCCGCTTAATCTGGTTCCTATATAATAATTGCCTTTGTAGTCGGTGCATATCGAAGTCACAAATTTGTCCTTTGTAAAATCCTGTAAGGTTAAATCAAAATTAAAGTTTTTACGACTTTCAAAAGCTATTTCTACCCCTCTGTCAAATGTACCTAACCAAATGTTATTGTTAATATCCTTGAAAAAGCAAGTCAGGTGATTCGAATTTAGTGTGTTTGAATCTTTTGTTTTGTGATAGTTTTTAAGCGATTGACTTATTGTATTGTATACGTAAAGCCCATGCGATTTTGTACCTATCCATAAAATGTTTTTTTCTACTTGCTTTATAAAACTAATTGTTTGGTTTTGAATAGCAACTAAGCCACCATAGTTCTCATGTAAATCTTCAAATTGTTCTTTCTCTATATTAAATATTGAGATGTTTGTATTTGTAGTTATTATTAAGTGCTTTTGAATAAGTGAAAGGGTGCCACCAACTATAAGTGTGTCAGAATCAGGAAGGAAATACTTTTTGTAATCTGAAGTTTTAGGATTATAGTTTATGATGAATTGATTATTGATAGATTTCCCCCAGATTCCAGTCATTTCTTCACTTAGGAGTTCGTCTATGAGGTCATTCTTTGGGAAGTTTTCTACTTGTTTAATTTGTTTGTGATCGGTATTGTATTGATAAAGTCCTTTGGATTGTTTGGTTGAGTAAACCACAGAATCATAGTTGGTGAAGGACTTATGCCAGGAAACGATAGATTTCTTTTTTATTAGCTTTTCCTTTTCAATGCTATATATATTAATGCCTGAGCTTGTTCTGCAAAAAATATCTCCATTGGGAGCTTTGTGCAGCTCAATGATATTATCATGGAATAATGAATTTTCATCATCGTTGTAATAATAGTGTTTAAACGAAATCCCATCATATCTATTAAGTCCCCTGGCAGTACCAATCCAAATATATCCCAAATTATCCTGACAAATTGAATGTATAGCCAGGTTAGATAATCCATCTTTTAAAGATAGGTTTTGAAATTTTGGGGGGAGGTAAGTAAAATCATCTTGCGAATATAATAATGCAGTAGTAAATAAAGACAATGCAAATAGACACTTTTTTAAGCTTGTATTTATGATTTTAAAACTAATTGCATTAAGAAAGAAATAGTTCAGCATTTATGGATTGTCTTAAGTTTCAATTTGTCAATTGCAGAAGTAACGCAAAGTTAAATAAATATACTTTTTAAAGTTATAAAATAAGGCAAATATGAATCAAGAAAGTAAAGAAACTATTCGGTATGCTTTCTTGGTGTTTCAAAAGTGATAAAAGCTGAAACAAAAACGATAAAACAGACTTGTTACCGTTTCAAGCGGATGTGTTAAAGGTGGTGGTTTCTAAATAAATTAGACTTAATGAGGTCGGGATATTAATGTTTTTGCCTGTCGATGTATCTTTTCTGGTGGATGGATATGGGACAGTGATATTTCAAGGGTAACTGACGATTGCAACTTATTTTAACGAAAAATCGATTTATGGAGATGTTGGAACGGAATAAAGAAAACGAAGTGTAAATGTGAGAAAAATGCGATTGCACATCTAATACTTTAGCGGTGTTTTAAGTCTAATTAATAAAAATAATTTATGAAAAAATCATTGCTAATGTTTCTCTTATGCTTCATGTCGGTTTGGGGTATGTCGCAGCAACATTTGGTGACAGGACGTGTTACTGATGAAGCTATGGAGCCGGTTGTGGGGGCCAGCATAATAATAAAGGGAACAACACAAGGAACAATAACGAATTTTGAAGGAGTATATTCTCTTCAGCTAAGCGATTCCAATGCGAAGCTAGTGTTTTCTTTTATCGGGATGGAATCTCAGGAAATTGATCTGGATGGAAGAAAAAAGTTAGATGTACAATTAAAACCTGAATTTTCTGATATTGAAGAAGTGGTTGTAGTGGGATATGGTACACAGAAAAAAGAAAGTGTGGTGGCTGCAATATCTACTATAAGTAGTACTGATATTGTAAGATCGCCAGCAGCGAATTTATCTGTAGGATTGGCAGGTAAAATGCCTGGTCTAACTATCATGCAAACAAGTGGTGAGCTAGGAGCTGAGAATGTTAACTTATATATTCGTGGTCAGGCTTCTATGAATAGCACTAATCCTTTAATATTAGTGGATGGTATTGAGCGTGGAATAAACAATATCGATCCTTATGATATTGAATCTATTTCTATATTAAAAGATGCATCAGCAACAGCTGTTTATGGTGTACGTGGTGCAAATGGTGTTATTTTGGTTACAACCAGGCAAGGTGAGGTAGGGAAGGCCAGAGTTACTGCTAATGTGAATTATTCTATGCAAACCCTAACCAGGTTGCCGGATCCGTTGAATGCGATTGATTATATGAATGTGCGTAATGAAGTTGTTGCACTTGATAATCCGAACAACCCTGTTCCATACCCGGAAGAGGTGATAGATCATTACCGCAACGGTGATTTTCCTGAATATTACAGAGATAGAAACTGGTATGAGGAATTTGTGAACAAATATACACCCATGGTTAAAGGAAACGTAAACATGAGTGGAGGAACAAAAAAAACCAAGTATTTTGCCAGTTTAGGATATACCCGTCAGGGAGGGCCTTTTAAAACAGAACGATGGGATGAATATAATTATGATAATGAGCAACGATTAGACAGGTTTACTTACCGTGCTAACTTTAGTACACAAATTACACCTACGTTAAAAGGTTGGATGAATCTTTCTGGTTCGTTACAAGATAAAAATGACCCTATTATTAGAGGTGACCAGCCAAGTGCAGCCACCACTGCATCGTGGTACTATGTTCTATTGGCAGGTTTTGCCGACCGTGCCTCTATATTAAAAGGACCTAATGTAGATCCTGATGGTAATGTTGTGGATGGAATTTATGGTCAATTAAACAGAACCGGATATCGTGTAACAACAAATAATGATATTCAGAATACAGTAGGTTTTGAACAAGACCTGAAAATGATAACTAAAGGCCTAAAGGCTAAAGTAGTTGCGTCGTACGATACAAAAGATACACACATCAGAGGGTTTAGAAGAACCTATAGTTCATTTCGGGCAGAGATGCTAAAGGATGCAGCAGGGCAAGATTCAGCTGTTGTATACAACCAAACAGGTACACGTGAAGATTCTGAACTGATACCGGTATTAACACAAAGCAATTCTACACGTTTTAATTTGGATGCTTCATTGAATTATAATAATTCTTTTGGAGATCATAACGTTACCGGGTTGTTTCTGTATAACCAAACTCAAAGAATAGTAAATGGTGCAGTTCCGTATAAATATGTTGGTATTGTAGGTCGCGCAACCTATGGATACAAACAACGTTACCTCGGAGAATTTAACTTTGGTATGAACGGGTCGGAACAATTTGCTAAAGGACGACGATTTGGATTTTTCCCCTCGGTTTCATTAGGTTGGGTTATCAGCGAAGAAAATTTCATGAAAAACTCAAGCGCCATTAGCTTTATGAAACTTCGAGGATCATTTGGACAAGTCGGTAACGACAGAATGGGAGGAAGCCGATTTGCATATTTGGATAACTGGACACAAGGATCAAGTGATTTCTTTAGAGGATTAGGTGGTTATTCTGGTTTACCGACTCCTGTGTATGAAAAGTCTATGCCAAATACTTTGGTGACTTGGGAGGTAGCTAACAAAAGCAATATTGGTCTGGAAACAAACTTTATCAATGGGTTTGAATTAGATGTGGACGTGTTCTACGAAAAAAGGAGTTCCATCCTAATGAGTCAGGTACCAATTCCTGTGTATATGTTCGGACAAACAGCATTACCTAAAAGAAATGATGGGGTAATGACAAACCAAGGTATTGAAGCCTCGTTAACTTATAATAAAAAATTAAGCGATGATTTAAGGGTTTCTACTACATTGGGCGGTTCCTTTGCTCGGAACAAAATTATAAATGCAAACGAAGTTTCTTTGGGAGATGACTTTGCCTACCCATACCGCGTAGAAGGTTTTTCCAGAGGATCTATCTATGGTTATGACTGTTTAGGGTATTTTAAAGATGAAGAAGAAATAGCAGGATGGTCGTCTTATGAGAGTTTAGGAGCAGTACTTCCGGGAGATTTAAAATACAAGGATCAAAATGACGATGGAATTATTGATGAAAGAGATAAGATTAGAATGAACTACACAAAGGTGCCAGAATTAAACTTATCTTATTCACTTAAAGTAAATTATAAGGGATTTGATTTTAGTGCATTATTACAAGGAGTCACCAATTATACTTTTGATTTCTCTCAACGAGGAATTTGGGATTGGCATGGTAATAATATCGATGGACTTAAAAACTATTTTGGATTGCATAAATATGCCTGGACTCCTGAAAAACAAGCTAATAGTGGTGATATCCGTTATCCAAGAATGCATATCGATGGATCTTCAGTAAGCAAGCTACCTAGTAATTATTGGTTAATCGACATGTGGTATGTTAGATTAAAAAATGTGGAGCTAGGTTATACTTTTCCTAAAAGTATGATGAAGTCTATAGGATTAAGCAATGTTAGGATTTATTTGAATGGTTTAAATCTATTAACCTTTGATAATATGCCATTTAAATATTTGGATCCTGAGCTTACTAATTCTTTAAATCACCCATTATATGCAAATTATAATGCGGGTATTAACATTACTTTCTAGTAAAATAGACTTGTAAATCATTAAAATTTTAACGAATGAAAAAACGAAATAAAATATTTTGCATTATACCTTTTGTATTGTTATTACTGCTCACAACAACAGGGTGCGAAGACGCTTTTGACAACGCTTTAGCAAGAGAAGCAGATTCAAGAGAATCAATTGAAGGAATGCTTGGGGATGCAACGAAAGTTAAAGGGATGTTTCATGCTTGTTACCAGGGCATACCCAAAAGTAGGGTTTATCTTTATTTCTGGACAACCGAAGAAGCACTAACTGACAACTGTTTTGATCAGCAAGCCCAGAGTATGGGAAATTGGCGTAACGGTAATCTGAGTCCATCCAATGGTGCAGTATGGGCCGGAGAAAGAAGTAATACCTATAGCCAACCCAATACCGGATCATGGTGGGGCAGATATTGGGGAGGTATTCATTTTTGTAATGTTTTTCTTGAAAATCTGCCCCAGGTTACTGTCTCCGATGAAGAATTGCCTCAGGCAGAAAGAGACCTTATGAGAGAAGAGGTCATAGCGCTTAGAGCTTATTTTCATTTTAAGTTAATCAGTATGTATGGCCCTCTACCGTTTATCGACTTTGTATTTCCATTGGAATATGATGGATGGAAAGATATGACACGGCCTACATACGATGAGGTAGCCAACAGGATTGCTGAGGAGCTGCAAGGCGTGATAGACCGAGGTATCCTTCCTATGAAACGCGATCCTTCTAATGTTACCGATAAATATCGTATGCCATTAGGTTTTGTATATGGGCTGAAATCACGTGTGTTATTATATAATGCCAGTCCGCTTAATAACCCTGATGGAGATGTAAATAAATATGAAAAAGCTGCAGCAGCAGCCAAACAGTTTCTTGATCTGGGAGCCTATTCATTAGAGCCCTGGGAGAATACTAAAAAGATGTATATCTCCGAATATTCTGTAAACCTGGAAGCAACAGAAGTGATTTGGAGGGCAAGAGATAGGGTGGCGCAACTGAGTAATGTACAGGGTATTAACCTGGGTAAGGCCGTGCCTAAAAAGTCTAATTTTACCATTGTTAAGTGCGGTGAAACTCCGACCCAGGAGATGGTAGACTGTTATGAGCTGAAGAACGGGGCCATGGTAGTACAGGAATATGATGCAACCCATGCCAATCCTACCTTTACACCTGAAGCGCTTGCCGCAGGTTACGATGATTATAATGCTCCTTACGAAAACAGGGACGACCGACTTTCCAGGGATATCATGTACAATGGAAACAATTTTGGACAATCCTATCAAATGGGGGCCATTACAGTTTGGACTTATAAAGGAGCGCCGGGTACTGGAACCAATGGTAATGTAACATCAGGCAGTCAAAGACAAACTTATACCGGTTATTATTATGGTAAAGACAGAGACCCATTGTTTTATGGGAAGGGATCAAAGGGTGCAGCTTTCGGACGCGTTAACCATCACAGCATGATGATGCGTTATGCAGAAATATACTTGAATTATGCCGAGGCACTTTGTGGGGCAGGTCATTTTGATGAAGCTTGTTACGCTTTAGATATGACTCGTGTAAGAGCCAACCAGCCTCCAATAAGCTCGGTGCCGGATTATCAAAGTGGCAATACAGATTGGTTGATGAGAAGAATCAGAAACGAACGTCGCGTGGAATTGGTGTTAGAAGATCACCGTTTCTATGATGTACGCAGGTGGGATATCATCAGCAATACACAAAACAACACTGTTAGTGGAATGTTAGTGGAGAAAGTTGGTGCTGCTTATACGCATACCCGTTATCAGACACCTTGGGTTTGGGCCTGCCATAACGAAAAATATAAGGTGCTCCCTATTCCTCTGGTCGACGGAAAATATTTACCAAACCTGGAACAGCCGGAAGCTTGGCAATAGCTAATATTCAAGAATTAATTCAAATTAAAACATATGAAAAACATATTTAAAAGATATATACTAATTGTCTGTGGAGTTTTTCTGGCCTCACTGGTTACCCATGCAGCTGCGGTAATTAAAGGTACAGTGGCAGATTCTAAGGGGGTGGTATTGCCCGGTGTAGTTGTTTCTGAAAAAGGAAACAACAATAAGGCGTTTACAGATATCGACGGTAAGTTTTCAATAGAGGTGGCAGAACTTCCGACTACGTTAATTTTTAAAAAGGCCGATTTCAAAAGGTTGCTTCAGGTTATTGACAAGACAACCGATGATGTTGAAATTAAGCTTGTAAAAGAAGATATGGAATATGTGGCATACGGTAAAAAAGCAAAGCATAGTATTACCAGCTCCATTTTTTCCATATCAGGTGAGGAATTATTAAGGAGCCGGTCTACTAATCTGATGATTGCATTGCAAGGCAGGTTGCCGGGATTAACTATTATCCAAAAGGATGGTGAACCAGGAAAAGAAACTTTTAACACACAAATCAGAGGGTTTGATTCTCCTAATTCTAATGGGGTAATGTTTGTTGTGGATGGAGTTGAGCGTTCGGCTGCAGGTATTGATATTTACGAAATAGAGAGAGTAACGGTGCTTAAAGATGCGGCAGCTACTGCAATCTATGGTATGCGTGGTGCCGGTGGTGTGTTGTTAATTAACACCAAGAGTGGTTTTGTAGGTAAATCAAAAATTTCGGTATCTCTGGATCATTCAATGCAAGCACCAACACGACTACCCTCTTTTGTTTCGGCTTATGATTATGCTCATTTGTATAATCAGCGACTGGAAAATGATTTTCTTTATAATGGTTCAGGAGGAGAACCTTATACTGAGCGAGAAATAGAAAGGTACATGCTGGCAGATTCAACAGGTTTTTATCCAGTGAGGGATATGGCAGACGAATTTATGAAGGATTATGCCAAGCAAACCAGGGTTAATGTAAACTTCCAGGGGGGATCAAAGCAGATGCGTTACTTTACTTCTTTAGGGTATAGTCAGCAAGGTTCTATTTTTGAACATGAACCATTTGATAAATACAGCTATGATGCTGAATCAAAATCAACCCTGTTTAATTTTCGTACCAATCTGGATATCACACTCAACCCACAGCTGGATGTTTGGTTGAATATTGGGGGAAGTATGGGTAAAATGAATGCGCCTTACGCTGGCGGATTAGGATGGAATAGTTTAATAGAAAAATTATATAAAACACCCAATAATGCTTATCAGGATCTTACCCCTGATGGTGAAGTAATCATTAAAAAGGACAAGTTGACTTTTAGAAACAACAATTCCATTTATGGTGATTTATACCGCACAGGATCTACCTTAGGTACGAACCTGAGACTTAACAATACTTTTGGAGCCAGACAAAAATTAGAATCAATAATACCTGGGCTTTCAGCCACAGCCCAATTGGCATTTGATGTTAACTCAAACAATTCACAAATCCGTAAGAGAACCTATGAAGGATATGAAGTACAGACTTTGTTAGATGTAAATGGATTGGACTCATTGGGCTATGTTAAAAATGTAGGTACAAAAAATTCAACACTCTCAGATTCTCGTACGAACTATTTCTATTATATGTACAATATGCGTGCTTCGTTAGATTATGATCAAACCTTTGGTCAAAAACATCATGTAACTGCCATGTTGATGGCTCAAAGGCAAATGCAGCAGAAAGAGATTTATCTTCCTACCAATTATATGGGATTGGCTGGGCGAATGTCGTACGCATATAATAACCGTTATTTTATGGATGCCAGCTTTGCGTACCAGGGATCTGAGCAATTCGCAAAAAGTAACCGATTTGGCTTTTTCCCATCATTCGCTTTGGGCTGGGTAGTATCCAACGAAGGATTCTTAGAGAATAATTCAACAGTAACATTTTTAAAGTTACGCGCATCGGCTGGTCAAGTAGGTAATAATGCGTACGCATATGGTAAGGATAACCAGTATCTATACCTTACGTCATGGAACTCAAATTCTACCGAAAATCAATTAGGAAATGAAAATATCCAGTGGGAAACGTCAACAAAATATAATGTAGGTATTGAAACAGAATTGTTTAATTCCTTATATGTAGGAGCCGATTTCTTTTATCATGATAATTCTGATTTAATCATCAAAGATATTGCGATACTTCCTGATGGAATGATGGGATTAGGGGGTGCTTCTTTACCACCTGCCAACCTTGGTGAATCAATAAATAAAGGATTTGAATTGGTAATTGGATACAACAAAGAAATTAATGAAGATTTCTTCGTGAATTTGAATGGTAATGTTTCTTATAACCAAAATGAAAAAACGTTTACAGCAGAAATGCCTTATGATCAAACCTATGCATATGCCTACAGAAGCCAAGGATATGCAGGGGGGTATCATTGGGGATATAAAACGGATGGCCTGTTCAGCTCAGACGAGGAAATCGAGGGTTGGGCAGACCAAACAGCACTGGGAGGGTCTCCAATACCGGGCGATATAAAATATATGGATTTGACAGGAGATGGTGTTGTGGATGAGAAAGATAAAGCACCGTTAGGCATAGGGCAAACTCCTGAAATAACCTATGGTGCTCAGCTGGCTGTAAATTATAAATGGTTCGACTTAACAGCTTTTGTTCATGGGACTGCAAATCGTAATATTTACATGAGCGGACTAGGGGTATCATCTAACCAGGATAATTTCACTGAAGTGATGAAAAAATCATGGACTGCTGAAAAGTTTGCTGCAGGCGAGGATATTAGTTATCCCCGGTTAGGTAAAGAATCAAGTAACTACATCAAGAGTGATTATTGGATGGTCAATGCTTCATATGTCCGATTAAGAAATATAGAGCTTGGATTTACCTTGCCAGATAAGTTATGTAATTTAATAAAAGCAAGCTCGATAAGGATATATGCGAATGGGTTAAACTTATTGACATGGGATCACTTGTCAAGTGATTACTTTGATCCGGAGTCGGGTAATGCTTCGCTGACAAATTATCCAATCCAAAAAGCCTATAACTTTGGAATTAATTTGAAGTTTTAAAGACGAAGAGTTAACGTTTTGAGAACGTCGAATCAAACCATTTTAAAAAAAAGAAAATGAAGAGAAAAAATATTTTTCATATAAATCTAGGGATCATCCTTTTTCTTTTATTGCTTAATTCTTGCGAAGAAGTATTGGAAGTAACACCTTCAGACAAGGTTAGTATAGATAGGTTATTAAATAAGGAAGACCCTCTAAGAGATTTCAGAGATAATTGTTACTTAAAGTTAAATAAGTCATTTACCGTACATAGTGATGGTGCTCCTCTTGAAGTATATAGTGATGATGCTTTTATGGCCGGTACGGGGAGTACTTTTGATTGGCATAATGCACAATTGAGTACCACTAAAACATTTATGGGTGTAAAAATATGGAACGATTGCTGGGAAGGGATCAGAAAGTGTAATTTGGCTATTACTTATATACCGAAATCAACAGTTCCTAAGGATAAACTGGATGATGAGACTTTAAATATGTGGGTGGCAGAAGCAAAACTGCTAAGAGCATGGTATCATTTTGAATTAATCAAAAATTTTGGTGCCGTACCATTTGTAGACAAGCCATTGGAGCCGGGTTTTGCCGGTTGGGCTGATCTTAAAAGACCTTCGTTTGAGGAGATTGCGTCGCGTATTGCCCAAGAGTGTGATGAGGTGATTGAAGATGATCACTTACCTTTAAGATATCAGGTGGCTGGTGAATATGGTTTGGTTAATAAAGCCGTAGCATATGCCTTAAAATCCAGGGTGCTTTTATATAATGCCAGTACCTTGAATAACCCAAATGAGGATGCCGAAAAGTGGCAAAGGGCAGCTACTGCAGCGCAGGAATGTTTGAGTGCTATAGGTAACGATTATGGTTTATTGTCCATGAGTGACTATGGTTTACTGTTTAGTGATTCATACACTACACAAAATAATGAAATAATCCTCGCTTCCAATACCAATAGTGCAGCTACATTAAACGAAAACAATGGAGTTGATTTAAAAGCATTAGGTACGGTAAAACAAAGTAGTAACTGCGGCGCAGTACCGACTCAAGAGTTGGTGGATTGTTTCGAGTTGACGGATGGTACCTTGCCGATAAGCGCTTATAATACTGCGGAGCATACAGACGTAACCTTTGCTGAAGGTTACAATGAAACAACCGGTGCGGATATCTATGCTAATAGAGATATGAGGTTAAGTGCCGCTATTGCCTATAATGGAATCAATTATGGCAGGTATCCGGGACAGCCTGCTGCTTCTTCAGACCTAGTCATTTATACCTATGAAGGAAAAGACGGCACGGGATATAACCCTAGTTTTACTTCGCAGGATGAGTTGGACAAAAGACGCAGTACAACGGGGTATTATAGTAAAAAGTTCCGCTCTGCTTCATATTGGGGTTCAACACCCGGTGGCACCAACTCATTTAAAATTTATTTCAGATTAGCAGAGATATATTTGAATTTGGCGGAAGCTCAATGTGAGGCAGGGAATTTAGATGCTGCAAAAATAGCATTAAATATGGTGAGACAAAGAGCTGGCCAGCCTGCTATTGCTGATGTTCCTGGCTTTCAGAATACCAAAGCGTTTATCATCAAAAGAATACGTAACGAAAGACGAGTTGAGTTTTGTTTTGAGGGACATCGCTTTTACGATCAACGAAGATGGAAAGTTCTTGCTCAAACCAATGAAGTTATTAGTGGTATGAAAATTACAAGCACAGGAGGTGATAATGGTCCTTTTTCTTATGAGAGGGTTAAAATCGATGTGCCTCGAAATGCAACATCTGACAGGTATCTGGTGCTCCCAATACATTTTGAGGAAGCAAGAAGATTAACAGGTATGGGGCAACCTGATGCATGGAATTAGAGATAGGCAAATACGGTAAGTAAAATTGTTTCTTTTTTCAGAAGGTCCATATCTAGGCATTAAGTTATGGACCTTGTTTCTTCAATAAATCATTAAAAAATGAAAGCATATATAAAGATTGAAAAAAGTACGCTATTTATCTTGAGCATACTGTTTTACAGTGTAGGTCTATATGGCCAGCAATACTTGTCATTGGATAATGACACTTTGCATTTAAAACTTGATTTAACCCGCGGAGGTGCCATTTGTTATATTTCCAAATCAGGAGGTGATAGAAATATAGTCAATATTCATGATGAAGGGCGATATATTCAGCAATCATATTATGCAGGCAAAAAGGTTAACCGACAGTCCGAAGGTCAAAAGTCAGCTTGGTCACCATGGTCATGGAACCCCATTCAGGTAGGGGACTGTTACAGGAACAGGGCTAAGATTCTGGAACAGAAACAGAGTGTGAATACCTTATATGTAAAATGCGTACCCATGTTATGGGATATGGATAATAAAGCTGCAGAGGCTGTGATGGAACAGTGGACTACTTTAAGCGGAAATGTAATAAAAGTACGCAATAAGTTAAGTTGTCATCGTACTGATAGCATTTATGGAGAAGAAGCCAATAATAACCAAGAGTTGCCTGCCGTATATCCCATATCCTCCTTGAAAAACTTGTATACTTATTTTGGAGATAAACCTTTTACGGGAGAACCATTAAGTAATCCGCATGTGAAAAATTTGAGGGATGGTTTTTGGGGGAAGTATAAAAACCAAATGGTTGCCGAAAACTGGATGGCTTTTGTTGATGATGATCTTTGGGGCATGGCAGTATATACGCCTATTTGTTCCAATTTTTTAGCCGGTATGGCAGGTAATCCCGGTTTTGAAGCCAACGATGCCGCAACCTCATACATTGCACCGGTTAAAAAGGCTATACTTGGCAAAAAATCGGTGTACGAATACGATTATTATTTGATTGTTGATGATTTGGAAAAAATAAGATCATCAATATATGAAATCCGTAAGAACATTCCTTAAACTGGCGAAAAATCAGTAATAAAACACGAAATCAATAAAAAGTAAAACAGAATAAATAAATTAAAGGAGTGCGATATAACATATTTGTAATGTTAATAATAAAAATTAGATATCTGTTTTATCTAAAATCTAACGATCTATTAATTAGGATAATGAAGAAATACTTTGTCGCGTTTAAAATAAGAAGTTTATCATTTCTTTTATTGGTGTTGATATCATGTACCAATACACCTGTAAAGCAAAAACCAAACCTGCTGTTCGTTTTTAGCGATCAGCAAGCCTTTGACATGGTAGGGTGTTATGGTAACAAGCAGATAATTACACCAAATATTGATAAACTGGCTACAGAAGGTCTGCGTTTCACCAATTGTTTTTCGAATAGTCCAATTTGTACTCCTTATAGAGGAATGTTGATGAGCGGGCAATATTCCCTTTATAATGGTTGTTTTACTAACGATCGGCCTCTTCTTCCGGGTAATGGTAAAAAGTTTGCCGAAGTGCTGCGTGATGATGGCTATTATACCGGGTATGTCGGGAAGTGGCATTTGTTGGGGGGGGATAGGAATCGCCCTATTCCGGAAGGGCCAATGCGCTACGGTTTCGACGATGTATTTTATTCCAATAACTGTCATGTTGATTTTAGACCGGGGAAATGCTTTTTCTGGAACGAAAACGATAAAAAGGAATACTTTAACGAATGGGAAGTGTATGGCCAAACCAATCAGGCCATCGATTTTTTAGAAAGTGTAAAAGACAGCGAAAGTCCTTTTGCACTATTTGTTTCGTGGCATCCTCCTCACGATTGGGGTAAGTTTAAAGGTGAAGATGGGAAAATGCATTACCGTTATGATGCCCCTCAGGAATTGATGTCCTATTATAATCGCGACAGCATTAAAGTACGCCCTGGCATTGAATCAACACCCGACTTGCGGCACATGTATCATGGACATATGGCCATGACCACTGGTGTTGATATTGCATTTGGGAATCTAATGAATAAATTAAAGGAAATTGGTGCCGATGAAAATACCATTGTTATTTTTACTTCGGATCATGGGGATATGTTAGAATATCAGAACGCTATTTATCCTAAACAATATCCGCACGACTATTCATTGCAAGTTCCGTTTATTATCAGCTATCCTCATAAAATTATTAAAGAAACAACCACCAGTTTGCTTTTTAGCGCGCTTGATATTATGCCAACCATACTTGGTTTAATGGAGCAGGAAGTTCCTAAGGAATGTCAAGGTAAGAATCTTTCCGAAGCAATTCTTTCGGGTAATGAGGATGCAGTAGATTTTCTGCCCATCTGGTTACACAACGAGAATGGCTATAGGGGCGTGATTACAAAAGAATATACCTATGCACGTTCAAAAGCGGGAGATAGCAAGTTGCATAACGTGCTTTTTGATAGAGTAAATGACCCATATCAACTTTCAAATAATTTTGATGATTCAAGCACCAATGTTATTAAAAATGAGTTATGGGGAATAACGCAGGGGTGGATGGAGAGTATAGGGGATGAGTTCTATCAGAAATCACAGATCGATTCGCTGGTGGCATTGACTGATTCTGCTAGTTATCAACAAAAAAGGCCTGTTGGGTTGTTTAACTGATCTTAAAAATTAACATTAATAAAAAATGATGATTAACCATATAAAAGTGCACCTTGTTAAGAATATTTTCTTTGTCTGTCTCTTGTTAGGTATAAGCGTGTTTTTTCAAGGGTGCAAAGGAGAGGAAAGTCAATTTGAAATCACATCTATCCAAACACAGTTTATTACAAATATAGATAACCATCCAGTTTTTTCATGGCAAACAAAAAGTAATGTAAGCGATTTTATGGAGTCTTCAGTTCAGGTAATTATTGCCAACAACAGGGATGACATTGAAAGGAATGTTGGTAATGTATGGGATTCAGGGAAAATAGAAACTAGAAATAATTCACGCCTAAAGTATAATGGACCGAAACTGGATAATGGTAGTTTGTTTTATGCCAAAATGAAAGTTTGGGATAATAAAGGCAATGAGTGTGCATGGAGTAAATCGCAACAATTTTGTATCCCAATAGAGTATCCTAAAGATTGGAACGCCAAATGGATAACATATGATTATAATATAGGAGATACTTTACCTGTTTTTAAACGAATAATAGAAATTCCTAATAAGAAGGAAGTTAACTGTGTTAAGTTATATATAGCTGCACCGGGCTTTTATGAGGCGTTTTTGAACGGAAATAAGGTTGGTGAGAATGTTCTTGATCCCGGGCAAACCAATTATGAAGATTATACCTATTACACGGTGTACGATTTAGATATAGATGTACATAAAAAGTATGACGTGCTAGGCGTTATGTTAGGTAATGGTTGGTATAACCAAAATGTTGTTTGGGGCAAAGGAATGAGGTATGGGCAGCCTGTTTTTGTAGCTCAAGTAGTTATTCATTATAAAAATGGAGTTAAAATAATAATAGGTAGTGATGAAAGCTGGACATGGAAAAATGGGCCTATTATTTTTTCGAATATTTATGCAGGTGAAACCTATGACGCGAATTCAGAAGTAAATGATTGGTTTGCTACCGAAAGTAGTGATGATGCCTGGAAGAAAGCTTCTTTGTCTGAAATACATCCAACTAAATTGTATGAACAGTTTGCAGAAACTATACAAAGAATGGATAGTATTCAAGCGAAGGGGGTTATAGCCAAAAACGATGGGAAGTATATTTTCGATTTTGGACAGAATTTTGCCGGTTGGGTAAAATTAGATATCGAAGGAAAAAAAGGGCAAGAGATAACTATGCGATGTGTAGAAGAGTTGGACGAAAATGGCGAAATAGATCCACGCTCTACCGGAATACGCGCAACAAAAGTTATCCAGACGCAAAAATATATCTGTAATGGCCAGGGGAATGAAGTGTGGGAACCCAAATTCACTTATTTCGGATTTCGGTTTGTAGAAGTTGAAGGATTAACTACGAAACCATCAAAAGATTTATTAAAAGGAATTGTGGTATACTCCTCCCTGCCGGTAAGCGGACAGTTTAATTGTTCAGAGATGAATATAAATAAACTTCACAACCTGGCTACATGGACTTTAAAAAGTAACATACATGGTATACCAACCGATTGTCCGCATCGTGAAAAATGCGGGTGGACTGGTGATGCGCATGCTTTGATTAATGCCCTTGCCTATAATTACGATTGTCAGAAGTTTATTAGCAAGTACATTTTTGATATGCGTTCTTCTGCTCGGCGAACAAATAATGAATTGTACTTTGGAACCAGCTTTCACGATCGCAGTATGATGAATAAACCTGTTGGTGTGCCTACAATGATTGTCCCTGGGAAACGCACCAGTGGAACAGCATCACCAGATTGGGGAACAGCCATGACACAGTTACCGTGGGCTATGTATATGTACTATGGCGACATGGTTATTTTGAATAATTTTTATCCGGATATGAAAGTTTGGGTGGATTATGTGAATGCAAAAAATGAAAACGGAATAATAACGCATGGTTTGGGAGATTGGTGTCCACCGGGAGGAAATCAAAATATAGATTGTCCGGTTCCTATAAGTTCGACGGCTTATCATATTCTCGATTTAAATATTATGGCTCAAACGGCTAAAATATTAGGTGTAACTAAAGATTATGAGCATTATAAGCAATTGCACAAAAGCTCAGTTGAAAGTTTCAACAAGCAATTTCTCGATACAACCAACTATACTTATGGCAGCCAAACTGCCAATGTTATGGCTTTAAGTATTGGTATTGTGCCTGAAAATAGCAAGCAAAAAGTTGCTGCTTCCATTGTGAGAAGTTTAAATGCTGAAAATAATGGTTTTATAAAAACGGGAATATTTGGATTTTCAAGATTATTTCAGGTATTAGCAGAAAATGGTTTTGAGGATGAAGTATATCGTCTAATTCATAAAAAAGGAGAAAATAGTTTTGCTTTTATGTGGGATAATTTTGATGCAACAACACTTTGGGAGGTTTTGCCAATTCGGTCATTGGATTCTGAGGAATTGTTTTATCGATCGCACAGCCATCCAATGCAAGCAGGTTATGATGCCTGGTTTTATAATGGTATTGGAGGGATTAATCCATCACAGGAGAAACCCGGCTTTAAGAAAATTGTGTTTAAACCATACTTAACAAAATATTTAAAAAATGCTGAGGCATCGTATAAATCTGCTTTTGGAATAATCAAAAGTGTCTGGTCAAGAAATAGCGGGAATTTTTCGTGGGAAATACAAATACCGGACAATTCAACAGGAGAAATATTTGTACCTAATTATCAGGAAAAAGTAGATGTAAGTATAAATGGCGAAGCGGTACAAATAAATGATTACTCTTCAGATTTTACTTCGCTTGGTGAGATGGGCTCGGGAAGTTATTTAATTAAAATGTCGGAACATTAAGAATAATAGAATATGATATTTAGAAAATTAAATTTATTATTAATAGCCGTAATAATTGTTGTTGCTTGTGTAAACGCAACAGCTAAAACAAAATCAAAAAAACAGAATGTAGTATTTATACTTGCTGATGATTTGGGTTGGAAGGATTTAGCTTGTTATGGATCCGATTTTTATGAAACGCCCAACATAGATGCTTTTGCTAAAACTGGAATGTCATTTACCAATGCATATACAGCCAGCCCACTTTGTTCTCCAACCCGAGCCAGTATATTAACCGGGCAAGAGCCGGGTCGTTTGCGTCTTACAGTGCCTGCTTGTCACCAACTAAAGGTAGTTCTTGATCCGAAGGAACAGTTTAATGCTGCACCACATTATAAAACGGCCATCCCTCAAACACGCACGCGTCTTCCGAATGAAGAGTACCTGACATTTGCCGAAGTTTTAAAGGATAAGGGTTACTCCACTGCCTTTATGGGAAAATGGCATTTAGGACGAAAACCTTATTTGCCGGAAAATCAAGGATTCGACCTTGTTGTGGGAGGTCGGGAGCATCCAGGCCCTCCGGGGCCAGGCAGGTTTTTTGCTCCCTGGGATTGTGAAACGCTTCCTGTTGTGCCTGACGGAACGCATGTGTCGGATGTATTAACGGATGAGGCTGTTAAATTTATGACATCCAATAAAGAGAATCCATTTCTTTTATGCTTATGGTATTATGATGTTCATGCCCCTTATCAGGCAAAAGAGGAACTTATAAAAAAATATAAGGCCAAACTAAACCCGAATCATATTCAACGTTGTCCTACTATGGGAGCTATGATTGAAACTATGGATATAAATATTGGCAGAATATTGAAGTCAATAAAAGATCTAAAATTGGAAGATGAAACCATCGTTATTTTTACTTCTGATAATGGGGGGAATATGTATGATGGCCCTGACGGAACCAACCCTACAAACAACTATCCATTGCGCGCAGGTAAGGGTAATAACTACGAAGGAGGGGTACGCGTTCCTTTGATTGTTCGGGTTCCGGGTGTGACTAAAGCAGGCCAAAAGTCACAAGTCGTTACTTCAACGGTCGATCATTATGCATCTTTATTGGAGTTGTTAAATATCCCATTTCCTGAAGAAGTTGTAACCGATGGTGTTAGTTATGTAAAAGCGTTAAAAGGTAAAGATTATGAACGAGCACCAATTTACTCTACTTTTTGCCATAATGTAATAGCTACAGGTAATCGTGCTAATATTTCAATGCGACAAGGCCCCTGGCGTTTTTACAAGTTTTATTATGATGGCCCAAACCAGGAACATCGCTACGAGTTGTATAACTTAGATATTGATATTAGTGAGACAAATAATTTAGCCTCGCAAATGCCAGAGAAAGTACAGTTAATGGAAAAAATGCTAGATGCCCATGCGAAGGAGACTGGAATTTTGTTGGCACAGAAGAATAAAAAATATGCTGGCAATACTGCAGATGCATGGATAGGTTCTGCAGATGCTAAAATAAGTGTTTTGGGAAATAGTTTACAGGTGGTTTCTTCAGGACCATTACCATGTATTGAAACTTATTACACCCCAAACATTTCAAATGAAACTTTTAAAATTGAATTTGAAATGAAATCTACAAGTAATGGAGATGGGAAATTGACATGGAAATGTGCAGGAGATAAGGTATACAAGGAAAGTAATTCAACTTCGATTAATGCTATACATGATGACGAATGGCATCATTATTCTATGGATATGAATTTAGGTAAGACTTTAAAAGTATTGAGAATTCAGCCTTCTTCATCTAAAGGTATCATGCAAATCCGTAATGTCAAATTAGTAACAAAGGATGGGTACTTAATTCGGGATTGGCCTATTAATTAGGCATTAAACATTCACATAAAAGTAGTTTGTAATTTTTTAATATCAAGTGAAAGAAATGAATTGGAGCTTCAGAGTTAAACAAAGTTGTATTAACCGGGTAGTACCTGTTATATTAGTGTTGTATATTGGTTTGCTGGGGTTCATTACGTTTGCCATACTAGTATCCTGGAAACCTCAAGAGCAGGTTCAGGTTAAAACATATGCACGTTTTGTGCCCGAACGGGCTGATGATTTTGCATGGGAAAATGATAAAGTCGCTTTTCGGGTTTATGGACCGGCTATGCGCAACAGGCCCGAAGATAGCGGGATCGATTGTTGGCTTAAGCGCGTGGACTATCCGATTATTGACAAGTGGTATTTAGGAAATGTAAATAAAAAGTCATACCACCGCGATCATGGAGAAGGCTACGACCCTTATCATGTAGGTTCATCCAGAGGATGCGGCGGTTTAGGCTTATGGATCAACGACAGTCTGATAACCTCGGATACTTATACAGAATGGAAGGTAATTAAAAGTGATATAACAGAAACTGTTTTTGTATTGACCTACGAGTGGAAATACGACGGTGATAATTATAAAGAAGAAAAACAGATAACGATAAGGTTAGGCGAACTTTTTTTTAGGTTGGAGTCTACATTCTGGAAAAACGAAAAGATAGCAACCAATCTTCCTATTGCAATTGGTGTAACTACGCATGATGGAAAAGCTAGTGCTTCAAAAGATTTATCTAAAGGATGGATGTCCTGTTGGGAAGATATCGATGGTTTTGGCCTGGGAACAGGTGTTTTGATAAAGCCATCCAGAATAAAACAATACAAACTTATTGATACTGATCAAAAAGATGATGGGCATGCTCTGTTTATCACTTCTACGGACAAATATGGGAAAATAGATTATATAGCTGGTTATGGATGGGAAAAAGCTGGCATAATAAAAACATCTAACAGCTGGAATACATATCTGGCAAATCAATTAAAACTTTAAGTAGATTAAAGAAAACACCATGAATAGAATTTATATATACTTTATTGGATGGATGTTATTAGGATTTAGCAGCCTTTATGCCGGTGTTTTTGATACGACAGAAATAGAAAACCGTATGATAAAGGCTGCGGATTGGCAATTAGAAAATCCAACCCGTTTTGGAGTTTTAGAATGGCATTGTGCACCGTTTTATATGGGATTGTCTGATCTGTATGAAATTACAGGTGATGAAAAATACCTGGATGCTGTAAAAAATACAGGAGCAAAACATCATTGGAATATTGGAAATCGCCGTTATCATGCCGATGATCATGCAGTAGGCTTGTCGTACGTTAAGATGTATCAGAATTTTAACGATAAAAATATGATTTCACAAATTCAGAAGGAATTTGATTGGATATTGGCTAATCCACCCGAGAAAACAATTGTAGGTGAAGATGGCAAAGTGAGGTTGCGATATAATCGGGAACGTTGGAATTGGTGCGATGCACTTTATATGGCAGCTCCAGTATGGGCTGGTTTAGGTGCCGTTACGGGTCAGGAAAAATATATAGACTATATGGTGCAAGAGTGGAAACAGGCGCACGATTGGTATTGGTGTGAAGAAGAAAGCCTATATTTTCATGATAGGCGCGATATAACAAAAGTTTCATTAAACGGTAATAAAGTTTTTTGGGCTAGAGGAGATGGGTGGGTAATTGCAGCATTAGTAGAAGTTCTTCAATTCTTGCCCAAAGATCATCCCGAGCGTAATTATTTTGAATCTATTTATAAAAAGATGAGCGCTAAGCTATTGGAGATTCAAAAGGTTAATGGAACATGGGCACCCAACTTATTAGATGAAAAGGATCCTGCTCAGGATGATATAAGTGGTTCTGTTTTTTATGTTTATGGTTTGGCATGGGGAATTAACAATGGAATTTTGGATAAAGAAAAATATGAGTCTTCAGTACTCAATGGTTGGAAGGCATTGTGCGATAGACAAAAAGAAGATGGGCGCTTAATCAATATTCAACCTGTTGGAGGATATCCGGTAGCTTTTGACCCTGATCATACTGTCATCTTTGGCATAGGTGGTTTTTTAAGTGCTGGATCAGAAGTTTGGAAATTGGTTAAAGTGGGCTACTAGTCTAATAATACTTTTAATCGTTGGAATTAACAAACCAATTTTATAAACAATAAATACCGAATAAAACCTGGCTAATTTCTGATATATCCAATTTGACCTATGCCTCTCTACTATAAGCGTGCTTTTGTCTATACTTTTTATAATGCAGTGCCGAGAACATAAGGGTTAAATTGGACGTATTTTACAAATATCAGCATAGGATAAAATATTACAGTAAATCCTTTAAAGATCAATATAAGACCAACTAAATGAAAAATCTGCGACTTTATATTTTAATATTTGGATGCCTTTTAATCCACAAGGAAATGCACGCTTTTAGAGTGTATCCTACAAGTGCACAAAACGAGTTAATGTTAGATAAAGCCAATTATCCCTTTATTGCTGAAAACGCAGATGGATTTAATTTGCAACACGATAGTTTTGCTCCCTTTTCCAGTTCACAGGTAGCCACCATTTTTAACCAGTTTACCAATAAAAATTTCATCAACCACGGCGTTTATCATGGAACTGATATTTATACGATGTCAACCATGACCAAAACTCCGAATTTTGCCAACGTTACGGCTTTTATGTTGTATAACGAAGCTCCCGCAATGGATGCAGATGAATGGACGGATGCATTAGGTCAGAATGTTACCTGGCCATTGATAACACACTGTCGCAGTTATAATGAAACTTCTACCCACGCTGAAATAAGAAGCCAAATCATGCGTACATCAGGTATTATGATGGAGTTTAAGGTAACAGATCCTGGTAAATATGATGATGCAGCCAAACTCATGAAATATTGTGTTGATAATGACCGTATGGTTGTGTTTCTAACTACATTTCAGGAAACGCCAGAGATTTTCATCTCTGCATATAAGGAATTCTATTATTATTTAAAAGAAAATCTGGATCCAAGCTACCTAAGTTCCGATCATGTCATATTTGTTCCTAATACTTATTCCGATGATCAGGTTTTTCCAGAAACACTTGGATATGGAAGTACATTTGGTGTAGCGCATTGGCTCATCGATCAGAAAAGCAAAATAAATGATGGTTATATTCAGCCAAAGATATCTTTTTCAACACCCTGCCATGGCGATTATTTTGAAAATCATAGTAATATAGATGTAAGTATAACTGTAACAGAAGCAACAGTTAGTAGCGCAAAGTTGTATATAAACGATGTTTTGGTTGGAGAGGATACCTCTGCGCCCTATAGTTGGAGTGGGGCAGAATTGACTGACCTTACTACGGGATATCATGAATTACGCGCTGTTGTGACAGATATTTCAGGTGTGGAGACACATAAATCCATAAGAGTTAAGGTTCTAAAAGATCCACCAGCAATACCTGGTTTCTTTTGGGCAGATAATTTAACGAGTTATCAGTTAAGGAATGATCCTCACCCTGATGGATATATTCGTCATGTGTATGGAAAAGAGTGGGTTGATTATAAGGTGGATGTGGCTCATACTGGTATGTATGATGTGGATGTTGACTTGTTTGTACAGCGCTCTAAGCAGTTTGGTGGAACTATTATTATTAAAAAAGGAACCCAGGAACTAGGACGTTTCACGACGGTGTTAAATGATCCGGCACAGGCTCCGATTAATGGTTTTACAGAAACACCGGTAGCTCTAATTAAGGATATTCCATTGTCGGAAGGATTGCAAACATTAAGGGTGGAATTTAAACACCCAAACGGAATAATAAAGCCTCAGTTTTACTTAAATAGTTTCAACTTTATGATTCAGGGAGCACCAGAGATTAATTTCATAACTCCACAAAAGAATGAAGCTGATGAGTATAATTATTACGATGCGCCTGCAGCAATCGAGATTGAAGCGGGTATTACTTCACCCAGAAGCAATGGGACAATAGCAAACGCTAAATTATACATCAACGATGTTGAAGTTAGTACTTTAACTGAAGCCCCATTTATATGGAATAACAATCAGGACGTAGAAGCTTTGTTAAACTTGCCAGAAGGCAGCTACACTATAAAAATAGAAGCAACAGACGATTTGGGTTATCGCTCCTTTAACGAAATTGACCTAAAAGTAATTGCCCGACAGCCTTTCAATACAAATCTTACTATTCCCGGTGTTATAAAGGCCTATGAGTTCGATTTAGGTAAAGAGGGTATCGCTTATCACGATTTTAACGAAGGCATTGAGCGAGGATTGGGTGGTGCTCAAAATCCACGATATACTAAAGCTGGCAACGAGGATGTTGAGATAGAGATGAGTGCTGGCAGTTATAGTGTTAGTGCGGTTAGAAATGGTGAGTGGCTAAGTTATACCATGTCAAGTGTTGAAAAAGGGATATACGCTATTTCTTTGAACACCTCAGCAAATGCCGGTAAAAGTGCAGATGTAAGGGTTTGGTTAAATAATAAGATAATTACCACAGTACCTATTTCAGAAACCGCAAATAGTGGATTTACTACCTATAAAAATTTTACCGTTTCATATATTGAGATTCTTGAAGATTTGGAGAAGGCAAATATACGGTTAGAGTTTATTAATCCTTCTATTAGTAATTATCTTTGCTTTTTTAAGGAGTTTGAATTTAAGAAGATAGCTGATGATCCGAAATCAAGTGATGGCACGGTTCAGGTAAATCTGACAAAACCAGGAGGTGATATAACTCGTGAGAAAGGTTATACCTTAGATGTTGCCGTAAATGCAAGCAGCTCAGCTGGAAATATCTCAGAGGTTATTCTATTCATTGATGGAGAAGAGGTAAGAAGAGATAATTCAGCACCATATGAATGGGGGCATGCAGATTCTCCAAATCCGCAGGAATTAAATGGTTTATCTCCTGGAGAGCATGAGATAAAGATTGTAGCCCTTGATGTAAACAATAATTTTGGAATAAGCAGTTTTAAGCTAATGGTTGAAGCCTCAACAAGTGCAGGATCTAACGTAAAAGCTACAGATATGTTCTCTGTATATCCTAATCCGATGAGTACGCATTTAACTGTGCAATTAAAACAATTGTCACAGGCCGATGTTTTTGTTTATAACATAGCCGGAAATTTAGTTTATCAACGGAAGAATGTAGTCTCACAATGTGTTATTGATAGAAATAAATTTTTAAACTCAGGCACCTATTTTATTCGCATCTATAATCATAAATATGGGTATCATACGCAAAAAATGATTGTTCATTAATTATCTTTAGAGGCTATTATAAATATATAGGTTTAAATAATTAAATGTGAAAAATGGATGGTATGATAATATAAGTACAATCCATTTTTATCATCCTTGTTCAAAGATCCATTCAACTCACAATATTCAAAAACGAAGTACTACTTTAAATACGATTTTTCTTTCTAAATTGTACTGGGGTTATTCCTACCTTATCTTTAAATAAACGATTAAAATAATAGTCGGACTCGAAACCCAAAGAAAAAGCGATTTCTTTTTGTGTTTTGTCAGTTTGTATCAAAAGCTCTTTTGCTTTCTCTATTTTAAGCTGTAGATAGTATTGCAATGGTGAGCTACCTGTTTGTTTTTTAAAATCGATACGAAACTTTGAGTAGCTAACGCCAAAGTCGTGGGCTATTTTCTGGAGGTCAATCGATTTATCAATTTTTTTATACATTAAATGTTTGGCATAGGCTACCATTGAGTTGAAGTAATCATCGTTGTTATTGCTTTGTTGAATATTGTATGCTTCTGCAACCAGTTGCATGCAAATGCCTGATGCCAGACGCTGATAACCGAAAGGCTCATTTTTGAATAACTTAAAAAGGGTATCGAAATAATTTAGAACAGATGCCCTGTTGCATTTGTGAATAATTGGTTGGTTGGGTTTGAAGAAGCCATTGTTCATTAGGTTTTTAGCCACATCTCCGGAAAAACCTACCCATTGTTCGTCCCACCCTGTTTTTTTAAAGGGTTTGTAGCGATGCCAAACGCCAGGAAATAAAATAAAGCCATCACCTGCCGATATCTTTTTAACACCAGTTTCCTTACTCTCAAAAACACCTTCTCCCTTGGTAATCAGTACAAAATGATACTCGTTAAGTATACGGCCTTTTTTCCATGAAAACATATAACTGCCTGGATGCCCTTTGGTTGGATAATCTGATCCTTTTTCAATTTTGTTGGCACCAATGTCATTTATATAAAAGCCCCACTTTTTGTCATTCTCAAATATCATCATGTACCTATGGTAGCTATTGTCTTTCATCTGTTTAAAAATTGGCAAAACCTTTATAATCAGTATGTATATTAATCTCCGAATCAGGTTCGGAGTAGGCTCTTGAGACTAGTTCGAAACAAGTTATAGGAGCTAAAACTGTGGGAAAAGTTTGGAGCTTGTTAATAGTGCCCCCAACAATGAATATTATAAATTTATTCATAGTGTTTTCATAATTCTTATGGCGAAACAGATCTATATTATAAACACTTCCACACCAGTTTTTATTAGCTTGCCAATCCATGTCTTGCACACTTATGTCTTGGTTTTCAAGTCTTTTTTCTTTTCAATTTAGGTTGTAGCCTCTTTCTCTTTTCTATACTTTGTTTAGAAGTGGTTCAACAATGCTTTAGTTCCGGCGCCCCTTAGATACGCCATAAAGTATAGTTATTCAGATAGTTTTATAGAGTCTTTAAAGTCCCAATGGTAACCCCAGTCTTTCATATACTCCGCTCCATCTAAAAACTGATCACCTCTTTTGTCTAGCATCTTTTGTAATTTAGCATCTAAATCTTCTTGCAAAGTTTTATACTCTATGTTTCCAACTAAATTATCTAACTGATAAGGATCGTTTAAATTATCATACAGTAACCATGGGCCGTTGAGGTCTTTGGCATAGGTGTATTTTTCAGTTCTGATTCCTCTGAATTCTTTGCCTCCTTTTTTATAATTCCATTGGTGAAAGGGTACCGGACATGTAATAAACGCACCATCAATATCCAGTTCTTCTTTTCCAAGTAGCTGTCCGGTATAATCGACACCTTCAACAGATTCCGGAATATGTAAATTACACATGCCTAATAAAGTGGGCATAATATCAGGGAAAGAGAACATTTTTGTCAGTTTTTCACCGCCTTTTAATTTTGCAGGGTATTTTAACATAAAGGGGACAAGGATTGATTCTTCCCAGGGTTTTTGCTTTTTTGTTTGATCGTGAGAATATAGCATATCGCCATGATCGGAAGTAAACACAAAAATGGTTTTTTCATCTAACCCTAATCTTTTAATCTCTGCTTGCAATTCAGCAACGCAATAGTCAAGTGCTGACATGTGTGCATAGTATCCACGAATAGCTTCTTTGGCTGTTTCTGATTTATCTTCTGGTACATTAGGGCGAAGTGAGATATCCATGTCCTTGTACATTTCTCTGTATTTTATAGGCGCTGAATTGTAAGGTGCGTGCGGAGGGCCAAATGAAAGGAACAAAACAAATGGATTTTCTTTATGGGCCTGCATATACCTGATACCATCTTTGGTTTGCGCAATGGCATCGTAACCGTCCCATTTATGTTTTGTGTCTTGTTCATCGAAATAAACCGAGTTATTATAATTATGCGTACACTCATGAACTTTCCAATAGTCAAAACCTTGACGACGATCAGAAGGTACTGGCTTAGAACGTCCATCACGATGACTCTCTCCTGGAGCATGACCGTTAATATGCCATTTACCTATGTATGCTGTCTGGTAACCATTCTCTTTGTATACTTCCGCAATACAAACTTCTTCTGACTTTAATGGTTTGTCGTTATAAAAAACGCCATGACTAAGCGGATATTTTCCAGTCATTAAAGATGCTCTGGCCGGAGTACATACGGGTATGTTAGAAATGGCATTGGTAAATACCACTGACTCTTTTGCTAGTTGGTCTATGGCCGGAGTTTTGACTTGTTCGTTGCCAACAAAACCTAAGTCCTGGGCTCTCCACTGATCAGTTAAAACAAAAACGACATTGGGTTTTTGAATTTCTTTATTGTTTTGTTGGCTACATGACATGAATGAAAGAGTCAGCAAAGCTAAAAATATTTTATGCATCAGTTTAATATTTTAATAATGTGTATGCTATTTTATTTACAACATTAAAAATGCCTAAGATTTGGATAATAGCAATGAAGTTTTTTGTCATTTTTTTGAATATATAACCCACAAATGAATTATTGTGTCATGGAGGTTCGTAAGTTCATGTGTTATATACAAGCTCCTAAAATGTCATAAATTATCTGATAATCCGGGCTAACTTTAAATTGATTTATTTGTGTTGTTCAAAATAACGATTAGATAAGATATTTGTATGCTTCAGAAGTTCATTTTTTTATTTGTCAACGGAAAGAAAACCAAAGTATATCGTATAGGATAATGGTTGAATCATAAGGAACAGATGACTTATCTTGACCTATTAGTTCAAGTTTTGTGTAAAATTTAAATGTTTTGCAACATAAGTTCTGTTGCGTCATGTATATAATTCCTTTTTTAACTCCAAAAGTTTACAATGCCTTAAGCAATGTAAAAATAGAATATGATTTTAAGGATATTGCTATTTTCAAAAGTAGTGTAACGCTTTAAAGAATTAAAAAATGAAGGATTCTAACTGTAAGACTTTTTTATGGCTAATGATTATTAGCCTTTCTATACCAACTATCGTTGCACAACGAAAAGTATTTTTATCTGGGCAAGATGCCGCAACAGCGATCGACTGGGAATTTAAAATCAGTGATGGACGTAATAGCGGTTTCTGGACCACCATACCAGTGCCATCCAATTGGGAAACGGAAGGCTTTGGTTACTACCTCTACGGGATGGATAAAATGGAGAAACGAACACCTCCTTTAGGTTATTACCGTCATTCGTTTTCTTTTTCCAAGCAAAAGGCTAAGCGTTACTTTATCACTTTCCAAGGGGCGATGACCGATACCAAAGTCACCTTAAATAATAAAGAAGTAGGCTTTCATCAGGGCGGATTTACTGAATTTAAGTATGAAGTGAGCGATGCACTGAAAGATGGCGAAAACCGATTGGAAGTAGAAGTGAACAGTACATCTACTGACGCTTCTCTTGCAGCTGCTGAGCGCTATGCCGATTTCTGGCTATTTAGTGGTATTTTTCGCCCCGTATTTATTGATGAGGTTCCTGATGAGTTTATAGAAAACGTTGCCATTGATGCCCAAATGACAGGCGATTTCAAAATGTGGGTGTATACCAATGGTGTAGAAGAAGCCAATACGATTTCGGCACAGGTCTATGATGCTAAAGGTCATAAAGTAGGTAAGTCATTTTCGGCAAAAATTCAAGGTGAGAAAACAGGGTTAGTTTCTGGTTTTGATGATGTTGGCCTTTGGTCGCATGAGTTTCCTCAACTGTATTCTGTCGAAGTTCAATTGAAGAATAAGAATAAAGTGCTGCATACTTATACCCAGAAGTTTGGTTTTCGAACCTTTGAGGTACGCGATCACGATGGTTTTTATCTGAACGGGAAACGCATTTTATTGAAAGCGGCTAATATGCACAGTTTTAGTCCTGAGACGGGCCGTACACTTGCTAAAGCTGATATGGAGGAAAACATCCGTATCATGCAGAATTTAAATATGAACTGTGTACGCCCATGTCATTATCCACCGGATACCTATTTATTTGATTTATGTGATTCTTTAGGTTTGCTTTGTATGGATGAAACAACGGGTTGGGTTAAACCGCTTGCTACGCCAATCGGAACACAAATCGTTAAAGAAATTGTGACGAGGGATGTGAACCATCCGTCCATCATCTTATGGAGTAACGGTAATCACAATGCACATAATCCTGAACTTGACCTGGTATTTCATCAATGGGACATTCAGAAACGTCGTCCGTTAAAAAATGCACCTAAAAATGGCGATATTTTCAGAGGGTATACTCCTGAATGGGACATTGTGAATACAACCTATTATCCTAATTACGAAACCGTAAAGTGTGCTTTGTTTGAGCAAGATCATATTTATCTGCCCAACGAAACTTTACATGCGCTATACGACGGTGGTGGTGGTGCCAACCTGAAAACCTATTGGGATATGTTTGAGGCCTCAGAAGTTGGGGGCGGTTTAACCATCTGGGCGCTGTTTGATGAAGGATTGATGCGCACAGATATGGGCTACATTGTCGATAACCAGGGAGCAAAAGCTGCAGATGGTATCATTGGGCCACATGGCGAATGGGATGGTAGCTCTTATGCGGTTAGAGAAATTTGGTCGCCCGTTGTGATTGGTAATAAAAATATCGGCGTTGACTTCGATGGTACCTTAGAGGTGCACAATAAATTCTCGTTTACCAACCTGAACCAATGCCACATAGAATGGAAACTGATTAATTTTGCCAACCCCGATGGTACACCCAACGGACACAGGACTGTGGCATCCGGAAAAATAGATGCAAATGTGGCAGCAGGAGAGAAGGGAACGCTTTCGTTCGAAATACCCGAATCGTATGTGAATAACGATGCGCTTGGCATCCAGGTGTATGATACCAAAGGGATCCAGGTGTATGATAAGCGTATGCCTATCACCACCTCAAAGCGACCTGACTTTAGAGGGTCATTTAACGCCGGCTACAAGCAGTCAAAGGTTGATGCCTTTACTTTCCAACGCTATAAAACGACCTTGAAGTTTGATCGTAATAGTGGGATTTTGTTATCGGTGTTGGATAATGGTAAGCTTACCAGTTTGGCCAACTATCCATTCTTGACATTTGGTGAAGCCGATACTACGCTCGTCAATAGTTCTGTCAAAATATCACATGTCAGTGTGAATCAAGAGGGCAATGATTGGATTATTGAAGCTAAAGATACCAAAGGTTTCGACTATCTTAAGTGGACGCTGAAAGCCAACGGAGAAATAGCCTTGGACTACGCCTACACCCTTGATGAAGGCAAGTACCACTACGCCGGTATTGGTATCGAAGTGAGGGCTGAGGATGTCTTGCGTAAGCGCTTTCTTGGTCAAGGCCCTGAGCGTATCTGGAGCAACCGTAAAGAAGGAGGTGTCCTCGATGTGTATTCGGTAGAAAAACGAGTAAATATTCCAGGTCAAGTCTATAATGCACCTGCTTTTGAAGGCTGTTTTGCACCTTGGAATTGGGCCGTGTTTTATTTGGATAATCATCTAAATCTTGGCTTTAAAAATCAATCGGATGTGATTTTAGGTGTACTCAACCCGACCAATGCCAAAGATCCCAAACAAGCCCAATGGACTTATCCGACAAGAGAAGGTTTTTTCTTTTTCGATTATATCTCAGCTGTTGGTTCCAAATGGAAGAAGCCAACAGAGTTTGGGCCAGATGCACAACCTCATATGATTAACCAGCAGGTGAAAGGTTCCGTTTCTATGTTCATCAACTGGAATAAACCTACTGTAAAAGCGAAACGTGTGGATATGGAGCTGGAGTAAATTTAATATAGGATATTAGTACTTATGAATAGTAGATTATTATATCGAAGCTTTGTCTTGCCTATTGCTACCTTTTCGTTGGCGATGCATGCCCAGCGCAAAATATATCTTTCAGGCGAAGATGCTGCCACTGCTGTCAACCGGGATTTTAAAATCGATCATGGCGGCAGTGGTGTTTCCCGGACAACCATTCCTGTACCCTCTAACTGGGAGGCCGTAGGTTTTGGGTTTTTATGAAGATTGAAGAATAGTAATGAAATTAAAAGTTAATATTTATGTTTATGAATTATTTGAAGATGAAGTTTATACGAGCATTAATGTTAATGCTAAGCTTTTCCGCTTTCTTTGTTAAGGCGCAAGAAGCAAATTTAACAAATGCGATTGTCAGTGAAGATGTCGTTTTTGAAGAAAAAGCAGGTCTGGTAGCAGTGGAGGCCGAGTATTTTTATAAACAAAGCCGTACGGATATCAGGCAGTGGTACCGTTCCTCAAAATTCGAAGAGCCAAAAGCAGGCCGTGATGAGGATACCTTGCATGTCTACGGTTCTAGTAAAAATGCTTATATCGAAATTTTACCTGATACCCGCGTGACTCACGACGACCCGCTGGTAAGAGGTGAAAACTTTAGTGATATTCCTGGTATGATGGCTACAGTTCACTATAAGATTAAATTCACAAACCCCGGACGTTATTATGTTTGGGCACGGGCGATGAGCACAGGAGGCGAAGACAATGGTGTACATGTTGGCTTGAATGGACAATGGCCGGAGCATGGACAACGCTTACAATGGTGCATAGGCCGAAACCGCTGGACCTGGAGTAGCAAGCAACGGACGAAAGAAGTACATTGTGGTATTCCTTATGCCATTTACCTGGATATTGAAAAGCCAGGTGTACATGATGTGCAATTTAGTATGCGCGAAGATGGTTTTGAGTTTGATAAGTTCCTGTTAACAAAGGATAAGTATTACAAACCTGAAGGTAAAGGCCCTGAGGTGCTTGCCAATGCTATGCTCCCCGCTGCATATGCTTCTGTACCTGCACCCGTCATCCGAAAAAATTATTTCCAGTTGGTAGCGGAGGCATTGCCTGAGAATAAATCCATAGCAGCACAGAAATTTCCATCAGTCGGTACCGACTTTTATACCCATGGTAAAAACTGGATGGCCATTAACCCCAATACCCATAAAGAAGCCACTACCAGCACTGCATTCAACTTTGAAAGCGGGAAATACGATATTGTATTTATTGGTGTTGGAGAGAATGATGGACGTTCGACCTTTCAACTATTGGTGAATGGTAAAGAAGTGGGTACCTACCAACCACAGCCGACCGAAAACATGTTTGAAGAAGGTAAAGATTTTAATGCACTCTGGAAAAACATTGAATTAAAAAAAGGTGACAAGCTTACGGTAAATGCCAAAGTAGGTACAGATGGAAAGGAATTTTGTCGTGCACGATGGGCCGGCTTGGTGTTTGCGCCCGTGGGAAAAGGGGAAAAAATCCAGAATTTTCCTTCAACCTTCGATCCTAACTAACATTTGATATTACAGAAAAACAAAGCATTATGAATAAAATAGCTCTATTAATAATCGTCCTTTTTACTGTTTCAACAACAGGTTCAGCTACTGATATTAACCCACCTGCCGGTCGTATTGCCATTGTGGCCGATGGTAACTCTCCGGATCCGGATGATCTGGGAGGGACTGCTGTAACCATAGCCTTGTTAAGGGCTGCAGGTCTTGAAGATAGATTGGTGCACTATTCCCACAGTTGTGATATTGTTAGAAGTAATAGGATATCGGAAGAAGCGGAGAAAGAGCGCCATTTAATGATGCAATTAACCTGCGACGGAACAGCAAGACGCTGGGGAGGTTTTGAGCACATCGACTTTATTGACGCAAAGCGGAACTTAGATCTTGCCATCAAGGATTTGGCCAGTGCTATTAATGCATCAAGTGCCGACAATCCATTGTGGATTGTCGAAGCAGGAGAACCTGATTTAATTGGTTTTGCATTGGATGCATCATTAAGGGAGAGACACGAATTTGTAAAAGTGATAACCCACCATCCGGCCAATGACCAAACGGGCGAGTTTTATATGTGGGAGGAGATTTTGGAATTTAACGTTGAAGAGGTGCGTATTCCAGATCAGAACATCCTGCTAAAAGTAGATGAAGAAAAATGGGATTGGGCAAAGGACCATCCAGATCATCGTATGCAGTGGGTGTGGCTGATGGGAAAAATGGCCGAGGTGGATGATGTTGTTAAATTCCAAAAAGGGAAGTGGGACTGCTCTGATGCCGGTATGGTGTATTACTGGATAACAGGTGCAAATGTTAACAAAGGAGAGATTCAGCCTGCAGTATATGATATAAAAGCAATGCTACTAAATTATCTTGAAAAAGAAGTAAGATTGAATCATTAGTAGAGCGTTCTAAAAATTCTATGGAACGGTTTTGTACCCAAAGGTCTTTATGCAGAATCGTTCCGTAATCCCTCAAAATAAAAGATCCCATTAGATCACTAATTCTTTTGTTTTCTATTTCTTTCATACTTTCTATATCAAAGTATCCACTAGAGAAAACATTATATGGTTCAACCTATGAAATTATTACTGAAACAGAAATTCGTTTAGCGCAATATAGAGCAGGAATGTATTTGTTGGAAGTCACTACAGAACAAGCTAGATCTGTCAGGAAAATTATTCTTCAGTAAAGTAGATATTCATTTTAAGTACAGGAGCATCACAAGATCGGCGAAGTCAATGATTGGAATTTTTGAAGAGTTACATCAGGTAGCTTAAAATCATTAAATCAACTGATTCGATTGAGATAATTGATAGAAGTAAAAACCAACCTAACGTTCAGCTCAACCTGTCTTTTTGTGGGGTTTATATCTGTGCTAAACCCCATAAATAAGTATAAAACCATCCTCGTTTAAAATTCTCTTTTTATCGGTTTTCTTCGTCTCAAAAACACCTCCACTTTCGGTAAATGGAACAAACTGAAGTTCTTTTAGCACGCACACTTTTTCCCACGCAAACATATAGCTCCCCGGATGACCTTTGATAAGATTAGAATCACCCTTATTGATTTTTGCACTTCCTAAGCTGTTGACACAGAAATCCCACTTCATGTCGTGTTCAAATGATATTAAGTACTTCCGGTGATTATCCTACAAACCCATGTCATTTCATATAATAAAAATATCAGATTGTCAATATTAAATGGTGTAATTTTTAATGAACTTCATATCCGTAAATTCAGAAAGCAAAGATTAATGTTTTCATAAAAAGGGAGTTTGTGATCTAAATAATATTCTCAACAAGAAAAAAAGAATGTTGGTTGTTCAATGCTAACACTTCTTTTTTAAGTTAAAATGTGCTTTTATTGATATTATATAAATAATAAATAAGTTAAATAAAACCATGGTCATGAATAAAGCTAAAGAAGATAGTTTTATAACGATGCAATTTGTTTTAAGTGTTTGTTTGGCAGTTGTGCTTTTTTCAGCATGTAGTCAATATCAAGGGGATAATTCATTAAAACAAACTTTTTTCAATCCACCCGATGCTGCAAAACCAGGGGTGTACTGGTATTTTATGGATGGGAATTTGTCGCGCAAAGAGATGACAAATGACCTGGAGTCGATGAAGGAAGCAGGAATAAGCCACCTTATTTTTTTGGAAGTAGGGATTGGTGTACCACGCGGCTCGGTCGACTTTATGAGTGAGGAATGGCAGGATTTATATGTACATGCTGTGAGAGAGGCTGAACGTCTTGGGATTAAAATTTTGTTGGGTGCCGGTCCCGGTTGGTGTGGCAGTGGTGGTCCGTGGGTTAAGCCCGATGAATCGATGAAGCATTTGGTATTTAGCGAAACCGAAGTGATTGGAGGAAAACAAATAGAAGTAAAACTTCCCAAACCGAAACAACGCAGTACCACCTGGCATAAAACCAAAGATTCATATTATGAAGATGTAGCGGTTTATGCCATTCCAAAAACAGCGGTTCCGGTGATCGAAGCTATTAATGAAAAAGCGCTGTTTGAAAGAGATCCCTATTCTTCAAAACCAAATGTAAAGCCATATTTACCTGCTTTATCTAGTTATGATGAGCCAGAAAGAAAGAAAATACTTGCTTCTTCTCAAATGTTAAACGTAAGCCAATTTTTAAAAGCTAACGGACATTTTGCATGGGATGCACCAAAGGGCAAATGGACCATCATACGCATGGGTAAAAGAGTAACAGGGGCAGGAACGCGTCCTGCACCTGAACCTGCACTTGGTTTGGAAAGCAATAAAATGGATACCTCTGCATTCCGAAATCACCTGAGAAATTATACCGATATCCTGCTTAAAAAAACCACACCGCGTAAAGAAGGTGTTGGGTGGACTGGTTTTCACATGGATAGTTGGGAAAGCGGTGCTCAAAACTGGACCGATGGAATTGTTGAGGAGTTTAAGAAGCGGAGGGGCTACGATCCCGAACCTTATTTTTTGGCATATACCGGACGCGCCATTAACAGCGTAGAACTTACCGAACGCTTTTTATGGGACTTACGCCAAACATGCAAAGAATTGGTGCTAGAATATCATGTGGAATACGGGAAAGAGTATGCGCATAAAAATGGGCTAGAACTAACCATCGAACCTTACGATATGAACCCGGCAGGCGATTTGGATTTAGGTGCCATTGCTGATGTAATAATGGCTGAGTTTTGGAGCAATGGTTTTGGATTTCATACCATTTATGCAGTATTGCAGGCCTCTTCAATAGCACACATCAAAGGACATCCTGTGGTTGGAGCTGAGGTATTTACCTCACAACCAAAGGAAGCATGGAGCCTTTTTCCCGGGAATATGAAAAACCAAAGCGACTGGGCATTGGCGCACGGAATTAACCGATTTGTTTACCACACTTTTGCCCACAAACCACTGGGTGAAGAACACCGCCCCGGAATGACCATGGGACGATACGGCGTGCATTGGGACCGTGGGCAAACCTGGTGGCCAATGGTGGGTGCCTACCACGATTATATCAGTCGTTGTTCGCATATGATGCAACAAGGGCAGGCAGTGGCCGATATTCTTTATTTAACGCCCGAAGGTGCACCTATGATTTTTACCCCTCCGGCCGATGCATTGGTGGAAAATAATATGATACCGGATAAAAAAAACTACGGATTTGATGGCTGTTCACCCAAAATGCTCATGGAATGGGCAAGGGTTGAAAGTGGAAAAATTGTTTTTCCGGGTGCCACTTCTTACGAGCTTATGGTTTTGCCAAATTTTGAAACCATGACGCCTGACTTGTTAAAAAAGATTATCTCCTTGGTCGAAAAAGGGGCTAAAGTAGTTGGTGCGCCGCCTCTTAAATCCCCAAGTTTGGTTAATTATCCGGCTTGCGATATTGAAGTGAAAAACCTGGCCGAAAAACTTTGGGGCGCACTTCAAACTCCCAACACATTTAGCGAAATAAGTTTTGGAGAAGGTTTTGTTTTTTGGGGAGGAAATCTGGTCTCGGAAGAACTTTACCCAACCTATAAAAGTACTGCTGAACTCTTAACAAAATTAAATATTGCAGAAGATTTTAAATCGGATAACAATAGCATTCGGTTTGGACATCGTCAAACCGCCGACAAGGATATTTATTTTATTGCCAATAGAACAAAGGACTTTCAGAAAACGGTTTGTACTTTCCGTGCAACTGGTCAGCCTGAATTATGGATAGGAACCACGGGAGAAACCAGAAAGTTGACCAATTATACGGTTGAAAACGGTTTAACTAGCATTCCAATGGAATTCTTCCCGCACGAAAGCTTCTTTATTACTTTCTCAGGCAAAGCCGAGCCATCAGTTTCAACTAAAAATGCTGGCAATTTCCCTGCTTTTACTGAGCTTAAAACGCTAGAAGGTGCCTGGGATGTTTCCTTCAATTCAAAATTTGGAGGTCCTGAAAATATTGTTTTCGATAAACTTCAGGATTGGACGACACACAATATGCGCGGCATCAAATATTATTCAGGCATTGCGACCTATAAACAGACCTTTGAGATGGATAATGTGCCTGATAATGTAAGCTACATCGATCTTGGCGTAGTCAACGATATTGCCCGTGTTAAATTGAATGGGAAAGACCTGGGCGTAGTTTGGTGTGCCCCATGGCGTATCGATATTTCAAAGGCTTTACAACATGGAACGAACGAATTGGAGATAGAGGTGGCCAACCGTTGGGTGAATCGTTTGTTGGGCGACCGACAAGAACCCGATGCCAATGTGAGAACCATTAAGTTCAATAACGGATTATTGGGCGGACAGGAATATCGTACAGGTAGGTACACATTCACTACAAAACTGTCGATGAGTGCTTTTCACTATACAGAACCGCTTTCTTCCGGATTACTGGGGCCAGTGCGAATCATGAATGTTGATAATTAGAAATACAAATCCAAAATAAAATATAAATGTCAAAAATAGGATTGTTCGGAATTGGTCTGGATACATACTGGGATCAATTCGATGGATTATTAGAACGGTTAAAAGGCTACCAAAATCAAATTGCCGGTAAAATGATGGAATTTGGTGCCGAGGTGGTTGATGCAGGCTTGGTCGACTCACCTGAAAAAGCACAGTTAGCTGGAGATTTCTTAAAGACTAGCGATGTAGATGTTGTATTTCTATATGTTTCGACCTATGCCTTGTCGTCAACGGTATTGCCCGTAGCACAAAAGTTGAAATGCCCAATTATCATTTTAAACATACAACCGGTTGCAGCCATCGATTACGAAAGATTTAACAAACTGGGTGACCGTGGCGTAATGACCGGAGAATGGTTAGCGCATTGTCAGGCATGCTCTGCGCCCGAGTTGGCAAATGTGTTTAATCGTGCCGGAATTGGCTACGAGTTTATAACCGGCTATCTGGGCGAGGAGGCTGTTTGGGATGAAATGCAATCGTGGATTGAAGCTGCAAATGTTGCTGCCGCCATCCGCACAAATCGTTTGGGCGTATTGGGGCATTATTACTGTGGTATGTTGGATGTATATACCGACCTCACTAAACAAGCGGCTGCATTTGGTACCCACATTGAGTTGGTTGAAATGTGTGAGGTGAAAAAACACCGCGATGCTGCAACTTATGACGAGGTTGAAGCCAAAATCACTGAATTCAAAAGTACTTTCGAAGTAGTTGATGCCTGCGAACAGGACGAGATTGAGCGCGCTGCTCGTACTTCGGTGGCGCTCGATAAATTGGTTGAAGCGCACAACCTGGGTTCGATGGCTTATTACTACGAAGGCGAAGCTGGCAACGATTACGAGAACATTGTAACCTCGGTTATTGCTGGAAATACTTTACTTACCGGTAAAAATGTTCCGGTGGCAGGGGAATGCGAAGTGAAAAATGCACAGGCCATGAAAATTATGGACTTGTTTGGCGTTGGTGGATCATTTTCAGAATTCTATGCCATGGATTTTAACGACGACATTGTAATGTTGGGTCATGATGGCCCAGCTCATTTTGCCATTGCCCAAGGAAACGTGCAACTAGTTCCGCTTCCCATTTATCATGGAAAGCCGGGTAAAGGGTTATCGATACAGATGACCGTGAAACATGGCCCTGTTACCATTCTTTCGGTGGTTGAAGGGAAAGACAAAGTGTTTTTATTGGTGGCTGAAGGAGAGTCAGTTAAAGGTCCTATCCTGCAAATTGGAAATACAAACAGTCGTTACCGTTTTTCGATTGGCGCAAAAGCGTTTATGAATCAATGGTCGAAACAAGGCCCTGCCCACCATTGTGCCATCGGCGTTGGACATATTGCTGATAAGATTGAAAAGTTAGGGCATTTAATGCAAATAAAAGTGGTTAAAATTTGCTGACATAGAAATAAGGAATAAAGCAAGAATAATAAAATTGTTGATTAATATAAAGCCTATGTGATGAGACTGTTAAAGAAAGAGAGGAACTGTTCTACCATTTCCTCCAGAATAGAAGTGTAACTAATACTTTTAATCTTAATTAAATTCAAATTTATGAAAAAAAAGAAAATCATTTATTCATGGATACAGAATGATCCATGGAACAAAACAGTTAAAGTAACGAATGTATTATTCATCCTGTTAGCGATGAGCATGATTTCATTTGCTGCCGATGGCTATTCAGTTAGCAACACAAACCCAGAGTCCGTTTTCCAACAACAAAAATCCGTTACAGGAACAGTAAACGACAATGCCGGTCAGCCACTACCAGGAGTTACGGTGGTATTAAAAGGTACTACCCAAGGAACAATTACCGACATCGACGGCAACTTTCAGATACTTAATATTAAAGCTGGTGATGTGTTGGTGTTTTCCTTTGTAGGGATGGTATCCCAGGAAATAACCGTTGGTAGCCAAACCGTGATTAACGTTACCATGGCAGCTGATGCCATTGGCCTAGATGAGGTTGTGGCTATTGGGTATGGAGCGGTAAGAAAATCAGATCTTACAGGTGCTGTTTCAACTGTTGATGCAAAAGCTCTTGAACGTAATCCTGTTGCACGTGTTGACCAGGCGTTGCAAGGTAGGGCTGCAGGTGTGCAAATTACCCAAACAAGTGGTGCGCCAGGAGCAGGTACAGTTATCAGGGTACGTGGTGGTAACTCAATTCAGGGAACCAACGAACCATTGTGGGTTATTGATGGAATTATAGTTGGTCAGGATTTCAACCTTAACAACCTAAACGCGAACGACATTAAATCGATCGAAATCCTTAAAGATGCCTCGTCAATTGCCATTTATGGCTCGAGGGGAGCCAATGGAGTTGTATTGGTTAACACCAAGAGTGGTGGTGCTACCGGAGGTAAACCACAGATAAATTTGGGTGTTTATGCAGGTACACAACTGGTTCCCGAACGACCTAAATATTTGAGCCAGGTGCAACAAATAGCATATACGAATGAAGACGCACTGTTCAGATCAGCATCGGTGCCATTCCCGAATGATCCTTCAACCTACCCGGATAACGATTGGTTTCACTTGCTATTGGATCCATCTCCTATTTATAATGCCGATCTTTCAATTGCAGGTTCATCAGAGAATGGAAATGTAAAATATTATACTTCGCTAAACTATTTCGAACAGGATGGATTGATTAAAAGCACCGGAATTGAGAAATATATCTTCAGATCCAATCTCGATATTAAATTAAGTGAAAAATTAAGCGCGGGTTTCCGTCTTAATTATTCCAGAATCCATCAGGACAATGGATCATTTGGATACACCAATTTGATTGGAGGTATTTTGCCAACCCAACCAATTTATAATGAAGATGGGACCTACAATGGTTTTAATGAGGTAATTGGCTCACCTTTCTCAAACCCGGTGGCCAAAGCGGCATTAAATACAAACGAAACCTACACAAATAATTTTCTGACAACTGCTTATTTGGAATTTAGGCCAACTGAAAAATGGGTCATTCGTTCTACGTTTAGTCCGGAAATAAATAATACCAAAACGAATGTTTTTAATTCCAGTCAGCAGCCAGACTTATTGGAGGTAGGTGATACCGGTAGCGCAGAGGTGAGAGCCCTGTCAAGTATGGGATGGAATAACGAAAATACCGCTCAATACCAAACGGATTTAGGAGAGAACCACCGCATTACAGCGCTGGCGGGTGCTTCATTTCAGAAATTTAGTGCAGAAAGTGTGTTTGCTGAAGCCTATGGTATCACATCTGACGCAACAAAGTTTAATAATCTGGCCCTTGGATCTGATCCAACGCGGAATATCATCGGAAGCGATTACGATGCATTTCAGATTGTTTCCTTTTTTGGCCGTTTAAACTATTCATACAAGGATAAGTATTTATTGACTTTGGTTGGTCGATCTGATGGTTCGTCACGCTTTGCCCCAGGTAATAAATTCGAGTTTTATCCTTCTATAGCTGGTGCATGGAGGGTGTCGGAAGAAGAATTCATGCAGGACGTAAATTTCGTCGATAATCTTAAGCTAAGAGCTAGTTATGGACGTTCAGGTAGTCAGGGTATTGATTCGTACAGAACTTTAGCACTGATGACTGCAGCCAGTACAACCTTTGGTGGCAGTCAAAACCCGGGCGTAACTTTAGGACGGCCAGCAAACCCAGCTTTGAAATGGGAAACTACCAATCAGCTCGATTTAGCAGTGGAAGCAACGTTTTTTGGTGGACGTATTTTCACAGAGCTAAACTACTATCGTAAGGAAACCAATGACTTATTATTAGAAGTTGTTGTTCCTCGTCAGACGGGATTTACAGGGCAGCTGCAGAATATAGGTTCGCTGGAAAACAAAGGTTGGGAGTTTATTATGAAAACCATTAATGTTAGTAATAAGGATTTTAGTTGGAAATCAACCTTGACATTGTCAGCCAATAAAAATAAAGTTTTAGATCTTGGGGGACAGGAGTATATTGATGTTGTCGTAGATGAAATTTTAGGATCAGGCAATACCCGTATCATTGTAGGTGAACCAACACCCGTGTTTACAGGTGTCCGTTACCTGGGAACATGGAAGAGCCAGGACGAAATTGACGCTTCCGGATTAAACCCTGCTTCTCAGGTAGTTGGAGGTCCTCGTTTTGAGGACAAAAACAAAGACGGAATAATATCTACAGAGGATTATGTCGTGCTCGGTAGCCCGCAGGCTGACTTGGTTTTTGGTTTTGATAATTCAATTACCTACAAGAATTTTGATTTGAATTTCTTCTTTCAGGGGACTCTTGGTAACGAAGTATATAACTTAAGAAGCCAAAATAGCTTGCTTACACGTGGTGAAGCGCCTAAATACATTGATTTAGCAAACAGGTGGACACCAGATAACCCAACTTCGGATATTCCAAGAGCTGGAGCAGATGCCGTTACCCAAATTGTTAGTAACTCGTTGTTTGTAGAGGATGGCTCACATCTCCGTTTAAAAACGGTGCGATTGAACTATAATCTACCGGTTCGTAAGTTAGGTTGGAGTGGAGTGGAAAGGATGTCGGTTTACGCTTCCGGTACAAACCTGTTCCTGAAATCTAAGTTCAGATTAATAGATCCGGAAACAAGTAAATACGGAAAAGATGGCGTGGGAAATATTGCTCAGGGTTTTTCAAGTGGAGAATACCCCGCCGCCAAGGTGCTGACACTGGGTGTAAATGTAACTTTTTAAGAATTGTGCAAATAAAAAAATGTAGATATGAAACGAGCCATGAGTGTAGCTCCTCACACAACTTGTTCTGCCCTAGCAGAATCTTGTCCCGCCTAGCGGGAGGGGAAGCATGATTGGCGTGTTCCATGGAATACCATATATGAACAAATAATTTTAATGAGATGAAAAAGAAACTATATATATATTCTTTATTGATGCTTTTTGCATTTGCAGGATGTGAAAGTTTCCTGGAAGAAGTACCAAGAGATATTATTGCCCCCGAAAACTTCTTTAGTTCAGAAGCTGATGCACGACAAGCTGTAACCGGTATTTATGCGATATTAAAGAATAACTCACTATATGGACAGGTGGGACTGGATCATTTTTATGATAACGGAGCGGATATTATTGAGCCCAACCGTATCGCTGATTTCGTAGCACCAATTGGAAATTATGTAATAGATGAGGCTGTTGCAGATCGGTCTATTCAAAAAATGAGTGTTTCTGACAGCTGGAAGGATCTTTATAAAATAATTCTCAATGCAAATGTGATTTTAGATCGGATCGAAGGGAACGATGCTCTTACAGAGGCTGTACAAACCGATATCAAGGCCGAGGTTTTGTTCCTGCGTTCGTTGTGTTACTGGCATATTACAAACCTGTGGGGCGATGCGCCTTATTACATAGAGGCCTTAACTATCAATGAAATTAAAGTTTTAGGTAGATCCGATAAGCAAATTATTTTGGACGGTATTATGCAGGATTTGCAATACGCGCAGGATAACATGCCCCGAAGAAACCAAATTACTGAATCACAGAGAGGACGAGCATCAAAATGGTGTGCTGCAATGATTATGGCAAAGATTTATATGCAAGAACATGAATGGCAAAAAGGCCTAAGTAAATGTCTTGAGATTATAAACCAATCTTCACATCAATTGCTGCCCACTTATGATGAGGTTTTTGATCCTGAAAATGAATATAACGATGAGATTATCTGGTCATTGGATTTTGCAAAAGACATTGTTGGGCAGTTTGAAGTTGGCGTCCCTGTATTACCAGGGAATGGAAACTGGAGACCAAGTCTGTTTAATCCCCGGTTGAGGGATGAACCTAAAAATTCAGTAGACAGGGCTGCATTGTCTGCAGCGCTTACCGCAAGGGGAGAATCTTTTAATGGTACCGGACTGCAAGTTGCTTCAAAGGATTTTGCTGAAAAATTCCCGTTGAATGATTTGAGAAGACCTTTGAATATAATGGATAGTTATTTAGGTTACGAACTAAATTATCCCTATATGCTAAAATTCATGAACCTGGATTTGGAGACTTCTCCTCGTTTTAACCACTCCGATAACAGGTTGGTATTCCGTTTGGCCGATGTTTATTTGATGGCTGCTGAGTGTGAAAACGAAGCAAATGGTCCTGCCAATGCTTATCAGTATATCGAACCGATTCGGAAAAGAGCTTATGCCACCGAGCCCGAGTGGAAATTATCTGGTCTGTCTCAACAAGAGTTTAGAGAAGCAATTTACGATGAGCGTAAATGGGAGTTAGCCGGAGAATGTATGAGAAGATATGACCTGATCAGATGGGGCATTTTATTGGATGTAGTTCAAAATCTGGAATATCGTTTTTGGACACCTAATTTGAATATTAAGCCTCATCATGTCCTGCTGCCGATACCGTTGCAGGAGTTGCAAACAAATCCTGTCTTATTGGAATCTGATCCTACAAATAATGGATACAGATAAACAGGTTGTGAACGTTAAAAGCAGAATAAATTTTTGGAATTGAAATAGTTTAATAGTTTAAAAATTACAAAAACCGTTGAGGATATACTCAACGGTTTTTATACCCATCAATTTTGATCTTCTTCCAACATTAACAAGGATGGTATTTCTAAATGTAAAAGTGAACTGTGGAATATCATTTCGTACCAAACAATAGCTTGGTTGGCCAATAAAACCGAAACCGATATAAACGGATTTACTTTTATGAAAAGATTTAATTTTGGAATTTTTATCGGTGTGCGCTTTGTTTATGCTTTGTGTGTCAAACAAAACCGTTAGTACAATATGATGTGAGCTTATTTCGAGCAACCTTTAAGTTCTGCAGAGCCCGGCATTTACTGGTATTTTATGGAAGGTTATCAGGATAAACAGGAAATGACTACCGACCCGGAATCCATGAAAAAAGCAGGAATTGGCTACAAACTTTTTCTCGAAGTAAACGGGGTTGTACCTAGGGCCTGTGAAACTTCTTAGTGATGAGTAGCAGAATAATTTTGTTCATGCCGTTAAGGAATTTGAGCGTTTGGGAATTCCACTTACCCTGGGCTCCGTGACGGGTTGGACTGACAGTGGTGGCAATTCGTTAAGCTGATGTGCTGTTAATGTTGGCAGAAGCTATAAATGAAGAGTCTGGTCCTAACGCCGAAAGTTATGAATATGTCAATTCATTACGCTTAAGAGCCGGACTTGCTCCATTAAGTGGTCTTAACAAAGATTCTTTCCGTGTAGCAGTACTAAAAGAAAGAAGAGTTGAATTGGCGTTTTAAAATCATCGCTGGTACGACCTGATAAGAACTATGAGTACTATTGAGTTGGCAGAATTTATGAATGCACATGGTGCCAGAGAGCAAAATGAGCAAACAACTGATAGGGGAGGAGTTACATTTACTACTGGTGATTACAAATTTGATGCCTTTGAGGCATTGTTCCCAATACCCGAATCTGAAAGATTGATAAACAGTAAATTAACGCAAAATGATGGGTATTGCGTTTAAAAGGGTGAAACATTAGTTTGTGTACCTGTCTGGTGATTTAGTCTGGTAAGTTAGATTTTAAATGGGAGTTCAGACTTTAAAAGCTAGCTTCCATTTTTCGGAGTTATTTTTGTTGATATTGGCTTTTTCTTCTGTGTCATTTTATGCAGTGAAAATATCAGTTTGTCAATTGATTTTCGTTTTATAAAAAGTGTCATTTAGCTTTTATCCAATGTTACTATTTGTGCATTATGGCAAATAATGAGGCATTGGTACAAAAGTCAAAAAATTAGCACAATAATGAAAAAAAATAGCCCGACAGTATTGTACGTTTAAAACAAACTAAATGCAATTTCAAACTTTTTATAAAGAGTAAAACAAAAATAACGAAATAATGATTATACCAAACTATAGAAAGTCAAATTTGGCTATTCTGCTAATGGGGGTTTTCATCCTGTTTAGCGCCTGCACATCGAAAGTTAATAAAAAGAAACACGAGCGCCCCAACATTATTTTCTTAATGGACGACCAACACCGTTGGGATGCTTTGGGAGTAGAAAATGGAGAAATAATAACGCCAACTTTGGATAAGTTGGCAAAGAATGGTGTTCGTTTTACCCAGGCGGTTTGTCAGGCTCCCATGTGCGTTCCCAGTCGAAATTCAATGATGTTAGGATTATATGCCAATCAAACCGGCGTATTACAAAATGCGCGTGGTATTCCGGATGATAAATTACCCACAAAGCCACTTGCACAGGTTTTTCAGGATGCCGGTTACGAAACAGTCGGTTTTGGAAAAACACATTGGGGCGTGCGTTGCAACACCCGTGGATTTGAAACACGATATATAGCAGAATGCTTTGAAGAGGGCGCAGTAATGATGAAAGACCTTGACCCCGATAAAAAACAACGTTACCTGGATGAAACCATTGGTTACGGGCCTGGTGAGGAAGATCCATCGGGTTATATCGGCGAAACCAGCAAGCTTCCCGAAGGCGATCACCGTGATGGCTGGGTGACTGAAAAATGCCTGGATTACATTAAGAACAGACAAGATGAAAGACCTCTGTTTTTGTATCTCTCATTTCTAAAACCACATGCAGGACATAACGTTCCGGTCGGTTTTGAGGATAATTATAATTTGGACGAAACGGTATATGCCGAACAACCTCCATGGGAAAAAGACAACTCGCCTCACGCTGAAGGAGTAAACCGCCGCGAATTGTACGAAGGGTTTTGGAAAGAGGCCTCAGAACAACAATGGAAAGAAATGACCATGCGTTATTATGCCAACTGCACATGGATTGATGATATGTTCGGACGCGCTATGAAGGCTTTGGAAGAAAAAGGCTTGCTCGAAAACTCAATCATCATTTACGTTTCCGACCATGGCGAAATGTTGGGCGAACGGTATTACCGATTTAACAAATATTGTTTGTACGATGCCAGTGTACGCGTTCCAATTATCATCTCCGGAGCTGCTTTGCCCGAAGATTGGAAAGGTAAAGAAGATGCTCGTCCGGCTGAGCTGGTGGACATTTATCCGACCTTGTTAAAAGCTGCAGGAATTGAAGTGCCAGAAAAATCTGCCGGAATGAATCTCTTGGAGAAAAATGCAACTCGTAAAGCTTCATTTTGTGCCCTGCACGAACGAAAGGACGAAGCTTCCTTTATGGTGAGAACTCAAAACCATAAGTTGATTTTATGTTTTGCCCGAAAAGAAGATGCTTCAACATATACCGAAGCTGATATTGTGGGTGGCGAATTTTATGATTTGCAGAAAGATCCCAAGGAGTGGAATAATCTCTATGATGAAAAAGCCATCGAAAAGCATAGAATTGAGATGACTGAAATAATGATGGGGAAATTAGGAACAATGAGTTGTTTGGTATCCAATGCCAAATCGGAAATACAATCGAATTAACTGAAGATAACTAAGTATGGGATATAATATTTGACACAATTTTGTTCATATTACAATCAATTCAAAATGAAAAATATATTTGTAACGGTATTAATATTAGGTATTCTAATCGGCTGCAATCGACCATATTCCAAACAGACAGAGGCTGAGGAGCATTCATATAAAATTGAACGCACCTACATTACACCAACCCGGATCGTGTGGCAGTCCGGTGATGTTAAAAATACAAAACAACTCCTAAAAGAAGGACGGCATCAGGCAACAACCAAAAAAAATGATCTTGTTGAGTTTAATAATGGTGAAAGTACGGCTGCTATTCTATTGGATTTTGGAAAAGAGATGCATGGAGGATTGGAGATCGTTACAGGAATGTTTAAAGGTAAAAAGCCAATTCAAGTGCGTGTTCGTTTTGGTGAATCGGTATCAGAAGCAATGTCTGACGTTGGCGAAGATGGTGCAACAAATGACCATGCAGTGAGAGATATGACCTTACAGTTGCCTTGGTGCGGTAAAATCGAAGTAGGTAATACCGGGTTTCGCTTTGTTCGAATTGATTTACTGGATAAAGACAGAGTATTATTACTAAAGGAAATGAGTGCTATTTCTGTGATGCGTGATATTCCTTACCTGGGTTCTTTTCAATCAAACGACGAACGACTAAATAAAGTATGGCAAACAGGCGCTTATACCGTTCATCTTAATATGCAAGAATATTTATGGGATGGTATCAAACGTGACCGTCTGGTTTGGGTGGGAGATATGCACCCCGAAGTCATGACTATTCTTGCTGCTTTTGGCGCAAATGAGGTCGTCACTAAATCCTTGGATTTAATGGAAGAAATTACACCACTCCCTGGTTGGATGAATGGTAATTTTAGTTCTTATTCTATGTGGTGGTTGCTTATTCAACACCAATGGTACATGAATACAGGCGATGTCGGTTATTTGCAAAAACACAAAGAATACATCTATGGCTTATTAGAAGTTTTAGAAGAAAATATTGATAGTGATGGAAAAGAAAGCTTTGAAGGAAGGTGTTTCCTGGATTGGCCTACCAGAAGTGACCAGATTGAAGTGAGAAAGGGTATGCAGGCTTTGCTGGCCATGTCTTTCGATGCAGGAGAAGATATTGCTCTCACATTCGGGAACGAAGAGAAAGCCAAACACTATAAGGCAGTCTCTGAAAAGTTGAAAAGCTACCAGCACGAGTTTCCCAAAAGAAAATCACCAGGTGCATTATTAGCTATGGCAGGCATTTTAGATCCCAAAGAGGTCAATGATGATTTGCTGGTGAAAGATGGCGTTAAAGACATTTCTACATTCTACGGGTATTACGTGCTTAATGCCATGGCAATGGCAGGTAACCATCAAGGGGCAATCGATGTCATAAGAGAGTATTGGGGCGGAATGCTTGATCTAGGAGCCACCTCGTTTTGGGAGGATTTTGACATTGATTGGATGGATAATGCCGGGCGTATTGACGAGATCGTTCCCGATGATAAAGTGGATGTCCATAGAACGTATGGTAATTATTGCTATGTAGGCCTCAGGCATAGCTTTTGTCATGGCTGGGCATCAGGACCAACAGCATGGTTGTCGCAATACGTACTTGGTGTAAACATAGTGGCTCCCGGCTGTAAAAAAATAAGAATCGAACCACACTTGGGAGATCTGGAATGGGTAGAAGGTACCTACCCCACACCTTATGGCTTAGTGCATATTAAACACACAAAGGACAGTAAGGGGAATGTAAAATCAGAAATAAAAGCGCCCAAGGAAATAGAGATAATAAAAATCAAATAATATGGAGCTTTCTTTCTGAATACTTGATGCATAACTGGTGTTGATTGAAATTTCATGCCCCTTCTATCTGACCTATGAAAATAAATATAAACATGAAAAGAATTATTGTAATTACACTACTTTCTCAATTGTTAGTTATAAGCACTTTCTCACAAAAGAAAAGTGAGGCTCAAAACATTGTAAATAAAGCAATGCCAAGCGAGCAATGGTTAAATGAAGAATGGCAAGCCCAATGGATTACGCACCCTAATATTACAGGTGATGAAGTGGGTGTTTACTTGTTTAAGAAAGTTCTTTCGCTTGAAGCTGTACCACAAGAGTACGTGATCAATATTTCGGCGGACAATAGGTACGTGTTTTACATTAATGGAACTGTGGTGGCGCGTGGTCCAGCGCGTAGCGATCTTAACCGTTGGCAATTTGCGACCCTAGATATTGCCCCTTATCTTAAAGAGGGGGAGAATCATATCGCAGCTAAAGTGTGGAATATGGCGGACTTGAAACCCACGGCTCAAATGAGCTATATTACGGGTTTAATTATCCAGGGAAATACCTCAAAGGAAAAGGAAATTAATACCGATAAATCGTGGCGCGTAGTTATTGATGAGGCCTATTCATTTTACATGATAAAACACCTGAGACGCTTTTATGTCGCAGGTCCAGGCGAAAAGTTTAGCGGGGAATTGCACCCTTGGGATTGGAAAACATCGGACAAAGAAATTGCTTGGAAGCAGGCCAAAGCCGGCAAAAATGGGATGCCTACAAAATACTATTCCGTTACTGGAAAAACAGATGCGCGTGTATTGCATCCGCGTTCGATAGCTATGATGGATGCCAAGCCTCAAAGCTTTGCCAAAGTACGAAAGTCTGAAGGTATAACTGATGCAGAAGGCTTAATCACGGGAGATGCTCCAGTTGAAATACCTGCGAATAGTACAGTGAAAATATTGCTTGATCAAGGGCACCTGACCAATGCTTATCCACAGTTGCAATATAGCAAAGGTGCTAAGAGTAATATCCAAATCACTTATGCCGAAAGTCTTTTTATTCCAAAGGATGGTATGCCTACCTTTGATAAGGGTAACCGCGATGAGGTTGATGGAAAAGTGATGTGGGGCAATTATGATATCATACTACCTGATGGCGGTGATGATCGCCTCTTTGAGCCCCTATGGTGGCGTTGTTTTCGTTATGTGGAACTAGAAATAACAACTGACGATGAGCCTTTGGCGTTAAATGCGTTTAACAGTGAGTTTAGGGCTTATCCTTTGGATTTGAAAGCAAATTTTAAATGTGACGACCCTCGTTTGAGCGACATCTTTGAGGTGGCTTGGCGCACCCAACGTTTGTGTGCGGGTGAAGTCTTTTTTGATTGTCCCTACTACGAGCAATTGCAATATACGGGCGATACCCGCATACAAGGACTCAATACGGCCTATGCCTCAGGCGATACCGTGCTATGGAAAGATGCGATTCAGGATTACTACGATTCTCAGTTGCCTTTTGGTCTGACGCAGTCGCGTTATCCGAGCAGTCAGCAGCAAATAATAGCGCCGTTTTCTTTGGTATGGATCACTATGGTACATGACTATATGATGCATTGCAACGATCAAGCTTTCATCGAAAAGATGATTCCTACTATGCTTGGCATCCTAAATTGGTTCGATGAGCGAGTAGAGGAGAATGGGATGTTGGGCCAATTGGAAAGCTGGTTGTTTGTGGATTGGGTGGACCAGTGGAAGACGGGTTATCCACCATTAAATGAGGATAAAAAATACTCATCTGTTATTGGGATGCAATATGTGTATACCATACATAAAGCGATGGACATTTTTGAGTCTTACGGTATGTCTGGGCTAAGGCAAAAGTGGGAGCAAAAGGCAAATTTGACTCAGCAATCTATTATTGATAATTGTTGGGATGAGGACAAACAATTACTCGCCGATACGCCAGATAAAGATGTATTTAGTCAGCACGCCAATATATTAGCGGTACTTAGTCATTCGTTCCCTGCAGAGAAGCAAAAAGAATTGATGCAACGCGTAGTTAATAACAAAGAGATTGCACCGGCCTCTTACTATTTTGATTTTTACAAAGTAGCGGCATTGAAGCAAGTGGGCTTAGGCAATTTATATTTTTCCGGATTAAGCGTTTTAAGCGATTTGATCGATAATGGCTTCACAACTTTTCCCGAAAAATTTGATCCTTCACGCTCCGATTGTCATGCCTGGAGTGCTTCGCCTTTGTTTTATTATTATGCCTCAATAGCAGGTATAGCGCCTACTGAGAGCGGTTTTAAACGTTTCGAGATGCGCCCATCACTAGGTGAGTTAGACTATATTGAAGGGAAAATGCCATTAAGAGATGGTTTTATTTCTTTTAATCTTAAGAAAAAGGGAAAGAGCGGTATTAGAGGCAAAGTCATCGTGCCTAATAACTTGGGTGGTGTTTTCAATTGGAATGGTCAGAGTATTGAATTGAAGAGTGGTGAGAATAGTATTGGTTTGTAATTAAGATTTTAGATATGTTAAATAATAAAAGAAGATATGGCTTTCTTATTCTGTTAGTGACACTAATGAATATTAGTCATGTGTTTAGTCAAACACCAAGTAATAAAGAATTCGTAGAAATCTTTGATGGCCAAACGCTGGATAATTGGAAAGGTGATTCGACCTATTGGCACGTTGAGAATGGATGTATACAAGGAACGATTACTCCTGAAACTATCTTAAAAAGCAACACCTTTATTGTTTGGCAAGGTGGACAACCTAGCGATTTTGAATTACAATTGGAGTATCGTATTTCTGAATCGGGAAATAGTGGCATCAATTACCGGAGCACCTATGTAAAAGATAAACCTTACGCTTTGCGCGGCTACCAATGTGACATAGATGGCAAGAATAAATATACAGGTCAGAATTACGAAGAGAAAAAACGTACAACTCTGGCTTATAGGGGGGAGAAGGTACTATTATCCACACCTGAAGATCCCGAAGTAATTGAAAATATACGTAACAATGTGAACAAGAATTGTTGGCAAACCCGGGAGGTACTACGTCAGCTAGGCGAAAGCGAGACTTTAAACTCAAAAATTAAGAAGAATGACTGGAATCAGGTTCATCTGATCATCAAGGGAAACCGTTTATTGCACTATATCAATGGTACTTTAATGAGTGATGTGACAGATAATGATAGCATTCACAAAGTTATAAATGGATACATAGGTGTACAGGTACATGTGGGCCCTCCTATGAAGGTGGAGTATAGAAATATTCGATTGAAGGAGTTATAAATAATGATACAAGCGCAATAATAAAGACTAGGAGAAATTCCCTAAAATTATTATCATGCAAAAACTACTAATGCTGCTATCAGCTATCATCATGATGGCTTGCAGCTCTAAAAGCAAAACCGAGTCAATCCCACCCAACGTGGTCTACATACTTACCGACCAATGGCGTGCACAAGCCTTGGGCTATGCCGGCGATCCTAACGTTAAAACGCCACGATTGGGTGAATTCGCCAAAGAGGCGGTGAATTTTGCGAATGCTGTGTCGGTAGCGCCTGTGTGCACGCCACACCGCGCTGCACTGATGACGGGGCGTTACCCTACAAGTACTGGTATGATTTTTAACGACCTTTACTTGCCTAGCGATGAACTGTGTATGGCAGAGATATTCAAAGCACAAGGGTATAATACCGCACATATTGGGGGCAAGTGGCACCTTGATGGTCACGGACGGTTGAATAATGCGGCACCGGAAAGACGCCAAGGTTTCGACTTTTGGTTGGGTAGCGAGTGTTCGCATGATTATGCCAATGAACACTATTACGAGAATGATGACCCTGAGGTGAAGTACTATAATGGCTATTCGCCTTATGCCATTGCTAATGCTGCCAATGATTATATGACCGAGAGCAAAGCAAGCGATAAGCCCTTTTTACTCTTTATCTCTATTGGTACGCCTCATTTTCCTCACCATTCTGCTCCTAAGGAGATGATGGCGATGTATCCAAAAGAGGATTTGATTCTGTCGCCTAATGTGCCCAAAAGGTTGGAGAAAAAAACACGCGAAGAATTACTAGGCTATTATGGGCACTGCACGTCTACAGACATAGCTATAGGTGATATTTTGGATAAAATGAAAGAATTGGAATTGATGGAAAACACTATTTTTGTTTTCACCTCTGATCACGGAGAAATGATGGGGTCGCACGGGGAAAGACCTTACAAAAAACAGGTGGGATGGGATGAATCCATTAAAGTACCTTTCCTTATTAGCTATCCATCCATCGGAAAAAATAAAGGCGCTGTAGTCAATGCCCCCATCAATACACCCGATATTTTACCATCATTACTAGGCTTAGCCAATCTTGATATTCCCGAAACGATAGAGAGAGAAGATATCTCTGAATTAATACAAAATCCTGACCCCAATGCTGACCGAGCAGCTTTAGTTATGGGAGTTGCTCCCTTTGCTGATAATGCCAGAGGGCCTGAATATCGCCTAATACGTACCAAGCAATATACCTACCAACGTACCTTAGAAGGCCCAAGTAGGCTTTTTGATAATATAAAAGACCCTTACCAGATGAATAACCTTGTTGGGAATCCTGAGTTTGCTGAACTCCAAAAAATCCTAGATGATAAACTGAACATGTCACTCGAAGCTGTTGGTGACGATTTTAAACCGCGTGATTACTACATTAAAAAATGGGATTATATCTTGGATGAAAAGAAGAACTGTATTGATCATTGGAGTTTTGTCGATGGTAAAGGTGTAGTTCAATCGCCAAAGAAACTATAGCTAAAACTGCGTGGTGGTACCAATAAATTAAACATGAAAAACACCAACAGTCGTTATCGTACAATTGGGGAAGAGCATTTATAACTCATATTCTATGCAAGGGGCTTCTTTTATTTTAAAATATTTACAAAATGACACGAATAATACCAATAATTTCATTTTTAATATTGCTATTTTTTGGTGATTGTACCAATAAACAAGATTCAGCAGTTCCAAACGTCATCATTATAAATATTGATGATATGGGGTGGAAAGATGTTGGTTTTATGGGTAGCGAATACTACGAAACACTTAATATAGACTATCTGTCCGGTTTAGGTATGGTATTTACAAATGGCTATGCAGCAGCATCGAATTGCGCACCCAGCAGAGCCTGTTTAATGACAGGGCAATGGACACCACGCCATGGCGTTTATACGGTTAGTCCTTCCGCACGAGGAAAATCGGAAGACAGAAAATTAATTCCTACAAAAAACACACATACACTGCCTTCGAACCATACCATTCTGCCACAGGTTTTGCAGGTTAATGGCTGTCAAACCTGCCATGCAGGAAAGTGGCATTTAAGCCATAACCCTTTAGAGTTCGGTTTTGATGTGAATATTGGAGGCGGTCATAATGGTATGCCGCTAAGTCAGGCACCAACGACCTAGAGGTGAAGGTAACTAATAATTGGGTCAACCAATTGCTATGGCAAACAAAAAAAACTGTAGAAAAACGGGACACCTGGCAACTGGTACACGCCCTTGAAAAAATGCCAAACCATGGTATTTTGCCATCGGGTATTTGGGGGGAAGTCACGATATCAACTGTGAATGATAAATAAACTGTACAATGAATAATCGAATAATGAAGGAAATATTAAAAAGCTTGCTAAGCAAAACCATCTTTATAGCTTTACTACTGAATTTGATTCTATCTAATGTAGAAGCTCAAAACACGTCACTCGAGTATAATTTTCAGAACCCACCATCATCGGCAAGAGCCCTTGTGATGTGGTTTTGGATTAATGGCAACGTCACCAAAATTGGCATTACTGCCGATTTGGAAGCGATGAAAGATGTGGGTATTCAAGGTGCTCTCATTTTCAACGCTAGTTTGGGGCAACCCCAAGGATACGTGTCTTATTTGAGTCCCGAATGGCTCGATCTTTTCAACTATGCCGCTTTGGAAGCGCAACGTTTGGGACTTGAATTGAGTTTTCATAATGGAGCAGGCTGGTCATCATCGGGCAGCCCTATTGTTACGCCAGAATATGCCATGCAGACAGTAGTGTATTCAGAAACGCTACATTTAGGTGGTCAGGAATTCAATGGTCAGCTAGCACAACCGGAAACAAACCTTGGCTACTACAAAGACATTGCGGTACTAGCCTTTCCAAAGCCACAAAGCGAAGAACGCATCAATGATTTGGATATCAAAAGCCTGTCGGGCAAAGTACGTAATCATTTGGGGCCAGACGATAAATCAGTGCCTGCTTCGGCAGTCGTAAAAAAATCAGATATTATTGATTTGACATCGAAGTTGACTAGTGATGGTTCCTTAGAATGGAATGCACCTGCAGGAGAATGGGTGATTCTACGACTTGGTCATACGCCAACGGGCAAAAAAAATATTGCGGCACCTGATGGCGGACAAGGCCTGGAATGTGATAAGATGAGTCGCGAGGCTGTGGATGTATATTGGCAAGGAGCTATCATGCCCATCGTGAATAGACTCGATACGCTCATTGGTTCAGTGGTTAAACGATGCCATATTGATAGTTATGAAGTGGGGACTACAAACTGGACTCAGGGGTTTGCTAGTGAGTTCAATAGGCTTCGTGCTTACAATTGCGAGTTGTTTTTACCAGCCTTAGCAGGTTATTATGTAGAAAGTGGAGAAGAAACAGAACGTTTCTTATGGGATTTTCGTCGTACCATTGGCGATTTAATGGCTGAACATTATTATGGTTATTTTGCAGAACTTTGTCATCAACATGGGATGCAGTTTTCCACAGAACCTTATTGGGGGCCCTTTGATAATATGCAAGTTGGCGCTACGGCAGATGCCGTTTTGTCTGAGTTTTGGAGTGGACATCTGGCTTTTTTCGATTCGCCAAAATTTGTCGCATCCATCGCCAAATTAAATGGGAGCCCTATTGCCGAAGCTGAGGCCTTTACCGATATGGGTGGATGGCAGCAACATCCCGGTGCATTGAAAGCGATGGGAGACCTGGCTTGGGCGCAAGGTATCAACCGTTTTGTATTTCACTGTTATGTGCACCAGCCTTGGGATGTGGCGCCTGGTTTAACCTTAGGTCCTTTTGGTATTGACTTTAACCGTTTGAATACCTGGTGGAATCAAAGCAAACCCTTTGTCGATTATGTAGCTCGCGGTCAGTACTTGTTACAACAAGGTACATCCGTAGCCGATGTATTGGTATTTACAGGCGAGGCATCACCTAACGACGCCTTATTGATGCCCGAAATTAAAGCTTTGGGTTATGATTATGATCTGGTTGGTTCAAATACAATAAGGACATTAACTGTCAGCGAAGGATTGATATGTACACCGCTTGGCGACAAGTACCAAGCCCTGGTACTTCCTTCAACATCCTGGATGACACCTCAGACGCTTGAAATAATAGAAAAATTGGCCAATGAAGGAGCAACCATACTTGCATCAAAACCACAAAAATCACCAAGCATGAATAGCTATCCCGCTTGCGATGAAAACGTAGCAGCCTTAGCATATAAACTTTGGACTAAAGGACTGATCAAAGAGAACTCTATCGTAGAGGTATTGCAAAATGGCACAATACCTCCTGATTTTACAATAGAAAAAGGAAGCCGTGAATCCATGGATTATATCCACCGTAAGACCGAGGATGCTGATATTTATTTTGTGGTCAACTCACGCAAAGAAAGCCGTGAGCTAGGCTGTCGATTTCGTGTGTCAGGCTTACAGCCAGAGCTTTGGAATGCGGAGACAGGTGAGATGACCAAGGCTGTTGTTTGGCAGGATAATGGTGATGGCACAACCACTGTAAGCATCCCTTTTGCTTCTGAAGGCTCTGTTTTTGTACTTTTTAGAAATCCCGTTTCGTCAGAAAAACATATGGTAAGTGCTTCAATGACCCTTAAAAAGCCTGCATCAAAACTATTGCCCAGTTTAGAAATCATAAAAGCAGAATATGGTACATTCTTGCCTAGTGGTTTGGTGGATATAACAGAAGTGATCAAAAATAAAGTCCAAAATAACAGCCTGAATATTCAAGCCACCCGTAGTCTTTGCAATTGCGACCCGGCACCAGGTTACCACAAGGAATTACGCATAGAATATAAAATTGGCGATGTCCTTTTGAAAAAGAATGCCATGGAGAAAGAATGGTTAGAGATTGCTACTTCTGATAAAGGAGAACTCGAAATTCTGAAAGCTGTATTTGGTAAATTTGAACGCGGAATCAGCGGTATTCCACCAAACAATCCGGTTTATGACGTTACAGAGAAAGTAAAATCGATGTTGGCATCTGGAGTTTATGAAATTCCGGTAAACGACAGTTTTGCCGAAGGAAAAGATATTAGAACTAAGAAAGCTTTGTACCTGACCTATGCTACCAATGGGGTGGAGAAATACGCTCATGTTTCTAATGGGGAGACTTTGAAATTGACGCAGGCAACATTAGAACCTCAATTGATTCATAAGGATGGTGTCGATTCTTGGGTAACACCTTATGCAGGGGAAATGACTTATCGTACTTCTGCAGATAAAACAAAAAAAGTAAAGGTGAAATCAGTTCCTGAACCCATGGAGTTAACAGGGGATTGGAATGTGAGTTTTCCTGTAAAAGAGGATGCATCTTTAGATGTTACCTTCGATCAATTAAGCTCGTGGTCAATATCAGGCAATGATGCTATTCGTTATTTCTCGGGTACAGCCACTTATAAAAAGCAGTTTGAGGTTTCTTCTAAATTTCTTAAAGAGTATTTTTCTTTACAGTTAGACTTGGGGAGTGTGAAAGAACTTGCTGAAGTTATTGTAAACGGACACAATCTAGGGATTTTATGGAAAGCGCCTTTCAGATTGAATTTGGATGATTACTTGCAAGAAAGCACAAATACCCTGGAAGTGAGAATTACCAACCTGTGGCCAAACCGTTTGATTGGTGATGAGCAAATGCCTTTAGATTATAAACGTAAAGGACCCAATGTGAAGCAATGGCCCGATTGGCTTTTAAATAATACAGACCGCCCAACTGAACGTGTAACTTTTGCAGCGTACAAGCATTGGCATAAACATTCTGAGCTTTTACCTTCTGGGTTGTTGGGACCTGTGAAAATTGTAGTCTCCAGGGTGGTAGAAATTTAATCTGTGGTTATGAACTATCGCATGCCATTACTTGGGAGGAATTAAAGGGTTCTGTGTTCAGGGGTTACGAGTTTTAGTTGATGAAAGAACCCCAAACCGGAAATGCGGATATGATATTGGAATACCTGCCCTGGAGTTTCCTTGGCTATTAAAATGAAGATTATTTGATACTGGTTTATCGAACGGATAAATTATTTGAACAATGAAACGACCATTAACTGTATTATTCATAAAGTACACACAGGTGGATGATTAAAAAAAGATAATGCGAGTTCCTGAATGTGCAGAAAATTTTGGCACATTTTCTTAAAACAAAAATTTTAAAAAGATGAAAAATATACTTTTTAATAAGATCACTTTTCTTGTACTATTATCGATATCTGTATATAGTTGCAAGTCATCGATGGAGAAAAACTTTAAGAATCCTCCCGGTGAATTTAAACCCATGCCTTTTTGGCATATTAATGGAGATTTAACCACGGAAGGTATCCGCAAGCAGATGAAAGATGCAAAGGATGCTGGGTTTTCAGGCGTCAGTTTGTTACCCTTGGCCGAAAAGAGTTCTACTCGCCCAGGTACTTCTCCAAAATTCCTTTCGGATAAATACTTTGAACGTTATCAGGATATGATTGACATAGCGGAGGAATTAGATATGGAAATCATACTCTACGACGATAATGATTTTCCAAGTGGAATGGCTGGTGGAAAAATGCAAGAAAAATATCCTGACCACACCATGAAACGTTTAGATAAAATTGAACATGAGTTGATTGGGCCTGTATTTTTTGTGGATAGCGTTCCCGGTATTCAGTTGATGGCCGCAGTAGCTACCAACATAGAAACTAAAGAACGCATAGAAATCAGTTCGTTTGTTAAAAATGGAATTATAGAATGGCAAGTTCCGAGTGGTAATTGGAGCATAATGCTGTTTCCTTTGATGAAAGATTCTTTCCATAAAAAATACTTGTGTATGGATTTTATGGATACTGTGGCAGTGCGTCATATGATCAATGAAACCTACGAAAAGTACAAAGAGCGCTTTGGGCAGTATTTTGGAAACACCATAAAAACTACTTTTTTCGATGATGTTGGTTTTTGGAGGCATCCACGCAATTGGACGGGGCGTTTCAATGAAAAGTTTGAAGAATTAAACGGTTTTGATCCACGCCCGTATTATCCTGCTTTGTGGTATAACATTGGATCAGATACAGAAGCTATTCGAAATGCTTTTTTTAATACACGTGCTGAATTACTGGCCGAAGGATTTCCTAAATTGGTGGGGCAGTGGAACGAGGCTAATGGACTGAATAGTACTGGACATCCTCCGGGTAATTACGACCCGACACCCATTGATATGAATGCGGATATTTTTAAGTTTTACCGCTATACTCAAATTCCGCTAACCGATGCCATTATTCGATATCAATTTGGACAAGATGGGCATAAATTGATTAGCTCTGCTGCCGACTATTACGATCGCCCTATGGTGGCTACTGAGATTTATGGTGCTTATAAGGAACATTCTTTCGATTCTTTGATGATGTATAGGGCTATGATGGATTTATTTGCTCGTGGGGTAAATATGGTTATCCCTCATGGCATGTGGTACAATCCTAAAAAAGTTTACATTTCGCCATTAGTGTCTCCATACAGCCAGAAATTAGCAGATGCATTACCTGCTTATTCAAATTATGTGGGACGAAGTAGTATGCTGCTTAGAGGAGGGCGCCGGGTAAGTGAAATTGGCGTAATGTATCCATTTGAAGGATTGGCAGGTTGGTTCTGTTTCGATAATCCAGATAATATAAGACAAGGTTTTTATGTATCTCCTGAAACAGATTATCAGACTATCAGTGGTTGGCTGACGAATGATATTCGTCGCGATTTCACCTTTGTACATCCTGAGTTTTTTATAGAAGATAATTACAGTGTTGCTAATGGTAAAGTAAAGTTGAATAATTCGGATAACTTTCAGGAATACAGTGTTATGATGTTAACAGGGAGTAATGTCATCTCCTTAAAAACACTTCAAAAACTAAAGACTTTTTATGATGACGGAGGAGCTATTGTAGCGACTACTCAGTTGCCGTACAAGGCAATAGAACTTGGTAAAGATGCTGAAGTTATAGCACTAGTAAGGGCTATTTTTGGAGTAGATCCGACTAAACAGGAGAAGTATGCTGAGCAAAGCAATAGCAATGCACAGGGTGGACGTTCTATTTTTATTCGTCGAGCAGATAAGGAAAAAATAGGGCGTGTTTTAAAGGAATATCAACCCTATCCTGATGTTATTTTTGCTGACAATCCAGAATTAAAGACGGATCTAGGAAAGCTAAATTATATCCATAAAATAAAAGAAGGGAAGCATATCTATTTATTTACAAATTCGAGCGATGAAACTATTTCAACAACTGTGCTGCTACGTGGCAAGTTGCAATCAGAAAAATGGAATCCGCACAATGGGCAAATTATAGAAGAAACAACGAGAGAAGAAGTTATTATCAATACAAAAGTTTATACCAAAGTGGAAATTATACTTCCTCCTGTGAAATCGATTTTTGTAGTAGGGAATAAAGAATAGATGCGTAATATAAAAGGTATTAATATGAAATTTTATACTGCACTTAGCTTTGCACTGTTATTGTGTTTCAATGTTTCTTTTGGACAGTCACTCCAAGACAACTTAGAACAAAACTTTAAAAAACCACCTGCCTCTGTAAAACCCAGAACATGGATGCATGCTATGGATGGCAATATGAGCAAAGAGGGTCTCACTAAAGATCTTGAAGCGATGGAACGAGTTGGGATTGGTGGTGTTTTACTATTTAATATAGATCAAAAAATTCCTGATGGAAGGATTAAGTATAATTCGCCACAACATCATGAAATGTTAAGTCATGCAGCTCAGGAATGTGAGCGTTTAGGTTTAAGCTTTGGGGTGCACAACTGCGATGGATGGTCATCGAGTGGTGGCCCTTGGATTACTCCCGAGCAGAGCATGAAAATGGTGGTGTGTAGTGAAGTACAAACCACAGGTGGCGATATTGCGATGCGCTTGCCACAGCCCACTACTCGCGAAGATTATTACCGTGATATAGCTGTCGTAGCATATCCCGCCTTGCCCTCTGAAATGGACGATGTTCAGAATAAACCTATTATTACCTCTTCGGATGCAAACCTTGAGCCTTTAGTTTTAATGAATAATCGTTTGGATGATCGTACTGTTCTTAAAAAGCAAGGAAAATCATTGCCTTGGATTCAATATGCCTACTCAGACATGAAGAAAATACGTTCAGTCTTTATCGTTTGTAATCAACGCGATCCGATTGCAACATTGCAAGTTTCTGATAATGGTGTTGATTTTACTGATGTGCGGGAATTATTTACTGTACGAACAGGAAAGCGCGAGTGGTCAATTAACGATAGTTTTGAACCTATAAGTGCAAAGTACTTTAGGGTTACTTTTAATCAAACTATGTCACTTCACGAAGCCAAATTGCTATCTACCCAGTGCCTACATAATGTCACGGGACGCATCAGTATGGGGCGTACTGAGGATCATGCGATGACGCCAATTGGGGAGCCTGCTGCGGATATGATTATTACTAAAGATCAAATGATTAATCTTAGTGATAAATTGCAGGATGATGGCACTTTGAAAGCTTCTTTGCCCAAAGGTAATTGGACTATACTGCGGTTTGGCTATACGTCTACTGGCGCGTTTAATAACCCAGCTTCTGATTCTGGTCGTGGTTTAGAGTGTGATAAGTTTAACCGTGAGGCTTTCAAGGTTCATTACGATGCTTTTTCAAAGAAAGTGATAGATAATACCCGGGATATAGCTCCCAATGCGATGCAATACCTAGAGATAGATAGTTACGAAATGGGAGGTCAGAACTGGACCAAGGAATACGTATCGATCTTCAATGAAAAATACAATTATAATATTATTGATTTCTTACCCTTGTATGCTGGACGTTTTGTAGAAAGTGCCAAAGCGTCAGAAGCTGTTTTGTGGGACGTGCGCCAGCTTAACTGCCAGTTGATGACTGATAATTACTTCGGATATTTTGCTGAACTGTGTACCGCCGACGGTATCAAAAGCTACATAGAACCTTATGGGTTTGGCCCAGTAAATGATCTCGATGTAGGGGCAAAGGCAGATATTAATATGGGTGAATTTTGGATGGATCGTGAAATGACGATGGTACAATCAGCTGTGTCGGCATCACATATTTATGGCAAAAATGTGACTTCAGCGGAGTCCTTTACTTCCAATCCTCAAATCAATTGGAAGGGTCACCCAGGCAGGGCAAAAGTGTCGGGAGATTTGGCGTGGACATTTGGTGTCAATGAGTTTATGTTTCACCGTTTTGCACATCAGGCCAATCCTAATGTAAGTCCAGGTATGACGATGGGGCGGTGGGGCTTTAATTTCGACAGGGTACAAACTTGGTGGGATAATGCCGGTGCAGCTTGGTTCAAGTACATTATGCGTGGTCAGTATTTACTGCGCCAAGGTCAACCCGTAGCAGATTTTTTAGTGTTTATTGGCGATGGTTCGCCTAATTCTGTTTTCCTACGTAAGGATTTTGAACCTGTTTTGCCTGCAGGGAGCAACTTCGACTGTGTAAATGCAGATGTATTGCTTAACCGTATTCGTATAAAAGATAAGGCTTTGGTTCTGCCCGAAGGGACACAGTATAAAGCCTTGGTGCTGAAAAATTCTAAAAAACTTTCGTTAAAAACCTTAAAACGTATTGACGAAATAGCCCAAGCAGGAGTGCCTATTATTGGAGAAATGCCTGAGTGGGTGGCGGGCTATCTTAATTCGTCGTCTGATAGTGCTGCTTTTGAGCAATGCATAGTCAACTTGCGCCAACAAGATAATGTGTATGATGGATTTGTGTGGGACGAGATGATGAAGGCAGAACAAATAATTTCTGATTTTACAGTTAAAGGAAGAATGGACATATCATTTGCACACCGTAGTATGGAGGATAAACAAGACCTTTATTTTTTCTTTAATCCTGATTCTGCTGCACAGCGTTTTGAATGCACCTTTAGAGTGGATGGAAAGCTACCCGAGTTATGGAATCCTATGACAGGTGAAGTAGTGAAATCAGCTCAATTTGCACAAACTAATGGGCAGACCAAGGTATGGGTTGATTTGGAATCTCAGGAGTCCGTTTTTGTGGTGTTTAGAACTTCGGCAAAAGGAGTCCCTTCTGCATCATCAAAGCCACTCGATGCCACTTGCTTTACTTTGACCAACGATCTCAAGATTCAAAAGGAATCCCTTGTAAATACAGTGCCTGTAGAGCTTAAGAATGCTTGGGTGGTGACATTTCCTGAGGTGAAATCGGAACAAAAAAGTTATGACTTTCTCCAACTCATTGATTGGACGACTCACTCGGCTGATGTGGTGAAATACTTTTCGGGCACTGCCATTTATGAAAATGAATTCCTTATGGATAGAAAGATGTTGGCAGATAATCAAAGAGTCGCCTTAGATTTGGGTGAGGTAAATATTGCAGCTAAGGTTTTCATCAATGGTAAGGACCTAGGTGTAATATGGATGGCACCTTATCGGGTAGATGTAACTGATGCGCTAAAAAGAGGTAAAAACACGATTAAGATAGAAGTGACCAATCAATGGACTAACCGTTTGATTGGTGACGAGCAGTTTCCAAACGAAACAGGATTCGACCGTAAAGCAGATATGATGCCTGATTGGTTTTTGAACAATGAGCCAGCCCCTATTAACCAACGCTCCACATTTACGATTACCAATTTTTACAATAAAAAATCTAAGCTTATACCAGCAGGATTATGTGGTCCTGTACAACTAATGCTTTTTGAAAAAGTAATACAGGAATAGCTTTATAGGCTGATTGAATGAAATGTTAAAGGAATGAGGTGCTTGAGTGTGTCTTACTCCCTTCTTCTTGCAAACGAAATAGCTGATTTTTGTGACCGGAAAACGTCTGGAAATATGAAGAAAAGTCTTTTTAGGACCTGAGGAAATCGAGGTCTTTAATGTAGTCGAAGTAGAATGAATTAAGTGTCTAACTAAGAGTAATTTGATATGAGATTGATTGTATTTTTATTTTTGAGCCTGTGTTCTGTTGTCCAGGCTATTGAAGTGAAAGATTTAAAATGTGAATCTAGAACAAATCCAATAGGGATAACAAAGGCAAGGCCTGGCTTTAGCTGGACTTTTGTTGGCGATGATAAAAGCCCCGAGCAAGGTGGTTTCCGAATTATGATGGCCACAAGTATTGAAAAGCTTAAATATCCCGATATTTGGGATACGGGACCAACCAGTAAATCAGAAACTGGCCCCTATCATTACTTGGGCGAACCTTTGAAACCGGGACAGAAAGTTTATTGGAGAGTTTCTGTATGGGGTAACAATAGAGGGGTTAAACATAGCGAACCGGCCTGGTTTCAGATGGGTGAAATTGAGAATCCAGAAAAAGCATTTGAACCACCTGTATTTGAACAAAAGGATGGCGTAGTTAAAATCACTTTAAGTGCCAATGATGAGGGTAGAACATTTGAAGGCATTGGAGGAGTAAGTGCTGGTGCTTCAACGGATTTATTATACGACTACCAAGACCCCGTTCGCAGTCAGATTCTTGACTTGCTGTTTAAACCTAAATTTGGAGCAGCCTTTCAGCATCTCAAAGTAGAAATGGGTGGAGGCGAAAACTCAACCTGTGGCTCAGAACCCTCGCATGCCATTACGCGTGAAGAGTTAAAGAATCCCGTATCCAGGGGATACGAGTTTTGGTTTATGAAAGAAGCCAAGAACAGAAATCAGGATATGATTTTGGAATACCTCCCATGGAGTTTCCCGGGCTATCTAAAAGAGAATATTTACACCAAAGAGTCGGCAGAATACTTTGTGACATTTATGGATGTAGCAAAGCGCAATTGGGATTTGGATATGGATTGGGTGGCGGCAGCCGAAAATGAGAACTATACCGATAGGGATTGGTTGGTGAATGAAGTACGCCCCATGTTGGATGCTCGTGGTTATGAAAATGTAAAGATTCAAGGTCCGGATGATAACAGTGGCGATTGGCAAATTTTTGAAGAATTTGATGGTGATCCTGCATTTGATAAAGTGATAGAGGCCGTTGGATACCATTATGTTACCGGGCGCGAGTTTACCGAAGATATGGTCGATGGTCGTGGACGTCCAACGACTGAAAAGGCAAAAGCATCGGGCAAACCCCTTTGGGCCAGTGAAGATTGGAGCTGGACAGGAAAAGACTGGGGAGGTGCAGGCGCATTGAATCTGGCTCGTTTGTACAATAAGTTCTACATACGTGACAAAATCACTAAAACCTTGATATGGGCGCCTATCGGTTCAATTTATAAATCGGTTACCTGGGATAAAGCCGGAGCTATGAAGGCGAACAGTCCATGGAGCGGTTATTATGAGGTATGGCCAACCATTTGGGCTACGGCGCATACTACTCAATTTGCCGATCCGCATAGCTGGCAATATTTAGATGGAGGATGCGGACTTTTTGATACTTCTACTTACAAAGGCAGCTGTGTCACGCTTAAAGAAAAGCAAAGTAATAACTGGAGTATGATTATCTGTACAGAAGATGCTGAAAAAATGGAGGTAAATATTAGCAAAGGCCTATCAGATAAAATAGTGCATGTATGGAAATCCGATGTAAATGAGCAATTTGTTCAGCAGAACAGCATTAGTCCAAACAATGGAGTGTTTACCATTGAACTTGATCCTAAATGTATTTACTCACTGACAACTACTACAGGTCAGCAAAAAGGGCAATATGAAATACCTGAGGAAACAGCTTTTCCATTCCCCTATAAAGAGGACTATGAGAATAGGGAAGCAGGCGATTTGCCAAAATATCATTCGGATCAAACAGGTAGTTTCGAAATTGCCAAAAGAGAAGACGGAACAAACTGTTTAAAACAAATAAACCCGGAACAAGGTTACGACTGGATGCGCGTTTACCGACGTTCCAACGTTAAGCCTAATACTTTGGTTGGAGATGTAAACTGGAAGGATTTTACTTGTAGTGTGGATGTTTTTATTGAAGGTGGCGATGTTGAGCTCGGTGGCAGGGTTCAGGGCAGTTATTTGAAAGGTTATCGCTTTATGCTCGAAAAAAGTGGGGGCTGGAAACTTGTTTTTGATAAGAAAATGCTTGCTGAAGGAAGCATTACTCATTTTGATGGAGGGAGTTGGCACAATATCAAACTTCAGTTTAAAGATAAAGAGATTCAAGCCTTTGTCGATGGAGAACTCATGACAAAGGTGAACCACGAAAGTCGATCGGGCTATGTATTATTAGGAAGCTCTTATAATACTAATCTCTTTGATAATTTGGTGATATCAGATTGAAAAATCAGAAATCAATAATTCAATTAATCTGAGATGAAAATTTTCTGAATCTTACGAGCTATGATATGCGACCTCAAATCAATAAACCATAGTATGTCTAAGGTATGAACCTATAGTTGATTAATCAATGTTAAATGGTGGATTGGTTTGTAAATAATGAACCTGCTCCATTGGGTATTCGCTCCAATTTGCTACCTATTTTTTTTATGAAAATGGGCAGCGTTTTTCTCCTGCTGGTATGTTGGAAAGTATCAAACGGGTAGTTATACGCACAGTTAATATCATTAAAGAATAAAACTATGCAGCAGATAGTAAAGGCTTTGCAGAAATGATGTATAGCATCGTTTTGGTGAGATGAAACAATGTAACGAAGTGACTTGTTTTGAAATGTTTTCAATGAGTAATAGGTTCTCTAATGCATATTGCGGGTTAAATAAATTTGAGTGCTACGATAGGTTTTTAGTATGAACATATGTTCCATTTTGCGAGATTAGTTCGTCTGTGGAGAAATTATTCATGAAGTTGATAGATTCTTTCAATTTATTTTGCCTTTCAAGGTCTACATTGCTTTTTTAAGTTGGTTTTCAAACCTATTAATCAATCAAATTTAAAAGTATGGAAAATGTACAGAAGGACTTGTTGCCGGGGAAAAGGATTACAATACTTCCTACAAATAATTGCTCAAGACAAATATTCAGGGTTCTGCCTGTAATCGTTTTTTTATCCATGTTTTTATCATGTTCTAAAGATTCAGGTGATGATAATTTTAAATTGCCGGAAACACCGGATACGAGCGACAAGGAACAAATTGATCCGAACAAAATTGTAAACATTAATACAGAAAGTGTAGTTGGAGAAATGTATAACTTTTGGTCAACCCGGCCAATGGTTAATCAAACTCGCTTTACGAGCTCCAACTTTACTGGTGGCTTAGAGTCCATCAAGACCTATGTAAAAAGTTACAACCTGGTAAGGGTGTTGGGTGGCAGAACGGATGGCTTAAACAATTTTTACAAAGGAGTTGATACCAATGGTAATATCATTACTGATTTTAGTGGTTTAATATCCAGTATGCAGGGTTTTATGCAAACAGGGTTTAAGCCTAGAATTGTATTAGATAATGTGCCATGGGAAATGAATGCTGTGAGGGAAGAAAATAAGTATGGTAATACCAATCCTCCCGATGATTACATCGTTTGGAGACAATACATCAATGCCTTTTTAAATGTGTTAATCGACGAATTTACATATGATGAAGTTAAAACCTGGCGTTTTAGAGTGGCAACAGAGCCAAATTATGTACCGGAACATTGGAATGGAACCAAGGAAGAGTTTTTTAAACATTACGATATTACAGTTGATGAGGTGTTGAAAGTGATTCCTGATGCGATAATTGGTCCGGGAAACCTGCTTACTGAAGGTGCAGCTGAATGGCGTACAGAGATTATTGACCACTGTGCCAACGGAACAAACTACGCTACTGGAGAAATAGGTACACGAATGAGCTTTTTCTGCCTTTCTTATTATGAGAAGATTGACCAGAATACCATAAATTTTCCCGAAACAGTGGAACCTTACAGAACTAAACTGAATAGTTACGCTCAGTTTGCAGATATTCCTTTCGATATTCAGGAGTTTGGAATACTCAGAGATGAATATGGAAATAGAGGACTTAGCCTAAGTGATGCAACAGAATTGGGTGCAAGTTGGTATGCAACCATTGCCGATATGGCTTATAAGTATAAAATAACGGAGATCTATGATTGGGGACAGGAATCTACGGATGCTTTAGCCACCGGACGAAGAAACGTTACATCCATGTTTTTAAAGATGGTAAATGGGAATAGGCTCGCAGCTACACATAATATGAGTGGGCATGTGGGTACCATACCTGTTATTAAAGACGGGAAAATTTATTTATTGATTTATAATCACAATACCACCAGAACCAGTACAGCAAAAAAATCTATTTATCCAAAAATAGAAGGCACGCAGATAGGCAGCACAACCCACTGGGAAATGAATGAGTGGACGGTAGATAAGGATCACGGTATATTTATGCACGAGCTTTATAAGGATGTAAAAGTTGCAGGGGTATCTAATAAAACGGGTAGTAGTGCCCGTATTTATGGAAACCGGCCTGATGATTATTTCAACACTGGTTGGGAAGACATATTTAATGCTAATAAATCAAAGTATACTGAATTGGCAAAACTACCACAAACCATTAACGATTCTATTGTGGGAAAAGCTGAGGATGGGAGTCTTACCCTTAAAGTAGATTTAGGTCCGCATAGTGTTAAACTTATAGAGTTAATACCGCAGTAAAAAAGTATCTAAAATGAAACAGGTTTTTTCAATAGGCCACCTACTTTTGTTGACTCTTATTGTTGTATTTCAGACAACAAAAGCCGATGGGTTTCTTAAGGATGGGTTTAAAAATCCACCTGCATCGGCCAAATCGTGTACCTGGTGGCACTGGATAAATGGCAATGTAACTCGTGAAGGAATCACTGCCGATCTGGAAGCTATGAAAGAGGTTGGCATACAGGAAGCGCAAATTTTTAACGTAAGTTTGGGAGAGCCCAAAGGTTCCGCGGCATATTTAAGTGATGCGTGGTTGGAGCTTTTAAAATTTGCAGCCACCGAGGCACAGCGCTTAGGACTTGAGCTTACCTTTCATAATGGACCAGGGTGGTCATCTAGCGGTGGACCCTGGATTACTCCCAAATATGCCATGCAGAAGTTGGTTTATAGCGAACTGATAGTTAGCGGTGGCAGAAAAATTGAAGTACAACTGCCTAAACCCAAGGTCATATTAAACTATTACAAAGATATTGCAGTACTGGCTTTCCCAAATCCCCTGAGCAATGAGCGTATAAAAGATCTGGACATAAAAATTCTTGAAGGAAAGATTCGGAATCATTTATCTCCCAATGACAATAAGATCCCAGTTACAGCAATTGTACGTAAATCCGATATCGTTGACTTAACTTCAAAGCTTGATGAAGATGGAAAACTTCATTGGCAAGCTCCTGAAGGAGAATGGGTCGTACTACGTGTAGGGCATACAGCTATAGGTACAAAAAACCGCTTTGCTTCGTATGGTGGTAAGGGCTTGGAATGCGACAAAATGAGCAGTAAAGCAGTTGATGTTTTTTGGAGGGGAGGCATCAGCCCTATCATTGAAAAATTAGATACGCTCATTGGTACAGTTGTTAAGGGTTGCTTAATAGATAGTTACGAAGTAGGAACAAGCAATTGGACTGCAGGGTTTGAGGAGGAGTTTAAACGACTTCGATCGTATGACTGCTTTTCTTATTTGCCAACTTTAGCGGGTTACTATGTTGAAAGTTTAGAGGTTAGCGAACGCTTTCTGTGGGATTTCAGAAGGACGATAGGTGATTTGATATCCGAAAATTATTACGGTCACTTCAGCGATTTGTGTCACAAAAACAACTTGCGGTTTTTTGTAGAACCCTATTGGGGGCCTTTCGATAACATGCAGGTGGGAGCAACAGGAGATATGGTAATGTGTGAGTTTTGGAGTGGTAACCTGGCTTTTTTCGATTCACCAAAGTTTGTGGCTTCCATTGCCAAACTCAATGGAAATTCGATTGTTGGTTCCGAAGCTTTTACCGGGATGGGAGGCTGGCAGCAGCACCCGGCTATGTTAAAGTCCATTGGCGATTTGGCATGGGCACAGGGCATCAATCGTTTTATTTTTCATAGTTATGTGCATCAACCCTGGCATGTGCCTCCGGGTTTAACACTGGGGCCATTTGGTATCGACTTTAACCGGCATAACACATGGTGGAATCAAGGGAAAGCATTTTTGGATTACATTGCTCGCTCTCAGTTCCTTCTTCAACAAGGTTCGACTGTTGCCGATGTGTTGGTTTTTACCGGAGAAGCTTCGCCCAATAATGCTTTGCTATTTCCTGAGATTAAGGCCATGGGCTATGATTATGATTTAATTGGTTCAAATAAGTTGGGCACTTTATCTGTAAAAGATGGATTGATTTATACCACAAACGGGGATAAATATCAAATGCTGGTATTTCCAGAAAGTGAATGGCTAACTCCCGTGACATTAAAAATAATTGAAAAATTGGTAAAAGCAGGAGGTATTATATTGGGTGCAAAGCCTCAAAAGTCACCAAGTCTAAAAAGCTATCCAAAGTGCGACCAGCAGGTTGCAGAATTGGCTAATCGCCTTTGGGGTGCTACACTTATAAAAAATGAATCCATCATTGATAAGCTTAAAAACGGAAAACTTCCCCCGGATTTTAAAGTGGAGAATGGTAAGGGCAAAGGCATTGCTTTTATACACCGAAAAGCCCCAAATGCCGATATTTATTTTGTAGCCAACTCAATTAAAGAGCGACGTAAAGTAAACTGCAAATTCAGAATAAGCGGATTACAACCGGAGCTGTGGAATGCGGAGACCGGCGAAGTTACAAAGGCCGTTGTATGGAAAGATAATGGAGATGGCACAACAAGTGTTCCTATTAAGTTTGAGGCAGAGGAAGCTGTTTTTGTGATTTTCAGGGAACCAGCATCTAAAAAGGAACACATCGTAGAATCCCATGTTCAACTTCATAAAACCAATGTTATTCCGTTACCTGATTTAAAAATAATCAAAGCAGAATACGGAACGTTTTTATCTCAAGGATTAGTGGATGTTACAGAGGTATTACAGAAAAAGGTAAAAAAGGATAAACTAATAATTGAAGCAAATCGCTCGCTGTGCAATGGTGACCCGGCTCCGGGTTACCATAAAGAACTTAGAGTAGAATATTGTTTAGATGGCAAAACCAACCATGTAGAAGTCATGGAAAAAGAAATGCTGAAAATAGAAGCCGAAGGTCAATTAGAAATTAAAAAAGCCATTTTCGGGAAGTTTGCAGGGGGCGTATATGGTTTACCTGCGGATGTCCATTCGATTGATATTACGGAGTCTGTTTCTACAATTGTAAAATCTGGTAAAGTGGATATTTATGTGGATGAAAATTTACTAAATGGTAAAACTATAGAAAACGGAAATAATCGACTGCATATTACTTACTCAAGCCATGGCCAGGTATTTGATAAATATGTAGAACAAGGCAGAACCCTGAAACTATCGCAGGAAAGTCCAAAATCAACCATTTCATATATTAAAGCTACTAAAAACTGGGTTACACCAACTGCTGGAAAAATGAGCTATAGAACCACTTCCGGGAAATCAAAAAGCGTTAATGTAAAGTCGGTTCCCGATGTCTTGGAGTTAACAGGATCCTGGAATGTTTATATCCCATCTAAGAAAGATGGACCAATAAATACAACTTTTTCCGAACTAAAATCATGGTCCTTATATGAAGATAATAGGATTCGACACTTCTCTGGCACCACAAGTTATCGAAAGGAGTTTATGCTCAGCAAAGAGCTTCTTAATTCCAAAACTTCGTTGGAACTCGACCTAGGCAGTGTACAAATAATTGCCGAAGTGCTTGTGAATGGTAAAAATCTGGGAATTCTTTGGAAATCGCCTTTTAGAATTAATTTGGATGGGTATGTACATGAAGGAGTAAATAGTCTGGAAGTTAAAGTAACCAATCGTTGGACTAACCGATTAATTGGTGATGAGCAGAATCCTTCCGACATAAAACGCCAAGGTCCCAAAGTAAAACAATGGCCTGAGTGGCTTCAAAATCCTGAACAGCGTTTAACGGAGCGATTAACTTTTGCCGCTTTTAAACATTGGAACAAAGACGATGAATTACAATCTTCTGGTTTGTTAGGTCCTGTGATTATTAGACCCTATCGAATTAAAAAAGTAAAATAGAAACCCAGCATATTAGATAATCATATAATGAGAAACAAATTTAAGAAAAACTCTATAGTTGTACTGATAATTTTTATGCTTTTACCCTTTGCGAAGTTATCTGGTGCAGCCAGTACTAAAGATTGGGGCAAGGCCCAATGGATTTGGCAGGAAGAAGCTGGACCGGCCAATACATGGGTCGCTTTTAGAAAGACGATTAGTCTTGATGAAGTACCATCTGAGGCCATCACACATATATCTGTAGATACCAAATATTGGTTGTGGATTAACGGTGAGATGGTTTTATTCGAAGGTGGGCTTTGCCGTGGTGCTGGTCATAATACCATTTATTGTGATCCTGTTGATTTTGGACCTTACTTGAAAGAAGGGGAAAATACGGTGGCTATTTTAGTGTGGTACTGGGGGCGTACACGCAAGCCCCACGATGATAGTGGACAGGGAGGATTATATATTGAAGCAGATTGGACTTCTGACCTGAACAGCAATGCCTCGTGGAAAATGAAAGTGCATTCTGCTTATGATCCTAAAGGGGGAGGTGGCGGAAATTCTGCAAACCGCGTCAATGCTTACAATGTGAAGTATGATGCCCGAAAAGCAATGGGGGATTGGACTGAAAATGCGTGGTACACATCCGAATTTGATGATAATAACTGGGATGTGCCGACCGAAAAAGGGACAGCAAATAGTCTACCTTGGGGTGCTATGGTGGAGCGTTGCATCCCTCAATGGAATGACCGTGGACTGGTCGACTATCAGGCATTAAGTATACAATCTGGGGAAGAAAAAATAGCTATAAAGTTACCTTTTAAGAATAATACAGATACAAGCGTTGTAATTAGTGCCAAACTTCCCTTTAATCAACAAATAACGCCGTATTTGAAAGTGAGAAGCTCCGGCGGGAAAACAATTGTAATGGATACCGATAATGGATTTAATCTGTTAAAATCAATCTATACAACTAAAGGTGGTGTGCAAGCTTTTGAAGGTTACACCTGGTTTAATGGTCACTATGTTGAATATGCCATACCATCAGGAGTAGAGGTCCAGGAACTGAAATATCGCTGGACGGGTGTGGGCGATATGCCAGGTACTTTTGTGTGTAGTGATGACTTTTATACCCGCTTGTGGTGGATGGCGCGTAATACCCTGTATGTTTGTGCTCGCGATAACTATATGGATTGCCCCGACCGTGAGCGAGGATTGTGGATTGGTGATGTGGCTGATCAGACTGGTGCGGTGTTTTATACCCTTGATGAACCGGGACGTTTGTTGTTGAAAAAAGGTATTGACAATACGATAGCTTACCGTAATGGTGATACTATTCAGGGCTTAGCACCTGGTTTTGGAGCCTATCGTGGTAAGAGCAGTGAGCTGACGGGACAAAGTCTACAATATATCGATCAGGGGATATGGCAGTATTACTACAATTCAGGCGACACAGCTACCTTAGAAAATGCCTACCCTGCGGTATTGAATTACCTAAAGCTTTGGGAAATGAAAACAGATGGTTTACCTAGGCATCGAAAAGGCTATGCTAACTGGGTTGATTGGGGCGTAGATCCCGATCCAACCCCAACTAATGTTGTATTGTATTATATGGCGCTTAAAGCAGCCCAAAAAATGGCAGCAGCATTAAATAAAAATAAGGATATGGCGTGGTATGATAGCCGCATTAATAGCATTAAGAAGAATTTTGAAAAAGTATACTGGCAGGGTAAGCGTTATGGATCGAAAAATAATCAGGTAGAAGAGCGTGTCAGCTCACTTGCTATAATTAGTGGTTTGGCAGATAAGAGGCATTACGATCTATTGGTAGATAGTGTGCTGCTTCCGATACAAAAAGCGAGTCCACATATGGAATGGTTAGCGGAAGAGGCTATTATGCTTACAGGGCAATACGATAAAGGTTTGCTTCGAATGAAGCAACGCTATGCATCACAGGCTAATCAAGAAGATTTGAGCACTTTATATGAAAAATATTACCCAAAACTTCGAGGAACCTACAACCATGCATGGAATGCCCCCAACTATGTGTTGTCGCGCTACATTGCCGGGATTAAAGCTACAGATGTGGCTTGGTCGGAATTTGAAGTAAAACCTAATATGGCACATCTTTCACATATAAAACAAATTGTGCCTTGCGTTAAAGGTGACATTTTGTTAGAAGTAAATAAAACTAAAAGCACTTATACGTTAGAACTAACTTCTCCAGAGCATACTACCGCTACTGTTTTTATCCCTAAAAATGGAAAAGAAATTTCAGAAGTGGTTTTAAATGATCAAATAATCTGGAAAAAAGGAAAGTTAAAAAATAATGTGAGCGATCTGAAATTCGATCAATCTGATGAGGACTATGTCAGTTTTAAAGTAGCAGGAGGTCATTGGAATTTTAGAGCTTTAAATAAGTAAATTGACCATAAGTAATCGCTTAAAAAGCTGTTACTTTTGCGCGATGTATAGTTTGAGAACCTTAATTAATAAATAAATGAATAACAGGAATTTAAAAGTGGTTTTAACTGTTTTGTTAGTATCTGCAACATATTTTATGCATGGAGTTGAAGCTCAATCCGCAAAACCAAACGTATTGTTTATTGCCATCGATGATTTACGCCCCGAACTGGGCTGTTATGGGGCACCACAGGTGAAGTCGCCAAATATCGATCAATTGGCTGCAGAAGCCATTGTTTTTAACCGCGCCTATTGTAATGTCCCTGTTTGTGGAGCTTCAAGAGCTAGTTTGCTCACAGGTATTTTACCTACAAAAACACGTTTTGTTGATTATTTGGCAAAAGCCGAAGTGGATGTTCCTAATGCGCAGACTTTACCAGGGGTGTTCAAAGAGGCAGGTTATACGTGTATTTCTAATGGGAAGATATTCCATTATAATAAAGATGCTCAGGATAAAAGTTGGAGTCAAAAACCGTGGATGCCAGATGTTTCTCATAGGGCAAGCTTTGATTCCGCTTCCACTCAGGAGCTGACAAAATCGGGTAACGGTCGTGTATACGAAGCACCAGAAGTGGAAGATAGTGTATATCCTGATTATAAAATAGCAAAAAAAACCATCAGCGATTTGCAACGTTTTAAAGTATCAGGAGAGCCTTTCTTTTTAGCATGTGGGTTTTTCCGGCCTCACATGCCTTTTTATGCCCCAAAAAAATACTGGGATTTGTATAAAAGAGATTCTATTGAGATAGCTCAGAACCGTTATCGTCCCGAAAATGCCCCAGATGCATTAAAAGGGAGTGGTGAATTTAGAACGTACACCTTTGGCACATATACGCCTAACACTGACGAATTTCATAAAATGATGCGTCATGGGTATTATGCTTGTGTCAGCTATGTGGATCAGTTAGTTGGTGAGGTGCTCAGTGAACTTGAAAATCTAGGTTTGGAAGAGAATACCATCGTCGTGATATGGGGAGACCACGGTTGGCATTTGGGAGAGCACGAGTTTTGGGGAAAACACAACACCTTACATAATGCCTTGCAAGTACCTTTAATCGTGAAAGTACCAGGAAAGGCTCAAGGTCAACACACTCAAGCATTGGTTGAGAGTGTTGATATCTATCCTACGCTATGTGATTTAGCAAATGTGCCTGCGCCTGATTACATCATGGGAGAAAGTTTCAAATCCATTCTTGATGATCCCAACCAGCACTTTAGGGATGCCGTTTATGCACGGTTCAAAGTAGCAGATGCCATTGTTTCTCAAGACTTTAATTATTCGTTGTATGAAAACGGAGAGGAGATGTTGTACAACCTTAAATTAGACCCTGAAGAGAACATGAATGTTGTTTCAGAAGCAACTTATGGCAAGTTGCTTGAAGAAATGCGAAATGCCCTGAAAGCGAAACAAAATCAAGCTGTTAACTATAAATAGAAATGGCCGAACTGAGTTCTGAAAACGAATAAAATAATTATCATGAAAAACCCAATATTCTTATCCCTCATCCTACTAGTGTGCTTCACTACCGTAATGATGGGGCAACCGAATGTTATCCTGATTATGGCTGATGATTTAGGCTGGACCGACTTAAGTTCTCCAAACACCAGCCTGGGCAACGCCTCTAAGTATTATGAAACCCCAAATATAGATAGACTGGCGAAGCAAGGGATGTCATTTACTTACGCCTATACGCAGCAAAACTGTCAACCTACCCGAGCCGCACTCCTCACTGGACAATATGCCACAGGGCCTCAAAACGGGGTGTATAATGTGGGTAGCCTGCATCGCGCTTCCAAAGGCCTTCGTGCTTCTACAGCTATCATTCCTCACAATCAAACCAACTATTTGACAAAGGAATGTGTATCTATGTTTGAAACGGTAAAAACGGTTGGTTATCATACTGCATTTTTCGGAAAATTACATGCTATAAAAACTGGAGAGCATGCTGAAAGTTATCTGGGTGTTGACCACAATCTGGCGCTAAGAAAAGAAACCAAAGCAACCGTAAATGGGAAAAAAGTGAATAATGAGTTTTTTGCGCAAAAAGACGATACTAAAGGCTGGATGTTTAGTCATGAAGGTTTAAAACCCTATGCTCAGCCCTATGATGCCAGCTATATAAAAAATGTATTGGAACCTTTACAAAATGGTAACGATCCTTGGATATTGGAAGGAACACCAAAACACCTTACCGATGCCTTAGGAGATGCAGTAGTAGATTATATTCAGGAAAGGACACAACAAAACACGCCATTTTTTGCCTATGTTCCTTTTCACGCCGTGCATGTGAGTATACTTCCCCGTCCTGATCTGGAAGCAAAGTATAAAGCCAAAAAATCAAAAGATCCGCGTCACTTTAGGGCAGATTATGCTGCATTTGTTGAACTGCTAGATCAAAATGTAGGTCGCATCTTAAATGCACTTGATGATCCGAATGGAGATGGAGATATCTCCGATGGAATTGCTGACAATACCTTAGTCGTTTTCTATTCAGATAATGGTGGGTTCATGGGACCTACTGATAATACCCCATTACGTTTAAGAAAAGGGACTTATTTTGAAGGTGGAGTTCGCGTTCCGTTGATTTTCAGATATCCGGGTACTATAGCCCCCAATTCTGTTAATACAACTCAAGAGGTTCATGCTATTGATCTTTATCCTACATTGGCTGATATGGTGGGAGCCGAACTTCCGGACCCTGGTGTACATGACATAGATGGAAAATCGGTGGCGAGTATTTTAAAAGGTGAAATGGAAGTAATTGAAAATAAAACGGAGCTTTATTGGCATTTTCCGGGCTATATGGATGTGCGGAATTGGCCTCAATCCGTTATTCATTATAGGCATTCTAATAATCAACATTATAAACTTTTTTATAGTTATGAGGATGGATCATATGAGTTATATAACCTCAGTAATGATATTGGTGAAACGACCAATCTATTGGCAGGAGATCCAGACCAAACGACCTTTGATTTAGCCCTGAAAATGAATAATAAGCTTAGAGAATGGCTCATGAATAGGAGTGCACCTACAGGTACATGGAGAAATTCAGGGGAACCGGTGGCTTATCCCCCATTGAATATGGGAAATTAGTTCAATACAATCCAAGTAAATGCTATCAAATAATAATAAAGAACAATGAAACATATTACATATCAAAACAGGTTCAGCTGGATATTAATCTCGCTACTCATGGGCATATGCTTTGTAGGTAATGCTAAGAAAGTAGCAAAACCTAATATTATTTTTTACCTGGCCGATGATCAGGACATATACGATTATGGATGTTATGGTAATGATTATATAAAGACACCTGCCGTTGACCGATTGGCTGGTGAAGGTATGGTGTTCGAAAACGCCTTTACGGCACAGTCCATTTGCGCACCCAGTCGTTCGCAGCTTTATACCGGCAATTATCCTTTAAAGAATGGTTGTTTTATCAATCATTTTAGAACTAAGCCCGATATAAAATCAGTTACGACTTATTTGGGGGACTTGGGCTATGAAGTGATCCTTGCAGGGAAAAGTCACGTGCAACCGGCATCGGTGTACAATTGGGATTTGGAATGGCATTCAGTCGAAGGTCGTGGACCACGTAAAGATATTCCATTGGATAGTATTCAGGCTTATTTTAAAAACAGCAAGAAGCCATTTTGTATGTTCATCACCTCGTACTATCCGCATGCCGAATATTTTGATGAGCCAAGTAAACCAGCAGATAGCATTCAGTTCTATCCCTTTAATGAGGATAAGAAAACAGACCCTGCAGTATTAAAGAGAATAAGTGGTTATTACCGTAGTGTGGAAGAAGATAATATTCATTTAGCGCAGGTGCTTCAATATGTGGATGAGGAGTTAGATGACAATACCTTGTTTATTTATAGTGCTGATCATGGGGTGTCCGGGAAATTTACCGTTTACGACCGTGGATTGAATGTGCCCTTTGTTGCCCGCTGGCCAAAAGTGATAAAAGCCGGTTCTCGTACCAATGCTTTAATTCACTATACCGATGTGGTGCCTACCTTTATAGAAATGGCAGGAGGAAAGGCTATCCGAGATGTTGACGGAAAAAGTTTTTTACCTGTTTTAAAAGATGAAAGTGCTGAAATTCACGAGTATGTTTATGGTGTACAAACCAATCAAGGTATTTTGGCAGCTTCCGTATTTCCTGCGCGTATGATCCGTAGTAAAAAATATAAATACATCCGCAATTTTAATTCTGTTGAAGTACTCGACCAGAATTTTGGGGATAATACATATGTCAATGCCTTTTTGAGCATTGGGGCAAATAAGCATAAGAACATGCCTTATGAGGAGTTGTACGATATTGAAAAAGATCCTTTTGAGCAAAATAATCTGGCTCAAAATGCATCCTACGATGCTATTAAACAAAAGCTGGTTGTTGAATTAAAGAGATGGATGAAAGAACAAGGTGATATTTTAACAGGAGAACCGGGGTATATGCCACTAATCTGGACACAAAAATTCCTTTTGGATCACCCAAGAAGTAACTTAAGCGTACACGATAGTCTTGTAAATACCCTTAAAAAGGAAGATTACCTGATATTGGATTATTAAAATAAGTTATAGGATTTTATAAAAATAAAAAGATGTTTAAACCTAAATTACAATTAGCCTTAATCTTATTGGGAATTGCAGTTTTAAGTGCTTGCACAACACAAATGCACGAGAATGATTTGCCTGAAGGAAAGAGGACGAAGTATAATTTTAACCCGGACTGGAAGTTTATAAAGGAAAACCCGGACAACGCCCAGCAGCTTAAGTTTGATGATGCAAACTGGACACCAGTAAGCTGTCCGCATACTTTTAACGATATCGATACCTTTGACGATTTAAGTCCCGGGCATCACAATGGCGAACACAACCAGTGGAGGGGAACTGTTTGGTATAGAAAATATTTTACCTTGCCGGAGACAGAAAAAGGTAAAAAAGTATACATCGAATTTGAAGGTGTACGTCAAATAGCGGATGTATATATTAATGGAGAGTATTTAGGGAAAAACCAAACCGGATTTATTCCTTTCGGATTTGATCTAACACCATACATTAAATTTGGCGAAGAAAATGTAATTGCCGTTAAAGCCAATAACGATAGAGGCGACCATTTTAGGGATAATTTTCCTTTGGTGTGGAATCATGAGCACTGGCACCCTACGCATGGGGGAATTTACCGTAATGTGTATTTACACACGATGGATCCGGTACACATCACTTTGCCCTTATACGATAACCTTAAAACAGTAGGTACTTATGTGTACACCGAGGATGTGAGCAAGCAACATGTTACGGTTATCGTAAAGGCAGAGGTGCAGAATGAAGATACTACGGATAAACACATTGTTTTTGAGTCATACATTGTAGATGAAGAAGGTAATGTGGTACAAAAAAGTGAAGCAAAGCAAACATTAATGGCAAATGCAAAATTTACTTTTGAGACTAAAATGGGCCTCGAAAATCCTAAGCTATGGTATACTCGTAATCCCTATATGTATAAGGTGGTTTCTGTGATTAAGGATCAAAACAATGTATTAGATACGTACAACACTCCGTTGGGAATCAGGAGCTTTGAGTTTAATAAAGATACAGGCTTTCATATTAATGGAGAACATACTAAACTTCACGGTTGGGGACAAAAACCAACCAACACCTGGGCGGGTTTAGGAGCTGCTTTACCCGATTGGTTGCGCGATTTTACTTTTCGATTAATGAATGAAGCTGGAGGAAACTTTATTCGATGGGGACATTGTGCCGGATCTCCTGCCGAGATTGCCATGGGAGATAAATATGGTTTTGTTACCTTGATGCCTGGTGTAGCAGGCGAATCGGAAGACGAAGGTGAAACCTGGGACATCCGGATAGCTGCTTTTCGCGATATGATTGTGTATTATCGTAACCACCCTTCAATAATGATTTGGGAAGGGGGTAACTGGGCCGAGTCAGCAGGGCATTATGAAGAGATTCTTGATGTGATCAATACATATGATTCCAACGGAAAACGCCTGATGGGTAACCGGCGAGCTGATAATGCAAAGTGTTCGGAGAAATATATTAGTATAGAAATAGGAACAGAAGGATGGGAAGGTGAATATCCGAACCTGCCTATCATCGAAAGTGAATATTGTCGTGATGAAGGTCCGCGAAGAGTGTGGGATGAATATTCAAGAGATGATAATTTTTTTAGTCATCCTAATTTTAAACGAAATACATACAAGTTTGCAGCAGAGAAATTTGCTGTGCGCCAGGCAGAGCATTGGTGGGAAAAGATGGGTAAAAAGCCTTACCATTGTGGAGGTGCCAACTGGATATTCTCCGATGGTCCCCATGGAGGCCGTTGTCCAACGGAGGTTACACGCGCCAGTGGAGAGGTGGATGCGGTACGTTTACCCAAAGAAGCCTTTTACGCATTAAAAGCCATGTGGCGTCCTGAGCCGCAGGTGCATATTGTGGGGCATTGGAACTATTCAGACGACACTAAAAAAACGATGTATGTTATCTCCAACTGTGCAGGAGTTAAATTGTATGTCAATGATGAATTAATTGGAATGGATACCGTACCTGATAATGGCTATGTGTATCAGTTTGATGATGTTCAGTGGAAATCCGGAGAAATAAAAGCGGAAGCTTATATCAATGGTGAATTAAAAGGAACGCAGGTAAAGAAAACGGTTGGCGAGCCTTTCGCTATCAAATTAACGTCTATTGCAGGACCAAAAGGTTGGCAAGCGGATGGTTCAGATATTGCTTTAATCGATGTTGAGGTGATTGATAAAGAAGGTCAACGCTGTGTGCTAGATAGGGGACGCATTGATTTCACCATATCCGGTCCGGCTATTTGGCGGGGAGGTTATAATAGTGGAAAAGAAAATTCAACCAATAATTTGTATTTAGATACTGAGGTAGGTATTAATAGGGTAGCAGTACGTTCGTTGTTAGAGGCCGGTAAAGTAGTTGTTACAGCCACGCGTGAGGGCTTAAAACCAGCTAGTATACAACTGATTTCTAAAGCGGTGAATGTTGAAGGTGGTTTAACCACCCAAATGCCCCAGGTTTTTGATGTCGTAGCCAAAGAAGAACCACTTCCCGTGCATACACCATTCATACCGCCTTATGTACCGGGAGTAAGCAATAAAAGTAAAATATTTACAAAATTTAGTTATACAGGTGACTCTCCGGCTATGTTACGAACCAATATATTCTGGGGAAAGAAACCGTATACCGATTTAAATTATAACTATACGCGAATTCCAACTTATTTGCATGGAGCGGAGTATGTACGTCTGCCTAATTCAGATAGCCATTATTGGGCACGTGATTTATTGCAATTTATTGCGGGAAAAGATATTACCCTTTATGTTGGGCATGATGACCGTGTGCCACGACCTGCGTTTTTAAGAGAAGAATATTTGGATACAGGTGAGGATTTTAAATTGGGTGATGTAACCATGTCGTTATTCAAACGTGAAGTAAAAGAAGGGGAAAGTGTTGTGATGGCAGGAAACTGCGACGGTGCTGCTCCTGAAAATGGCAGGATGTACGTGGTGATAGCTAAAAAGAAATAGCTGTTATTAGGCACATCATTCAATCATAGAAAAACTAAAAAACCAGAATTTCTTGGTTATAAAGAAATTCTGGTTTTTAGTATTGTATATTTTTTTTAGTCTATTGTCTCAAATCTTAAAATCTACTGTCCGGGCTATTGCTCAGTCCCTTTGTTGACTTTGATGTCATGATAAAACTCAGTAGGTGTTTTTCCATATTTTTTCTTGAATGTTCTGGCAAAATAAGAATGTGAGTTGAAACCGACATAAGTACCAATTTCTTCGAGGTTGTATTTATTTTCTTTCATCAGTTCTATTGTTTTCTTCATACGGATATCCCTAATGAATTCTGTGATACTCAGTCCAGAATCTTGTTTTACTTTTCTATGTAAGGAACTTCTGCTTATATCAAGATCCTCAGCTAATGTTCCTACACTAAACTGAGGATTAAGAAGGTTTTCCAGAACAAGTATTTCCACCTTCTCAATAAATGTATATTTCTTTTTAATCGTACTTGAAGGTCTCTCTGCCTTTCCTTCTTCTCTTATTTGATTTGATATTTCTTTTCTGGTATCCAGAAGGTTTTGAATACGAGCAAACAATAAATCTATTTCAACAGGTTTTATTAAATATGAATCGGCCCCATGTTTTATTCCTTTAATCTGATCCGATTTATCGGCCATTGCGGTTAATAAAATAATAGGAATTAGTCTTGTTTTGGAATTTTCCTTCAATTTTTTAGTCATCGACGAGCCATCTAATACAGGCATTTTTACATCAGAAACAATTAAATCAGGAATAATTTCCTGAGCAATTTCATAACCTTGTAAACCATTGGAAGCTGTTAAAACTTTATATCTTCTTTCTAAGGTTTTTTTTAAGTATTTTTTTAAATCAACGTTATCTTCAACTATAAGGATTACAATGTCTGATTGTAGCTTTTGTTGGTTACTATCCTCTTCTGAAGGTTGATAAGTTAAAAAATCTTTGGCTTCTTTTTGGATGACATGAGTGTATTCGGCGGGCACACTATCCGAATTAAATGGCAGGCTTATGGTAAAGTTGGTACCTTCACTTTTTGAGGATGTAACCGAGATGTTTCCCTTATGTAGTTGTATAAATTCTTTACAAATATGCAGGCCTAATCCTGTGGCCGAAGATTGAACACTGTCATGCATAGAAAAACGTTCAAATATTTTAGGTAATTGATCGTCGGGTATGGGGTTGCCATAATTTTTTACTTTTATTTCCAGGGTTTCCCCTTCGAAGGATTCCCCAGTATAGTACAAGTTTTCATAGTCTTTATTCGTTTTGTTCGATGATTCTATCGTTAATAGTATATTGCTTTTATCATCTGAATATTTGAAAGCATTGGAAAGCAAGTTAAAGACGATTTTCTCCATTTTATTATTGTCAATATTCATTTCCAGGCTTTCAAAACGAGAGGAGAAAATGAAATTGATATCTCTTTCAGATGCTTCAAAAGTAAAACAACTATATACGTTTTTACAGATTTCTATAATATCAAATTTATCAGGGTTATATTTAATCTTACCGGTTTCAATCAACCTAAAGTCTAAAAATTCATTGGTTAATCTTAACAGCCTGTCGGCATTTCGTTTAACCGTTATGAGATGCTCCTGGGTACTGTTATCGTATTTAAACTTTTGAATTAATAAATTGATAGGCGATAAGATTAATGTTAATGGTGTTCGTAATTCATGAGAGATATTGGTAAAGAACTTTTGTTTTTCTTTAAAAAGCTTTTCATCAGATTCATGCTTAAGGCGTTCCATCAACAATTCTTTTTCCATATTTATCCTGTAGTATGATTGTTTTGTAACTATATAACCAATAACCAGAATAAGAATAAAGTATATAACAAAGGCATACCATGTAAGCCAAAATGGAGCTTTTATGTAAATAGGTAATGACAATGGGTAGACTGACCAAATTCCATTGTTGTTTGAACCCAATATTTCCAATGTATAACGTCCGGGAGGAATTTTAGTGAATGAAATTTCGCTTTTGGTCTTCAGGTCAATCCAGTCATCCTGATAATTAACAAGTCGGTATTTAAAATTATTTTTGTAAGATTTAATAAAATTGTTGGCTACAAAACTAAACGATAGGGTGTTTGCATGCGACGGAAGTTTAAGTTCTTTGATTACGTTAATATTTTTATCTTTTAACTGTTTAATGGAACTTTCATAAAATGGTTGGTTATTGATGAAAATCTCGGATAACATCACATCCGGGGCATGTGGGTTTAGGTTAATATAATCCGGATCAATAACATTAAAGCCGTTGTATCCCCCAAAGAACAAAGTGCCCTGTTTTGAACATAGCGAAGCATTGGGGCTAAAATTCTTTCCTAAAACACCATCGTTCTCATTAAAATTAAGAATCTTTTCAGTTCGGGGATTGTACATCTGAATACCTAAATTTGAGGCTATCCATATATTCCCGGTTCGGTCGGATATAATACTAAAAACTTCATATAACTCATCGTTCCATTTTTTTGGAAGTTTTTTAAAAGTGTTGGTAAGGGTGTCTAAGATTAAAATACCCTTATTGTTTGTACCTGCCCAAATCTCACCCTGGTCTGTTTCACAAAGAGAATGAATTACATTTCTAAAACTTTCATCATCTTCTCCCAGATTTTTAATAGCATCACTATCTGTTTTTTTTACACATATCCCTTGAATAGTTGCAAACCAAACGTTGCCTTTATGGTCCGTTAATGCGGATTTTATATTGTTTGTTAATAAGCCGGAGTCATCGGTAGGGATTCTCTTAAAGTTATTCACTGCCTTGTTTTGGGGATTATAAAACGTGGCGCCTTGTCCGTTCGAGCAAATCCATATGCCATCATTAAACGGTTCAATTTTGTGTATAATGGGTGCTTTGCTGGCAAATACTTTTTCATCTTTCTTAAAGTTTTTTTCGTTTGGATTTTTGTACCATAAACCACTATTAAAAGTACCCAGCCATATTCTACCCTTTTTATCAATAGCCAATGACTTAATGTTGATTAGTTCTCCATGATTGTTATATAGTTTGATGGAATTTACGGTTTCTGTTTTTGAATCATAAGTTTTTAATCCGTCGTTTTCACTGCCCAAATAAATAATTCCTGATTGGTCTTCAATAATAGAGGAAATGATATTCCGCGTTATATCACTGTGGTAGGGAATTTTTTTAATGTGTCTGAAGGAATAGTTGTACTCACTATAATGTGCTAAACCTCCTGCCCATGTAGCCACCCACATACCATTGTTTTTATCCTTTAATAAATCTAAAATACTGTTGTGGGGCAGATTGTTAAACTCGTTTTCTACAACATAATGGTTCTGTTTTTCGTTGAGAATATGAATTCCCTTATATGTGGCCACCCAAATATCGCCGTTGTCCCTAGATTCAATTTTTCGAATATTGTTATTGGATAGATTAAATGGAGCAGGTTGACTTTCACTGTAATGTTGTATAAAACTTCCATCTACACCCACCTTATCTATTCCTTGATTAGTGTATCCTATCCATATATCATGATTGTTGATACAGATGGAACTAATTGGAGATTTCCTAAACGATTTCCACTGGTCGATACTTTTCAGAGTAGAATCTGTTTTAAAAATATGGCCGCCACCCAAACCAATCCATATGTTTCCGTTATCGTCTTTTGTAAAAGTCCTGCACTGAACATCTTTTTGTTCGTCGTAAAAAAAGTGGATGTTTAATTGTTTATTAAACTTGTTATACTTATAGAAACGGTGATTGATAATGCATAAGTAAACAGAGTCGTTGGCTTGTAATATATTGTTTACATAATGATTTTTGCCCCTAACAACGGAAGGGTTTAATTTGATTCGTGTAAAATCATTAGTCTCGCGATTAAATGTGCACAAGCCATTATCTGTACATATCCACAAGTGATTATTATTATCCAGATAAACTTTTTGAATATTATTGTCAGGTAAGGTGTTTGTGTTACCTTCTATTGACCTGTAATGATAAAACTTATGGGAATTGTAATTGTAAAGCCCATTGCTCGAACCAAACCAAATTAAACTATTCTGATCCTCCGCAATGGAGGTAATACCATCAAAGGCAAAACCTGACTCGGGCGACTTCTTTTCAAAGTAATAGGTTTGGGCAGATAGGAATAGGTTTGCAAAAACAAAAAACAAAGCAATCAAAAGAGACTTATACATATTAACTCAAATTAACAATTGACACAAAATTAATAATTATTCACTGTAATTATCAGAAACCACTCTTGTTTAATCATATAATGTTTGTTGCAATATGAAACATTTGTTCAGGCATGGCATATTCTTACTAGTTAATAATACAATGATTCACCCCTAAATGGTTAAAAGCCTTTAAAATTGTAGCATAAAGTTAAAAAGGGTGGAGCAAGAGGGAAAAACCGATAAGATCATAGTGAGAAAACCTGTTTCGCCAATGTTTTTATGCTGAGAGTTGTATTTATCATGAATTTTAAATTAATGAGTATGGACTAAATAAGTGAAAGTGTATAAGAGATATGGTGTAAAGGTTTATATCTCTGATAGGTTTTAAGAAATGAATGTTAAATTTAAGTGTAAATTAAATCAATAAATTTATGAAAAGAAGTAAGAACTGGGTTCCCATTATTGGGAATTATAAAAAAATAGTTCTATCCATGAATTTGTGTCTAATATTAATTTTAGGCTCATCGGTTTCTATAATGGCTAGCGAAAAGGAAGAGACTAAAGTTAATTCTCCATTTGTTGTTGTACAACAAGATGAAAAAACTCTGACAGGTACAGTTAAGGACCCACAAGGAGAACCTGTGCCGGGAGCTGCCATTATGGTAAAAGGAACTACAATCGGTACAATTACCGATTTTGATGGTGTTTTTAATTTGTCGGTACCTGGAAATGCTAATGTGATATTAGTTTCATTTATAGGTTATGCAAACCAGGAAATCACTATTGGAGCACAAACCAATTTTAATATTGTATTAAAAGATGATACCGAAATTATTGAGGAAGTAATGGTGGTAGCATACGGTGCCCAGAAAAAGGAAAGTGTTGTAGGTGCCATATCTCAAGTAAAGGGAGAGGCACTAACACGTTCAGGACAGTCAACCATCTCCAATGCGTTGTCAGGTCAAGCTCCCGGTGTAGTAACTGTTCAGCAATCAGGTATGCCAGGAGATACGGATGCTAAAATATATGTACGTGGTCAATCTTCATTTAGCGGAGATAACCAACCGTTAATTTTAGTAGACGGTGTAGAAAGAAGTATGAGTAATATTGATCCGTCTGAAGTGCAAAGTATTTCGGTACTTAAGGATGCCTCGGCTACTGCTGTATATGGTGTTAAAGGTGCAAACGGGGTAATATTGGTGACTACAAAGCGAGGACAGTTAGGTAGGATGGAGATTTCGGTTAATGCCGAGATGACTTTTACGAAACCTTCTTTTAAGCGCGAGGTCGAAAACTCCTATAATACACTTGTTGCCATAAACGATGTATATAGAAATAAACAAGAATGGGGTAAAGTTGTAAGTGACGAAATTTTGGAGCATTATCGTATTCAGGATATGCCGTATATATATCCCGATTCTGACCCTTCTGATTTTATGCTAAAAGATTGGGGTAAAGATCATAAAGTAAACGTTTCTGCCAGGGGAGGTACAAAAACATTAAAGTACTTTGTTTCTTTAGGAGCAGTGCACGAAGGTGGTTTGTTTAATTCCGATCCACAAACGCAATACGATGCAGGTTATAGCCATGATCGTTATACTTTCCGTATGAACTTCGATTTTAAACTTACAGAATCTACTACGGTAAAATTATCTTCAGGAGGTAACATTGGACAAACCAATACACCCGGCGAGACTTATACTTATATACCTAGTTTTATCATGTACAACTCTCCTTATGATACACCATATATCTATCCAGCTGAATTTGTAGAGCAGTATCCTGATGAAGATTGGCCTTATTTAGGAGATCGTTTAGCGGGGAGTAACATCGAGTTAGGTGAAAAAACACCTTATATCTTGCATAACTACTCTGGTTCAAGTCGTAATACCAATCATCAAATAGGAACCGATTTTACCTTGAAACAAGATCTGGGTTTTATTACAAAAGGGCTTTCTGCATCTGCGATGATTTCGTATAACAGCAAAGCCTACTACAATGCAGGTAAAATTAATTACTCCGCTGATTATTATGTATTTCAATATAATGGAGAAGATGATTACGACTGGACAAGGTTTATTGCTAAATCAGAAGATAATGAATCAATTATAAGACCAGCCTACTACAGTGCAGGAAGAAGAAACGGTAATCCAGTTAAAGATATGGTGTACCAAACCAGGTTAGATTACCGTCGTAATTTCGGATCCCATAATGTAAGCGGGCTTGCTTTGTTTAAAAGACGCGAATGGCAATCAGGATCTGCATTCCAACATTACGAAGAGGAATGGGTTGGACGTGCAACCTACGACTTTAAGAACAAATATATGTTAGAGTTGAGTGTGGGTATTAGTGGATCTGAGCAGTTTGCACCAAATAACAGGTTTGGTATTTTTCCTGCTTATGCTATAGGGTGGAATGTGGCTAAGGAGCCTTTTATGGCTGATTTGTTACCGGCTATGAATAATTTTAAAATTCGTTATTCGTATGGTGAAACGGGTAGTGATGCTACTATAGCTGGCTTTTTATACGAAGAAGCTTATGAAAACTCAAAAGGTTATAACCTTGGAGATATAAGCAGCAGCAGTGAGGTAAAAACCATAAAAGAAGATAAAGTAGCAAACCCATACGCACAATGGGAACATTCCATTAAAAATAACTTAGGTTTTGAAATGGGTTTCCAAAATAATACTTACACTTTTTCGGTGGACTTATTTAATGAGAAGCGTGATGGTATTTTGATGGAGCGTAACTCAATTTCAAGTTTGTTTGGTCAAGATATGAAAGCTCAAAATATTGGAGAAACAAAATCTCACGGTTACGAGATTGTGGCAGGTCTAAATAAACAAGTAAATAAAATTCGATATTGGGTAAATGCCAATTTTAACTTTAATGAAAACCGTATTGTAAAAAGAGATGAACCAGCAGGTACTCCTGATTACTTAAAAACGGAAGGAATGCCCATCGGTCAGGTAAGAAGTTCGTACAACATTGGTTACTACCAGAATATGGATGAGTTATTAAACTATTCTGTTGGGATGAGTACGCTGGATGTTGTTGGTAGAGACATGGTATTGGATTTTAATGGTGACGGTGTAATAAACAGCAACGATGTTGTACCATATGGTTATGCCAACCGTCCTAGTTATACATTTGGGTTAACTGCCGGATTGGCAGTGGGCAACTTCGATTTCAACTTCCTGGTTCAAGGGGCTACGCAGGTTACCAGAAGCGCGTTGCAACCAAACCCGGTTAACAACTACACAAAACAGGGAATCTTAATAAAAGGAAGGACTGATGTTTGGACACCTGACAATAGAGATGCTGAGTATGCCAACTGGGGCGTTTGGAGTGGGGCTCAAAAGAATAGAGTTCATGCAAAATATGCGAGACTTAAATCGGTAGAGCTAGGGTATAACTTCAAAGGAAATGTAATTAAAAAAGTGGGTTTGTCTTCTGCTCGTCTATATGTTCAAGGAACGAACCTGCTAACTTATGCACCTGAAATTAAGCTGGGTGACCCGGAAGCAGAGCCGAGCGCTACTGTTAATAATAATTATCCCTTACCTAAAAGGATAAATTTAGGAGTAAAAGTTAATTTCTAATGATTCTTAAAATCAGAAAAATGAAACGAATATTATATATATTATCTGTCATGTTGTTGGTGATGCTGACTACAGCATGTGAAGATTATTTAGATAAATCTCCGGATTCCGAATCCTTTACCAAGGAAGAGGTATTTAGTGATTATACTATGGCTCAGCAGTTTGTTGATCAATTGTTGATACCAAGTTATTGGGATTGTGACCCTTGGGATGACAGAGCCTGGGCAAGTGAAAAGGAAACAGCAACCGGTCTTCCATTACAAATGAATGGATCGCGCGACCGCATTACTGATGATTGTACACCAGCGCATTTAAAATTAACATCTGATAAAATGTATAATATCAGAAGAGGAGATTTTATTGCTGCTCAAAATGATAGAGATTTTAGATGGATGCCAAACCAATGGCGCAGATGGGATGTAAAATGGAAAGCGATACGTATCGCAAATCTATCAATCACCAATATCGATCAGTTGATTGATGCCACTGAAGAAGAAAAAGCCAATATTTTAGGTTTAGCCTATTTTATGAAAGGACACTTTTATTTTCAGGTAGTACAGAATTGGGGAGGTATGCCATGGCTTGATGGGCCTATGGATCCTTCTGGTGATATGGATTTACCACGTGATGACTACGCAACAACCATGCAGAATATTGCAGAGTCGTTTGATATGGCAGCAAAATACTTGCCAACGATTGTAGCTTCAGCAGAATGGGGACGCCCTTCAAGAGTAGCCGCTCTAACTTATAAAGCAAAAGCTTTACTGTTTGCAGCCAGTCCTTTTGCAAACCCAACTAACAATCAAAAAATGTGGGAAGATGCTGCCATCGCAGCTGGTGAAGCATTAGCTGCCGCAAAAAGTTCCGGTTACTATCAATTAATAGAAAAAGATAAATGGCGCAATTTATTTCATGGTTGTGTAGAGGAGACTTTCCAGGAAATCTTATTCGGAATCTTTCATAAAGATAAACAATGGAAAAAAGGTCAGCCTGATTGGTGGTATTCAGGCATTAGATCCAAAGCTTTTGGTAGTGGTGCCGCTGCGGAGTCTGTAACTGAAAACCTGGCTCAATGTTTTACATGGAGCAATGGTGACCCTATTGATCCAACGTCAGCCGAATATAAAACAACTCCTTATACCGGAGATGGTATTAACCATACAGGTAGAGACCCAAGGTTTGATATGTCGATTGTGTATAACGGTCAAGCAAACCCAATGACAACCAGACTGGGCAGAAACGTTCAAATCTGGAACGAATCATACGATAATAAAGCAGCGGAAGAACTTAAGTTGGATGCTCAAGGTAGTTCTCAAAAAGGATATACCATTACAGGTTATTATAACTGGAAACTTAAAGCGGATGCTAATTTTAAGAACAATGCCAAAACATCACACATGTTTAACTTTATTCGTTTAGCAGATTTATACTTGTTTTATGCAGAAGCGGCTAACCGCGCATATGGTCCAACCACTCCGGCACCAGGTTTTAGTATGTCGGCAGTAGAGGTTTTAAACGAATTAAGAGCCAGAGTAGATATGCCTGCGTATGATAATTCTACTCCAGGATTAACCATTGGAAGCATTGACGAATTTGAACAAAAAATCCGTAACGAATATCGTGTAGAAACAGCTTTTGAAGATAAACGTTTTTACAACCTACGCAGATGGCGCATTTTAGATAAAGCAGAAACGTTGGAACAGATGGGGATGTATATTAAAAAGACTGGAGCAGATGAATTTGAATATTCTATAGTTCGTATAGACGAAACTTATCAGCTTTATTATCAAGAACAACATTATTTATTCCCAATCGAGAATTCAGATACTTTCTTAGGACCTGATTTCGTGCAAAACCCCGGATGGTAGTAGGGATTGACTGTTTATTTAATTAAAAAAGTAATAAAAATGATATTATATAAATATAGTTATAAAGCAGTGTTCGCGGTAGTTTTGGGTATGTTTTTTCATGCAAATGCTATTGCTCAGGATGCTGCCGTAAAAACAGAGAACCCCAAAGATACTGTCATCAATAAGATTGAAGTATTATTTGGCGAAAGAAGTGAAGACCGTTTTGTCGGAAATCAGAATACTGTTTCCGGAGAGGATTTGGAAAATTATCCGACTTTGGATGTTCGTGAAGCTTTAGCTGGGAAGTTGCCGGGATTGTTTATGTTACAGAAGAATGGTAATATCGGTTATGATATTACAACCATTGATTCTGATGAGGATAATTTCATGACGTATATACGAGGTAGTTATGGTGACTATATTGTATTGATTGATGGCTTTGAACGTCCGTTTGCTAATTTAAGCATGGAACAGATTAAGGACATTAAGGTGCTAAAAGATCCGGTTACTAAATCAATGTATGGAGGAAGAATGTCGAACGGCATTATCATGATTACAACCAAGCGAGGAGTGGTTGGCAAAAACCAGTTTAAAGCAAAAGTTCAGCGGGGTATTAAAATGCCAACCAGGTTACCTGATTATTTGAATGCGGCTGAATTTGCTACTCAGTACAATCAGGCACTCAGAAATGATAATGCTGGTGAAATTCCGGACGGACTAGGGTATAGCGATGAAGCTATAGCTGCGTATGCCAGCCAGTCGAACCCATTACAGTATCCTGATGTGGATTATTATGATGAGTTTTTGAATAACTCAATGGACATCACTCGTGTAAGTACCGAGTATTTTGGAGGCACAGACCAGACCCAGTATTATTTTCAGGCAGGTGTTCAAAACGAAGGTGGTTTGGAGAAGTATGGCAGCAAACAAACTACCATGAACATATACAACTTAAGAGCTAACCTGGATGCTGAGTTTAATGAGAATATAACCGTATTAGCCGACTTTAGTGGTTACCTTGGAGATAGAGAATATTCTAAGGGATTTGGTGCATACAAGTCCAATTCAACAAATAATGACGATGATCGTCCTATCATTGCAGGTTTTAATACACTGTCATCTCGATACCCAAATGCATACCCTGTTTTTGTGGCACCGGATAGTTTGGGAGGTACATCAACGTTTAAAGATAATCCTTATGGAGCACAGGTAAGAAGTGGATATATCAAAGAGACTTATGCGCAGATGCAAGCCAATTTAGGGTTTGTTTTTAAACTGGATAACCTGGTAGAAGGTTTACAAGTTAAACCTAATTTTGCATTTGACATATATCACCAGCAAAACTTAAATAGCAGCAATACAGTAGGTATTTACGAAATTGGCTCATTTGATGAAGAAGGTAATCCTATAGCTATAAATGAAATACAAGCTGAGAAACTGGCAACCAGCCAAACTATTGGTGATGATGAATATTCTAAGCGTTGGGCGCTAAATGTATTGACTTCGTGGAAAAAAGAAATGGGAGACCATAAAGTGGATGCCGATTTGCTTTTTCTAATGTCGAAAGAGCTCTTGGCAAGAAGGTTAGATGACTACAGAAGGCAAAATGTTACCTTGCGTTCAAACTACACATTCAAAGGTAAATATAACATTGAGGGAGTGCTTAATTACGCAGGTTCCAGTAGTTATGAGAAGGACAACCGATTTAAATTATTTCCTGCGTTAGGAGCTGGATGGGTTGTTTCGAAAGAAGACTTTTTAAAGGATAATTCATTAATTGATTATTTAAAATTAAATGCCACTTGGGGCATTATGGGAGATGGTAATATAGCTCATCGTTTATGGATGGATAGTTGGGATGCCAGTTCAGGTAATTATACGCTTAATAAAGCATCTCTTCCTTTGTCGGGTTCTCAATTTGCTCAAATAGCTAATAATAATCTGGATTGGCCGACCATACGGGAGGTAGATGTTAATATCGAAGCTCGTTTGTTAAAGGCACTAGGTTTAAAAGTTAGTTATTTCGATTACTTAACCTCCGGTACTTTAAGTAAAGGTGGTAATACAACACCATCTATATTAGGAGGCAATGTGTTTTTGCCTCAGCAAAATTTTGGAGAAACAAGTTTGAAAGGTACCGAAGCAGAACTTTATTTCAGAACCAAAACTAAAAATTGGACCTTTGATATAGGTACACATATGACCATGTCAAAAAGCGAGAAAATAAAGATTGATGAAGCATATGATCCAAACTACAGTAGAGTAGGTGATGCTACCGATGATATCAGAGGTTATAATGCCATTGGTTTTTATACACAAGCGGATATTGATAATGCTATTACAGGTGATTTAGCGATTCCTTCTGGTGTGAGTCCCTCCGATTTAAGAGTAGGAAACATCAAATATGAAGATGTGAATGGAGATAAAGTGATCGACAAGTACGATGAAAAAGTAATTGGTAACTCAACTCCTCGTTTAATGTATGGAGCCAATATGAAAATCGGATATAAAAACCTGCAGTTGTATGCTTCTTTCTTAGGTTATGGAAAATATGATCGTAGGCTGAACGGTAATTTAAATGACGGATCAACTTTAAAGTATTATCATGCATATAGTACTCGCAAATACTCTAAGGCTGTTATAGAGGGGCTTCCTAACGGAAACGATCATCCATTGCTAACAACAGGTACACCAACTAACGATACAAAAAGTTCAACTTACTGGATTGTAAATGGTTCGTTTTTAAAGTTAAAGAATGTATCCTTATCTTATACTTTACCTAAAAATGTAAGCAATTCTTTAAAGTTAGGTGAGGTTAAACTTTATGTATATGGTAGCAACCTGTTTACAGCATCAAAAATCAAGGATTTAGATCCGGAGTCTCTAAGCGCAGGTGTAACTGCATTCCCATTGTTTAGCACTTATGCTGGTGGATTATCAATTTCATTCTAAATCACAAATTTAAAATAGAATATTATGAGATTACTTAAATATATATTTCTAACAATCATAAGCATGGCAACCTTGGTTTCATGTGATGATTTCTTAGATACGGTAACAGACTCGTCGATACCTACCGAAACAGCACTGCAGGACAGGGATATCTTTCTAGGGTTCTTTTATAAAGCATATCAGGACTTACCAGAACGAGTTAATTTTAGTTATGAAGCTGCTACTGATAATGCCATTGTAAACAAGGATTCTTATAATGAATCAAAAGCAGCCAGAGGTGGTATTACCACCCAAAGCAATCCTTTAGATGATGATATTTGGGAAACAAATTACAAGAATATCAACACTATAAACTGGTTTTTGGAGAAAATGGTGCTTGATGAAACAAAGGCTGTGCCTACGCCTGTTCGATTTGATTTAAACGAAGATGTAAACCTTAAAAAGTTTTACTTGACCTTAGGTGAAGCTTACTTTCTGAGAGCCTGGTATCAAATGGATTTGTTGGAGAAATATGGTGGAGTGGCTGAAGATGGAGTTGCTTATGGATTTCCAATTACAACCAGTTATCTTGAGTATTCTGATGATTTAAACTTACCAAGAAATACATACGCAGAATGTGTTCAGCAAATTTCAAACGACTGTGACAAGGCTTTTGAATACTTACCACTGCAATATTCAGAAAGTACCGGTAGCCTCGATGTTGGTTTATTAACTGATGCAGGAAGAGGATCGGGTATTGCAGCCCTGGCACTAAAAGCAAGAGCTTATTTATATCAGGCAAGCCCTGCCTTTAATGTGAGCAATAGCAACGAACTGTGGAATAAAGCGGCAACTGCTGCTGCAGAGGCTATCGAGGCAATTGGCGATGATGACTTAATGAGTTTATCGGCTTATTACAGCAAAAACAACCTGAACAATGGTACTGACTTTACCAACCCGGATTTGTTTTTTAGAGGACCCATTGTTGAAGATGATAATACTTTAGAAAGAGAGAATTTTGCTCCGAGAATGAATGGAGGTCAGGGGAAATTTAATCCCGCACAAAATTTAGTGGATGCATTTCCTATGTCTGATGGGTACCCCAAAGGGACATCTCCAACAGTTACTTTTGACGAGGATGCACAGTTTGCAGGGCGCGATACTCGTCTGGAAAAGGCTGTTGTGCATCATGGAGAATCATTTGGAGGAATTACATTAAGTACTTTAACTGGCGGATTGGATGCTTTTGGTTCTGACCAAAATGCGACAAGATCGGGTTATTACCTTCAAAAGTTATTGGATTCAAGTGTTAGTTTAGAAGCCAATAATCAAGTTAAGACTACCAGAGCGGTGTATCTTTTAGGCCGACCAGAGTTATACTTAAACTTTGCCGAGGCAGCTGTTCAAGCTACCGGAGACCCTGATGATGCTCAGTTTGGTTATAGCGCCAGAACTATTTTAGCCAAGGTTAGAGATAGAGCATTAGGGCAAGGAAATGATCAGTATTTGCCAACCGTTACAACAAAAGAAGCTTTTATTGATGTTGTGAGAAACGAACGAAGAGTAGAGTTGTGTTTCGAAGATTTCAGGTTCTGGGATTTAAGAAGATGGAGTGCCGGCGTTGAGGACAAAAGTTTAATCGAAACGCCTGCTTACGGCATATATTCTGAGAGTCCGGTTGAAACAAGGTCGTTTGCATCTCCATACATGCCTATTCCATATACTGAAATTATTAAAACAAGTGGTACTCTTATAAATAACAAAGGGTGGTAGTTTTGTTCACTATTTAAAACTAGAAATGATGAGAAAAATAATATTTGCACTGATCGTTATTGCATTTACCGGATGTAAATATGATGATGAGTACTTAGATCCAAGTTTGGATACGATTGCATACTTTGCTTCTTTCGAGAACCATAGCCGTACCGTAGTTGTTGGCGAGGGATTGAACTTTAAGGTAGGTGTAGCAATGGCTGGTGAATTGACGAATACAGAAGACAGAACTGTGGATTTTATGATTTACCAAAGCGGTCTGGCTTTTGAGGAGGAAGATGATTTGCGCGAGCTAATGCCAACATCTTTTTATAATGCAGATGAATTAAGTGGCACGTTTCAAACTATTATTCCTAAAGGGGAGTTCTTAGGTTTTTTCGATGTGGTGATGGATTCAGTGGCGTTTTTGAGCGACCCATTGTCGTTGGACGGAACATACACGCTTCCGGTTAAAATACTTGCTACATCTTTAGATTCTATTGGTAAAGATTCTGTTAATATCTCAGTTAAATATATGTGTGGAGTCGATGGATACTATTTATTCGACGAATCCGTTATTAGGCGCGAAATAGAAGGGACTGTGCTTGAGGATAAAACAACAACCGAAGAATATAAAAACGAAAGCGATGATAGTGCCTGGAGACTGGCAACCTTAGCTCCTTTCCAGGTAGAGGCCACCGGTGCAACTACATCATTTAATGGTGGTTTAAAGTTTAATATCACGGTTCAGGATGGTAATGTTTCATTACAATCTATCGAAGGAGAGCCAGTGGTAGAGGCAGATGGCGAAAATACATATGATTCGTCAACAAGAGACTTTATGCTTAACTTTAAGTACCAAAAGCCTGAAGTTGGCAATGATACAATCTATCACATTTCTACTAAACTTGTTTTCAGAAACAGGGTAAGGGATGGTGTTAACGAAACCAGAGATTATTTAAGTTATTTCAATAATTAAAATTTTGCTTACATGCCTTAATCGAATATTCAGCCAGAATATGGCAGAACTTTCAGGGTAAGGCACTAATAATGAATTAGGTTTTCCAACTGACCCCTCTAATATTTCTAATTGGAGGGGTCATGTTTTATACTCAAATATCAGACTATCTTAAATTTGTTCCTCAATGAAAAAAATACTACTATTAGTTATCCTTGTTATTTCAACGTTTGAATTATCAGCTCAATTAAAACATGCCCTTCGAGATGCTCATGGAAGACATGTGATAGGTCGCGGATTTGTTGTCGTAACCAATAATACTTTTTTCTCTGAAGATGATTATACCCGAATGGTTCGTCTTGGGGCAAATTATCAAGTGGTCCGTTTGGAGCTGGGTAAACTGGGCGACTTCCCCGGAGCCAGCCTTGACCCTAATTACCTGTTGAAATTGGACACCCTGGTGCAATTAGGCGCAAATGCCGGAATGAATACAGTATTTAAAATGACTGTTTATGGGGTGAAAGAGTTTTCCTGGGAAAAATTCTGGGTCAACGAAGACAAGGTACACGAAAAATACCTGGATGCTTGGAAGGTTGTTTGGAATCGGTACAAAAATATAAGTGCTGTTGTAGGCTATGATATTGTCAACGAACCGAGAAAACTTGCTATGGATATTAGTTATGATGACTTAACAAATCAATATCTAATCCCTTACTATCAGCGTTTAATTGATACGTCTCAAAAAATAAATCCTGACAAATACTGCCTTGTTCAATCTATTTTTATGAACAAAGGCGAGGCAATAAATGGTAACCAATATGCAGAGTTCTCTAGCCCTATTAAAAGAAAGAAGATTCTGTTTGCACCACATATTTACCAAAATCAAAAGGAGTTAGTTAAACCAACCCTCTTAAGATTCGAGAAAGAATCAAAGATATTAAAAGCGCCTGTTTTTATAGGTGAATGGGGTTTCCCTACTTTTAGTAGAACCGACTCTACCATGTCAGGCAGGCTGGGTCAATTAAATTATATGGATTTTTACATTCGAACTGCAGAATTGTTCGATAGCCTGGGCATTAATACCATTAAGGCATGGTTTTCAGGTAATCCCAGAATGCAGAACTTTTTGCCGGGCGGACCTTCAACCTGGGCAATTTTTACCGATAAACATGCAGTGGGTACCGCAGAACGAAAATATATAACCGATATAATTGCTCGTCCGTATCCTCAAAGCATAGCCGGGGACATTCAATCGTTTAAATACGATTTTGCAACCAGGAGCCTCGATGTGTTTATTAAAAGTGATAATTCTAAAGGGGTTTCAAAAATATTTGTTGGTGCAAACAGACATTATCCAGACGGATTTACTGTGGTGATAAACGATTCATTTATACTTTGTCATAATCCTTTAAAGACAACTGGATTAGATGTCGTTAAAATGGATATAGGAAGTAATCCGGCAGATGTATGCTGGAACAGTGCCAGACAACAGCTAATGATACAAAAGTGGCCGGTTGATAATAACGATGTTCACTTGCGTATTATCCCTGGAGTAAAGGATTATAAAGAATAGTCGCTTTTTACGTTGATCCGATTTTTAAAAATCAAAGTATATGAAGGTTAAAAGTTATATCGTTATTACAATTTCAATTTTAAGTATAAGTTTAATATCATTTATAGATATAGAAAACGAAACGCTTCAAATTTCAAAAGAGTACAATCAAATTAAATTGGCGGAGAGGCCAAATATCCTGTGGTTGGTAACAGAGGACATGGGGCCTTGGCTTCCTGCATTCGGTGATTCTACTGTTTTAACACCTAACTTAAGTCGGTTGGCAGAAGAAGGAATCATATATCCGAACTTGTATTCCGTTTCGGGAGTATGTGCCCCGAGCAGGTCGGCTATTGCTACCGGTATGTACCCAACAGGTATGGGCACAAACAATATGCGTACAGGATCTAATACTGAGCAAACGGGGCTAAAAAAGTATGAAGGAGTGCCTTCTTCAGACGTAAGGATGGTTAGCGAATTACTTCGTGTAAATGGATATTACTGTACAAATAATTATAAAGAAGACTATCAGTTTAGAGCGCCATGTACAGCCTGGGACGAAAGCAGTCCTTATGCACATTGGCGCAATAGAAAAAAAGGACAGCCCTTCTACGCCATATTCAATTTTACGGAAACGCATGAATCCGGTTTGTTTGAACCTTATGGTTACAGATATATAGAAACCAGGCATTACCAGGCAGGTGATACAAGTTATAAATGGGCATCCGGACGAATGACAGAGGAAGAAACATCAGTTCACTTATCTAAAAATACTGAATTCAAAATCCCTCCGTATTTGCCCCAGAATGAGGTAACGCACAGAGATATGTATAAGATGTATAACAATATTGTTGAAATGGACCGACAGGTTGGAGCGGTGTTGAAACAATTAGAGGATGATGGTCTGTTGGAGAATACAATCATTTTTTTCTACGGAGACCATGGAGGCCCCTTACCAAGGCAAAAACGATTAATTTATGACTCCGGACTGAATACACCTATGATTATTCGCTTTCCGAATAAGCAGCTTGCCGCAAGCAAAGATAACCAGTTGATAAGTTTTGTGGATTTTGCGCCAACACTGCTTTCTCTAGCTGGGATTACCCCACCCGATTACATGCAAGGACAAGCTTTTTTAGGAGATGATAGAGAAATAGAAGTAAGAAAATATATCCATGCAGCAGCCGACCGTTTTGATGAAGTAACAGATTGCTTGCGTGCTGTCAGAGATAAACAGTTCAAATATATTCGCAACTACAGGCCGGAGCAAGGATATTATTTGCCTCTCGCTTACCGGGAACAAATTCCTGCCATGCAAGAGCTATTGCGTTTGCGTGATGCCGGTAAATTGGATAGTATTCAAATGCAATGGTTTCGCAAAACGAAACCTAAAGAGGAATTGTTTGATTGTGAAAATGATCCTTATGAGTTAAATAATCTGGCGGATAATCCCGATTATAAGGAAAAACTAATGGAATTAAGGACTGAAATGGATCGTTGGATAAAAGAAATTGGCGACCAACCCAACCTGCCTGAAGCTGAACTTATTGAACAACTATGGAAAGGTAGTAAAGAGCAGCCTCAAACAGCGAAGCCTTTGATTGAATTCAAGGATGGCAAAATTACCATTACTTGTGCCACAGAAGGAGCATCCATAGGATATAAAGTTATTGACCAAGGTGGAAATGTACCCCAAAGCTGGACGGTGTACCAAAAACCATTTGGTGTTGCCAAAGGAGCTTCATTAATGGTAAAAGCACATCGGATTGGTTATAAGGCAAGTCAGGTTGTCAAATCAAATTAAAACCCGACTTGCATATATGTTAAAAACCTAAAATCAGCTAAATATTCTTTGCTTAATATGAACAAGTGTAGCATGCTGCTATAAATGTTCATTTTTGACATAAAACTTTCGTTTTAAGCAACATTGCTACAAGTGAAACTCCTCTAGGTTTCTTTACTTAGATACTGTAATCTCAATTAAAGGTATACGCAAGCCATTCGTTATAGAAAGGCAAGTAATTGTATGGGATAATTCTAATCTAATTACTAATTAAGAAACTTAAAAGGATGAAAAAAAATTTACGATTAACGAGTTTAGTAGCATTTTTAATGCTGGGTTTTTTTGGTGTAAGTGCACAATATCAAGGAGAAGGTCAATATCGTTTGAAAAATTTTGGTCAGGAAACCTATATGTCTTATGATGCAAACAGTGATGATATTTTAGCAACAGATGTTATTACAGGATCAGATATTCTTTTTAACTTGGTTCCTAATGTTGCTAATTCTGGTAAATTCAATTTGTTTACGGGTGATGGACAACGTTTTTTAATTGGAGTAAATGGAGGGACCGCAAAAACCAGTGATTTAACTGGCGATATAAATCAGGCAGACGCGCTTATTACTGTTGAAACGGTTGATAATGTGCATGGCAATGGCGATACTGAAAGATATTATTTAAGCGTAACGCCTGCAAGTGGACCAAATACAGGTGTTGTAAGGGCTTTTAATGTTAAAAGTAGCGATGCATTTGACATTGGTATGGGCCTCTACACAAATAAAAACCACAACCATTATAAGTGGATTTTAGAATATGTGGGTGGTGTTCCAACTGCTATTGGTGATGAGGTGAAAGAATCAACCAATTATGTATATCCAGTACCAAGTACCAATGGTATTTTTAATTTAAAAGAAAGTACAGACTGGGCTGTGTATTCAATTTCAGGATCGGCTGTAGCTGAAGGTAAAGGTCAGTTAGTGGATATTTCAACTTCGCCTAAAGGAGTATATATCATAAAGTACGACGGAAAAACGCAGAAAATTATGTTTTAATAAGTAGTTTTTATATTTGAAAAGTGAAGAAAGCTGTCTTAACCAGGACAGCTTTTTTTATGAGCGGAATTCTAGTGTTTCCCTGACTTAAAAACATGAATTCACGGGTCCGGTTTCGGTGAGTAGAACGTTCAGGAAGTTCTATGGAACGGTTCTGTGCCGCAATGTGCGTATAAGGAGTCGTTCCTTAACTCCTAAAATGGCGTAAAGCGCTTAAAAGTTAATACTGTAGAGGCAGATGCCGACCAAGCTTACGAACAGCACATATGTTGCATTGTGAAACATTTATTCACTTGTGACCTAATGTTTACACAATGGGGCACAAAACTTAACAAAGATTGCTTCGCAAGTAACTTATTTAGTATTGTGAATCAGAAAGGCAAATTTCGATTCAAACCAACCATTCATCTATTTATAATTTACGATTACGGTATAAAAAATGGCACAATTAAGGACAATGTTTTTGGGACTGGCAATATTTTTCGCAACCATAGGTTGCTGCCATTTCACTTTTGCAAAAGGAGCACAACCCAATGTGGTAGTTTTTTTAGTAGATGATTTAAGAGCAGAACTAGGATGTTATGGAAGTGATATTGTTAAAAGTCCTAACATTGATGCACTGGCTAAAGACGGTGTTTTGTTTAACAATGCCTATGCGCAACAAGCCATTTGCGCACCTTCGCGCATGAGTATACTGACTGGTTTGCGACCGGAGTCCATTGGCATTTATTCTATATTCACCCCACTTCGTAAGGTGCATAAGGATATGGTGACTATGCCTCAGTTTTTCAAAGAGAGAGGTTATACAACAGTTAGTGTAGGAAAAGTTTATCATCATGGGCATGATGATATGGAGAGTTTTTCTATACATATCCCTAAAGAAATAAATTCATGGGTGAAGCCTGAAAGTTTAGTCATCATCGATAGCTTAAAAAAGGCAGGAGTCAAAGGCAATGGACCTCCTTTTGAATGTGCTGATGTAGGTGATGACGCTTATAAGGATGGGCGTGCAACAACCAAAGCTATTGAGATACTGCATAAAATTAAGGATAAAAAATTCTTGATGTTCGTGGGCTTAACTAAGCCCCACCTACCATTTAATGCACCCAAAAAATATTGGGATCTTTATAACAAAGACGATTTAACAGTGCCTGAAAAAACGACACCTATAGGTATGCACCAACTGGCATTAACCCGCTGGGGAGAATTGCGAAATTATGATGGAATTCCTAAAGAAGGACTTTTGGATGATGACCTGTCGAGAGATCTAAAACACGGCTATTATGCCTGTGTGAGCTATATGGATGCGCAAATGGGAAGGATAATGAAGGCTTTGGAAGAGTTGGACTTAAGAAAAAATACCGTGGTTGTGTTAATGAGCGATCATGGATGGAAACTAGGTGAATATGGAGCGTGGTGTAAGCATACGAATTTTGAGTTGGATGTGCATGTGCCCATGATTATCAGTCGGGAAACAGGTTATAAAGACAGGGTTACTAATGTAAAATCCGATGCATTAGTCGAAAATGTCGATTTATTTCCCACAATAGCTGAGCTATGGGGATTAAAAACACATCCTCTTGAAGGTAAAAGTTTATTGCCATTGGTGGATAACCCAAAATTAAAATGGGATAAAGGGGCTTACAGTTTATATGCAAGAGGTAAGGCCATGGGTATTACTTGTACGGATGGCGAGTGGCGTTATACCGAATGGCGTAACGGCATAACGCAAGATGTAAAAGGAGCTGAGCTTTATAGATATGAAGAAAACCTTCAGGTGGCAAAGGAGAATTTTGCAGGAAATCCTGAATATAAAAAGGTAGAAGTTAGAATGAAAAAACTACTGGAGAAGCAATTTCCGGTTGACAGAACCTCTTTCTATCCAGACGAAAATTAGAATCAAAAAAAATCTACAAAATGAAAATAGTTAAAACGAAAATTGGGTGGTTGTTGTGTGTATGGCTATTGGCAGCTTCTTCTTTTGCGCAATCCTTGCAACATCCTGTAATTTGGACTACACCAAAAGACAAACCTACAGTATTAGCGAAAATTGAAAATTATACCTGGGCCGAAAGTATAATCACAAAAGCGAAAGCGGCCATTGATGATAAAGTCAATACGCATGTAAGCAACCCGGATGCTATTTTAAATACCATACCTGTCCTTGCATCAGATGATAATTTATCTGAAGCTGCAGCCAGTTCAAATAATGCTAAGCATTCCAAAGTGTTGAATTATGCATCTTATGCTGCCATGGTGTATTACGTAACAGGTGAAGAAAAATATGCGCAATTTGCAGCAGATATCCTATGGTATTATATCGAACAGCTAGCTCCGAGAACTCCTGCAAATACAGCAATGAGTGGAAGTAACTTTTATGATCCTCGGGCCGGATATGTGCAGTTTTCCATCGCTTATGATTTTATGGTCAATTATTTGAAGCAATCGGGCACCAAGGTATATCAGAAATCTACCAGTACTAAAGTGGCTTTTGATAATGTTATGGCGCAAAAAGCAGTTTATAATGTTGCCATGAATGCCTTGCATGAGCATGGAGGAGCAGATACTAAATATGGCAAAGTGGTAAGCAATCACCCTATATTAAGGGCTCCCGGTGTTTTGTTTAGCATTCTGTGTGTGGAAGATGATAATGAGCGAGAAAGGATGTTTGATGTGTTCTGGCGGGTTGGAACAAAGGAGCAGAATTCATTTACCAAAAGCATCTTACCAATGTTCGGGGAACAAGGTATTTGGCCGGAAGCGGTAAGCTATAGCTTTATGCAAAACATTACATTGGTACTAAATATTGTTGATCGCCTTAAGCCGGAGTTGAATGTGATGGATGATAATATGCGAATTCTCGATGGTAATTTTCTTTTCGATAACCTCAGGATGCCCAATAGACGTTTTGTTCGTTATGGTGATTCTCATAGAGACATTGACAAAACCGGTGAAATTTACCGTTATACCTTAAATTTGGCTACCAGAAGAGGATATGATGCTTATATACAAAAAGCGAAAGTCGCTTTAAGGCATGGTTATGATGCTGAGGGTGGCTATAATCCCATTGTTCCGATTACTACTTTTGGTAACTACAGGGCTTTTGATCAATTGTTCTGGGGTATTGATATTCCTACAACCATTGAAGGTGAAATAGACTTCCAAAAACCAACTGTTATAATAGAGCATGCCGGTGTAGCTCTTCAGCGTAATTATGTAGAAGAGAACAATGAAGATTACGGATTGTGCGGTATCATTGGAGGAGCGCATTATGTACATTCGCATTGTACAGGTATAACCATGGAGCTTTACGGAGCTGATTATATTATGGCAGCAAATGCGGGACTGCCCAAAACCCTGGCCGAAAGAAGCGAGCCTGAACATGAAAACTATTTTTGGCGTCATGCGGGTAACAATACCATGATTGTAAATGGAACAACACACGGAACTCAGCCAGGATCCTGGAATACGGATTCTTATTTAATGATGAATACCACAGTAAATGTCGCTGCCGAACCAAAACATTTGGAGGATCCCATAAATCCTAACTTCAGTTTTGCAACCCAGTTTTTAGATGACAAAATAAATGATGACCAACAGCAACGAACTTTGAGTACGATCAGAACAAGTGAAACAAGTGGGTATTATTTTGATTTGTTCCGTTCAAAATCTCTTGGTGCAAATAATTTTCATGATTATATCTACCATAACCTGGGCGATGCTATCCATATCACAACCATGGATGGAACGGAGCTGAGTGTCTCCCCAACTACCAGGTACCAAAATGACATAGGTGATTTTCAAAAATCTCCGGGATGGAGATTTTTTGAAGAAACAAATGTGACAGATGCAACCGATGAAGCTATTCAGGTACGTTTTGATTTAAACGAAACCAATACCTATATGAATATGTTTGCCCCTGCTGGTATAGCGCGTGAGTATACCAAGGCGCTTGGGCCTGCAACCCGTGAAGCAAAGGGTGGGTATATCAATAAAAAAACACAAATACTAGCCGTAAGACAACAAGGTGAAGCCTGGAATAAACCTTATGTACATATTTTCGAACCTTCAAAATCTACCAACTCAAGTGTGAAATCTGTAGAACATTTATATAGTGGAGATGTAATTGTTGGCGCTAAAGTTTACAGTCAGATTGGTGATAAAGTAGTTACGGATTATGTGATTTGTCAGGAGGATGCCGCAAAGGTGTTTACATGGACCGAAGAGGGGATAAGTTTTACGGGAAGATTTGCAATTGTACGTTCAGAACAAAAACTGGATAAGGCATATGTAACCTTATATATTGGCGAAGGAACGAGTCTGGCTTATGGCGAACACTCACTTGATGCGGATAGTGACAAAAAGGGGCAAAAGGTAATTGAGGTCGATGCCGATATGAGTCGCATTATAGGTTTTAAAGATCTTGAAAATAACCAGGAAGTGGCCAAAGGATCTAATATAGATGTTGAAGCGATTGTGGGTGCTGATTTTACCGAAGCAACCCTATTTGTAAATGATGTTAACGTTGGAACGTTAACCGAAGCTCCTTATGTTTGGTCGTCAGTTCCCGAGTTAACAAATATGACGGAACTGGAATACCTGATAAAAATTGTAGCTAAGGATGCACAGGGAGAAGTGGAAGAACGCACACTTACTATTTTAACCCCTAATCAATGGGCTTATACCGATGATAATCTGCCTCACCCAATTCCAGGAAGAGTGGAATTCGAACATTATGACAATGGAGGCAAGGATATAGCCTATTGGGACAAGTTAAATCAAAATTCATCCTCATTTAGACCGGATGAGATGGTGGATATCAGTTCGGATGGTACAAAAGTCCGTGATATTAAAACAGGTGAATGGTTGGAGTTTACGATTGATGTTACGGAATCAGGAAATTATGATCTGGAGGTTCGACATCAAACACGTCGTAGCCCCGCATTTAAGCAGCTCACGGTGTCTTTTCCCGAAGAAAACATCACTTTTTTAAGTGATATAGTAATGACTAACACAGGTTCTGGTAGTTATTTAACAGAGACTATTGGGAATATTTATTTAGAAGAAGGAACCCATGTATTACGGTTTAATATGCTGGAATATGGCTTTGATTTAGATTATTTTGAGCTGACCAAAACCTCAGATGCTTATAAAGTCACTTTTAATGGGGGTGAAAATATTACAAATGCATACTCAGGTAATGATGGAACTTGCGAGCTTCCTGCAACACCTACACAGGTAGAAAAGGTATTTGTAAACTGGGTTACAAGTACAGGTGAGACGTTCGATGAAAATACAGTGGTAACAGAAGATATGGAAGTGACTGCAACATGGACATGGAAGACATTTAGTCTGAATATTGTATCTGAGCATGGTCAGGTAGCTGTAACTCCCGAACAAGACGAGCACGTAATTCATACGGAGGTGACCATAACCGCTACTCCTGATGAAGGTTATGAATTCGTATCCTGGTCGGGGGATTATACAGGAACCGATAATCCATTGACATTAAAGGTAGTATCCACTTTAAATATGACTGCTAATTATCAAAATAATACCGCCGTCAAATCCCATGTGGAAAATATCCTGAGAATTAGTCCAAACCCTTCTGAGGGGGTGTTCACTATTAAACTAATTCAAAGTGAGAATGCAGAATATAATTTGTATAATCTCAATGGAACAATTGTGAAAAACGGAATTTTCTTCTCTGAAGCAGAGGTTAATGTGGAGAGAAATATAAACGGACTGTTTATGCTGGAAGTAATAACCGAGCGTGGAAGAGAAGTTCAAAAAGTAATAATAAGATAGTTGTTAGGTTTACTCCATAATACACCACAGCAAAGGTCTTAGGACAACCTGTTGCTGTGGTGTATTTAAAAAGACAAGATGATTAAGTTTTATGGAAGAACAGAAACTTGGCAGTCAGTAGAAAACAACAATAAAGTAATTACAAGATATTATTTATGAATTTTCAATATATTAAAATATTTGCTTTAATCTTTTTAGCCTTATGCAGTGCATTAATAAATGCACAGTCTTTAAAGCATCCAGTGATATATACAACGGTTGATGAGCGAGAGGAAGTTTTAAGTAAAATAGAAAAATACGACTGGGCAAAAAGTATCGCTTGCCAATTGCACACGCAAGTGGATCCGCACATAAAAATCCATCAGGCTGATCCGGGAGCTATTTTAGGAGAAATTCCTGTTTTTGCAAAGAATGATCATCAGAATGCGGAGTCTCAGGCGGCACCATTTGCCCAGGGGCATAATAGAATATTGTCTTTAGCCGCTAAAGCAGGGATGCTTTATTATATAACCGAGGATGAAAAATATGCACAATTTGCGGCAGATATTTTAGCGGCATACGTTGATGAAATAGCCCCAAGAACCCCGCAAACAACTTCGATTTGTGGTTTTGCATTTTATGATGCCAGGACTACTTATGGGCCTTTTGCGCTGACCTATGATTTCATTTGGAATTATTTGAAGAAGCCAGACCTTAAAGTATACAATAAAGCAACTAATGCTTATGTATTGTTTGATCAGGTTAAAGCGCAAAAAGCAATGACCAATATTGTGGGTAATGTATTACAAGAGTATGGTAAGCCGGATCGCCATGGTAAGTTCATTTCAAACCATCCTATTTTAACTGCAACGGGTGTTTTGTTCGGAATTCTTTGTGTTGAAGATGACATGGAACGCGAACGTTTGTTTAATGTGTTTTGGGAAACAGGAACATGGCATCAAAACTCATTTAAGCATACCATTTTACCGATGTTCTCCGATCAGGGTATATGGCCGGAGTCATTAAGTTATAGTTTTATGCCCATAATTACCATGGTATTAAATATTGTTGATAGAGTTAAGCCAGAAATGGATGTGACTGCTGACTATATGCATGTTTTCGAAGGTAATTTCCTTTTTGATTATTTAAGAAATCCAGACAGAAAATTTGTCCGATATGGGGATTCAAAACGAAATAATGATAATACGGCTGATCTATACAGGTATACCTTAAGCATCGCAGAAAGAAAAGGTTATGCTGAATTACAACAAAAAGCAGAACTCGCACTGCAGCTATCATATAAAGCTCAGGGAGGCTATCATCCACGTATAACACCAAATCAAATTTTCAATAATTTCCAAGCACTTGAATTATTTTGGGGTCTTCCTGTTCCAAAGGAGGTAGAAAGTGATATGGATTTTAATAAACCCACCGTGATTGTTGAGCATGCAGGTGTGGCTTTACAACGGAATGCCGTGGAGAAGGACAATGAAACCTACGGTTTGTGCGGAATAATTGGCGGAGCGCATTATGTACATTCTCATTTGACGGGTATTGCAATGGAATTGTATGGAGCTGGTTATGTAATGGCTCCCAATGCAGGTTTGCCTCCTTCGGTAAAAGAACGTAAAATTCCGTTGCACGAGCATTATTTTAGGCTTTATGCTGGTAATAATACTGTTATTGTAAACGGGACATCACATGGCCGTGATGAAGGGTCGTGGAAAGGCATGGCCAATGTTTGGCAAAATACAGTCAAAAATATAGCGTCTGAGCCCAAACATTTGGAAGAGCCAATTTGCGCAAATTTTAGTTTTGCTACTCAGTTTCTAAAGGATGAAGTGAATAATTGCGACCAGCAACGTACCTTAAGCACCATCCGTACCAGTGAAACAACCGGATATTACTTCGATATGTTTCGTTCAAAGTCTAACGATGAAAACAAATTTCACGATTATATCTATCACAATTTAGGAGACAAAACACAACTAAGTAATAAAAATGGTAAGGTTCTGGATCTAAAACAAACCAACAGATACCAAACCGATATAGGTGATGTTGTCCACTCTCCTGGCTGGCGATATTTTGAAAATACGGAAGTTTCTTCTCCAACAAAAGAAGCCATTAAGGTTCGTTTCGATATAAAATACGACGACAGATATATGCATATGTTTATGCCAGCAGGTGTCACACGTGAATATACCAAGGCATTGGCTCCTCCTAGCCGCGAGGCCCGTAATGGATATATTGATAAGAAAACGCAGGTGCTGGCTGTTCGTCAGCAAGGTGAGGCATGGAACAAACCTTATATAGCTGTTTTTGAGCCTTCAACCGAATGTGAATCGAGTATTCAAAGTGTGGAAGCATTAATGAATGGCGATAAGGTGGTTGGGGCTATCGTGGTTTCAAAGGTGAAAGATAAAATAATAACAGATTACATTATTTGCCAGGATAGTGCAAAAGATAGTTACATTAATAAGAAATTAAAACTGAAATTCGACGGCTGCTTTGGAATTGTTCGTACCCAAAGCAAAGGAGACAAAGTACAGGTTAGCTTATACATTGGTGAAGGGAGTAAGTTGAGTTTTGGAAAAAATGAATTAACTGCTGGTGAGAATAATAAAGCATTAAAAGAAATTAACTAAGCATATGACGACACGAACTAAATTCAAATTTATTTTAATCTTATGTTTGGTTTTGGCTGTGTTTACAGGTTATAGCCAAAGAAAAACAACGAATTTTAATAAGCAATGGAAGTTTATCCTGGATGAGGATAAGGAAAACTTTGCCAAAGAAAACTTCAATGATGCAAGCTGGACGCCTTTAGATGTTCCGCACGATTGGGCGTTTGAAAAAGGAGTGCGAACAGGCGGTGATCAGGGACAGGGTGGAGGTTACCATGATGGCGGAATTGGCTGGTATCGAAAATCGTTTCAGGTAAAAAACAAGAGCCTTTCAAGCACTACTTATGTCAATTTTGAAGGCGTATATATGAACAGCGAGGTATGGATAAACGGACAACATTTAGGCAAGCGACCGTACGGTTATATTAGTTTTCGTTACGATATTTCAGAATATTTACAGGAAGGTAAAAATACCATTGCGGTAAGAGTGGACAACAGTTTAGAACCTTCTGCACGCTGGTATCACCCTTGCGGAATTTATGCACCTGTTCAACTGATTGAAGTCAATCCACTACATATTTCGCCAAACGGAATTTTCGTAACCACACCGGAAATATCAGAGGATAAGGGTAGCGTTAATGCTCAGGTGAAGTTAACAGTTTCGGGGAAAGTGCCCCCAAAGACAATCCTAAAAACTTCCATTCTTTCTTCGGATGGCAGAGTGATCGCAAAGGCCAAACATAGTGTTTCTGATACATCAAAACCATTTGACTTAAAAATGGATGTGAGCAAACCACAGTTATGGAGTCCGGAAACCCCTGCCTTATATGTGCTGGAAACGAAGGTAATGGTGGGCAAGAAAGTGATTGATGTGGTGAAAACAAATTTTGGGTTCAGAACCGTTAAATGGGAGCAGAGTACCGGTTTTTGGTTAAACGGTGAGAATATTAAGCTAAAAGGAGCCTGCGAACATTGGGAAGGTGGCCCGGTTGGTGGAGCCTGGACTAAACCAATGCTGCGCTGGAAATTGCAACTTTTAAAAGATATGGGGTTGAATGCCATTCGCCCTTCTCATAACCCAACCCCTCCCATGTTTTACGATATTTGCGATGAAATTGGTTTGTTGGTGATGGACGAAATTTTTGATGGCTGGCACAAAAAAGCCCCACAGGATTATGGAAAGCAGGCTTTTAATGACTGGTGGCAACGCGACATCAAGGAGTGGATTACCAGAGACCGTAACCATCCAAGTATTTTTGTATATAGCCTGGGTAATGAAACACATAGCGACATTGCGCCCGAGTTGGTAAAATTCAGCAGAAACATTGATAATACCCGCTTGTACACTTCCGGCGCCGGTAATAGTGAAGACATGGATATTATTGGTGTGAATGGAGGTTCCGAGAACCAATCTTTTATTGAAAACAAAAGCTTCGATAAACCTTTTATCTCTACCGAAGCACCACATACCTGGCAAACCAGGGGATATTATCGTACCCACACATGGTGGCGCGATAATGAATTGCCCAATACTTACCCTCTACCAAATCTAACGGAAAAGGAGATTTTCTTCTATGAAGGTATCGACCCCCAAAAATGGAAGAACAGAAAACAACGTTTTAATTCCTCGTATGATAATGCGACGGTTCGGATTTGTGCCCGAAAAAATTGGGAGCAGATGCGTGATAATCCATGGCACAGTGGTCATTTCCGTTGGACAGGGTTTGACTATTACGGGGAGGCAGGTTTGGTTCATGGCGGTTTACCATTTAATTTATTTATGGGAGGAGCACTGGATGTGGCAGGTTTAAAAAAAGATCTGTATTACTTCTATCAAAGTCAGTGGACTAATGAAACAGTATTGCATATGCTTCCTCATTGGACCCACCCTCGCATGAAAAAAGGTACGATTATACCTGTTTGGGTTTATTCCAATGCCGATGAAGTAGAATTGTTTTTAAACGGTAAGTCCTTAGGCAAAGATAAGCCAGGTACCGTGTGGGATGAGATGCAGTGCGATTGGATGGTGCCTTACGAGAAAGGGAAATTAGAAGCGGTAGCCTATATCCAAGGAAAGGAAGTAAAACACCTTGAGGTAAACACAAGTAAACAACCATCAAAACTAAACCATACCGTTCAAACACTAGAAGCCGAAGACGGTTTTCCTGCAAGTTATATTTTAACATCAGAGGGTTTGGATAATGAAGGAAACTTATTTCCCTATGCCGAAAACAGAATATACTATCGTCTGCAAGGGGGTATTCAAAAGGTTTCCATGGAGAATGGGGATCCTATTGACCCAACGAGTCGTACAAAATCCGATTTTAGGAAAATGTTCTTTGGGAAAACAAGGCTGTTTCTGGAAGGAAATGATCATTGCACTGAGGCTTCTGTGATCACCGCCTCCATACTTGGAGACAAAAACCTTTACCTATCCAATGAAATTGCGATAGAAGCAAAACAAATTCCTGTTTTAGGTAATACAGATTTTCCTGAACTAAGTATCAAATACACGACTGATGGTTCCGACCCTAAAACGAATGGTATTAAATATCTATCTCCTTTTGAGGTTTCGGATGGAACTACCGTGAAAGCTATTGTCCTGCAGAATGGCATGGTGGTTTTATCCATGGAAGAGGTCTTTGGAGAAAACGAGGGTTTGTTCTGGGGAGATGAACATTCGGCTGATATGTGGATAGGAAGAGGTGTAAATATTGCTGCGGAAGATGCGCTGTTAGAAGGTGAAATAAAAGTTAGTGATAATGCACATCGTTATAAAGGTAGCGGCTTTGTAGTTTTTAATGGCCAGGATGGCGCTATTACTTGGTACAAGGAAAATGATGGTGAGGCCGGTGATTTTAGTATACGCTTTAGGTACATGCACAACAACATAGGAAAATTGCACCCCATGAAATTATTTGTCAATGACGAATATGTTAAAACGTTCGAGTTTAAGGCAACCGGTGGTTGGGAAAAAGAGTGGAAGTTTGTGAACACCATTGTCAATTTTAAATCGGGAGCCAATAGTATAAGATTGGAGACCACAGGACAAAGTGGACCCTATATAGATGAGTTATTTGTGGATTAATAAAATAGAGATTGAATAATATTTAAATACAGAACAATGAAAAAAGGTATAATTTTTTTGACGGCAGTTATCCTATTCACAGGATGTCAACAAAAGCAAACAAAGCAGTTGAGCAAAAAAGATGCAGAAATTGCAGTTAAAGTTGAGAAGCTTTTAAGCCAAATGACCTTAGAAGAAAAAATAGCCGAGATGACCCAGGATGCACCTGCCAATGACAGGTTGGACATTCCTGTTATGAAATATGGAGAAGCATTACATGGATTATGGCTTGTTCTTGACTATTATGGGAATACTACTGTTTATCCGCAAGCCGTAGCCTGTGCTTCAACTTGGGAACCTGAGCTCATCAAAAAAATGGCTTCTCAAACGGCGCTGGAAGCCCGTGCTTTAGGTGTTACTCATTGTTACTCTCCTAATTTGGATGTTTATGCAGGAGACGCTCGCTATGGTCGTGTTGAAGAATCTTATGGTGAAGACCCTTATTTGGTTTCACGAATGGGAGTTGCATTTATCCAGGGTTTACAAGGTACAGGTGATGAGCAATTTGATGAAAACCATGTTATTGCAACGGCCAAACATTTTGTCGGATATCCTGAAAACCGCCGAGGTATAAATGGTGGATTTAGCGATATGTCTGAGCGTCGTTTACGTGAGGTTTACCTTCCATCGTTTGAGGCGGCTGTAAAGGAAGCACAGGTAGGTTCCGTTATGCCGGGTCATCAAGACTTCAACGGCGTTCCATGTCATATGAATACCTGGTTATTAAAGGATATCTTACGAGATGAGCTTGGTTTCGACGGTTTTATTGTTTCTGATAATAATGATGTAGGTAGATTAGAGACCATGCATTTTATTCCTGAAACCAGAACAAAAGCGGCTATCTTAGGATTAAAAGCGGGTGTAGATATGGACCTGGTAATTGGTAAAAATGTTGAACTGGCAACATATCACTCAAATATATTGAAAGATACGGTAGAGCAGGATCCTTCATTAATGAAGTATATCGACAAAGCCACATCACGTATTTTGACCGCAAAATATAAATTAGGGTTGTTTGATACAGAACAAATAGAGATTGACGAGGAAACTGTAAATGCTGGTCGTGAAGAACATCGTGAGTTTGCATTGGAAATAGCGGAAAAATCTATTATCATGCTGAAAAATGATAACAATCTCTTACCTCTTGATCTATCAAAAATCAAATCTTTAGCTGTTATTGGACCTAACGCCCACGAAGAAAAACCTAAAAAAGGAACCTATAAACTATTGGGAGGATATTCAGGATTACCTCCATACTACGTTTCAGTTTTAGATGGTTTAAAGAAAAAAGTAGGTAAAAAAGTAAAAATAAACTACGCCAAAGGCTGCGATATTGATAGTTTTTCAAAAGAAGGATTTTCTGCAGCTGTATCTGCTGCAAAAAAGTCGGATGCAGTTGTTTTAGTTGTGGGTAGCTCTCATAAAACGTGCGGTGAAGGTGGAGACCGTTCTGATCTTGATTTGTATGGCGTTCAAAATGAATTGGTAGAGTTGATTCATAAAACAGGTAAACCTGTTATTGTTGTTTTAATCAATGGTCGTCCATTAAGTATAAATTACATCGCCGAAAATATCCCATCTGTGCTTGAGACATGGTATGGAGGTATGCGAGCAGGTGATGCTGTTGCCAATGTTATTTTTGGTGATGTAAACCCAGGTGGTAAACTGACAATGTCTTTTCCTCGCTCGGTTGGACAGGTACCTGTAACATATCTGGAACGTCCTGATTTTATTGGTTCGGGTAAAGGGTTATATCGATTTAGTGATAAGTCTCCATTATTCGCATTCGGTTATGGATTGAGTTATACAACTTTTGAGTATGGAACACCAAGGTTAGTAAAGTCGGCTATTAAGGTAGGTGATGCCACAACAGTATCGGTAGATGTTACCAATACAGGTAAACGGGCAGGTGACGAAGTAGTCCAAATGTATGTGAGAGATGACTATGCTTCTGTAGGCCGTTATCTTAAAATGTTAAAAGGATTTGAACGTATCAACCTTAAACCAGGCGAAACCAAAACAGTAGAGTTTGAATTAAACCCGGAAAATCTGGCTGTTTTAACGCAGGACATGAAAAAAGTAGTTGAGCCCGGTACTTTTACAATTTCGATAGGTACTTCATCAAGGACAGAAGATTTAAAGACAGTAAAATTAAGGGTAATCGAATAAGTTAAAATGTCTGGAACTATATATCTTAGTTGCCCCTATGATTTGATATGTCTGGATATTACCGCAGAATACGTATAGTTAGCCTATTGACCTATCCATAGCGTATTCTGTGGTTTGTTTTTTAGTTATTAGGATTATAAAATGCACTTAGTGTCTTAAAAATATTAACAATGAAATATATTGTAAAAGAGCTTGCTGTAACTATTTTGCTGGGTATGTTTGTTACATCTGTTTCTGCCAAAGTAAAAGTGGGTGAAACAGTTTGTGAGTACCACATTAATCCAATTGGGATAGATGTGTTAAAGCCCAGGCTTAGCTGGAAAATGTTTTCGGATAAGCAAAATGTAACGCAGTCTGCTTATGAAATAAGAGTAGCTGAATGTGAATCTAATCTTATTAAGGGAGATAAAATAACCTGGAGCACTGGCAAGGTCTTAAGTGACGAATCGGTAAGTGTTGAATACGCAGGTCCAGCATTAAAATCATCACAAAGAGTTTATTGGCAGGTTCGTGTTTGGGATAACAACGGGAAAGTGAGTGACTGGAGTAGGCCTGCTTATTGGGAAATGGGCATTATGTCATCTGATGAGTGGAAAGCGAAATGGATAACCAAAAATGAAAATAAGTCAAGTAAGTCACTTCCCGCTCAATATTACAGAAATGAATTTTCAACATCAAAAGAGGTGAGTTCTGCTCGTGCTTACGTAACCTCCTTGGGTTTGTACCAATTGTTTTTGAACGGAAAAAAAGTAGGCGACCAATTATTTACGCCGGGTTTTACCAGTTACAAAAAACGTTTGCAATATCAGGTTTATGAGGTCACAGGTATGCTTCAAAAAGAAAATGCCATTGGAGCGATGGTGGGTGATGGATGGTATCGTGGGTATCTGGGATGGGATGGCGATAAAGCGTATTATGGCGACCAGCTTTCATTGTTGGTTCAGTTAAAGGTGAATTACAAAGATGGAACAAGTGAACTGATAACCACCGATGAAAACTGGAAAGTTTCGTATGGGGCTATTCAGGAATCGGACATATACAATGGTGAAAAATACGATGCTACCCAAGAAATGGATGGCTGGGCTGACAGGGGGTTTAATGATGATGACTGGGAAACAGTAGAGCTTATTGATCATACAAAAGATATTTTGGTTGCATCAAATGGTCTGCAGGTTCGAGCTATTGAAGAACTTAGACCCATTGAAATAATTACTACGCCTAAAGGAGAAACAGTTCTTGACCTGGGTCAGAATATGGTAGGATGGGTTCGTCTGAAAGTAAATGGTGAAAGAGGAGACAAAGTAACGCTTCAGTTTGCAGAGGTGTTGGATAAAGAGGGAAATTTCTTTACTAAAAACTTACGTTCCGCCGAGGCTACAGATTCCTATACCTTAAAGGGAGGAGGTGAAGAGGTTTATGAGCCTCATTTTACTTTTCATGGTTTCCGCTTTGTAAAATTAGTTGATTATCCGGGTGTGGTAACTAAGGATGCTGTTACAGGAATTGTAATTCATTCTGATATGAAGCAAACGGGTAATTTCTCATGCTCTAACCCTTTGATTAACCAGTTGCAAAGCAATATTCTTTGGGGGCAGAGGGATAATTTCTTGGATATTCCAACGGATTGCCCTCAGCGTGATGAGCGTGTGGGTTGGACAGGTGATACGCAGGCCTTTAGTATGACAGCTTCTTATAATTTTGGAGTAGCTCCGTTTTATGACAAATGGTTGAAAGATTTATCGGCAGACCAGCAGCCGAACGGTGAAGTTCCAAATATTATTCCTGATATGTGGAATAATAAATTTGGAGGTTGTGCCGGTTGGGCAGATGCAGCCCTTATTGTGCCCTGGACAGTTTATAAAGCATATGGAGATAAGCGTATTTTAGAGCAGCAATATTCAAGCATGAAAGCCTGGGTTCAGTATGTCAAGAAAAATGCAGGTGATGATTATATATGGAACCAAAGACGCCATCAATGGGGAGATTGGTTGAGTTATAATACCGATAAACCTGGCTATCCGGGGGCTTATACCGAAACTGATTTAGTAGCGACAGCTTATTATTGTTATTCAACTTCGCTTTTAGCTAAAATTGCAAGGGTATTAGGAAAAAATGAAGAGGCAAAGGAGTACGAAGAATTAGTAAAAAAGATAAAGGCTGCTTTTGCTAAGGAATATATCACTCCTAATGGTCGTTTGGTCTCGCATACACAAACAGCTTATGCTTTAGCCATCACTTTTGATTTAATCCCGGATGAACTTAAAGAAAAAGCTGCTCACTATTTTGCTGAGGATGTGAAAAAGTTCAAACATTTAACAACTGGCTTTTTAGGAACGCCCATATTAAATAGTAGCTTGTCTGCCATTGGTCGCGACGATTTGGCTTTTATGTTGCTAAACCGTAAAGAGTATCCGGGTTGGTTATATCCTGTTACGCAAGGGGCTACAACCATTTGGGAACGTTGGGATACACAAAAGCCAGATGGTACTATCATTGATGGTATGAATAGCTTTAATCATTATGCTTATGGAGCCATTGGAGAATGGTTGTATAGTTACGTAGCAGGTATTAGTATCGATGAAAATAATCCGGGATATAAACATATTTTATTTCACCCACATCCAGGTGGTGGATTAACAAACGTTATGTATGAGCTTAACACCATGTACGGAGAAGCTAAATCAGCCTGGGAAATTAAAGGAGAGCAATTTATTTATGAAGTTGTTATTCCTGCTAATTCAACAGGAACTGTGACTTTGCCTAATGCCAAAGGGAAGCCGGTAATGGTTAACTCAAAGCCCATTAAAACAATGGTTAAAACAGATATCACTGAATCAGCAGGTGCTTTAAAGTTGACGTTGGGATCGGGTTCCTACAAGTTTGTTTACTAAAATTTCATCTACATATATTTAATGGAGAGGTTGTTAGTCTTCGGATTAGCAACCTTTATTTTTTTATTACGGTACCTCTCAATTCTGTAGGATTTTGTCCAACTTTTTTCTTGAATAGACGACTGAAATAATGGATACTCTGAAATCCCAGTTCATAGCTTATTTCCTTTATGTTTTTATCGGAAGTAAGGATGAGTTCTTTGGCTCTCATAATCTTTAAATCCAAGTGATATTGATGTGGTGAGATGCCTGTGTACTTTTTAAACATCTTTCTAAAATAGGAGTATCCTATACAGTTCTCTTCCGATAGTCTTTGAAGGTCTACTTCTCCCTCAATATGTTCGCGCATATGGAAACGTGCTTCCTGAATCAGTTTCTCGATAGGTCTGCCGGTAAAGTTTCTTTGTTTTTGCCAGGCTACTATATAACCTAACAATTTGATGATAAGACCTGCCGCAATATGCTGGTTGCCCGGATCCTCGTTTTTAATGAGTTCAAATATTTTATAATAGGTATCAATAAAATCTTCACGCACACCACAGTTGATAACAGATTGTCCTTGAAGGATTTGGTTTTCCTGAAGAAAATGTTGCGCCAGCTTTCCATCAAAACCAATATAGTGTTCTAGCCAACCCTGGTTTTTGTTAGGTCTGTATCTGTGCCATTCATCTTTTCGTATAATCATTAATGAACCAGCTTTAACGATAAATTTCCCTCTTTCGTTTTCCAGCACTCCTGATCCTTCTGTTATAAAGTTAATTTGGTATTCTGGCAAAGTACGGCCATTATTCCAGGTAAAGTAATACCCACTTGGGTGTTCCGGCGAAGGGTAGGTAATTCCGGCAGGAATAGTTGATTTTCCGGCAACATTTAAATATAAGCCCCAATTTTTGTCTTCTTCACTGGCTGTTATATATTTAAAAAAATCTTTCATTGTTAGTCCAAAAAGTGCAAATCAAACGCCATTTTGTGTATTGTAAGTGCGTGTGTATCTATATATTTTTGTATCAAATAAGTTTTTAAACAGAGATAAAAGTATTCATTTTATTATACTAAAAACAAAAATATGCAAGCATTATTAGGAATTATTTTTCATTCATTGGGTGGGGCGTCATCAGGAAGCTGGTATATGCCATATAACCTTGTAAAAAAATGGCGTTGGGAAATTTACTGGATAGTAGGAGGTCTTTTTTCGTGGTTAATAATGCCATACATAGCAACAGCACTAACTTCTCCCGGATGGCTGGATATTTTGTCAGCCACAGACTCGTCAACAGTTCGCCTTACCTATATCTTAGGTGTATTGTGGGGCATAGGCGGCCTGACTTATGGTTTGGGAATCCGTTATTTGGGCATGTCTTTGGGTAATTCGGTATTACTGGGGATAACATCGTTGGTAGGGTCTCTGGGCTTACCTATTCTCCGTAATATAGGTAGTCTGGGCGAAATTCTGCCGGAAGGAGATTCTTTTACCGATATGCTCTCAACAACCAGTGGACAAATCGTTTTGCTCGGGATACTTGTACTTATGGTTGGGATTGTTTTATGTGGCAAGGCCGGCCTGATGAAAGATAAGGAACTTGCAGACGTAAAAGAGGGTGTAAACAGTGAATTTAAACTTACTACAGGTTTAATAATTGCTGCGATTTCGGGCATATTGAGTGCTTTTTTTAGCTTTGGAATAGATGCTGGAAAAGAGATGGGTGAAGCCGTTCGAGAAATAGCAGTTACTAATGACTTCTCTTTTGTAAGCGATGGTAAATATTTGTTTGAGAACAATATTATCTTTTTGGTAATCCTTTGGGGTGGTTTAACAACCAATCTCATTTGGACAGTTGCCCTGATTCTTAAAAATAAAACGGGTGGCGATTTTGTCGACACCAAAACTCCATTGTTAAAGAATTACCTTTTTTGTGCATTGGCAGGTACAACATGGTTTTTGCAGTTCTTCTTTTATGGTATGGGAGAGACAAAGATTGGTAATGGCGCCAGTTCATGGATATTACACATGTCCACAATTATCCTTACAGCCAACTTTTGGGGTTTCTATCGTAAGGAATGGGCAGGCGTTTCTAAAAAAACCAAAACCACGATTTTGCTCGGAATTGGTCTGATCCTGTTATCGGTAATAATTATGGGTATTGCCAAGACCGATTTCGCCCACTAAAAAGTATCCAATAAATCGAGGGGCCTTATTATGCACTTAAATCAAGGGCAGAAGGGGGAATACATCAAGAGATATAACGAGATATGGCCGGAACTATATCAGTTGTTAAAAAGAGCGGGGTGAATGATTATTCAATCTTTCTGGTGCGTTAGTAAAAGTATTTTAATTAAAACAAACAGTATAATTCAACATAAAATGGCAAGTAAAGAAATGATTACAAAGGCCTATGAGTTGGCCAAAGAGCAGTATGCAGCGTTAGGAGTAGATACCGAAGCGGTATTGAAGAAAATCAATGACATTAAAATAAGTCTCCACTGTTGGCAAACGGATGATGTTTCAGGAACCGAGAACCCGGATGGACAGCTTTCCGGTGGTATTCAGGCTACAGGTAATTATCCCGGTAAGGCCCGTAATGCTGCTGAAATTATGGCTGACCTGGAGAAAGTGATGTCCATGCTTCCGGGAAAACAGCGTGTTAACGTACATGCCTTATATGGTGATTTCTCCGAAGGTATGGTTGATCGTGATGAAATTAGCGTGAAGCAGTTTCAGGGATGGATAGATTGGTGTAAAGAGCAAGGTATTGGTATGGACTTTAACGGTTCATTCTTCTCACACCCTAAAGCGGATAGCGGTTTTACTTTGTCTTCTAAAAACGAAGAAATTCGTAAATTCTGGGTAGAGCACCTGAAACGTTCTCGCGAAATCGCTGCCGAAGTAGGCAAGCAATTAGGTACTCCATGTGTTTTGAATACCTGGATTCCCGATGGATCAAAAGATACACCAATCGATCGTAACGGAATGCGTGCCCAATTAACCAAGTCGCTTGACGAAGGAATGGCACAAGATTTCCCTAAGGAACACATGAAGGATGCCGTGGAAAGTAAAGTGTTTGGAATTGGAGCTGAGTCTATGACTGTTGGTTCACACGATTATTATTTAGGATATGCCATCAAAAACAACAAAATGATCTGTTTGGATAACGGTCACTTCCATCCAACAGAAGTAGTAGGTGATAAGATTTCATCTTGTCTTCAGTTTGTTGATGAAGTATTGCTGCACGTAACACGTCCAATCCGTTGGGATTCTGACCATGTTGTAACGCTTAACGAAGAGGTGCAGTTAATTGCTTCTGAAATTGTACGTAACGACTTTATTGATAGAGTAAACGTAGGTCTTGACTTTTTTGATGCTTCTATCAACCGCATTGGTGCTTATGTGGTAGGTACCCGTGCTGCCCAAAAAGCATTTATGATAGCCATGTTAGAACCTACTTCTACTTTAGTGAAATATGAAGAGAACGAGCAGAACTTTGAGCGTCTGGCTCTTCTTGAGGAGTTGAAAACAAAGCCATTTGGTGCGGTATGGGATTACTACTGTATGAAAGAAGGAGTTGCTGTAGGTGAGGATTATATCGCTGAAATACAAGCTTACGAAAAAGAAGTATTGTCAAAACGATAAGTTATATATAAGGCAGGTTGAAGAATTGTACTTGTTTGCCCAAGTCATTCTTCACCTGCCTTTTTTAATACAATGGCAGGTATGCCGATACCCTTAATGTCATGTTTGTCATTCTCCTAAAAATCAGTGTATCTAAGTAATTTAAAAATGGATAAAAATATTGATCGATTAATAAAAATATCCCAAACCTTCGGGAAAAACCCTGATTATATCATTGCCGGAGGCGGAAACAGTTCCTATAAGGATGAGGATAGAATGTGGGTAAAAGCCAGTGGGACTTCCATGGCCGATATCGATGAGAACGGATTTGTATGTTTGGATAGAAACAAGATGCAAGTGTTGTCTGAGAAAACCTATAGCGACGATGCAACGGTGCGAGAGCAGGAGGTAAAACAGGATTTGCAGAATGCTATTTTATTTCCTGAAGGAAAAAGGCCGTCGGTTGAGGCCAGCATGCACGAGGTTATTCAGTATGCATTTATTATGCATACGCACCCAACCCTCGTAAACGGGGTCTTGTGTGCCAAAAAATCCAAAGAAATGATTGAGGACCTGTTCGGGGACGATGTGGTGTATGTACCCTATACCGATCCCGGTTATGTGTTGTTTAAAGAGGTCGTTAACGCTTTGCTAAAATACAAAGAAAAAAAAGCTAAAGAAGCCCAAATTATCTTCCTGGAAAACCATGGGGTGTTTGTGGGGGCCGATAGCTGTGAGGAAATAGAAAAGATCTATACTGAGATAGAAGAGAAGTTAAAAAGCAAGGCTTCTTCCTGTCCGCCCGATTCGGGCAAGGGCGACAATGAAGCGTTGTTGAAGCTGGCCGGACAAATAGAGTTAAATGGAGAGGAGAGCAAAGTTTATGCAGCTGTTGATGACAGTGAGCTAACCAAATCATTTGTTAAGGATGCCAATAGCTTTGCCAGTGTAAGTGTTCCTTTTACACCGGATAATATCGTGTATTGCAAATCGAAATATTTGTTGGTTACAGATAAGGATGATGTGAATGCCAGGATTGCTTCTTTTAAGAAGGAGTGTGGATATAACCCAAAGGTAATTGCATTGGAAGGAAAGGGACTGGTATGTATCGAAGAGAACATGAAATCGGCAAAGATTGTATTAGATGTGTACAAGGATATGATGAAAGTGAGTTATTTATCTGAATCGTTCGGGGGGCCGCGCCCTATGACCCAACAACAAATCGATTTTATTGATAATTGGGAAGTGGAGAATTATAGAAGAAAAATATCTAAAGAAAGTAAGTAATGAGTGCGACTAAAGTTATAGCGGTATTTGATATTGGTAAAACAAATAAAAAGATTTTGTTATTCGATCAGAATCTTAAAGTGGCTTATCAACATGAGCAAAAATTCGAAACCTCAGTCGATGAAGATGGTTTTGAGTGCGATGATATCAAGCTGATACAGGATTGGATGGTAGATACCCTGAGTTCTATTATAGACGAAGGGAAGTTTGATATTCAGGGCATTAACTTTTCGACCTATGGGGCATCATTGGCCTTTTTAAATAAAGAGGGTGAACTATTAACACCTATTTATAACTATTTAAAGGAGGTAAATTCTGATATTCAAGAGACTTTATTTTCAAAGCATGGCGGAGTAAATGAGTTTTGTCGTCAAACGGCTAGTCCTGCCTTAGGTTTGTTGCTGAATTCCGGTATTCAAACACTTTGGTTGAAAAAGGAGAAGAAAGAGATTTGGGACAAAGTGCATGATGTGCTTCACTTCCCTCAATACCTTTCGTATGTATTGACGGGTAAAATATCTTCAGAACCAACCTCTATCGGTTGTCATACCTTTATGTGGGATTTTGATAACATGCAATACCACCCATGGGTTAAAGAAGAAGGGGTTGGCCTTCCCGAGCCGGTCAATAACGACACCGTTTATACTTGTACCATAAAAAGTAAAGAAATAAAAACTGGGGTGGGTATCCATGATAGTTCAGCTTCCCTGGTTCCTTATCTTGCTAATTCGAAAGATAAATTTATCCTGGTTTCAACAGGGACCTGGTGCATCAGCATGAATCCTTATAATGACGAACCATTAACTGCTGACCAACTAAAAAATGATTGTTTGTGTTTTTTAACACCTCAAAAACAACAGGTGAAGTCGTCACGTTTGTTCATGGGTTATTTTCATGAGAAATTAGTTGAAAAGCTAAACGCCTATTTTACAATAGATGCTAATTATTTCAAATCGGTAAGTTATCAGCCAGACCTTATAGAAACCTTGAATAAAGAATTCAGCGATAGTAAAGTCTTCTTCCCGGAAGGAATAGCTGGTTTCGATAAAGGATTGGATATGATAGATTTGTCAGTATTCCATTCGTTCAATCAGGCCTATACACGTATGGTGATGGAACTAACGGATTTGTGTATAGCTTCTATTGATTTAATTATCCCTGCCGACGATAAAACGGAAATATTATACGTTTCGGGAGGATTTGCCCGAAACCCTATATATATCAAGCTCTTGTCGGATCATTATGCCAATAAGAAGGTGTTTACTTCCGAAATTGATAATGCCAGTGCACTGGGAGCCGCTTTAGTTATTGCTGACAACCTGCATGGTTTTGAAAGCAGTAATATAGATTTGACAAAAGATACAAAAACTCTAACTTAGTGTGAAGCGCGTTAATTTAAACGGACTACACTCTTCACACTAAATTAATAAACAAAATAAAATGAACGCATCAAGAAAAATTTATTTGCCCCCATTGAGTATTGTGGGGCCTGACTCTTTAAAAGAATTAGAAGAAGAGTTTAAGTCAAGAGGGTTCAACAAAGCCTTATTAGTAACGGACAGCATGTTACTGGAAATTGGTTTGGCCAAGGAAGTAGAAAGCATTATGGAGGCTGCCGGTTTAGATTATGTAGTATATAGTGATGTTAAACAAAACCCAACTGTTGAGAATGTAAACAAAGGTTTAGAGGTGCTTAAAGGGAACGGTTGCGACTGTATCGTTACTTTAGGCGGCGGATCACCTCAGGACTGTGGTAAAGCCATTGGTATTTTAGCAAGCAATGGTGGGGCTATCGAAGATTATGAAGGAATTCATGTTTCAAAAAAGAAGTCTTTACCAATTATTGCGATCAATACTACAGCAGGTACGGCCAGTGAAATTACCATCAACTACGTGATTACTGACGAGAAACGTAAGGTAAAGATGGTGATGGTAGATAAAAACTGTTTGGTGGATATTGCCGTTAACGATCCTTTGTTGATGTTAAACAAACCTGCGGCATTAACTGCAGCTACCGGTATGGATGCATTAACGCATGCCATTGAGGCTTATGTTACCTTAGGTGCTTACGAATGGTCTGACACACTTGCCATAAAAGCCGTTAAGCTGATTGGGGAGAGTTTAAGAGATGCTGTAAAAGACGGTAAAAATGTGGAGGCCAGAAGTAAAATGGCCTGGGGGCAGTTTATTGCAGGACAGGCATTCTCGAATTGTGGGTTAGGTTATGTTCACTCAATGGCTCACCAGCTTGGAGGTTTGTACAATCTGCCTCACGGTGTATGTAATGCAGTTTTACTTCCCTACGTAGAGGAGTTTAACGCAGACGCATGTGGCGATAAGTTTAGGGATATTGCCGAGGCGTTGGGAGTAGATACTGCCGGAATGAGTACCGAAGAGGCAAATAAAGCTGCTATCAAGGCTATTAAAAAGCTATCTGCAGACGTTGGGATTCCAAGTGGGCTAAAGGAATTAGGCGTTGACGAAAAGGATTTTGAGTTAATGTCGAAAAACGCATTGTTAGATGTATGTGCCGGGGGTAACCCTAAAGAAGTAACGCTTGAGGATACAATTAGTATTTATAGAGCTGCGCTTTAATTTAAAAAAACGGATTTTTTAGAATTAGATTTTATGAACAATCAGGTATTAGATATTCAGGTAGTAATAACAGATATAACAGTATATTAAAGTGGTAATTGGAAAAGGGATACTGCTTTATAAGTTGAGAAATCCTGAATCTTGATACTTGACACTAAATTTTAGCAAATGAAACAACTAGATGTAGCGTTAATGCACCCCAAAGTGCAGATAACAAAAGTAATTAGCAGGATTTATAAAAATGGAATGACAACCACCTCAGGTGGCAATATTTCCATTAAAGACGAGAATGGTGATATCTGGGTAACGCCATCTGCCATCGATAAGGGCACATTAACGGAAAAGGATATCATTTGTGTGAAAAAAGATGGAACCATCATTGGAGATCATAAACCTTCATCCGAGTTTCCGTTTCATAAAGCCATTTATGATGTGCGCCCTGAGATTAAGGCTGTGATTCATGCCCATCCGCCAGCCTTGGTCTCGTTTAGTATTGTAAGGGATATCCCTAATACCAATGTTATACCGCAGGCTAAGCAAATTTGTAGAGAAATTGGTTATGCGCCATATGAGTTGCCAGGCAGTCAGGAGTTGGGGGACAATATCGCTGCGCAGTTCAAAGGCAGTGATATCATGGCGGTGATTATGGAAAACCATGGAACCGTATTGGGTGGTTCCGATATGATGGATGCCTACACAAGATTCGAGACCTTAGAGTTTTGTGCCAGAACCATTATCAATGCGAAAACAATAGGAGAGCCTGTGTATCTAACGGATGAACAAATCAACAAGTTTGATTCGCAAATCCCACATGGTTTTGCTAAAAACGATGAGGTAACCTATCCACCGGAAGAACGTGAAATCCGTCAGGATATTTGTAACATAGTTCGACGTGCCTGCGACCAGGGGTTGATGATTAGTTCGTACGGCACGGTATCTGTTCGCTGGAAGGATAATGACTTTTTGGTAACACCTCCCAATGTTGCCCGATGGGATATTATGCCCCAGGATATTGTTCAAATAAAAGGAGGCAAGGCAGAACCGGGAAAAACACCTAGTCGCTCAGTGGCTCTGCACCAAAAAATTTATGAGTTAAACCCTCATATTAATTCTATCATACTTACACAGCCTCCTTATTTAATGGCTTATGGCACAACAGGGGTTAAGTTTGATGTAAGAACCATTCCTGAAAGTTGGATATTCCTACAGGATGTACCTCTTCTCCCATTTGGTACCTATTTTGAAGGAGACTTAAAAATTCCGGAGTTGTTAAGTGAATCCGTGCCTTCCGTTTTGATCGCAAACGATTCATTTTTAGTTACGGGAGATAAATTGCTGCAAACCTTCGATAGGCTGGAAGTTGCAGAATTCAGCGCCAAGTCGCTGGTTATGGGAGCCCCATTGGGCAAGTTGTTCCCGATCAACGATGAGCAGGTAGAGGCCTTGAGAAAGAAGTTTTTAGGGTAAATATTGCTAAATGTTTATTGTAGTTTGTAAAGGTGGGCTAATAGGCTCACCTTTTTTTGAGTTAAATTATTTCATGCACTGAAAAACAGTCTCACATGACGAGTGATTAACTAAAGTTCTAATTATTAATACGCCGATTTCAGATGCCCTGGGAACAGATTGATATGATATTAATTTAGACTCGGAGATGGTCGCTGCATACTTTTATTATCAGTAGGCGTGAGCAGAGTTATCAAGCTAACAGCCATGGAAGAAGTAATAGTGAAGCGTACAATTGTAGAGGATATTTTGATGAGGAAGGTAACCTATTCATTGTTCGCCAAAGTAATACGGTAGCTAAAGATCAGAAGGTTGATGTTAAAGTTGATTATACATACAATTACACAATTGATGGAAGCGAAGATGCCGATAACGTTGCTGTCCATATTGAGTATGTGGCAGTATCAAGTGAAGAATATGATTTAGTTGCCTATGGAATAGCTGTTGATTTAAGTGGTTCTCTGGCAGTAAATGGGATGACGATTGAAGAAGAAGTGCGTAATTAACACAAGGGGTATTGTTTACTAGTTAGTGATTTAATAAAGGGATTAATGTTATGTTATGATGATTTCCAAATAACATCGAAGAAACAATTCATTTTCTGTTTAATGATTCAATTAAACACACGCGAAAAGGAGACAACATTCTCCCTTCTTTTTTCAGGTTTCAAAAATTAAAAACATCCATCTGCCAAATATTACTCTCTTCCGGCCATACAAACTCTTTAAACCCGTCATGTGCATTAGAGATCCTGTTACGCAATCCAACCACTTCAAAACGAGTCGTTGCACTGAGTTCAACACACCGGATCGGTGCTCCTGAAAGTAATCGGGACAAGTAATGCCTCGTTTCAGTAATGCCTTGTTTTATTGTACTTGCAATGCTCATGACGAACCTCCAATACATAATCCGGGTTCAACCTGAACATATTACTAGTTGTTCATCCCAAATAATAAATCTTAGTTGTTTACTAAGACATTGTGAAAACAAACAAGAATAAAATTTTAATTCATAGATGAAAGTTGTAAATTAAGCAATGCTATTAATTGTTTGTTGGTACTAGTATAACCTTATTTAAAGACATGAAAATAAAAAGTATTGTACTATCCTTGCTGTTGGTAGTAGCGGTAATGAGCGGGGTTTGCGCTCAGAATATTGAATTATTGATCAAGGATGATGTGGCTATGTTTTATCCGGAAAACTTTGATGCCATGAGTCATCTTCCTTCTTTTGCTTTACTAGAAGAGCCCCAGGTTATTGGGGAACTGCCTTCGGAATGGAAAACGAAAGTCGAATTTTACCAATCTTCAAACAGAAGTTATGCCCAGGTATCAGTCGGGGAGAATGTCGATTTATATGGTACGGGAGAAGTCACGGGAGAATTGCTGCGTAATGGAACTACCAGGACTTTGTACAATACGGACAATTTTGTTTATGAACGCTTTCACGGTTTAAGATTGTACCAATCACATCCCTGGGTATTGGGGGTTAGGGACGACGGTTCTGCTTTTGGGGTATTGGCCGATAATACCTGGCGCCAGGAAATTTCATTGGGAACGGAGATTGTGTTCTCGGCGGAAAGCACACCGTTTAGGGTTTTCGTAATTGAAAAAGAAACTCCACAGGAAGTAGTAAAAGAGCTTGCCGAACTGACGGGCAAAATGGAGCTTCCACCGCTGTGGAGCCTGGGTTATCAGCAATGCAGATGGTCGTATTATCCTGACACCAGAGTTAAAGAGATTGCAGATACTTTTCGTATAAAAAAGATACCATGTGATGTGATTTGGATGGACATTCATTACATGGATGCGTATAAAGTGTTTACATTTTCACCGGATCGTTTCCCTAATCCGACGGAAACTAATAGGTATTTGCACAATAAAGGTTTTAAATCCATATGGATGATTGATCCGGGAGTGAAGTACGAAGAAGGTTATAGTGTTTACGATTCGGGTAAAGAACTGGATGTATGGATCAAAACTAAAGATAGTGTTGATTTTAAAGGAGTGGTATGGCCGGGAGAATGTGTCTTTCCTGATTTTACCCAGACCAAAACCAACAAGTGGTGGTCGGGGCTATACAAGGATTACATGGCAACGGGAATAGATGGTGTTTGGAACGATATGAACGAGCCCGCAGTGTTTGGGACACCAACTTTTACCATGCCCGCGGATAACATACATTTGGGAAGTGAGGTATTACAAAAAAACATGCACCTGAGATATCACAATGTGTACGGTATGATGATGGTTAAAGCTTCCCGGGAGGGAATTCTGGCTGCCAATCCCAAAAAAAGACCGTTTGTTCTTACGCGTTCTAATTTCTTGGGGGGTCAGCGTTATGCGGCAACATGGACCGGGGATAATGAGTCCAGTTGGGAGCATTTAAAAATGTCTATACCCATGAGCCTTAATCTAGGGCTTTCAGGTCAGCCCTTTAACGGGCCGGATATTGGCGGTTTTGAGGGGAATGCCACGCCTGAGTTGTTTGGGCATTGGATTGCTCTGGGCACTTTTTACCCTTTCTCGAGAGGGCATTCCATTGAAGGTTCCAAACCACATGAGCCATGGGCTTTCGGAGAAGAAATAGAAAATGTGTCGCGCAAAGCAATTGAAAGAAGGTATCGTTTGTTGCCCTACCTGTATACCCAGTTCTACGAATCTTCAAAAACCGGAATGCCTGTAATGCAACCGGCTTTTTTTGCCGATGTTCGAGATCTTAACCTTAGGGGGGAAGACGAGGCTTTTTTATTTGGCCCGGATTTATTTATTGTTCCCAAGTGGGCAGATGAGGTAAGCATGCCGAAGGGAGATTGGAAATTGATTTCAATTATTGGTGAGGATAGTTCAAAAGACCAATATTTGCCCGATGTAATGATTCGTCCCGGAGCCATTGTTCCGTTGGGTAAGGTCATTCAAAACACCACACAGTATTCAATAAAAAATTTGGAATTGATGATATATCTGGATGAAAATAATAAGGCATTGGGAAAGGTATATTACGATGAAGGAGAGGGGTTCAAATACAAAAACGGAAAGTACATCTATCTGACCATAGAAGCTGTTAATAAAGATAATAAGGTGAGTATTAAAGTTGTTGATGCAGAAGGGAAAGGATCATTTGATAACGTGCTTACATCAATTCAGGTTCTGTTGGGGGATCAGATTTACAAAGTTAAAGGAAACCTGATGAAGGGCATTACTTTTAGCGTGATAGATATCTAAGCGTTAAATCCAAAAAGCACCTAAAACATAAGTCTTTGGTGCTTTTTTATTATTGGGAAATAGAAAATGTTAAGTTTTTATTTGGCAGAAGTAAGGGTAATCACCTTGTCTTGCAATCCGGCAGAACTTGCCTTGATATTTATTTTACCATTTTTTTTGCCCGATTTAACAATGACTAAACAAAATCCGTTAAATAGTTTGATCTTATCAGCTTGCAAGGGTTCAAGAGACGCAGGGTTTCCGTTGCCTACAGCAGCAATACTTCCGGCTCCGTCGATACTAAACTGAATGTGGTTATCTGCCAATAAGCAAGGATTTCCATCTCTATCCTCTACAGAAACAGTAATAAATGATAAATCTTTTCCGTCAGCGAAGATTTCAGATCTATCGGCTACCATCCTTATTTGATATGGATCGTTTGATGTTTTAATTTCTTTCATCGCAGCTTCCATGCCTTCTTTATAGGCGACTACTTTGATGGAGCCCGGATGGTAAGGTACTTTCCACGATAATCGGTATTTCGACATATAAGTCCCTTTTTCAAAAAAGTGGAATTCCGCTGGAATAGGAGTCATGTCTACACCTTTTATCTTTTTACCCATTGATTTTCCATTAACCAAAAGCTCTACCTCGTCGCAGTTGGTATATGCAATTACCGGAATAGTATCTCCTTCCATACCTTCCCAATTCCAATGCGGGAGTACATGAACCATAGGTTCTGTAGTCCACTGGCTTTGGTATAGGTAATATCTGTCTTTGGGGAATCCACATAAGTCAACAGGGGCAAAGTACGAAGAATGCGAAGGCCAGTTGTCGTTCCAATATCCGTGTGTTGAGTTATCACGTCCTCCGTAAGGTGTAGGTTCTCCCAAATAGTCAAAACCAGTCCACATAAATTCCCCCAACGATTGGGTTACTTTTTCCTGTTGTTCAAATTCTACATCGGGTGGGTATGCCCAGGGTGGTCCAACAATGGCATCATAACTCGAAACCTGGTTCGTTTCCTTTTGGGGCATAGCGTCAATTGGTAAGTGGTAAACACCACGACTACTTGTTTGTGAGGATGTTTCCGATCCGTAAACAATGTAGTTTGGATTCATATCCATCACTTCCTGATAATTTAATGGCCAGTAGTTTAAACCTATAATGTCAATATAATCGGCCAGTTTATTTTTAAACGGAGCAGGATAATAATTAAACCCGGCAGTTGTTGGACGCGTCGGGTCTTCGTTGTGACATATGTCCGTTAAGCGTTTGGCGATCTTCCAACCATCTTGGCGCCCTTGCTCCAGAATTTCGTTTCCAATACTCCACATAAACACGCAAGGGTGGTTTCTATCGCGCTTAATCATATCACGCAAATCTTTTTCGTGCCACTTTTTAAAGTACTTGTTATATCCATTCGGGACTTTGCCAATTTCCCATTCATCGAAAGCCTCCACCTGAACAACAATACCTAATTTATCGCAAATTTCAAGTAATTCGGGAGATGGTGGGTTGTGGCTGGTACGAAGGGCATTTACCCCCATGCTTTTCATAATTTCCATCTGGCGCTCTTTGGCTCGGTAATTAATAGCTGCGCCCAAAGGACCTAAATCGTGGTGCATACAAACACCTTTCAGTTTAACGGTTTTTCCGTTGAGCATAAAACCATTCTCGGTAGAAAAGGAAATTTCCCTTATGCCAAATGTTGTTTCGTATCGGTCTATAGTTTTAGCGTCTACTTTTATATATGAAACAGCTTTATATAGGTTTGGAACGTTAATGTCCCAAAGTTCCGGATTTACAACCTCTACATTTTGCTGTACGGTACCTGTTTTTCCCGATTGAATTACGATGTCTGAGTTAAGAGTTTGTAACAAAGCTCCGTTTGGTGCATAAATTTTGGTGGTTAATACAGCCGACTTCTCTACTCCATTTCCGTTGGCAATATATGTTTCAATGTTTACAGATGCTTTTTCTGAACTTACCTTAGGTGTAGTTATGTAGGTGCCATATTGCTCAAAGTGTAACCTGTTGTTAATCTTTAATCTTACATTACGGTAAATGCCGGCGCCGGTGTACCAACGTGCAGCCAAATCTTCTGGTTTTAGTTTTACGGCAATAATATTTTCCTCGCCAAACTTTACAAATGGTGTTATATCAATTTCAAATCCGATATAACCGTAGGGTCTATGGCCTGCAAATGCTCCGTTAACCCATACCTGGGCATTGTTCATCGCCCCATCAAATTCCACGGAAACCAGCTTCCCTTCTTGCTCTTTGTTGATTTTAAAATGTTTCCTATACCAACCGGTTCCGTGCACAGGAAGCCCACCGGTGCGTGCATTGTACTTGCTGTCGAATGGGCCTTCAATAGCCCAGTCATGCGGGAGTTGCAAATTTCTCCATTCGCTATCATCAAAATCGCTTTTTTCAGCATGTTCAGCTTCACCCTTAAAAAATAGCCAATTCTCGTTAAAACTGGTGTCCTCCACAAAATTACTTTGGCTGCAGCCAATCAACAATAAAAAAACGGGAAGGCTAAAAAAACACAACAATCTTATTCGGTTCGGGTCATTATTTTTTTTCATGGCTTATTTTAATATGGGATTTTTGTATCAGTAAAATTATAGTTAGCTCATCTGATTTACGAAAAATATAATAGTTTTAAGAGGGGAGTAATTATTATTATAGAATGGTTCAGAACTTAATTATTGTACCCCCTTATTAAAGATCTTGTCATAAAGCTTGTGGGGTGTAATAGGCTGAAAGTCAGGTTGTGTTGTAAGGAGCATAAAGCGAGAGTGAAATTTTAAAGGAATTTACCCCTCACATAAAGTCTAAAAATTGCATATTTGAGATGGGCATTTTTGCTATGTTTGACCTACTTTTGTGTCAGGATAAATTCATGAAAAATACAAAATGAAGAATCTTATATTAATATTGTTATTCACCGTTTCAGTGTCGGGATTAGCCCAGGAAAATGGTTTTAAATGGGAAGATTATACCTTACCTGCCGAAGAGCGAATTGATGCCATGATTGAAGCGATGACCCTGGAAGAAAAAACCAGCCAGTTGTTGGATCAGAGCAAAGCTATTCCCAGGTTAAATATACCTGAATATAACTGGTGGAATGAGTGCCTGCATGGGGTTGCCCGCAACGGTAGGGCTACTGTTTTTCCACAAGCCATTGGATTGGCTGCAACTTTCGATCCGGAACTGATACAAAAAGTTTCTACCGCTATCTCGGATGAGGCCAGGGCGAAATTTAATATTGCCATTAAAAACGAAAACCGTTCCAGATATGCGGGTCTTACTTTTTGGACGCCTAATATCAATATTTTCCGTGACCCTCGCTGGGGCAGAGGTCAGGAGACTTACGGAGAAGATCCATACCTGACGTCTCAAATAGGTATCGCATTCGTAAAAGGTTTGCAAGGGAATGATGGAAAATACCTGAAGGCTGCGGCTTGTGCCAAACATTATGCAGTTCATTCGGGCCCTGAAGAGTTGCGCCACGAATTTGATGCCATCGTGTCGCCGCGTGATTTATATGAGACCTATCTGCCGGCATTTGAGGCTTTGGTGAAAGAAGCGGATGTGGAGATAGTCATGGGAGCATACAACCGCGTACTCGGAGAACCTGCCTGTGGCAGCCCTTTTTTATTACAAAAAATCTTACGTCAAAAGTGGGGTTTTAATGGACATATTGTTTCCGACTGCGGGGCCATATCCGATTTCCATTTGTACCATAAAGTAACTAATGATGCGGCCGAATCAGCGGCTTTGGCTATCAATAGTGGTGTTGATGTGAATTGTGGAAATACGTACAAACAGCTGGTTGAAGCAGTTAAAAGAGGATTGGTTGTGGAAGATACCATTGACGCCAGGTTACGATCATTATTGCGTACCCGCTTCAAGTTGGGTCTGTTTGATCCTGTTGAACTAAACCCTTTTAATAAGGTAGGTGAAGAAGTTATTTGTAGCGATAAACATAGTGCTTTAGCTTTGGAGGCGGCTCGTAAGTCCTTGGTGTTGTTGACCAATAAAAATGATGTGTTGCCGCTGGATCCCAATATTAAAAATTTGTACGTCACAGGTCCGCAGGCTAATAATAGCGAGGTGCTATTGGGCAACTATTACGGAATGAGCAACCGTTTGGTAAATATTCTTGAAGGGGTAACAGCAGCGGTTGGTGCAGGAACCACCATAAATTACAAACAAGGCTGCCTAGCCTATCGCAAAAATGTAAATCCGATGGATTGGACTACGGGTGAAGCAAAAGCTTCTGATGCCATCATTGCCGTACTTGGGATTACTGGGGCTTTGGAAGGAGAAGAGGGCGAGGCGATAGCTTCCGATACAAAAGGAGATAGATTAAATCCGTATCTTCCTCAAAACCAAATTGAATTTTTAAGGAAACTTCGTAAAAACAATAAAAAGCCTATCGTGGTGGTAATGACCGGAGGTAGCCCTATGGTGATCCCTGAAGTAGAGGAATTGGCTGATGCGATACTTTGGGCCTGGTATCCGGGTCAGGAGGGAGGTACTGCAGTCGCTGACGTTCTCTTTGGTAAGGTATCTCCATCAGGCCGTTTGCCATTGACTTTTTTGAGATCGATCGATCAATTGCCGCCATACGAAGATTATAATATGAAAGGTCGTACCTATAAGTTTATGGAAGATGATCCGTTGTTTCCGTTTGGGTTTGGTTTGAGTTATACCAGGTTTGCATATGAAAGAATGGAGTTAAGTGCCACAAAAGTAAAGAGAGGGGGATCTGTTACGGTGGAATGCGATGTTAAAAATATTGGAGACAGAGACGGAGAAGAAGTGGTACAGGTTTACTTGACTCAGCCTGGGGCAGGGACAACGGCACCTTTTAAGAAACTAATTGGATTTAAACGTGTGGTTATAAATAAAGGTCAATCCGCTCATGTTTCATTTGAAATAACACCTGATTTAATGAAGCAGATTGGCGAAGATGGGAAAGAGTGGCTGAAAAAAGGGGAATACGCCATTGTTATTGGCGGCTCGTCACCCGTTAAGAATATGAAAAGGCTAGGCATTACATCCCCGGTAAAGGCTAGTTTTATACTGAGATAATATCTTTGTTAGGAAATGATAATTTATAACTTTGCCCTGCTACCATTCGGTAGTGGGGAATTTTTATTATGGGCAGTTGTGTTTTAAATCTTTTCTCGCCGGAGGAGCTTAATTATTCCTTGAAATGATTATTTTTAGTCGAAGAATTAAAAAGTGTATTTTATGCGTGCTATTCTATTATCTATCCTAATTATCTTCTCACTATCCATTGGGGCTCAGTCCGATTTTGAAAGGCTAGATACCCATGATGGACTTTCCCAAAACGACATTAACTTTATTTTTCAGGACTCGAAAGGCTTTATGTGGTTTGGAACGGTTGACGGACTGAACCGATACGACGGGCTGAGCTTCGTTCATTACAAAATTACCACGTCAATGGAATATCCTATTGGGAGTAATTTGCCTTTTTGCATGGTGGAGGATGAAGAAGGCAATTTTTGGATTGGTACAACGGACAATGGTATTTGGTACCTTGATCGACGAAAAGAACAATTTCATCAGTTTCCGTTGGAGCATAAAGGGGTACGTTTATTGGCAGGTTTACATGTTAACGGTCTGTTTTTAAATTCGGATGGCTATTTATGGGTTTCATCCAAGGATGGAGTGAGTGTTGTTGATACAAAAAAGTTTAAAAAAGAGGAATATGATAGTAAGGTTTATGAGGCTGATATTAATGGTGGGGATGAGCGTGCCCGGAATTTGAGCGTCATAAACATGATCACGAAAGATAAAAACGGGGATGTCTGGATGTGCGGGTCAAAAGGGGTATTCAAAATAGATGGGAACGGCTATGATAATCTGAAACTAAATAAAATTAAATTGCCTTTTGCATCGGGAGGTTACTTAATAGTTGAAGTTGATAGTGGGTTTATTATTACAACCTATAGAGGTGTTTTTTATTATGGTGATGACCCAAATTCCAATAAAAAAATTGTAAAGAAATTGGAGGATAATTACTTCAATAGGTTTATTGCTACCAGTAAGGGTTCTTATTTTGGAGGAAATAGTAAAGGTCTTTATGAATACAAGTGGGACAATAACAACCTTGAGTTAACTTTGGAGAATCATTTTACCTACGAATTTAACAACATAAAAAGCCTTTCCACCAACAATGTATATGCGCTTTACGAGGACCGATCAGGTTTACTTTGGGTGGGTACCAATGGTGGTGGACTGAATAAACTGGATTTAAATGAAAAAAAATTCGATCATTATTATCAGACTTCAAATCAGGGAAGCCTGTCTCACAATAAAATAAGAGCCCTTCACGAGGATAAAAAGGGAAATCTCTGGATAGGTACCGAAGGGGGTGGTATTTCCTTTATTCATAAGGGGAAAGTAGGAGGGTATGAAACGGGTTTCGAACATATTAACGTGTCAGAAAATGTGGCGCAACAAAATAATGTTTACTGCTTTGCGAATGTGCCCGGGGATGACCATAAAGTAATTATCGGGACTGGTTACCCGGTTAAACTTGCGTTAGGAAAACCATTGCCTAATGGTAAGATAAGCCTGCAATATCTTCCGGAAATAGTTCATAATCCGGTGTTTAAAATCTTTATCGATGAAGATGATAATATATGGTTGGCCACGTATCAGGGTGGCGTTTATCGAATGGGGTATGACACCCAAACGCAAACGTTAGATGTATACAACCATTTAACCATGAATGGGAACCCTAAAACGTCTTTATCATCTAATGTGATCCGTAACATAATTGAAGATGAAAACGGAGATATTCTTATTGGTACCGATAATGGTTTAAATATTATCAGAAGTTCGGAAAAAAATAGAAAAAATCCATATGTACAAGTGGTTAAAAATAGATATAAAGACGCCAGTTCTTTGGCGCATAATTATATTTTGGCCATGTATTTAGACTCAAAACAACGTGTTTGGGTTGGTACAATGGGAGGGGGGCTTTGTTTGATGCATGATAATGGTGGCGATGATATCACTTTTAAGAGATACACCTCGGAACATGGCCTGCCCAATGATGTAATAAAAGCAATCGAAGAGGATGAAAAAGGTCAGTTATGGATATCCACCAATAAAGGATTAACGCGTTTTAATCCAAACACGGAAGAAATAAGAAACTATTCGGTATCGGATGGGTTGCAAGATAATGAGTTTAGCGAACTAGCTTCTTGTAAAAGAGCAAATGGAGAGTTTTTATTTGGTGGAGTGAGTGGCTTTAATAGTTTTTATCCCAATGAAATAACCGATAACCCTTATGCTTCTGATATTGAATTTACCAATCTCACCATCTTAAATGACCCTATATTACCCGGTGTTGCACGAAACGGTCATGTAGTTCTAGCACAGGAATTGCCATCCACCGACTCTTTGCGATTCCGTTATTCCGAAAATAGCTTTAGTGTTGGTTTTTCTGCGCTGCACTTTGTGGCTCCTGAAAAAATTAGATACAAATATATATTGGAAGGTTTTGATACGAACTGGAACGAAATTAAAAGTATGGAGCCTATAGCTAAATATACCAATATACCGCCTGGCAAATACGTGTTAAAAGTATTGGCTACTAATAACGACGGTATTTGGAACTCTGTGCCTGCCAGCTTGTTTATTGAAGTGATACCTCCGTTTTGGCAATCCTCATGGGCATTAATGCTGTACACTTTGCTCTTGTTTTTTATGCTGATGTTCTTTCGAAGATACTCTGTAATTGCTGTAACTCAAAAAAATGAGTTGATGATGGAGCACTTCAAAAAGGAGCAAATGGAAGAGTTGGTTCAATTAAAACTGCAATTCTTTACAAATATTTCGCACGAGTTCAGAACGCCATTAACATTAATACAAACCCCGCTCGAAAAATTGATGGAGAAAGGTGGGGAACTCGATGAAACATTTCGTCAAAAGAGTTACTCTCTGATGATGAAGAATATTTCAATACTCAATCGATTAATCAATCAATTGATGGAGTTTAGAAAGTTGGAAAGGGGTAGTATGCCTTTGGAAGTTACTAAAGGAAACCTTTACGATTTGGTTAAGGAGGTAGTGGATGCTTTCCGTGAAATTGCTCAATCAAAAAACATTCAGTTTGAGATGAAGAGTATGTATTCCATTGTCGAACTATGGTTCGATTCCGATAAAATTGAAAAAGTCCTTTTTAACTTATTATCCAATGCTTTTAAGTTTACGCGCTCCGAGGGGAAAGTCTCAGTAGAGGTGAGCGAAGAAGAAATGGACGGTCAGGAGTGGGTTAGGATTGATGTGATTGATAATGGGCCAGGCATAGATAGAGATAAGCTACCATTCCTTTTTAATCGATTTTATCAGGCTGGCAGTCATAAATTGTCAAAGGTGTCCGGCGCGGGTATTGGACTTTCATATGCTAAAAACCTGGTGACTTTGCATAAAGGCTTGTTACAGGTGACAAGCGAGCCGAATGTGCAGACAAAATTTTCTGTATTTCTTAAAAAAGGTAAGATGCACTTTGACACGGGTGATTTCTGTGAACAAACAGTTGGTGATCAACAGCGCAAGGTAAACCTAACACAGGAAGTGCATTTAGCAAATCAAATTGAAAAAACAGATACGAAAGTACTTGTTAACGAGGATAAACCAACTGTGTTAATAGTTGAAGATAATCATGATGTACAAGAATTACTAAAGGAAACGCTACAGGATGATTTTAATTGTATTCAGGGCTATAATGGTAATGAAGGTCTTGATTTAGCCATAAAGTATACTCCAAATCTAATTATCAGTGATGTGATGATGCCAGAAATGGATGGTTTTGAAATGTGTGAAAAAATAAAGATTGACGAAACCATATGTCATATCCCTATCATTTTGCTGACCGCAAAATCAACGGACAATGATAAAATTGCCGGTTTTGTTGGTGGAGCAGAAGCATACGTGTCAAAACCATTTAAAACGGATGTGTTGTTGGCTCAAATAAAATCGATATTAGAATCCCGCAATAAGGTAATTCAAAAGTTCTCAAAGAACTTAAACGTGGAACCCAAGGAAGTCACGTTTACGTCTATCGACGAAAAACTGATTGAGAGATTGTTGAAAGTAGTGGAGATAAACATTGGGAACCCTGAATTTACCGTAGTACAATTGGCAGACGAAGTAGGTATGAGTCAATCTATTCTTAACAAAAAGCTGAAAGCATTGGTTGGGCAAACCGCCAATGTGTTTATTCGTACAATTAGACTAAAAAGAGCTGCTCAACTGCTGAAACTTAACCGACATTCGGTGACTGACATTGTATACGAGGTAGGTTTTAACGATGTAAAGTATTTCAGAGAGTGTTTTCGTAAGCAATTCAATGTAACACCATCTGAGTATGCAAAGCAAAACAGTGAGCAGTAATCCGGTTATTGGTCATAGGATTATAGTCAATAGTAGCTCGGTAGTAAATAGAGTTGAGGAATGAGAGCAGCTGTAAGGTATACATGTCTTATGTTTTTTAAGCTCTTCGTTTAGCCTTGAGGTTGGGAAAAACACCCTGCCGGAGGTGGAGGGATGGGGCATTTATATCTTGCTAACAACCAACAACCAACAACCAACAACCATTGAACATAGACCGTTGATTATTGACTGCTGCCTGCTGCCTGAGAGGGGTCATTCTAAATCCCCCTCTTGTTGCCAACAATATCTCCCCTGCCAGGTAAATACAACATTATCACCCCTTTTCACAAAGGTTTCTGTTTGCTAAAAAATGTAATGGATGTTTAATTTTGTTTTACACTTTTTACACGCTTTTAATTGAATGCAAACCATTCTTTACGAATTGTTAAACGATAACAGGAATCATATGAAGAAAAGTATATTTATTGTTGCGTTATTTGGGCTGTTGGTGGTAGCCTGTCAGACCAAAGACGTAAACAAAACGGTAAATAATACTCCGTTTGAAGCTAATTGGGAGTCGCTAAAGACGTACCAGACCCCTTCCTGGTTCCAGGATGCGAAACTGGGTATTTTTATTCATTGGGGCCCCTATAGTGTGCCTGCATTTGCTTCGGAGTGGTATCCCCGATGGATGTATATGGATTCGGTACAATGGAACCCGGATGGAGAAGTAACCCATGAAGCGCCTTCGTGGGTATATAAGCACCATGTCAAAACCTTTGGTAACCCGGGAGAATTTGGGTATAAGGATTTTATCCCTATGTTTAAGGCTGAAAAATTCAGTGCGACAGAATGGGTTGGTTTATTTAAAAAAGCTGGCGCCAAATATGTAGTGCCTGTAGCCGAACACCATGATGGATTCGCCATGTACAAATCAAATTTTACAAGGTGGAATGCGGTTGATATGGGTCCTAAGAGAGATATATTGGGCGAGCTTTCAAAGGCTAGCAAGGAACAGGGGTTGTATTTTGGAGCTTCTTCTCATTTTGCCTTCAACTGGAACTACTATAACCACAAGGAAGGCTTTGATACTGCCGATCCTCAGTATGCCGATTTATATTCGCGCAATCATGCGCATTATGCTCCTGCGGACAAAGAGTTTTTGGAGCTGTGGTGGAATCGTACCAAGGATATTATTGATAATTATCAACCCGACATTCTTTGGTTCGACTTTGTGCTGGATCATGAAGAGTTTGACCCTTATCACCCACAATTAGCACAATACTATTATAACAAAGGCATTGAATGGGGCAAAGATGTTGTTTTACAAACCAAAAACTTTGGTCGCAGAACTTTTCCGGAAGGGACTAATGTTTGGGACATTGAGCGTGGTAAATCTGCCGATATCCTTAAGTTCCCCTGGCAAACAGATACTTCTATTGGAAAAAACAGCTGGTGTTATGTAACTAATTGGGAATCGAAAGATGCCAATACTTTATTAGATGATCTGATTGACATTGTAAGTAAAAACGGTAATATGTTGTTGAATGTGGGCCCTAAGGCAGATGGAACAATTCCGGAAGATCAGGTTGCTATTTTGTTGGAGATGGGCGAATGGTTAGAGGTGAATGGAGAAGCAATTTATAATACCCGTCCTTGGAATGTTTTTGGTGAAGGACCAACGGAGGTAAAAACAGGTCACCATACCGAAGGTAAAAACCCGGATTTAACGTCTGCAGATTTCCGCTTTACACAAAAAGATGGAAAGGTATATGTTATTGCGATGGATGTAGCCGAAGATGGAAATTACCTGGTTAAATCTTTTGCCAAAGAAAATAAAGTGTTTAATGGAACCATTAAAAGCGTAAAACCGTTAAGTGCCGAAGGCTGTGACTGGAGTGTGGATGAGAATGGATTAAGTATTACTTTAAAAGGAGAAAGTAAATCAGATTATGCCTGTGCTTTTGAAGTAGAAGTGCAGTAGTAAGAGATATTATTTAGATTATATTAGGGAGGCCGATAAGTGGTCTCCCTTTTTTTTAAATATTGGGTAGCTTCTAACGATTTTTGGTTAATGTTTTTTTAACCCGGATTATGTATTGGAGGTTCGTCATGAGCATTGCAAGTACAATAAAACAAGGCAGTACTGAAACGAGGCATCACTTGTCCCGATTATTTTCGGGAGCATCGTTCTGGTAAGTTGAAAGTGATGCAACGAAGTGTCTTCTTTTAAAGTAATTTCAATGTGTAATAGAATTTCTAATGCATATTGCGGGTTTAAGTGCTGGAATGTTTGTTTTTTGAGAGGGATGTGATGGTTTGGTAATCAGTATATATAAGGCGCTATATAAATAAGTCTTTTAACCTTGATTCTTTGTCAGCCCTGCCGGTGCCCAAAGGTATGTCACAGAAAGGTAAAATCTTACGAACTATTATTCTAAAATATGCAATTTTATAAAAGGTCTATTTTTATCAATACCTTAACAATCCATAATATTGTATAGCTTAAAGTTAAATGGAAAATAAATGATTGTGAATGCCTTTGGGATTCGTAAACCGGCGTGTTAAAAAATAATAATTGCTTAGAGTGGAGAGTAGGGATTGTGTATTGCTTTTCACGCTGTACAATGACTAAACATTTGGCCTTTGTATGAAATAATGTATGTCATGAATTCTGTTTGTATTTATTGAGGTTGTTTTTTGTAAGTTTCATAAAACGAGGGGGTAAGAGTAGGTTGATTGTGTAGGTGTAAAAAAATCCCCCCCTTTGCTTCGGTCAAAATATCCACCTTCAACAAAAAACCCCCTTTATTGCACTTATTTTATATGATTGCGTTAACAGATGTTAATATAGATTTGTAATTATAAAAAAGTGTTTAAAATATCTTAATAAAAAGCGTGTTCATGTTTAATGGAAATCACAAAAAAATGAAAGGTTCTTTCAAACGAATGCTGGATCCCTGCAAAAGTTCGGGGACAAATAGCATACGAGCATTTGCTCTTAAATCAACAAGTGCAGTGCACTATTATCATTTAGAAGTAATGTAATCATTAGTTGGTTTTAATGTGCTTACACAGTAAAAGAGAATTCTGAAGTGAGTCATTGAAATAAAACAATTTTACTATGAAAAAAACTTTAAAAGTAAAAATGAAAGGTGTCACAAGAAGCTTACTAATGCTTCTGTTTCTGTTTACCTTGCCCAATGCTTTCGCACAGGATGTGACAGTTAAGGGTAAAGTAATGGATGATACCGGAGAAGTAATCCCTGGGGTGAACATCGTTGTAAAAGGAGATAATTCCAGAGGTACCATTACCGATTTTGACGGTAATTATTCCATAACCATAAGTTCGGATGCGGTTTTGGTATACCGATTTATCGGATATCAAACTCAGGAAATTGCGGTTGCCGGTAAGTCGGTAATCAATGTGACCTTGAAAGCGGAAACTGAAATGATCGACGACGTAGTGGTGGTGGGTTATGGTCAGCAGAAAAAGAAGTCGGTAGTAGGCTCTATTACACAAACAAAAGGAGATGAGCTTTTAAAAGCAGGTAGTGTTACTACTGTATCTGAGGCTTTAACAGGCCTACTTCCTGGTGTATCTACTATGCAGGCAGCCGGTCAGCCGGGCTCTACTGCGGCCACCATTCTAATCCGTGGTCAATCTACGTGGACTGATAATACACCTTTGTTCTTAGTGGATGGTGTGGAACGTGATTTTAACAACTTAGACCCTAACGAAATTGAGTCTATCTCGGTGTTAAAAGATGCTTCTGCTACAGCCGTTTACGGGGTGAAAGCTGCAAACGGTGTTATCCTGGTGACCACAAAAAGTGGTTCTATAGGTAAGCCGAAAATTCAGTTCTCTGCCAACGTGGGTATTAAAGATCCAACCATCGATACCGATTACGTATCTGATTTTGCAACTAACCTGGATTATCATAACCTGGCTAAGATGAATGATCATAATTATGATTTATGGCCGGAGTTTTATATTGATAGATGGAGAGACCCCGCCTATGCAGACAATCCTTACTACCAGTATACTTCGTTTATTAATGAACTTTTTGGGACAGGATACACACAACAGTATAACTTAAATATTACGGGAGGTAACGACTTTGTAAAGTACTTTACTTCTTTCGGTTATAACTATGATGGTGATATTTTTGATTTAGAAGAACAACCTGAATTCGACCCTCGTACCTATCAAAAACGTTTTAACTGGCGTACCAACTTAGATTTTACTCTTACAAAAACAACTAAGTTCAATGTAAAACTTTCCGGTGATATGACCAACTGGAACGGTAACTACAATACGCAAGGGACTAATTCTGGTGTTGCAGGCAGCGGTGGACAAATGATGCAACGTATTTATGCAGCCTCGTTATTATATGCACCCCCGGTTTTTGAAGATGGTAGGTTAGGGATGGATCAAAACAACTCCATAAACGTAAACTACCAGGGAATGATGGAGCGTGAAGGAGGTTTCTCTACTAAGAAAAACCGTTTATATTCCGATTTTATCTTACAGCAGGATATTGGTAAACACTTTACTGCAGCAGGTAAATTCTCATACAACTACAGTAGAACGTACGAGTCGAGCATTGAGAAATTATGGCAGAATGCACCAATTTATTACTGGATTCCTTCTTCGGATGGTTATTCTCCGGACGTGGATGAAAATGGTAATATCATTATCTTACAAGATACGGACAGATTAGACGACTGGGAAAACCCGGCAAGTTTATCTAACGAAACAATCGATGGATATAGCACTAACCTTCATTATGAATTTTCTTTAAACTATGACCAGTCGTTTGGTAACCATGCAGTAAGTGCTTTAGCGTTATTCCAACGCGTTAAGCAAAAAAGCGGTGCTAACTTCTCTCACTACGAAGAGAGTTGGGTAGGCCGCGCCACTTACGGATTTGCGGATAAGTATTTATTTGAAGCAAACGGCGCTTATAATGGTAACGAGAACTTTGCTCCGGGAAAACGTTTTGGCTTTTTTCCATCTATGGCTGTTGGCTGGGTGCTTTCCGAAGAAAACTTTATCAAGGACAATCTGCCATTTATCGACTTTATTAAGCTTAGATATTCGTATGGTGAGGTAGGATCTGATAAAGGTTTAGGTAATTTACGATTTGCTTACTTTAGTTCATATGATGACGATCAAATCAGAATGGAGTATGGTTATGTACCGAATATTACCGGTAGTAATAACTCTACTGGTTTATACATGTATTCTGAGGGTCAGCCTGCAGTACCTGATATTAGCTGGGAAACTGCCATTAAGCAAAACTTAGGTGTTGAATTCAACGTGTTACGTAACAGGTTAAAAACTACGGTTGATTTATTCCAGGAGAATCGTAAAGATATCTTGATGCAACGCCGCACTATTCCTAACTGGTATGGTAATACTTTTCCATATGCAAATATGGGTGAAACGAAAAACCATGGTATCGATATTGAATTAGTATGGAACGATAAAATTGGAGATAACTTTTCATACTGGACAAAAGCTAACTTATCGTTAAGTGAAAACAGAATTGTTAATCGAGATGATCCATTGCCAAGTGCTGAATATGTAAAGCAAGCGGGTAAGCCAATAGGCTGGAACAGTGGACTACAGTCTTTAGGCATCATGCAAAACTGGGACGAAGTGTATGCGTACTCACCTACTTCGTTAAGGTCGGAATTCGTACCAGGAGATTTAACCATGAATGACTATAACGCAGATGGTGTTATTGATGGTAATGATGAAGTGGCTATTGGTAATCCTTCCTATGCGTCTAACTCGTATGCATTCTCATTCGGAGCACAATATAAAAACTTAAGTTTAACAGTTATGTTGAATGGTATGTTTGGCTTATCCAAAGCTATATCAAATAACTACTTATATGCTTATGATACCAATACTAGTACCGGCTTTATGTTGAAAAACAACGAGCAAAAAGATTCATGGACTCCATGGAATACGGATACTGACATACCCATTATGCATACTGTTGAAACAGATTACTATAAAACCACAAGTACTTATAGTCTAAGGAATAGTTCTTTCCTGCGTATTCGAAACGTGGAATTAAAGTATAAATTAGGCAAAGCATTATTAGATAGAACAGGATTTTTTGATAGTGTTGAGTTTTACGTGAATGGAAATAACCTGTACACATGGCAAACATTACCAAGTGCATTCGATCCTGAAGCACAAAAACTCGAGGTATATCCTATTACAAAGAGATATAATTTTGGTTGTAGATTCTCATTCTAAAATTAGATGAACATGAAAAAAAATAATAGATTATTAATTGTATTATTCGCTACTGTGCTTGGTCTGGTTTCCTGTGAGGATTACCTGGATAAGAGTCCTGAGTTAGGGATTACAGCAGATGAAGTATACTCAGAATATTACACTTATAAAGGAGCGGTAGATAGAGGAAACTGGTTGGTGATGAACTATGTTTGTTCTTCAACAAACTGGGGCGCTTTTGTAGGTGCGATGTCCGATGAACAACAGGCGGTTAAAAATTCCATGCCTGTTTACAAGTCCATTAATCAAGGTGTTTGGCAGGATTCTAGATGGAGAGATTTCGGGATGAGCTTTAGATCAGAAACCGATTATGGCGCAGATCCATACTATAACGAACCAGCGGGTAAGTCTTTAAAGGCTATACGTGCCATGGGGTTGGCAATTGAAAATATCGATAATCTGGTGGATTACCCAGCAGAGATTGGTTATACACAAGATGAATTAAAAGGACAGTTATTAGGACAGGCGTATGCATTGAGAGCCTGGCACCAGTTTGAGGTAATTCGTCGTTATGGTCCTATTTTATTAGTAGATACTGCTGGAGGAGGAAGATCTTCCTTTTCAACAGAATATAGCTTCGACCAGATTCGACCATCTTTCCAGCGTTGTGCCGATTTAATTGCAGCCGACTGTGATGATGCTTACCAAAATTTACCAAACCGATGGACTACATCAACAGATATAGGTAGATTAACCAAGACGTCTGCTTTGGCTATTAAGGCGATGACATATTTGTATGCGGCCAGTCCTTTAATGAATACGCAAAATGGAGCTTATCCATACGGCCAGGATTCATATAATCAGGAGTATGCCCAAAAAGGCATTGATGCCATGCTGGCTGCTTTAAAGCAAGTAGCCAATGGTGGTACTCGCTATAAGCTTTATGATGAAGCGCATTATATGGAAAACTGGATGTCGCAAGGTTACGAAAATGGCGGTGCTATAACCAATGAAGCTTTGTTACAACCTGTGCCAACCAATTCTAACAATTGGAGTTTGCCGATGAACCGTGGAGGTTCAGGTACCGGATGGTTTTTGCCACAGCACGATGGTGGTTGGGCCGTATTTAACGTACCAACACAAAATGCAGTGGATAAGTTTGAAACGATCAACGGTTACCCGGTCTCTAACTTTTCATCTGATGACCCTTCTTTTGATCCTGGAAATCCGTATGATAACAGGGATCCTCGATTAAGAAAGTTTATTTTCTGTCCAGGTGATGATATGTATATTTCTGACCCTAGTGGAGCTGCCAGAACAAACGAAGCATGGTTCAATGATATTGACCCGGGCAATGACGATGGGGCTGGTTATCACTTTAAATATTACAGAGGTAAAAACCTTGTATATACAGGTTATTTTGCAGCCGGTAAATGGAGAAAGTTGGGTTATAACAAATTTGACAACCAATATTCTCAAAACTATTATCGTTCATTCCCCCTAATTCGTTTAGCTGATATGTATTTGGGTTTAGCTGAATTGGCCAATGAAGTTTATGGCCCAACGGCAACAATACCCGGAGCAGGCTTTACTGACGAAACGACAGGAATTGTGGTAAATACGGCTGAGGATGCGTTAAATGTAATCCGTACAAGAGTAGGTATGTCTGAAATTAGAGATGAATATCTTAATGAGTCAGACTTTAGAGACAGAGTACGCAATGAATGGGCAGTTGAGTTCTACGGTGAGTTCCGTCGTTGGAAAGATATGCGTCGTTGGAGAATCGCTAAAGATGTTTTCGCACAGGGAATCTACGGTGCGGAGGTGACTAATAATAACGATGGTACATTTAATTATGTGAATAAAAAACTAAATGTACCTCGGGTTTTTGAAGACAAACACTACTGGTATCCTTTGCATAGCGATTATGTGAATATGTTTGCTACGTTTAAACAAAATCCTGGTTGGTAATATTAAATACGAATAAATTATGAAACAATATATTGTGACACTATCATTGGCCTTGCTCTGTATGCTTTGTGTGGATACAGTTAAAGCACAGGAAGTAAATGATAGTATAAAACAAGAACTTATTGAGCTGCCATACGGGAAAGTTTCAAAAGACCGACTTGTAGGATCAATTGACGTAATTACGAAAGAGGATTTAATGCAATCGGGTTATCCAACATTATCCAATGCATTAGCCTGGAAAGTACCCGGTTATCTTCAAGGTCGGGTTAGAGGATATTCTCGTGGAGGTACTGATGATCAACCATTGGTAATTATAGATGGCCTTTCTAACCGCTTTTTAAGTTCGGTGATGGTTGATGAAGTAGAGTCTGTGCATATCCTTAAGGATGTTACTGCTAAAATGTTATACGGTAGTAAAGCTGCCAATGGTGTTATTGTGGTTAAAACCAAAAGAGGAAAAAATGCAAAGAGAAAGTTTACTGTAACGGGTGATTATGGTTTAAGAATGGCCAACGAGTACCCGGAGTACGTAGGTGCCGCTGATTATATGAAGTATAATAACCAGGCGCGTATGAACGATGGTTTAGATCCGCTGTACCTGCAGGAAGATATTGACATGGCAGGTTCTAGTTATAAATATCCGGATGTAGATTTTTATGATATGTTTCTGGAAGATCAAACCAGCTTTCAAAAAGTAAATACGCAGTTAATTGGAGGTGATGATAAAACCAAGTATTTCTTTAATATGGGTTACTTTGGAGAAAGTGGCTTAGAAGCAGTTGGTGATAAAAGTAGAACAGATGCTTTTAATTTAAGAAGTAACCTGGATTATAAAGTGAATAATGTAATTACTGTTAATTTAGATATCGCAGGTCGCTTTTATAACGTGGAAGGAAACAGGTTAAGTGATAGCAACTTTTTTAGTGCTCTTTCAGGCACAAAACCAAACGATTATCCCATCTTTATTAGCGATCAACCGCATGCGGATTCTTTAGGAACATCTGCCGGACAAGGCGGTAGTAACCTTTACGGGGATATGGTTTATGCAGGTTATAAAAGAGATGCAACTTCTTTTGCGCAAACTAATATTGGAATGGACTTTGATTTCGATAAATATGTCAAAGGTTTACAAGCAAGAGTCTTTGCTACTTTCGATGTTAACAATTATATTTCAGAAGGTAAAAAGTTGGAATATCGCACACTTAAGCCTGATGTAACTGCACTAGGACAAGATACTTTAATTGTAAATGGTATTTCAAACCCTAAAGGTAACGAACAACGGTTAGCTGACTCATATTATCGAAATATGGGTGGAGGAGCTTACATCAATTACGACAGAACTTTTGGAAACCATGCTATTTTAGCTGATGCAAGTTATATGTTGGAAACGTTACATACAAAAACTAACGTTGCCGATATGTCTACAGTTCAGGATGATAAAACGATGAACTTTGGCTTAAGGGTGAATTATGCTTTTCAAAACAAGTATATTGCGGAGTACTCTGGTTCTTACATGGGTTCAAGAAAATTCCATAAAGATAACCGTTGGAAATTGTTCAACTCGTTTGGTGTTTCTTACATTGTTTCGGAAGAGGATTTTATGGATAATGTTGATTTTATCGACTACTTAAAAGTAAAAGCTTCGTACGGTAAAATGGGCTACGATAAGTCGTTTGATTATTTATTATACAACAATTATTACAAATATTGGGCAGGCAGTTATACTATTGGTGTTACAAACTCTGACCAATTAGTGGGCACAGAATATATTCAGGCAGGTAATACCGGTTTAACTTATGAAGAATCTGAAGAACTTAATATCGGATTAACCATGCGCATGTTAAACAATAGATTAGAGCTTGGCGCGGAGTATTTTGAGGAAGAGCGTACAGGAATGCCAACAGAAATGAAATATGCATTCCCTCAAACATCCGGAGAACCAACTATTTACGATAATTACAATGCGATCGAAAATAAAGGTTTTGAAGTAACAGCTCAGTTTACGGATAAAGTTGGAGACTTTACATATTCATTAGGAGGTTACCTAACTTCTTATGAGTCTAAATGGACTCAGTATGATGAGTTAAACCAGTTCTCTTTCCAAAACGAACAAGGGACTGAAACAGACGCCATTTGGGGTTATGTTGCGGACGGATTTTATACGACAGCTGATGATGTGGCTACTTATGGTGCAGACGGATCTACACCTCTAACTTCAAGTTTAGGTTCTTCATTAATACCTGGAGATATCAAGTTTAAAGATATGTCGGATACGCAAAGTGAATATACCTATAACGATAACGTAATTAACAGCTACGATAGAGTAATTATCGGTAATTCGCGACCACGTTATATTTATGGTATCAATATTAACCTAAAATACAAAGATGTAAGCCTTTATGCTTTAGGTCAGGGTGTTGGTGGATTTGATAGAACTTTAACATGGCCTACCTACTTTACTAACAAAGGAAATGTAAAGTACTCTGAGTATGTTTATGATGCTGCTGTTCCAACATTTGATGGAGAAGGAAATGCTGTAGGGTTAGTAGATAACAACTTTACCAAACCTCGTTTATCAACTGAAGGAAATGCGCATAGTTATAATACCAATACTTATTTGATGCAAAAAGGTTATTACTTTAAGTTAAGAACTGTTGAATTAGCTTATAAGTTACCCAAAACAGTTTCGTCTGCCATTTTTGCCGATCAATTAAATGTATTCGTTAGAGGTGATAACTTATTTACCATCTCAGATTTAGACGACAGAGATCCTGATAACGTAAATGCTGGTATTACCGGTAACCCTACGTTCAAAACAGTTTCTGGTGGTGTAAAACTTGTTTTTTAATGAAATCGTCTAATTAAAAAGAATTGAAAATGAAAAATATTAATAACTACATACTGCTTTTTACATTGCTAGTGGCATTTGTAGGTTGTGATGATTTCTTTGAAGAGGATTTCAATAACAACTTAACGGAAGAAACAGTATTTAACTATCAGTTAAATCCGGAGTATGTTGCTGGTTTGTACGTTCCTGCCTATGGTGCTATACCCAATAGCTATACTACATTGAATGGTAACTTCCTGGATTGTGCAACGGACAATGCAGTTACTAACAATTATGATGCTACGCCCTGGAAGATGCGCACCATTAGTGAGTATATAACATCAAGTAATTACCCTATTAGTATTTGGGGAAGAAACTATAGATATATTAAGGATATCTATAAGTTTTTGTCTGTGGGATTAAATGATGATATCGTTTACAGAACGTCAGGTGAAGAAAGAGCCGACCAAGTAAAAGAAAGAATGGGCGGTGAGGCTCACTTCCTGTTGGCTTTAAATTACTTCCAATTATTAAGAGACTTTGCCGGTCCTGTGAATGGTCAAATTATGGGTGTACCTATTGTTAACAAAGATATAACTGCTGCTGAGGCACGTAATATTTCAAGATCTTCGTATGAAGATTGTGTTGACTTTATTGTAGCTCACATTGATACGGCTTTAAGCTCAGGTTTATTGCCGGAGTATTCTAACGATTATGTGGGTAGTCACCCCGGTTTAGAACAAAGTATTTATGGTGATGTGGCTTTAGGTATTCCAACTACAACGGCTTGTAATGCTTTAAAAGCGCGGTTGTATTTATATGCTGCCAGTCCTGCATTTACGGTAGGTAAGTCGGATGCTGAAATAAAAGCCTTATATACTAAAGCTGCTGAAGCTGCCAAGTTAGTAATTGATGAAGTAGGCGGTCTTTCAAGCGAAGACTATAACCCAACTGATATTGATGATTATTATACCAAAGCAGATGGTAACCCTGAATTAATCTTACGCAGAGCAACGCAAACAACGAGTTGGGAGCAGGATAACTATCCTCCATCAATTCACCTATCAGTGCAAGGGCGTACAAACCCATCGCAAAACCTGGTAGATGCATTCCCTATGGCCAACGGTTATCCTATTGCTGACGGAATGTCGGGTTATGATTCAGACAACCCATACGCAGGTAGAGATCCTCGTTTTTATATGACTGTTATTTATAACAACGCAACCTTTAAAAATGAACGCATCGAAATGTGGCCCGGAGGTAACAATACCATTGAAGGTAATGATCAGATTGCGGATGACTCCCGTATATCCCGTACTAACTATTACCTAAGAAAGCATATTACTCAGATTCCGAACTTTGCGGCGCAATCAACTACTAAACCATGGCACTATACCGCTACGTTCAGAGCTGTTGAGGCATACCTTACTTTTGCCGAAGCGGCCAATGGCGCAGGAGGACCAGATGCTGCTATCGGCGGCCTTACTGCCAGAGAAGCTTTAAGAGCAGTGAGATACCGTGCCAATGTTCCGGCAAATGCTGACGCATCTGTTGCAAGTGATCCTTATTTGGCTGGATTATCTGATTTGTCAGGTGTTATAAAAAACGAAAGACGTATCGAACTTTGTTTCGAAGGACATCGTTATTATGATATCAGAAGATGGAATGATGATTTAAATGTTAAAGTTAAAAAAGCAACGATTACTACTAGTAATTTTGGCGTTACCTCAGAGTATGACTTTAACCGGGATGCTTATCCAACTCAGGTTGATTTTCCGGAATATATGAGATACGGGGCAATTCCAAGAAACGAAATTCTTACTTGTCCTAACTTGAAACAGAATGATGGTTGGAAATAATTGAAAAATAAATATATTAATGCTTGCCCTGTGTCAGCAGGGTAAGCATTAATAGAGACTTTTGAAAATTTAAAATATTATACGAATGAAAAAGTTAATCTTATTATCGTTATTTCTTGCAGCCATTATGACTGCTTGCTACGACGAATATAAAACAGATTATGTTTATACAGGTGCTTACTTTTCATACCAGCATCCTGCTCGTACCGTAATTATGGAAGATGATCAGGAAAACTTTGAGATTAAAGTAGGCGCTGTATACGGGGGTAGATATTCATACGGAGGAGTTACTGAAACAGTAAATTTCACTATCGATGAGTCTTTAATTACAGATAACACAGAGTATACCGACAAAGGTATTCAGGTAATGCCTTCGTCATGGTACACTTTATCCAGCGAATCTGAAATTAATCTGGTAAACGAAAACGTGGGTTATGTAACTGTAACCATCGATAGAGAGGCTTTGGTTTCAAACCCGGAGGCGTCTCAGAATACCTATGCTATTCCTTTTAAAATGACAGAAGCTACAACAGATTCTATCCTGGAAGGAAAAGATTATTCCATTGTAGTCGTCAAATTTAAAAACCAATGGGATGGCCGTTATTATATTAAAGGGTCGGATAAAACGCTGGATGCTACTGGTACGGAAATATCAGAAATGGTTTACAGTAATGATGCACTAGTTTTAAATAGTTATGTGTATTTAAATACCACCGCCAGAGATGTTGTAACCGTTGCCCGAATTGGTGCCCAGGAAGATGGAAACAAGTATACGTATCAAATGCAGGTTCGTGAATCTGACGGTACGGGTATAATCACTGCTGCCGATGGTTCTGATATAACCCTGGTAGCTGGAGGTTCTAACTACGACTATGCTAACAATCGATTTATTTGTAAATACAATTATACAATGGATGGCGTTGAGCACAGTGTAACGGATACTTTGATATATTCCAATACGGAAATTGTTCTAGAAGATTGGATGGATTAATTAAAATGTTAACATGCGGTAAATAGACTTTGTGGATTTTACCGCTTGTTAAATCTTAAATTTAATTGTATGAAAAAGATATTATATTTTTTATCCTTAATGCTTATTATCCTTAGTGTTACTTCATGTGATGAAGAGGACTACAAGGGTTTGGATATCTCAAAGGATGACCGAGAGGTAGATGTCAAAGAGCTCATGGGCAACCTAAGTGGGCATATTGTAATTAAAAATGCACAGGGTGATGATGTTACTGATGTTGATATGGGGCAGACCTTTTATTTAATTGACAATACCGAAGGAGGGGTTGATAACAGAACCTGGACTATTACGCAAGCCGGGGAGACTATGTCTTCCGACGAGCAGTTATTCAGAGTTAATTTGTCAAAGCCTGGTGAAGCATCTATCAGTTTAACTTCTACCAGATCTTCTGATGGTGAAGAAGTAACATCTACTGTTTCTTTGCCAATTAATAAGATCCCTGTTTCGGCTGATTATATAGCAAGCCCTGTTAATGAAGCTGGTGTTGTTAATCAGTTCATGGGTTATCCTGTCGTATTTACCACAACGGTTGAAGGTTCTCCAACGCTGTTTGATTGGCAATTTGTAGGGCCTGAAACATTAACTTCTGATCAGTTGAATCCAACGATGATTTTCACTAAAGCAGGTGTATATGATGTTACACTTACAGCTGGACGTGATGATGGAGCCGAAGGTATCACAGAAGATATTGTGGAAAAAGTTGGGTTTATAGTCGTTGAACAACTTAATGTTAAGCCTATCAGGGCAGTTGCAACGGATAATAAAATAGAGATACAGTATAACCACCCAATAGCCCAAACATTACCAAGTGAAGCTATCAATGAATTCTCATTAACAATTAATACTAATAGCGGAGCGGTTCTTACACCGGAATTAATTAGGCTAACTGTTACAGGAGAAAAAACCTTAGAAATTACATTCGCAGACCAAATGTATAGTGATGACGAAGTTCTGTTATCATTTACTTCGGCAGGGTCATTAAAGGATGCGACTGGACTGGTTGTACCGTTAGATTTAGCGAATGAACCATGTGTATACGGACATAATCTTCTGTTAAATACAGATATGGAGGATCAGTCAGTATGGATGTACAATACTAATAATGAAGGAACCGCAGAGTTTGTTAATGAATCTTCAGTAGCAAACCCGATTAAACCTTATCAAGGAAGTTGGTGTAGAGCCATTGTAAAAGGTCCCGGAAACTGCAGTTTTGCCGTTATTCAAGGATTAGAAGTAGCAGAAGGAGATGTCATTGAGATTGCTTATGAAGCGCAGAGAGCCGGTAATATTGGTGGAGCTTTAGAAAGAAGAGTAAGTACATGGTTAGGCGGTGGATCCAATGATGCCGGAGGTAACTGGAGTTCAGCTAACCAAGGTGGAGTTGGATCATGGGAAACTGTGAGGAAAACGATCAATGTAAGTGCGGATACAAAAGGTAAAACTGGAGTATTATATTTTAACTTCTTGCGTTATAATGGAGGTGAAACGCAAGCGCTTTGGATTGATAACTATCGCGTTTATGTTCCTAATCCACGTCCTTAATTAAATTTTCTGATTAATATGGTTTATCTAGGCTGCTCCCGTGGGAGTGGCCTTTTTTTCTTAGTTTTAATTCTCGGTTTGCAAAGATGCAAAACAGGAATTAGTATTATCTTTCCGGGGTTAACATCAGGGTAATTTGAAAAGTATTATTATTGCAGCATCAATAATCTAATCATCATGAATATACTTATCACAGGCGCCACATCAGGTATTGGAAAGTCCATTGCCACTTATTTAGCAACCAAAGGACATCATATAATGGGTTGCGGCCGAAGAGTAGATGATGAGTTGAATAAGGAGGGTATAAGTTGGCTCAAAATGGATGTGACCAGTCAACAGTCGGTTGATCATGCGATACATAAAGCCATATCACATTTTGATCAGATTGATGTTTTAATCCAATGTGCAGGACGTGGAGCACTGGGGCCGGTAGAAACCTACAAACCTGAGGAGATAGATGAAGTTCTTCAATTAAATGTGTATGGGATTCAACGGGTGAACAGGGCAGTTTTACCTATTATGCGTCCTAAGAGGAGAGGTCGTATTATCATGGTCAGTTCGCTGGCAGCAGAAGCAGGCTTGCCATATAACGGTGTATATTCGGCGAGCAAAGCCATGCTCGATATCCTAACGGAGTCGTTATGTATGGAGATCAAACAATTTGGCATAGACGCTTGTGTTATTCAACCAGGAGATTTTAAAACCGAGGTTTCTTCGGGTAGAAAAATACCGGGGGATGTGAAAAACTCACCATATAAGGAACAATTCGAACATATTGATGCAACGGTAACAGCGAATGTGGCTCATGCACCCGATCCTATGAAAGTGGCATATAAAGTAGAGAAATTGCTTAAAAAGAAATACCTAAAACCAAAATATAGGGTAGCAGCTCCCATTGAGTTAATGATGCCGAAGTTGAAAAGTATTTTGCCCGCCAGATGGTTTCAGAGGATATTAATGAAATTCTATAACTTATAAATAAATCACGGGTGAGTTTGTACAACATATGAATATTCGCCACAAGAATAAACAAACCGAAAGCTCTTCGCTCAAAGCGCCCCCCTGGTTATAGTCTCTTATCTCAAAAATCTCTAATCTGTCATCACCCAAACACCCGCTTTAAAATATCAGTTACCCTGGCAATAGGATCAGTTCGTATTTTCTTTTCTTCTTCGGCCAGTTTAAGGAATAAACCGTCCAAAGCCTTTTGGGTAAGGTAGCCTTCCAATTCCACCTCTACAGGTTTTAAATCGGCCATCTGACCTACAAAAGATCCGGCCACTTTATTGTAGTTTGATGTCATCGTCGACCAGGTATCGCCAGCCGAATAACCTGCAATTAAATCCTTGTCTACGGAGTTCTTAATTTTAGGGCTGTATAAATTGAACAATTCCTGGTAGGTCTTTGATTTAAAATATTCGGTAGCAGCGTTGTCGGAACCTTTCAGGATATTCATGGCATCGGTGAAAGTCATCTCGGTAATCGCCTTATAAAAAACAGGACCGGCTTCTTTGGCGGCATCTTCGGCAGCCCTGTTTATACCCAGCACCACATCGTCAATCAGTTTTTGTCCGCCGGGTATTTTATGGGCATTATTTACAATAATGTCGGCTTCCGCCGGCAATAATATTTTCACCATTTCATCGCCAAAATAGCCATCTTTAAGGGCTAAGCGGTGAGCTGCGGAGTCGGTTCCTACACGCAGGGCTTCTTTAAGGCCGGATGCCACTTCGGTTTCAGACAAAGGCACATCCATTTCTATCGTATTTACCACTTGCATTAGTTCAGCACAGCCCGATAGGAATATGGTCAATAGTGAGGCCAGGAAAAATTTCTTCATATTGTTAAGTATTTGCTTCTATTTTATTAATTCAGTGGTTTTACTGGGTTTATAATTAATAAAATTAGTTGTTTCGGCCACGCCGACGTCTGTTTGATGAATTAACAGAATTTTTCTTCGAGAAATATACTTCTTTTTTTTCTTTGGTAAAAAGCTTGTTGATCAGTTCTTGCTGATTTTGTTGTTTTAACAAACTCTCAATTTTCTTTTTGTATTCGGGTTTGTACCAAAACAGAAAAATTCTTTGATTTTGTTTGTCGTTTTTCGATTTGGCTGTAAAAGTTTTTTCCAGGGTGTATGGGTGTATGCCTGCATAAAATATAACTGTTGCCACCGTCATTGGGGTAGGGGTAAAGTCCTGTACCTGCTCCAACCTAAAGTCAAGGTTTTTGGTTTCAACAGCCAGGTTGGCCATGTCTTCAACTTGGCTACCCGGATGACTGGAGATAAAATAAGGAATGATTTGCTGGTTCAGGTTGGCGGCTTTGTTAATACGGTCGAAATCCGCCTTAAACTTATGAAACAGTTTAAAACTAGGTTTTCGCATTTGTTTTAAAACAGCATCAGAAGTGTGTTCCGGCGCTACTTTTAGCCTTCCCGACACATGGTTTGTGATTAGGTCTTCCATATATTCCTTATGGCTCTCCTGTTCTTTGGTTGTGGCCATTTTATTATAGAGCATATCATACCTGACACCACTGCCCACAAACGCCTTTTTAATATCGTGCATTTTGTTCACCTTCTTATAAATTTGGGTCATCGCAGAATGATCGGTATTCAGGTTGGTACAAATATTAGGGTGAATACACGAAGGACGGGCACAGCGCTCACAAATCTTTAAGTCTTTGCCTTCCATTTTGTACATGTTCGCACTTGGGCCACCTAAGTCGGATATGTAACCTTTAAAATCAGGCATCTCGGTAATGGCCCTGACTTCCTTTAGAATTGATTTTTCGGAACGCGAGGCAATAAATTTTCCCTGATGGGCGGATATGGTGCAAAAACTGCAGCCCCCGAAACAACCGCGGTGCATATTTACCGAAAACTTGATCATCTCAAAGGCCGGTATCATGCCCTTTTTGTTGTATTTGGGATGAGGTAATCTCGTGTAAGGTAAATCGAACGAAGCATCCAGCTCTTTGCTCGACATAGGCGGGAACGGGGGATTAATAACAATCTGGGTGTTGCCCACAGGTTGAATGAGCCTGGCGGCCTGCCATCGGTTCGATTCTTCCTCCACATGCCTGAAGTTCTTGGCGTATTTTACCTTGTCTTTAAGGCATTCCTCATGTGATGCCAGTTCCAGGTCCTGCCAGTTTTTGTTTTTGGGCAGCACATCCCCATGATGCATAAAAGCCGTTTGGGGAATTGTGGTGAGCGACCCAAAAGGAACTCCTTTTTGCATTAACCGAAGGATTTCTTTCAAAGGTTTTTCCCCCATGCCATATACCAATAAGTCGGCCTTGGTAGAATCCAGGATGCCCGGCATCAGCTGGTCGCTCCAATAATCGTAATGGGTTACCCTGCGGAGCGAGGCTTCTATGCCTCCAATTAAGACAGGGACATCGGGATATAGTTTTTTTAATATCTGCGTGTACATATTGGTCGCATAATCCGGGCGGAACCCGGCTTTTCCTCCCGGCGTATAGGCATCATCCGATCTTAAACGTTTATTGGCAGTATAGTGGTTGACCATGGAATCCATGCTGCCGGAAGTAACCCCGAAAAATAACCGTGGGATACCCAGTTTCTTAAAATCGCGCAGGTCATCGCGCCAGTTGGGCTGAGGTACTATAGCTACCTTTAATCCTTCCGCTTCTATGATTCTGCCCACAACGGCGGCTCCAAACGCTGGGTGATCGATATACGCATCACCACTGAACAAAATCACATCCAACTCGTCCCATCCTCTTTCCTTCACCTCCTTGGCAGTGGTAGGAAGCCAATCGCTTATTTTATATTGCACGCTCAATTTTTTATGCAAAGATAATCATTATTAAAGAATAACGGACGTGGGGGTATGAAATTGTCCCGGTAAGGTTAATTGAAATTCGCTGCCATCGCATGGCCTGTTGATAAATGAATCCCCAAAAATCGTGTTCATTCCATGTTAAATTTTATCTTTGCCCTGAGCAAAAATGTTATTCATGGATTATATTGTTTCAGCGCGAAAATATCGCCCATCTACCTTTGTTTCTGTAGTGGGACAGCAGAATATCACAACTACATTAAAAAATGCCATCAAGGGCAGTCAATTGGCTCACGCCTATCTTTTTTGCGGACCGCGAGGCGTTGGCAAGACAACTTGCGCCCGTATCTTTGCCAAAACAATAAACTGTTCAAATATTACCGACGATTTTGAGGCCTGTAACGAGTGTGAATCGTGTAAGTCGTTCAACGAGAGTCGCTCCTATAATATCCATGAACTCGATGGCGCTTCCAACAACTCGGTGGAGGATATTCGAAGTTTGATTGACAAGGTTCGTGTTCCCCCTCAAATAGGCATCTACAGCGTGTACATTATCGATGAGGTGCATATGTTGTCGCAGGCTGCTTTTAATGCCTTTTTAAAAACATTGGAAGAGCCGCCAAAACATGCCATCTTTATCCTGGCTACCACCGAGAAACACAAAATACTGCCTACCATTTTGTCCCGTTGTCAGATTTATGACTTTAACAGGATTAGTATTGAGGATGCAGTAGGTCATTTAAAATATGTGGCAGGAAGCGAAAGTATCGAAGTAGAGGAGGAGGGGTTAAGCGTGATAGCGCAAAAAGCTGACGGGGCTATGCGGGATGCACTTTCTATCTTCGACCAGATTGTGGCCTTCTCCGGAAAAAGCATTACCTATCAACAAATAATCGACAACCTGAACGTGTTGGATTACGATTTTTATTTTAGGTTGGTGGACGCTTTCCTGGCAGAAGACACTACGCAAACACTATTGATTTTCGACGAGATTTTGCGAAGAGGTTTCGATGCGCATCATTTTATCTCGGGATTGAGTTCCCATCTTCGCGACTTGTTGGTATGTAAGGATAGTGCCACCATTCAGTTGATGGATGTGGGAGCTAAGGTGAAAGAGAAATATGGTGCTCAGGCGCAAAAAAGCTCCATCGACTTTTTAATGGATGCTTTAAATATTACCAATGATTGCGATTTGCAATACAGGGTCGCCAAAAACAAGCGGCTGCATGTGGAGTTTGCCTTGCTGAAGGTAGCTCGCGTGCTGGACCAGCAAAGAAAAAAGTAGCTAAAAAGGCGAAGCAACAAAACGGTTCCGGTGGGAGTGATAAAAATGTAAGTTCAACCGGTGCTTCGTCACCAGGTCCAATCAGATCTGGAAAACCCGTTGCAAAAAACAACCCAGTAAAACATGGCGGTGGGCAAAAGAGCCCATTGAAAAAATCAATTTCGTTAAAAGCGGCCTTACACGGAGAAGGTGATCTTTTAGGGGATAGCCAGTCGGATTACAACAAGGCGAAGTCGCAGGAAGAGGAGATCAGGATTGATCCAAGCTGGAACGATCCCGTAGATCAGGATCGGGTGAAATTGGCTTGGTTAAAATATGCCAAAAAAATTGAGGCTAAAAATCCTCGCTTGGCTAGTATATTAAACAACCATAGGCCAAAGCTGCATTCAGGCACAGTATTAAAAGTTAAGCTTAAAAACCAGACGCAGGATAACGAACTGAAAGAGCAGAAAACGAATATATTCCTATTCTTAAAGAGCGAATTAAAAAATGCCAATCTGGAGCTGGAAACCCAGTTAGTGGTTGGTGAGCAAAAAAATACAAAAGCATTTACAGCCGCAGAGAAAGCTAAGTTGATGGCCAAAAAGAACCCGGCATTGTTGACGCTGACTAAAAAATTCGATTTAGACGTGGAGTAACCTGTTGGGCAATTGTAATTTAAGTGAAGTATTTAAATATAGTTGATATAATTTGGGACTTGCCCCATAAACCTTTTGATATGACAAAAACATCAAAAATTATTTACACCAAAACCGACGAAGCACCTGCATTGGCAACCTATTCTTTATTGCCGATCATAAAAACATTTACAGATGCTGCAGGAGTGGAAGTTGAATTAACGGATATTTCTTTGGCCGGACGAATTATAGCAAACTTCCCCGAAAAGCTTACGGAGGCGCAAAAGCAGCCGGATACCTTAACGCAATTGGGAGAATTGGCAAAAAAACCGGAAGCGAATATTATTAAGTTACCCAATATAAGTGCTTCCATTCCGCAGTTAAATACGGCCATCAAAGAATTACAGGAACATAATTACGATATACCTGATTTTCCGGTGGAACCCAAATCGGATGCAGAAAAAGAAATCAAAGCCAGATATGCCAAAGTATTGGGAAGTGCCGTAAATCCGGTACTACGCGAAGGTAACTCCGACCGCAGGGTAGCGGGAGCCGTAAAGCAATACGCTAAAAACAATCCGCATTCAATGGGTGCCTGGAGTTCAGATTCCAAATCGCACGTTGCCCATATGACCGAAGGGGATTTTTATTCTTCGGAGAAATCATATGTAGCACCTAAAGCTGGGGCCGTTAAAATAGAATGGATTGCTAAGTCTGGCGAAGCAACTGTTTTAAAAGAAAAAACAGAATTGCTTGAAAGTGAGGTGATCGATGGTTCCGTGATGAGTAAAAAAGCCTTACGTGCTTTTTATGCGAAAGAAATTGAGGCTGCCAGGAATGAGGATGTACTATTGTCGTTACACCTGAAGGCCACCATGATGAAGGTATCCGACCCGGTTATGTTCGGGCATGCTGTTACTGTATATTATAAAGATGTATTCGAAAAATATGCAGATCTTTTTAATGAATTAGGTGTAGATGCCAGCAATGGACTGGGGGATGTTTACGCTAAAATAACAACCCTTCCAGCGGATAAAAAAGCAGAAGTAGAAACCGCGATTCAAGAAGTATACAAAAGCCGGCCGGAATTGGCGATGGTAAATTCCGATAAGGGAATAACCAACCTGCATGTTCCCAGCGATATTATTATTGATGCTTCAATGCCTGCAGCAATACGTACTTCAGGTCAGATGTGGGGGCCGGATGGTAACTTAAAGGACACCAAGGCGATGATTCCGGATCGTTGTTATGCTGGTATCTATCAGGAAGTTTTTGCCTTTTGCAAAGAAAACGGAGCCTTTGATGTGACTACGATGGGTAATGTTTCCAATGTAGGTTTGATGGCTAAAAAAGCCGAGGAGTACGGTTCGCACGATAAAACTTTTATAATCTCAGGGGATGGAACGGTTAAGGTGTCCGATGCTGACGGGAATACGGTTTTTGAACATGACGTGGAAGCAGGAGACATCTGGCGTATGTGCCAAACCAAGGATGTTGCCATCAAGGATTGGGTAAAATTGGCCGTGAACAGAGCCAAAGCAACGGGTAATCCGGCCATTTTTTGGTTGGATGAGCAAAGAGCACACGATGCCAATATTATCGCTAAGGTAAACGACTATTTGCAAGGTCATGATTTGACCGGGTTGGAAGTAAAAATAATGTCTCCCGTTGAGGCCATGAAATATACCTTAAAAAGAGTGAAGGCGGGTGAGGACACTATTTCGGTTACAGGAAACGTTCTTCGTGATTATCTGACCGATTTATTCCCTATTCTGGAGCTGGGAACCAGTGCCAAGATGCTTTCGATAGTTCCGTTGTTAGCCGGGGGCGGTTTATACGAAACGGGAGCCGGCGGTTCTGCGCCAAAGCATGTTCAGCAATTTTTAAGCGAAGGACACCTGCGATGGGATTCTTTGGGAGAGTTCCTGGCTTTGGCGGTTTCGTTGGAAGATATGGGTAACAAAACGGGCAACACGAAAGCTGTTCTTTTGGCAAAAGCGCTGGATCAGGCCAACAGCCAGTTTCTCTTGAACGATAAATCTCCGTCGCGTAAGGTGAATGAACCGGATAACAGGACCAGTCATTTCTACCTGGCACTATATTGGGCAAAAGCCATGGCCGAGCAAACCGAAGACGTGGAGTTACAGCGCAAGTTTGCTAAGATGGTGCTGATGTTAACAGACAATGAAAGTAAAATCACACAGGATCTGATTGATGCGCAAGGTAAAGCCGTAAACATTGGTGGATATTATCAACCCGACGAAGAGCTGGTTTCAAAAGCGATGCGTCCGAGCGAAACTTTTAATAATATCCTGGCAAGAGTTTAACCCGCCATATGCATGGGATATCCTGTTATGCAATTAAACTACTTCAAAACAAGGTGTTTTACTGAGTTGTTTCAACTCTCCAGAACGGGGCTGTGCCTCGTTTCGGCAACTCCTTGTTTTATGGTGTTTAAATAATCGTTACGCACCTCTAATACGGTAATCAGGGTTTAATTAAGATTAGAATCAAGGATAAAAGTGCCGATGCTTATTGCGTGTCGGCACTTATTTTATAGGCCGCTATCTTCTCATTTAGTTTGGTCATCAGGTTCCTCATCATCTTGTGTTTAACATCAATGATATGGCCACCAATACGCTTAATAGGTAATATTCGGGGGGAGGTGCCTGTTATAAATGCGGCATCGATGGATGCAAGTTGAGACTCATGTAGGCATTCAAGTTTCATTTTATAACCTAACTCCTGTATAAGCTCCAATACTTTCATACGCATTATTCCTTCAAGTACGATGTGGGAAGGTGCCGTATAAATAGTGTCTCCAACCATAAAGAAAACGTTAGAACGACTTCCTTCGGTTATGTTTCCGTCGTGGTTTACCAGCAAAGCTTCAAAAACATGTTCCTTTTTAATCTCTGAATTAGCCATTTCCCGAACCTGGGTGTGTCCCTTTTTGATGTTCGGATCCACTCTTTCAGCTTCCAAAAGAATGGTTTGTATTCCATTGGAATACATTTCTGGGGTAGGGTAAATGGAAGGTAGGCTAAAAATATATTTGGAACAAGCCCCCTTTTTATCAATAAGGCACGATATTTTAATATTGGTATTGGCTAATTTGTTCTGTTGGATGATTTGTTTTACAGCATCTTTCAATTCCGTATACTGGAAATGATTCTTAAAACCAAGTTTTATGAAACTGGCCTCCAAACGATGCAGATGATCGTCTAAAAATAAAGGAAGGCCATCCTCAACCCGAAAGACTTCGTATATTTCATCGCCTGCCAATAAGGCTTCTTCGCCAGGAATTTTTCCAATGTAAATAGCACTATTGTCAACGGCCTTGTTGTTTTTAGATGGCATACTTTATTGTATAAATGATGGAGGATAAAAATAAAGCAAAATATTATCTTTTACACGCAACCTTTCACAATTAAATCAATCAAGCAAGTATTGAATATATAAAGGGAAATAGTACTTTTAAACAGAATAAATAACACACGTAAAATACATAGTAATATGAAATTATTGAAATTAAAGCAAATAGGATTTTTATTGGTGATGTTGATGGGTATGATGAGTTGCGTGGAGGAAAGCGAGCCATCACCGACCATTTATACGTACTACGGATTCATATATAACGATGGGGGATACTATTATGTGGATATTGACACCGGGGAGAAACTCAAGGTGGTTGAGTTTGATGACTCTGAACTTGACCTGGAACCTTACGATAGGGTAATTGTTAGTTTTATTATCGAAGAAACACCCGAAGTACCTATCTTATATGATCATTTAGTAGAGCTGCAAGGATTCTATGATGTAGATTTTTCGGATATTGTAACCTTGGATGAAACCAGCAGGGATACCATTGGTGACGGGTTTATTACCTTAACAGACTACCACATTGCCGGGGATTATTTAAACATACAAGTTTATTATGACCAGCAGGATGGGGAACATATTTTTTCGTTGTGTTACGACGAAACACAGCAAGAAGAGGGAGAACCTGTTATTTTGGATTTGCGTAACTATTATCCTGAATCAGCTGATGTTAGCGCACAGTATTACACCTATAAATCGTACAATCTAATGGATTTGTCATCTATTGGGGAGCTAAACGATGAGAATAAAATAGAATTTATTCTAAGAACAAACAAGGGGGATTCGCAAGAACAAAAAATTGACTTGGTATATAATCCTATGTAGGAAATGTTGAGTTTAATTGGCGAAAGGGATGTTTATGCAATATGGGCATCCCTTTTCTTTTAGGCACTTACAGTGCAACTAGTGTCATGTCTGAAATGACGGTTAAGCCTCACCTGTTTTTTACCTTATACAAATCAACAAAGATAAGCATCTCCCTAGCTTGCGGGGCGTGAGTCTTTTTGCCTGCCTGTCTGCCCAGCCATAAAGGTGAAGTTAAGCGTTAATGGCAAGGCTAAAGCGGATGGGCGGTATACCGGGTGTCCGAAATTAAGTTTATGAAAATTGTAAACCTGCGATTTGTAAGTGCAGAGCAAATGGCTCTTCCCCTGAGCTCCGAATCTAGATGAAGTACTGCATCAAAGATGCGGGGTTGGGGATTACTGAGTCTCTCTGCTTTTAATCTGTAAGTCCCACTTTAAATATAAACATTATTAGACTCCCTCTACAGGATATAACTTGCAGCATAGTTACTATAATAATACAAAGAAAAAAGGTAATTAATTATAGCATCTTTGCACCGTAAGCTTTGGCCCAAGAGACTGGGAGCGTATCAAAGGTATTTTATTTAACAATAGAATATACGATTTGTAAGGCAGATATTTGAGTATCCCCCATCCCGCCGCCTCACGAAGTAATTAAGATTCTTGAATCGGGATGTCCCTTCGTTCCATTGGTCGGCGTGCTTTCCCCTGACCTCAGGCCGTAAGGGTGGAACGGCTTACCCCTTGCTTGCGGTTTGTAGGTTGACTTCGAAAAATAAACTTGTTATCCTGCCGCTGCATTACGAATGGTATTGTATTAATTATCTTTTTGTAAATTTGCACTTCTACTAAAAATTATGGCCGACATTATAGATAATTATAAAACCATCGATAAGCCTTCTGAAGGAATATACAAAGAGAAAGGAAGCAAGTTTATTTCGTATGCATATCCGGTATACAGCGAGGAAGAGATAAAAGAACATGTCCGCCAGTTAAAGGACGAATTCTACGATGCACGGCATCACTGCTTTGCCTGGCAGTTGGGAACCGACGGTTTGCGCTATCGGGCCAATGACGACGGAGAACCGTCCGGTACCGCAGGCAAACCTATTCACGGCCAATTAAGGTCGATGGAGCTGACCAATATTCTAGTGGTGGTCGTCCGATATTTTGGTGGGACCAAACTGGGCGTTCCCGGCTTGATACATGCTTATAAAGAGGCTACGGCTGATGCCATAAACAATGCCGTAATTGTAGAAAAAACCGTTAACGACATGTACAGTATAAAGTTCGATTATTTGGTGATGAACGATGTTATGAAAATCGTTAAAGATGAGGGCTTGAATATGACAAATCAAAAGTTTGACTTGTCGTGCGAAATAGAGTTCAGTATACGCCAGTCGGAGGTAGAGAAGGTTGTCAGTCGATTTGAAAAAGTAGATACAGTTAAGTGCGAATATTTAAGAACGCAATAGCCCGGTATTGATGCTATTCACAAAGCACAAAGCAGATGCAAGCCCCTATGATATGGGATTGTTGAAGAGTTGTTCGCAAGTTGAAAAAAAACTATTATATTGAAATAGAGGATTTAGATTACACACCATTTGATGCGCAAGGTAGACGAGGCAGAATGCAACAATTATTTGGTATCGAGATGGACCACATTATTAACGAATTAAACGAGGCATTAGCGGCGCAGAGAAAATTCATAGAAAAACAAATGACAAAATTCAACGGTAAATATCGCATTGAACCTAATCGTTGTAAATATTGGGATTATTCATCCCCAGGTTACTATTTCATAACCATATGCACATTCAACAGGGAATGTTTTTTGGGTGAAATAAAAAATGGTGAAATGTTATTATCGATGTATGGTGAAATTGTTAAAAACGAAATATTTAAAATGCCTGATTATCATCATCGTGTTGTTATGGATGAATGGGTCATAATGCCCAACCATATTCATTTATTGATTGAATTAACCCAAAAATATACGGGTAATAATGGTGATGATAATGGTAACGGTAATGGTAATGATAATGATAATGATAATGGTAATGGTAATGGTAATGGTAATGGTAATGGTAATGGTCACGTGGATTGTGATGGTCACGTAGAGAAAATTCATGAATTTTCTCTATCGACCCCCGCCCCGACCCCCGCCCCATTAATAACCATTCAACCATGGTGGAACAACCCCAATTACAAACCAACCACCGATGAAACAAAACAATACCGTAAACAACGGCGAAAAATGATAATCCCCAAAATATTGGGCAAATTACAGATGCAAACATCCAAACATATTAATTTATTGAACAACACACCCGGCAATAAAAATTGGCAACCCAATTACCACGACCATATTATCCGTGATGATAAATCCTACCAACGCATTAAAAATTACATTATCAACAACCCCAAAAAATGGGAGGAGGACAAATTCAATCACAATGGTGATTGATACGGTTGGTTTTATGGTTATGATGATGTGCATGGTTGTTGATATTTTTATTATTGCAGAGAAAATTCATGAATTTTCTCTGCAATAACGATCAAAAATGAACCACCCCACCAATGTTACACACATCCTGCGTTTACCTACGGGGTTAATCTATGCGCATGGCGTAAAAGCCAATGTGTTATTCTTCGATAATAAGCCTGCCAGTAAAGTAGCACAAACCAAAGATGTGTGGATTTACGATTACCGTACCAACTACACCGTACGCTTAAGAAAAAGCAAATGACGATGGCTGGTTTAGCCGACTTTGTCAAGCGCTACAATCCCGATAACCGCCACAAACCTACCGAAACCTGGAGTGAAGAAAATCCCGATGGTCGGTGGTGGAAATTCACCTATGAAGAAATATTGGCAAGAGATAAAACCAATTTGGATATTTTCTGGCTCAAAGACAAAAGCCCGACCGATTAGGATAATCTGCCTGACCCCGATATTCTGCCAAATAATAGCAGCGTAGAGAAGGTAAAGTACCAAGCCTGGTGGATATTCTTTGGTCACCTGTAAAATGTATGAGTATTTCAGTAAATTGTATACGTTTCAATCTAATTTTAGATTAGTTTTGTTTTAGGGGGAGTAATCCGCTATTCTATCCCGATTAGGTGTTATTAAAATCAAGAAAAATTCTACGATATGAAAAAATCAATAGGGTTACTTATTATTATAAGCCTTATAAGCTGCAAACAGAAAATAGACTGCTCTTATCAAGCACCTTTAGACAAAAATGACGGATTAATAGTATCTACACTGGAGCAACATCATTTTGACTTTGATGCATTTCAGACAGTCAATAAAGATATTTGTAGTGGACTGTACGGCCATCTGCATAGTGTGTTGATTATTCACAAAAATGAACTTTTGGTGGAACAATATTATAATGACTGGGATGAGAATCATTTACATTTTTTAGCGTCTACAACTAAAAGTTTCAGTGCGATTATGACAGGTATAGCCATAGAGCAAGGGAAAATTAAAGATGAAAATGAAAAAATGCTCGACTTCTTTCCTGACTATTCATCTCAATCCAATGACACGCTAAAAGACAAAATCACAATACAGCATCTATTGACAAACACAGCTGGATTTGAATGGGATGAAGTTTCTTTACCTGTTAACGACCCCAATAACATGGGTTATAAAATGGATAAGGTGGATAATCTATTTAAAGCCTCAATTGAATTACCTATGGAGGCAATGCCTGGGACTAAATATGCTTATAGTGGACCAAACAATATCATCGTTGGAGAGATAATAAAGGTATCAACAGGACAAAATATGGCAGAGTATACTGAGACAAGCCTTTTCAAACCTCTTGGAATAAAAGATTATCATTGGTTTTCAAAAAATGGAATTTATGATGTTGGAGGTGGACTAAAACTAAAATCTAGAGATATTGCGAAATATGGATTGCTACATTTGAATAAAGGGAAATGGAATGACAAACAAATTGTTTCGTCAGAATGGATGGACAAAATATTTGAACCATACATTGAAATAAGGTATCCTTTATATAGTTGTTATCAATGGCAAATGGTGAAAACTGAATACGGATTTAATTCTTGGTTTATCCCTGGAAATGGAGGGCAAATCATAAATGTAGTACCTGACTTAGATTTAGTAATTGTAATAAATGCTGACAATAGAAATATCTCGAAAGAAAAACGTAAACCATTGGAATCTTTGATTAAAAATTTGACTGTCATGCATCCGAAATTGAAAAAATAAAGGAACAATAATGCTTAATAAGTAATTGTAATCGTTTAGCACAATCGCATAAATGGAGTATTTAGAAATAATTAATTTGTTCATTTCGGTAATTGTCTTTTCTGTCATTGGCTACAGATTATCGCAATTATTTATAGGTAGTGATAAACTAGATTTTTTCATATATAACCATTACAAGCAGAAAGGACCAGACAACTTGATAATTGATGAGTTAACATTTAAAGAGAAAATAAAATACAGTGTACCTATTTCAATATTCAGGGTTTATAATTATTTCTTTGGCATTTTTACAGGTAAAATTTCATATGTTAGAAAAGTTGAGATTCAAAACAGGAATGCGTCGGTAAATATTATATTTATTGAATTACAGATTAGAAATAAGAAGTTATTTTCTATTAAAGAATTTGATTCTTATGAACTTTAAAAATTAAATACGTTGCAAACATTTTATAAATTCCATGGCAGTCGCCATACGAAATTAAAAATTTTGCCAACGTATTTTATACCGATATTCTGCCAAAAAATAGCGGCGTATTAGAGGTAAAGTACCAAGCCTGGAGGATATTCTTTGGTCACCTGTAAAATGTATGAGTATTTCAGTAAATTGTATACGTTCCAATCCAATTTTAGATTAGTTTTGTTATTACAGCAATTCGTTAAACATTTTTTAGTACCTGACTTAGCTTTGTTTTGGAATAATCGATATTTGAGGGAATGGATTTGTCTTCAGCGCCTTGAAAATAAGTCAATTATCTCTTATCTAAAATCTAACGATTTATTATAAACAGGAATTAAATTAGATTACTCATGAAAGCAATTATAACAGGATCAACCGGCATGATAGGGATAGGTTTGTTACTTGAATGTATCGACGATCCAAGGGTAGAAAAGGTTTTAATCATTAACAGAAATTCACTGGGCATAACGCATCCAAAGGTAAACGAAGTAATTCATAAAGATTTTAACGACTTTACTGCAATTAGAGAGCTACTTGCAGGATACGATGTATGTTGCCATTGTATGGGGGTATCCTCGGCAGGAATGAGCAAAGAGAAATACACCCAATTAACATATGCCATCACTAAAGCGCTTGCTTCTGAACTCTACGGAATCAATCCCAACATGGTTTTCAACTATGTTTCCGGAACAGGCACGGACAGTACAGAAAAAGGGAGGTTGATGTGGGCCCGGGTAAAAGGGAAAACAGAAAATATGATTCTCAACATGGGTTTTAAGGATGCATATGCCTTTCGCCCCGGAGCAATTATACCGGAGCGAGGAGTAAAGTCGCGAACAGGATTGTACAACACTTTATATTTTATTTTCAGACCTTTTTTCCCGCTGATGAAACGCATGAAGTCGGTTACTACAACCACGAAATTATCACGGGCCATGATTAATTTATACTTTCACCCGCAACAGCTGAAGCACCTTGAAGGCGCAGATATTAACAGGATTGCGGCCATTGAATAAAATATTCCGTTTTTTCAACTGCCATGATAACCGGCGAGGGCAGTTGTTTGGCATTTCAAGCTAATAGTGAGGTTATTTATAATACTTTATCCAATCCAGTATCAATTTAAAATTTCCGGCTTGCTTATCCGAAATAAGAATACCTATTTGAGAAATGTTTTTAGATTCTAATGCCGGCTTGTTTTTCAAGGTGTTCCCTCTAAAAGTTGGTTTAAAATCTTCGAAAGGGATGGCATGCTCCTTCCAATTGCCTTTGTCCGTTTTTATTTTGGCCTGATAGGCATAGCCATCAAAATTCCGATCTGTTCGAAAACGAATGTTATACCAGTTTCCGTCACCTTTCACACGCACCATCACCCCCTTAAAATGATCTCGATCCAATGGGGCCACAAACGTTCGAACAGAAGCAAATCCCCCATTGTTTTCCAAGGAAACAATTCCTTTGAATGTGGCCGTGCCATCCGGGTTTAAAACCCAATCGCTTTTAGATAAGCCTCCCATTACCCCATCGTTGACGATCTTCCAATCTCCCGAATTTTCCGGCGTGCCAAAGTCGAACAATGTTTTTTCACCTTTAATCAAGAAAAGTCCCATAATTGCTATAAGTATTGTTTTCATATTAATTACGTTTGACAGTTTCCAGATGTTCAATCTCTTTCAAAATGGCATTAGCCTCAGCTACTTTTTCATCACTGGCCTTTCGGTTAACCGTAGATAATTGGTAGGATTCTTTCAATAAGCGCTCGTATTTCTTTTGTAATACTTCAATTTTTGATTTCTTTTTAAATATGCGAAGCATAATATAATGTTTTAAAGGTTGATACTGTTTACATCTCCATTGTAAAGAGAGATTAGGTGGTTAGTGAAGATGGCTTTTTATCAAATCGGCCAACCAAAGTGTTTAATGTAATACATTTTAAAGTTGAACAAAAAATACTTAAAAAGGTTTAGATTAAGAAACAGTACTTAGAATAACTTAAATTTTAAAAATTATGGATTTAGTTACACAAACCGTTTTGGGGGCCGGTGTGGGAGAGCTTGTTCTTGGTAAAAAAGCAGGAAACAAGGCCATTGTTTGGGGTGCTGTTGGCGGATTAATTCCAGATTTAGATGTGTTGATAACTCCGTTCTTTAGTGAGGTGGACGGACTTTTTGTACACCGGGGCTTTAGTCATAGCTTAATTTTTTCTTTTTTGTTGGCTCCTGTGCTGGGTTGGCTTATTTATCGTTTTCACCGGAAAAAGATGAACATCACCAGGGGCGAATGGACGATTCTAATCTTCTGGGCAGTATTTACACATCCCATATTAGACTATTTTACCACTTACGGTACGGGCGCTTTATTGCCATTTTCAGACTTCAGGGTTGAACTGGGAACCATCGGTATTGTCGATATTTTTTACACGCTTCCGTTTATCCTTGTATTGCTTGTAATTCCATTTTTAAGAAGAGAATCTTTGCTGAGGCGAAGGCTTATATCAAGCACAATTATTCTTACCTCGTTGTATTTGTTGGGAACCGTAGGAAATAAAGTGCATATTAATTCAGTTTTTAAAGAAGCCTTTGCAAAACAACATATTACGTATGAACGATTTAAAACGACGCCCTTGCCGCTAAGCAATTTTCTGTGGATGGGATTGGCTGAATCAGATTCAGGATATTATATGGCATTGCATTCCAACTTTGATTCAAGGATACCTGCGGATTTTTTGTTTATCCCCAGAAACGAGGCCAAACTTGATGCAATAGCAGAAAACGAACATATAAATAAGCTAATTCGGTTTACGAAAGGTTATTATCACGTAAATGAAGATGAAAATGGGCTTTATCTGGCCGATCTTCGGTTTGGTAAAATGGGCATTGATGAAAATGCCGATTTTATCTTTAAATTTTATATTAAAAACGAAGATGGTGAGGTGCTTATTCGGCAATCCAATGAATCCAGAACCTTGGATGATACAGCATTTTTAAATTTCATAGGCAGAATAAAGGGCATATAAAATTGTATTGAAAGCAGCCAACTTTGGTTTGGTCAGACAGTTCGTAACCCCTAATCTTTTTCGGCATGTACCAACTGTAATCAGCAAAATCTTTTATCAATGGTTTTCTTGTATACATGGTAGAACAAGTCGCTTACTTTGCCGCTCCACGCTTTGCTGCCGTTGCCCCAGGAGTGATAGTACAAAACCCGGTCCATTGCTAAACCAACATCCGTCAAGGGAAGTATGATCATTTCAATATCCGAAACATGTTTTTTGATTCCTCGTTCCAAGCATAGTAAAACGCCAATCCGGTTAACGATCCTTTAAATTTATCCGGGCAATTATTATTTACATAGCATGAGAAGTACAATATGAACACATAGACACATGGATTCCGCGTTTTTAAAATACTTTAGCTTAAAATTAAATTCGTCTTTGAATCATCCCATAATACCACCTTTTAACCCGGATTATGTATTGGAGGTTCGTCATGAGCATTGCAAGTACAATAAAACAAAGCATTACTGAAACGAGGCATCACTTGTCCCGATTACTTTCGGTAGCATCGTTATGGTGAGTTGAAGTGAAGCAGCGGAGTGTCTTGTTTTGATACAATTTCAATGTGTAATAGATTTTCTAATGCATATTGCGGGTTTAATGTTGAATCTTAGATACAGCCATTGGTTTTTTCGTTTGGGGCTTTCTCAAAAGTATTTTGCTTAACAGTAGAAAGTAGGAATTGTAGTTTGGGAGGCTAATAAGTCCCCTTCCCACCGCCTCCCAAAGTACATAAAAATTCTTGAATTGTGATGTCCCTTCGTTCCATTTGGCGGCGTACTTTCCCCTTACCCTAAGGAGCAAAGGGAAGAGCCATTTAAAAGGTGCTTACAATTTTTAAGTTAAGTCAAAATATTTTTGACCTTTGAGACAACCTCTTATAGGATTATAAAATTGCAACATTAATAATTTTCGATACTATTCCTTCAAAAACTTCCCGGTTGCAACACCTTCGCCGTTTTCCAGTAAGTAGAAATATAAACCAGGGTTTAAGTTTGAAATATCTATGCTATTAGAATTGCCGCAGTTTATCTGTTTCACCAGAATTCCGTTTGGGGCGTAAATTCTCATTCCTAAATTCCCTGTGAAATCACCTTTGACAAATAAAAGCTCTTTGGCCGGGTTAGGATAAACAGATAAATCAATATGTCTTTGGTTTCGGATACCTATGTCGGTTCCGCTTACAACCAAATAAACAAAGTCAGAATATCTTCCATCCTCGGAAGTAACCCATATTTTAACAGCACCTTGTTTTACCCCGGTCACCAGACCATCTTCCGAAATGGTTGCCACGCTTGTATTGCCAGATTTATACATTAATATGCCCGATATTTCAGGTGCTGATACCTGTAGTTGAACCGTGCCGTTAATCTCTATTTTTGAAGTACCGGGAGTAACGGTAATTTTACGAGTGTTATCTCCACCTGTAAAAGTGCCCTTATAAAAACCACTGCCCATTACAGAAAGCCAAAGGGTATTTGGGTCGTGTAAGTCAAACTCTATCTGGGTTATTTTATTAGGCGTGCCTATTGTTTGATTGCTTTTAGTCCATGTTTTTCCCCTGTCCAAACTGATAAATACTCCGGGGTTTGTTGCCAATTCGCCCATTGAGAAAACCAACACATTGCGGTCGAAAGGAGAAATGTCAAAGTTTTCCACAAATTCGGCCTCAAAAATTTGAGTCCAGCTCTGTCCGTAATCGTCGCTGTAGAACAAACCTCCTGCATTACCCGCAGCAGCCCTTCTTCCTGCGGTAGCATATAAACGTCCTGTATGGTCGAAAGCTATATTGTTGACCCCTTCAATTTTATCGGAGACATGAACTTCGGTCCAGCTGGAACCTCTATTGGTTGAATGGAATAAACCTCCATCTATTTGTACCTCTTCGTTCCAAGGGGCTGCAACAAATAAGGATGCCCTGGTATCGTCTCTAGGGTCGAACTCAATATCTCGTACCCAAACCTTGGCCGGCATTCCGCTGTTGCTTGGGGCAAAGTTTTTGCCGGCATCGCTGGACTTATGGAAACCACCTTCTTTGTCTTTATCCGGGCCATCGGTTCCGCTTCCTCCGCCAGATCCAGCTACTTCCGTTACTCCAAAGTACATGTTGTCAGGATTTACAGGGTCAATGCGAATATGGTTTGTTCTCATCCATTCTTCTGCTTCAGTGGCTTTTCCCCAATCGACAAAGGTCTCTCCTCCGTCCGTAGACTTATAAATCCTGTCTAAATCTTTTTGACGCATAGAGGTGGTATAAACGGTGTTCTCGTCCCAAGGATGGGTTGCACCCGCAAATACGCTCTCTTGGGCACCGTTCAGGTATTTCACCGCCTGCTTGCCATCAGTTCCGTCGGTTGTGGTTTTCCACAAGTGGTGCTCACCCGAACCGCAATATAAAATATCTTCGCCCAACCGTTTGTCTTGCCAGATGCACTGGCCCGGAAGGTTACTGTTTCCTGCAGGCATTATATTTCCATGGCTGGTATAGGTTTCGTCAATCTGCTTGAAAGAAGTTCCTCCATCGGTACTGCGGAAGGTATTATGGGCATACAGCAACATGACATCACCGCGTGCATTAACTGCACTATATCTTAACGAACGTAAAGGATAGTTCTGGTTCCACTGTTGGTTCGAGATCTGGTGACCTTCCTCCATGTTGTCATTGTATGGGTTGTTTCTGCTTTCCCAGTAGGCTTTGTCTGCTTCCCAGGCAGTACCATAATCACGAGCTACGTTAATCCAAGTCTGACCTCCATCTGTTGTTTTCCATAAACGCCCGGGTGTAATTGATTTCTGAACCTGCGCATCATAGAAACCCACATATAAGGCATCTTCTCCACTCGGGTCAATATTTAATGAGTTGAAATATTGCAATGCAGCAGTCGGTAGAATTGGATAGGTGCTTTGCGCTTCATTCACGGTTATGCCGAACCATTTTGCAATATATTGATAGTAATTGTATGGAACTCCGCCTGTTAATTGGTTAATATCCAGACCTAAATTGCCATTGATGTTGGTCCATGTATTTCCGTTATCTTCTGATTTAAAGATACCACCATTGCAGCGGGTGGATTGTCCATCAGGATAATAACGGACTTGATCCGCTACATACAACACAAATCTGTGCAATGCTGCGTCGTAGTAGTAATCCATGTTCATAATGGTGTTGTTATCCAGTTTGCCCTCACCAATATTTGTCCATGAGGTTCCTCCATCGGTCGACTTGTATAAACCATATTGCGAACCGGCAAAAATCATATTATCATGTTCGGGATGGATGATGATTCTTGAGAACTGGGCTTTTTCATCAAATCCATTCGTAAATTCAGTCCAGGTTTCTCCTGCATCGGTTGTTTTCCAGATTTTACCCTGGTATTTAATATTGTTGTATATGTTTTCGTTACCACGGGGATTAGCGTAGGTAGGGGAGCTTACTGTGCTCCACAGTTGTTGCTGGCCACGGCAAAAGTTTCCTGCACCCACATACCAGGTATTGTCATCCTGAGGGTCGATAGCTACTGCCGAAATTTTACGATACCATGAGCGTCCTTCGTTTCCATCGGTATCCATGTGTGTGTACCATGGACAATCCTTTATCACTTGCCAGCTGCGAGCCGTATCGTTACTGATGTATAATCTAGAGCTCTCAATGGCAATGGCAAATTTCTCGGTTTTGGCAGAATAGAACATATCGTACAAACGAGAGAAATCCCCTTTGCCATCCACATCTTTTACGGTATGCCAGGTATTTCCGTTGTCTTCGGTTTGATAAGTGTTAAGCATATCCGGCGAAGTCAGGCAGAAATCGGGTAGGAGAGGGTGGTAACGCAGAAAGTTAACAAAACCGGCGTTTCCGGGACCAAACTGTTTCCAGCTAATTACATTATCGGACTCAACACGTTGCGTTTGTATAAGATCCATATTCTCCTCGTAGTATGTGAGGGTTGTAAAACTCCATGCGTCACCGGTTGTTATAGTTCCAGAAGCATCCATCTCATCCACCCGCCAAAAATATTCTGTTTCATTTTCTAAATCAGTTAGCTGGTGGGACGTAGTAGTAATTTCGGTAGCTACTTGCTGAAGGTTACCGGCTGATGTTCCCAGATAAACATTTCTTTTTACAGCATTTACACCGTTTATCCACTGTAAAGTAGTGGTATTAGTACCTATTCCTGTGGCGCCCTGTTCGGGGGTAGGCATGGTAGCCTTGGGCTCCGTAGAAACTTTGTTTAACATTACATCGTCAATATGAAAGAATGCTCCGTCAGAAATGAACGGTACCCTGATATACGGGGCAAATGTTGTGAAGTTTTCATCTGTTTCAAACTCAACCATGGCTTTTACAAAACCATCTTTGGCCTCGCTTTTTATTTGAACATCATAAATGCCAATACTTGTTGTGCCAGCGGTTTGGGTTCCATAACGAATATCAACATTAAATTCGGATGCAGAACGATCGATATCTGTTTTGTAGTAAAATGAGAATTGGTAAGTACCTGTTTCCAGTTCAGGATATTGTTCAGTTCGGAATGTAGGAGTTCCTGAACCATAATCACGAAATACCACTTTTAAAGAGCGGGATCCACTGTTTTTTATTTCCGTATCTGCTTCGAAACCTATGAAAGGCCAGGCTCTCCAAAGTGTTTTACCGGCATAATTGTAATAATCATCGTTTAATCCTGTGATGCTTCCGGTTTCAAAACTTGCATCGGGCAGTAGGTTGGTTTGCGCATTTATGGCTATGGTAAATGCAAGTAGCAAAAGTAGAAATACTTTCTTCATTTATCTAAATTTAATTTTTGCTGATTGTAGGATATAAAATTAACTTAAGGTAAGCGAAGTATCGGTTATAAAATAGGGTTCAAAAGGGTGGTAAAATTTAGGTCGAGGACAATCTTAACTTCCTTTGATTAGTAATATGCGGAGTGTATTATGACTTATTTATTTAAGATTCTTTGAATGAAATTAAAACGTATTAAACCACCTCACCTCGCCTTTGGCGACGTACTCCTCCTTTTAATGGAGGAGTGCTGAATCTCACCACGTAATTTAAAACTGGTATTAAGCGTGTTTTAAGATATGTATCAATAATCCGCTACCATTCATGGTTTTGCTGCCATCGCATGGCCGCTACCGTCGCGTGGTCCAAACTCTTACATAATCCACTTTGTAAAGCTCATTCAAACGAGTATCATCAGGCAAAGCTCCAAACCATTTATTGGATTCGTTATTTAGGTTGATTTCCAAAGGCTGGTGCCAATGCGTATTTTCAGCCTCACGAAAAAGTACTCCGTCCAGATAAAAGCGAATATAATCCTTGTCCCATTCCAATCCCCAGGTGTGATAATCTTTTTGAAGCTCAAAGGGAATGTGAAATTTCTCGTTTCTGGAGAAGTGTTTTTTAACATCGCCTTTATCTTGAGGTGCTTTAAAAACGTGTATGTTAGAATTCAAATCATGACGATTATCTTCCACTCCAGGGCAGTTCTCGCAAATATCAATTTCAGTCCACCAATCTTTGCTTACATTGGTCATCCAGAATCCGGTTACCCAAGGCGCATTCATTGGTTTCAAACGAGCTTCGACATATCCATACAAAATTTTCTTTTTACTCTTGATAAAACCTGCAGAGTGGGTGTAGCCGTCAGGTAATTTTTCATTGCCATGCTGATTAATTTGCATAATTAACTCACCACCTTCCAAGCTCACATTAGAACCATGGAAATAGGTTGGTTTACGACCTTTCCACCCCGGATTGTTGGGGTACCACTTTTTAATGTCTAAAGTATCGTCAGAAAATTCATCAGAATAGTCTTTAAGCAACTTCCATTTGCCATTGTTCTTTTGGTCAGAGAGTGGATATTTGTTATTCAAGCGAACTGGTGCAATGGAGAAATCAACCGTGTCCTTGTAAAACTTCTTCGGCTTGGTTAGTCCTTCACCGGCTTTCGTTTTTATTGGAACCAGTTTGTACGAACGAACCCAATCGTAATAAGTAGTGTTAATTTTATCGTTATTTAGTTCCTCAACCGTAGGTGGACTTTCCCAATTATAAGTTTCAGTTACCAGATGCATGTACATTGGCCTGTTAAAAGGCTTATCGTTAAACTCAGTGCTCGGTTTGATGGTAAACTTATATTCCCCATCCAAATAAAACAACAGCGTATTGGCATCTTTCCACCAACAGCCATAGGTATGAAAAGCTTCATTGGAGGCTGGAACGATAGGGCAGTTCCCACCTACTGATTTGCTGTTCTTATTGCCTTGGCAATCAAAATGCTGGTAATGGGTATTCGAATGCAAGATATTGGTGAAGTCGTGACCTGTCTTACGTTTACCAACTACCTCAACAATATCCAGTTCCTGGCGATTGCGGGTACAACCATCTTTTTCTGGCAAGTTTTTTAACCAGAAAGTTGATGACATGGAGATGCTGGATGCTTTCATGCGGCATTCGTAATATCCAAAGCGAGCATCCATGGCTTTGGATGCCACAGCGCCACCTGCAATATTGTACTTGGGATCTCCTTCTAACACCGAGTTTTTGATTTGCATATAACCATCTTGTACCGATACGCTGTAATCACGGAAAGTAGCCGGTGGGCGACCATGTTTCCAGAATGGCGAGCGTTGGTGCCAACGTGTTGTATCTAATTCTGAGCCATTAAATTCATCCGAGAACTTCTCATTTTTAATCCATTGATATCCGGCTGGGGCAGGAGGCAGAGGATTGTCAACTTCGGGCATATTAATTTTTAACACCGCTCCACTGTGCTTTCTACCTTCGCGCAACACGGCGTTATATAGATATTCAGGTTCACCATTTCTAAATAAAACTTGCACGCGTTCGTAACGGGCTTTTTCAGGTAAAGGTAAATAATGGGCACCTTTATGATGACTTCGGTAGTATTGCCCCCAGTTTAAACCATCTTCCGATTCCAGGTAGAGTCCGCTTAACCAGTCGTAGTTGCCCATATCTCTGATCAAGCAATGGAATTTGTTTTTGTAATAAAAAAAGTAGGGATCTTCGGTTTGTCCCCCTCGTTCAGGAAAGTCAATTACCGGGTTGTTTTTGTATTTTACGTAGGGGCCTTCCAGCGATTTAGCCATTGCTACACCTGTTTTTCGGCGGTCATCATTTCGGCGGTCCCAACTACGGTAGTATATCCAATATTCACCATTGGGATGTTTCAAGAAGCCCGGGTTTACAGTACAATATCCATCCCAAGCCATGGTGTCGGGCGAAACGTCAATAACAGGTTTGTCGAAACGTTTCCAAGGGCCATAAGGATTATCGGCAATGGCCATACCTACGCGCTGTGTATTGGCTGATTTGGCCCTGTCGCGCCAATTGTCTTGTTGGGTAGTATCATTACCAATATATAACATCATATACTTTCCATCGACTCTATAAATAGTTGGATTATGGATGGTATGCGCATCCCACATGCCTTGGCGTCCCTCCATAATAACCCCTAACTTTTTATATGGGCCTTCGGGATGGTCGGCAACGGCATGGGCAATTTTGCTGTGGATTAACCAATTTCCCTCTTTCTCCCAAGTAGAATAGTAAACATGCACTTTTCCTTCGTCATCGTAAATAGGAGCACAGCCCCAAACAATGCTGTCCTTGCTTTCGAGGATGTATTTAGCGCTGTCGGCTAATAAGGGAGTAAGCCACGAATCTGGTGGACTTTGTTTTTGTTTGTTTTGGGCATATGCTGTGGTAACAAACAGGATAGATAAAAGTATGGTAGCTAATGTTTTCATTATTATAGGACTAATGAACACAGAAACACGGAGGCGCTGCGTTTTTATTAATATATAGAAGCGGCTTGTGTAGTTGTTCGGTTGTTGTTTTTTATAAGACAATGTTAGTAATTACCAGATTTTTGAGTTGAATAAAATGCTTGTAAAAAAAGGGGGATATTGTTTTTTTCAGAGTTTGGCAGATAGTTCGGCAAGAACACTCCTGACCTAGGGGAGAATGATGTTGGACTAGGACAGAACCAATATTTTCCAAGAAATATTTATTGTGACTTTACCCAGAACGATTCTCCCCTTTCCCAGAATGGCCATGGAAATGTCCGTCATTCTGGGAAAGGTCAGTTACAATCTGACCACGAGGATAGGGGCGGTGACCAACTACAAATTCTCTTTAAATGAAGAAATAGATGTTTTAAACGTTAACTTGATAGAGTAAGCAAAATCATCTTTAGGCAGACTGGCAGGTAATTTAAACTTTAAGCCCTTAGCGGATTGTTTGTATGTTACCTTCTTTCTAGAGGATAAAAGGGTGGCTTTTTTTAAACCTGACAAATTTAATTCTGCTAAAGATGGAACAAGTGCTTTGTTGGGATACCCGAGGAAAGTAACATATAAGGTTTTATTGTCTTTGCTTCTCGTAAAACGAATATCCTCGGAGGAGTATTCAACCTGGTCGCCGTGCATTTTTTCGTTAGGAACAGTCGGGCCTTCACCGTATATTTCCCAGGGGCGCGTGGCATATACCGCTTCCCCATTTACTTTCAACCATTTTCCAATTTCTTTGATTGTTTTTTTGGCTTCTGTAGGGATGGTCCCATCAGATTTAGGGCCGATATTTAGCAGCAGGACACCATTTTTACTGATAATATCCATCAACATATCAATAGTTTGGTTGGCCGAGCGATATTCTTCGTCGGGTGCGTAACTCCATGAGTGTAAACCCAACGAAGTATCATTTTGCCAGAGGCGAGGTTCAGTACTTTCCATGCCGCCTCTTTCTAAATCCAGCACTGCCGATCCGGTAGGAAGCTTTTTCCTGTTTTTATAATTTACAGCCACGTTAGGGGAGGGGAATTTTCCTTTTCCCCAATCTATGGCTTTGTTGTAATAATATTCCAGGAAGTTTCTTCGGTGTTGTTCTTTAAAGGCATTTAAATTCCATCCCCAATCGAAATAATATAAATCGGGTTGGTATTTGTTGGCCAGCTCTGTAGTGGTTGCCCACCATCTTTCAACAGCGGCAGAATCAACTTTGCCTGTGCCATATAAGGCATGGTTTTCTTTTTTTAAACCATCGAAACCATTGCGATGGTTGTATTCAAAAAATTGCCCGTTCCATGCTGAATGGTTCGATACACCAAACTTCAACCCGCGTTTTTGAATAGCAGTTTTCATTTCCGATGTAAAATCTCTTTTAGGACCCAATTTAACAGAGTTGAAAGGTTGTGTTTCTGCATCCCACAAGCAAAAGTTGTCGTGGTGCATGGCCATAAATACAAAAAACTTAGCACCTCCCTCCACAAATAAGTCGGCCCATTCATCGGCATTCCATTTCTCGGCTTTAAACAGAGGGATAAAATCCTTGTATCCGAATTCAGATGGATTCCCAAATTTTTCCTTGTGATAGGCAGCCGTTTTAAGTCCACGTTTTTCATGTCCATGTCCTTTTTCTTTGCCAGAACCATCGTCCACGTTATACATCCATCTGCCATACCATTCTGCTGCATGATCACCGGCATAAGCCGGAACAGAATATAGTCCCCAGGTACACCAGTAGCCAAGTTTGGCATCACTGTACCATTCAGGTATTTGATATTGGGTGAGTGATACTGTGGAAGTGTCAAACTTGTTTTGTGATGATAAAAGTTGAAAACAGAATAAAAGAAGAAAGGGGATGAGATTTTTTTTCATGAATAAAAAATTAGCGAATTTTCAATAAGGGGCTGACTTAGAAGTCAATAAATTTTTGAGCAATCTTATAAATTGTAAGGCCGTGTAAATGGAATGGGTATTTATTAGTATCCCAACTTACAATTCATAAGTTCCACGGTTGAGCATACTACTTTTGAAACAGCTTCGGCTATCTATGATTTAATGGCTTAAGCCATGACTTTTGGGGCATCATGGCTAAAGACTAAGATGTATATTTCTCGATGCCCTAACTCAACAGTCAGGGTGAATCGATTTTACTTTGATTCTAACCGGATCATTGCACTTTCTAAATCTTCCGATTTAGCTGTAACCGTAATAGTTCCAGCTTCTTTAGTAGATTGAATTATAGCTAAACATTTACCATTAAAGGCAGTGTGTGAAGATGCTTTAAAAGGCTCAAGACACATGTTGTCACCATTACCAACTCCGGCAATAGTGGCTGGTCCTGAAATTTCAAATTCAAGCATGTTGTTGGCCGTTGGAACTTCGTTGCCGTCATTATCCAGAATAGTACATTCCACATAAATTAAATCCTGAGAATTGGCGTTCATCGTTTGGCGACGGGTTTCCATCTTGATTTCTGCAGCATCACCAGTTGTTTTAACCGTTTTCTCTGCATAAACTTTTCCATCTTTATACGATACAGCTTTAAGTTCGCCCGGTTGGTAAACTGTGTTCCAGCTTTGGTATTCTACTCCTTCTGTGCTATTTTTCTTTTTACCCAAGGATTTTCCATCCTGGAACAATTCAACTTCATCGCCATTTGTAAACGCGTGTACAGTTATGGTTTTACCTTCCATACCTTTAAAGTTCCAGTGAGGAAAAATGTGAACCATGGGTTTATCAGACCATTGGCTTTGGTAAAAGTAGTACCCATCCTTTGGGAATCCACATAAGTCAATAGGTGCAAAAGAAGACGAACGGGCAGGCCATCCAAACGGAATCACTTCACCCAGGTAGTCCCAGCCGGTCCAGATAAACATACCCATCACATACGGACGTTCTTTAACCCATTTCCATGCATCCATTCCGCTTTCGCCCCGGATATTTCTTTTTTCGACCCATTCGTAGGCTTCATCATGTTCATAGCCTAATTTGTCCCACCAAGCTGTTTTTGCATCGCCATATAGATATGTTCCGCGAGGGTAGAAGGATTGTGCTGATTCGTGTTCGGTGATTATAGCCATGGTGTTAGGCTGTTGTTGGCGTTCTTTGTCCAGGCCTTCATCTTTAATATAGTTATATCCGTAAATATCATTGACCGCAGCAGCACCCGGATCAGGCCAAACACCCCAACCATAACCATGTACCCCGTTTGTAACAGGACGGTAATCCAACTTATGAACGATATCCGCCAAGCGTTTACCGATGGGCTCTCCTTCGGGGCGGCGCATCTGGTCTATTTCGTTACCAATACTCCACATGATAACAGAAGGGTGATTTCTATCACGTTGAACAAAATCTGTCATATCTCTATCTGCCCACTCCTTAAATATCTTAGCGTAAAAATCAACAGGGATTCTTACTTTTTTACCGTTTTGGGTAGTAGCAGGTTCCTTCTCTTTTTCCCACTCATCGAACATTTCGTTCATCACTAAAAAACCCATGCTGTCGCATACATTCAAAAACTCTTCGGAGAACGGATTGTGGGCGGTACGAACTGCATTACATCCCATTTCGCGCAATTTCTCCAACTGACGCTCAACAGTTCTTCTGTGAACAGCTGCGCCCAGTGGACCACCGGCGTGATGCAGGCAAACGCCTTTTAATTTAATGTTTTTGCCATTTAGAAAGAAACCATTTTCACTATCGAATGCTAAATTCCGAACTCCTGTGTTATCCGTTTGCGAATGGATTAGTTTTCCATCGGTAATGATTTCTGTTTTTACAGAATAAAGATGTGGATTTTCAGGATTCCATAATTCCGGATTTTTAAGTGCAATTTCTGTTTTTGAAGTATGGCTTTGTCCTGCTTTTGCGTTTTGCTCGGCTTCCTTCCGGGCTACTTCAATTCCTTTTCGATTATAAACAGAGTAAATGATTTTATAGTTTTTGTCCTCTTTAAAATCGTTCTGAACTTTGGTTTCAATAGCTAATGTGGCCTTTTTTTCAGAAGCTTTGTTGGCTACAATGTAATTCTCCCAAATGGGGATATATAACTTATTGGTGGTAATTAAATGAACATGACGATAGATCCCTGTACCTGTATACCAACGAGAACCCGGTTGCGAAGAGTTGTCGAGCTTTACGGCAATCACATTGGATTCTCCAAATTTGATATGCGGTGTCATATCGTAGTAAAAAGCAATGTAACCCAATGGTCTTTTCCCGAGAAGATTTCCGTTAATATAAACTTCAGAGTTACGGTAGGCACCATCGAAATATATAACGAAGCGCTGGTCTTTCTGATCTTTGGCAACCATAAAATTTTTGCGATAAGCACACTTTCCCGCAGGTAACCAGCCTCCGCGCGAAAACGAAGGGTTGTCTTTGCTAAAGGGTCCTTCTATACTCCAATCGTGGGGCAAGTTGACAGTTTGCCAACCATTATCGATAAAGTTTGGATTTTCTGATCCTATAGCTTCACCTTTTGTGAATTTCCAATCAAAGTCAAAAAGTTCCTTTTTGTTGAGATGTTGTGAATTACTGCAAGAGGCTATACTTATAGTTGTAAGTACAAAAATAATGAGTCCTAATCGTGTCATAATTTTTAAAAGAAATTAAATGGATATCTATGGCGTTAAGTGTCATGTAAATTTATAAAACCACATGATTATGTGTTGTTTAGCGTAAATAGAAACTGTAATTTAACCGTTAATTATAATGTTAACTAACCTGACAGTCAATGTTATAAAAATGTAAATGATTATTTATTGTTAGTTTAGATTTTTATAGTTTTGTGCTTATATGAAAAGCATACCCGATATCATAAAAATTAATCAGTCACTGGATAAGGTTGTTAACCACTATGTTTTCACTAAGTCACCCAGAAATGCGCGCTTACTGAGTTTTTTAGTAGGTAAGGCTGTGGAAGGTGAAGATATTAAAGAGCATATAATCGGAGTTGAATTATTTCAAAACAATTACAATCCGGATAGTAATGATGGCAGGGTAAGGGTATATATGTTTAACCTACGAAAAAAACTCGATGAGTATTATCAGGCAGTGGGGGAGCAGGATGAGGTCATTTTCAGGATTGAGAAGGGACAATATAATGTGCATTTTATAGAAACCCTGAAAATTGAAAACAGCGATGATTTAAATGGTGAAAAAAAATCTTTAACAAACAATATGGCCATTATCTTGGCGGGAATTGTGTTGGCCCTTAGTGCCCTGGTTTTTGTTTTTTATCCTAAAGATAAATCCTATTGTTGGGATGACTATTTTTCTCCCAAGGCACAGAATATTTGTGTTATAGCCGATCATCTTATTTGCGAAAAAGAACTGGAGGATGGCTCGTGGATGCCGGTGCATATAAAAGGCATAAATTCGCAATATGAGTTATCTAAATATATGAGCGATAATAATATAACCGATTTAAGGGCTGCAGACTATACCATGATGACAAAGATGGCACCTTATGCCTTGCATGAATTGGATAGGTGGTTTTACGCACATGACAATAAATTTGAAGTGCGATTGGAGTCGGAGTTGCGATTAGAACAAGTCAGAGATTACAATATAATTTATGTGGGACAATTTAAAACCATGAACGCTTCGGACGCACTGTTTTTGAGTAAAAGCAAAGTGTTTTCAAAGTATGTGGATGGCTTTATGTATAAGGATGGCACGAAAAAGCTGAAATATACAACGCACAACGAAAACGGTAGGAAAACAGAATATGCTATGGTTTCGTGTATGCCCTTGAAAAACAACAATGTGGCCCTGTTTTTAACCTCCAACAATGATATTGGCACGCTTGCCACCGTTAGAAACTTCACCAATCAAGTATGGCTCGACGAATTCTTCAATGAACTTCCCAAAGGGACAAAACACTTTAATGCACTATTTAAAGTAACTGGTATACACAGGACCGATATGACTTGTGAACTGGTTCATGTAGAGGTGATGTAATTAAATTCATATTTTAAACTATTCTTATCATAGTAGGTTTTGTATGGCGCTATATGCGATATATTCGATATTTAGTATCGTGAAAGTAAGTACATCTATATGTGATAGTCGTGAGTTTTTGAAATATATTGGTTTATTAAAAAATGGCGTTAGAGGATGGAAATTATGAGATATTGTATAATAGTTTTTGATTATTGCATTAATCATCCCTTAACTCCAAGATTCATGCTACGGGATAGTAGGTGTGGATGCTTAGCTTTGCATTAGTAGCTTATTGGTGTTTTGGTTGAGGATTTGGAGATACTGTCATGGCTTAGGCCAAGTAGAATTTCGACATGTTTACCAATCGGGAGGGCGGTGTTGATGGATGAAGTCTTTTAAGGTTGTATGTGGTGCATGATAAAGCATAAAAAAGCCCCCAGACTGGAGGCTTTTAAAGTTAATATAAGGAAATAGATTGATTATAAGTTCTGCTCAATTGCTCCACCTATATCCGCTTCTTTATATCCTTCACAGATTATTCTGAAAGCATGACTGTGTTTAGAAGGGTATGAAGATGGGGTTTTGATTTCTAAACCTTTCGAAGTTCTTTTCCACTTTATTTCTTCGTCGCTACCTAATAGTTCCACTTTCTCAATAGCTACTGGTAATACAGCCATATCGGTACTTAAAGTCTTAATAACGATATCCTTTTTAGGCGTATCCATTACAATAGCAAAGAATTCAGTATCCGATTTTTTCGTAAAACGAATATCGGTTTCTTGGTATACAATTTTTTTACGCTCAATTTTATGACCACCCGATGGCAGCCGAGTTGGTCCTTCTCCAAAAGTTACCCAGGGACGTGTTCCATAAATGGCGTCACCGTTAACCGCTAACCAATCTCCCATACCAATTAAAAGATCCTTCATCACTTGGGGAATAGTTCCATCCGGATCTGGTGGTACGTTTAACAACATGTTACCGTTTTTGGATACAATATCAACTAAGATATCAACCAGCTGATTCGTTGTAACAAATTTCGCGTTAGATCTGTGGAACCAGGCACCTGGGGAAGTGTCCGTAATCCAGGCTTGCTCTTTTATTTGGTTCGGGCGACCACGTTCATAATCTCTGATGGCAGTCTCTTCTGTAAAAGTGGTTTCCTTAAACAGAACAGCCACATCTTTATTCCACTCAATTCCTTTGTTGTAGTAGTATGCTAGAAATTCTTTTCTACATTCTTCGGTCATATTTTCCAACCACCAGTCAAACCAAAGTACATCCGGCTGATATACGTCAATATATTCTTTTAGCTTGGCCCACCATTGCTCATGAAATTCATCATCAGGCATTTTGTCGTCCATGGTGTGTTTGTTGGTATAAAGGTCATAATCCTTTGGGTCAACCTTTCCATACATGTGCGCCGGCGCATAATACATCCAGGTAAACGCGTGGTGAAATGAAGCTAAAAACTTCATGTTCCGTTTTTCAATCTCAGACTTAAGTTCTTTGGATACATCAATTCCGCCGTAGTTAACCGAGTTCCATCGTGTTGCTTTGCTGTCCCACATAGCAAAGTTATCATGATGCATGGCGACAGGACCCGAGAATTTAGCTCCAGAGCGTGCAAATAATTCAGCCCATTCTTTAGCGTCGAAACCACTAGGGTCAAACTTTTCAATTAAATACTTGTATCCAAATTTTTCTTCTGTGACTGGGTCGCCGAATAGTTTTTTGTGGTGAAGGTAATTGGAAGTGGGTTTTCCTGTGTTTTTTCCGGTTTCCCAGTTAGGTACTCCGTTAACTCCATACATCATCATTCCGTGCCAGCCAGCCATGTGTTGATTAGGTTCCATTTCCACAAAAGCCTGAGAAACAGGTCCCCAGTGTGCATAAATACCAAACTTAGCATCTTTAAACCACTCAGGTACTTGGTTTACTTTATTTAATGATTCCCAATCCGCGGTAAATGTTTCCTTACCATCAGACGATGCAGAGCTTTTATCTATGGACGTGGTGGAGCAACCGCCCAATGTTATTGCAATGGCAGTACTTAAAATGTACAATCCCGTTCGTAATTTTCTGTCCATTTGTTATAGTGTTTATTTATATTATTCTCAATAGTTACTAATTATGACCTTATTTTTAGACATGTAAAATTACCCGAAGCGATTAATTTCAAAGGGAACAAATAAGAATGAATAGGGGGGGCTTTTGTTTGAACATTGGTGAAAACGCTGTTTTGGTGGTCAATGGGAGTTGATATTTTAAAACCCCCCTCTTTTTCTTACCTGTTTGTGTAATGTTGGTTTCATTCTTACTGTTAATTTTAGGTTTTAATAATATATAATCATAACTATCATGTTTAATGCAACTCGTCAAGTAATAGGAATGCTGACCATCGTGTTGGCTGCTTCAGCATCTTGTAGTTCTGTTACTAAAGAAGAAAATAAACCAAACATAATATATATCATGTCCGATGATCATGCCGCACAGGGCTTGGGTATATATAATAGCCGTTTGGCAAAATTAAATCCTACACCTACCTTGGATAAGTTTGCAGAGGAAGGAATAATATTTGACAACTGTTATGTTACCAACTCTATTTGCACGCCCAGTAGAGCTTGTATTATTTCGGGGCAGTACAGCAATGTTAATGGAGTAGTCGACTTGGAAGGACATATTGGTGATAAACAGTATCTTCCTGAAGAAATGAAAAAGCTGGGATACCAAACGGCTATTATAGGTAAATGGCACCTGCACAATGAACCATCTGCATTTGACTATTATAAAGTGCTTGTTGGACATGGCGGACAAGGAGAATACTTCAATCCGGTATTTATTGAAAAAGGAATGAAGTATGAGTTTCCAATAACTAAGAATACAAAAACCATTAAAACAGAAGGTCACAGTTCGGATGTGATTACGGATCTTACCTTAGATTACCTAAAAAACAGGGATAAAACGAAGCCGTTCTTTTTAATGCACCATTATAAGGCGCCTCATGATTTGTTTGAGTTTGCGCCTCGCTATAAGGATTATTTAGAAGAAACATTTATTCCTGAGCCAGCTAGTTTGTATGATAATAAGAATAATGGTTCTGTTGGAACCAAAGGTTATAATGATGAGTTAATTAATATTATTGGATCATCTGTTTCACATCGAAATACTATTCGTAATATGGGTATGCATATGGATATAGATCAGAATATCCCTGATCCTGAGTATACAAAGCTGGCTTATCAAGAATATATGAAGCGTTATTTGCGCTGCGTAAAAGGAGTGGATGATAACCTGGCACGCTTATTCGATTACCTTAAACAAGAAGGACTTTGGGAGAATACCATTATTGTTTATACAGGAGACCAGGGTTTTATGTTAGGAGAACACGATTATATCGACAAACGTTGGATGTATGAGGAGTCAATGCGTATGCCATTTATTGTTCACTACCCTGAAAAAATTAAAGCGGGACAAAGAACAGATGCCATCATTAACAATACAGATTTTGCACCTACCTTAATTGAAATGGCAGGAGGAACAACGCCTGAGTACATGCAAGGTAAAAGTTTTAAAAAAGTTCTTGAAACCGGTCAAGAACCTGAAGGATGGAGGGATGCAACCTATTACAGATATTGGATGCATATGGCTCACCGTCATGCAAATCCTGCTCACTTTGGGGTTCGAACCAAGGATTATAAGTTGATATTCTTTTACGGAAAATATTGGGTAGATACGGATGACCCGAATGCTGAATGGAACAAAAAATCGTGGGGTAACGATTTTACCCGTCATACACCTCCGGCCTGGGAGCTTTACGATTTAAGAAACGATCCGAAAGAAATGAACAACGTATATGATAATCCAGAGTACGCCCAGGTTAAAGTAATGATGAAAAAGAAACTCAAAGCACTGCGTGAAGAAATAGGAGATACCGATGAAAACTATCCGCATATCAAGAAAATAGTTGACGAATACTGGAATCAATAATCGAATTAAGATAAAATCATAATAATATTATAAAGGCGTTCAATGTGTTGACGCCTTTTGTTCTGGTATTGTTTTTGTTGTGTGGTTGAGCGGTATTGTGATAAGAAAAGTTGGATTAATGTATGCAGTTGTTTTTTATGTACTGTATTTTTGTGAAGAAGGAAAAGCGATATCATTGAATGTGAATAAAAGTAGAACGATATAAACAGGTAACTTATATTTATGTAGTTTTACTAAATATCTACAAATAATAGCATGAAATCCTTAAGTCATGAAAAACCATTAGAAGTATATCGTTTTGATCAGGACATTTTAAAAAGGCTAAGGAATGGTGATAGAAGGATTTTCGAAGTCATTTTTGAGGATTATTACGATAGCCTAGTACAATTTGCTGAAGTTTATGTATTTAACCGATGTGTGAGCGAAGATATTGTACAGGATTTTTTTGTGTGGTTATGGGAAAATAATGACTCTCTAATAGTCAGAACTTCGCTTAAGGCATACTTTTTTCAATCAGTAAAAAACAGGTGTTTCGACTATTTAAAACACCTTAAAGTAAAAGATAAATACAGATTGCTTTCTATTTCGACTCAATTAATTTTGCAAGATGAGGATATCGAGGATGATAGTTCTTTAGAGTCTATTAAAATCGCCATAAATAATCTACCTCCTCAAATGGGAAAAGTATTTAAAGCCAAATACTATCAACAACTAAAGATTGAAGAAATAGCCAAGGAATTAAAAATTTCTGTTTCAACAGTAAAAACTCAGCTGGCCAGGGGAAAAAGTAAATTGCGTGAGCTCATTCATGATTTTTTGTTATTCTATTTTCTATAGCTTTTTTTGTATACTTTCATGAGTGGGATAGAGCTTGTTATAAAAAACAAAAAAAAGTAAAGATATGTGTCGTCCTTTTTGGAATCCTTGTCGTCTTAAGGAAAAATCAAAAAAGAAAAATGCATAAATCAAATATAGACTTTAATATTATTTGGAGAAAAATTCATTTTACTATTTCAGAAGACGAAAGCCAGGAACTCGAAAATTGGCTGCGATATTCTCCAAAGCATAGGGAGTTATTTAACAATGCGGTAAAGTTTTATAAAGAAGGCTCTTCATTTTCAAGAAAACCTGCTAATAAGAATAAAGCGCTAAAGAATATTAAAGCAAGAATTAGCCGCAAAATCGTTTTTACTCGTATAGTTGCTTCAGTTGCTATTCTTTTTATCATAGCCACAGTAACTTATGTGTTTCAAATAGATTCGTTTGATCCTGAAGAAATTATTGCAAAAAATATTGAGCCGAAAACAAAATCAGGAAAGCAAAAGGCTATATTAATACTAGATGATGGCACAGCAAAACAGTTGACAACAAAATCATCTATAAAGATACGACAAGGCCAAACCATTTTGCAACAATCCGAAGAAGGGTTGTCTTATGTTTCGACTATTAAAAAAGCAGATCAATTAATTTATAATACTATAAAAATTCCCCGAGGAGGTGAATTTTTTCTCGAATTATCCGATAAAACCAAAGTGTGGTTAAACTCCGAAACTATACTTCGTTACCCAGTAACATTTGCCAATGATAATAGAATTGTTGAATTGACAGGAGAAGCCTATTTCGAAGTTACTAAAGATGCAAAACGTCCATTCAATGTACTTTCAAGCAAACATACAGTTCAGGTTTTAGGAACCCAGTTTAACGTTTCTTCCTATCCAGATGATGATAATATTAAAACTACCCTGGTTGAAGGATCGGTTAATGTAAAAGCAGGTGATGCTGATGTAGTGACTCTTAAGCCTGGTTTTCAGTCAGTATATAATCCCGTTAATGATATTATTGCGACAGAAAAAGTAAATGTAGAGGAATTTGTAATCTGGAAAAAGGGATTGTTTTATTTTAAAAACCAATCATTGGAAGATATGATGACAACACTTGAAAGATGGTATAATGTATCGGTGTTTTTTAGTGATACAGTATGCAAAGATGTTAAGTTCACAGGGAAGATAAAACGTTATGAGAGTCTCGAGAATATATTATCTGTGATTGAAGAAACCAATGAAATTAGTTTTGAAGTAACTCAAGATGAAGTGTTTATTACCCGGAAATGAAGAAAGGATGTGATACGGCAATATCACACCCTTTTAATGTTAATAATTCCAAGTTAAATTAAAAACGTAGTAAAATTATGAAAAAAAAATCAAAGTACTTGCCCCGCAATGTGGGCGCAATGAAATTGACTATGAAATTTACCTTATTCTTTCTGTTTATTAGTTATTTGCAATGTACTGCAAGTACATATGCTCAACAAACTAAAATGTCTGTTGCAATACAAGATGCTTCCGTTTATCAGGTATTGGAGGCGATTGAAAATCAAAGTGATTTTACTTTCTTATATCGTTCAAATCTTTTTGATAAAGTAGATAAACAAAATGTGGAAATACAGAATGTTACTGTATATGAATATCTGGATAAATATTTGGTTCCTGAAGGATTTGAATATGTTGTTAAAGACAAAACAGTAGTGATCAGAGAATTTTTAACTCAGAATAATACAGCCCAACAGGCTGAACATACAGTAACTGGGAAAGTTCTTGATGATAAAGGGTTCCCATTACCGGGGGTTGCTATTATGGTTAAAGGTACCACAACTGGAACAATTACTGATATTGATGGTAATTATGTTATTTCAAATCTGCAGGGGAATGAAGTACTGGTTTTTTCTTTTATAGGAATGCAAAGACAGGAAGTGCCAGTTGCCGGGCAATCATCTATTAATATAACTTTACAGGCAGATGCTATTGGTCTTGATGAAGTAGTTGCCGTAGGGTATGGTTATAAAAAAAGAAGCGTAGTAACAGGGGCTATTAGTAGTCTGAGTTCGGATGATCTGCTTCAGTCAAAGCCAGCTGATATAAATCAGGCTTTAGGTGGACGTGCAGCAGGCGTTGTTGTTTCACAAGCTTCAGGACAACCCGGTTCAAGTCCTAAAATAGTTATTCGAGGGGTTGGTACCAATGGAAATTCAGATCCTCTTTATATTATTGATGGCTTGCCTATGTCAGATATGACTTCCGTTAATCCTTCGGATATTGAATCCATGGAGGTATTAAAAGATGCTACCTCTGCGGCAATTTATGGAGCAAGAGGAGCCAATGGCGTTATACTTATTACCACCAAAAAAGGGAAAAAAGGAGAGTCTACCTTAACATACAATGGTTTTTATGGTGTGCAAGGGGCCTTTAACCAGCCGGATATGTTAAAAACTGACGGATATCTTGAACTGATGAAAGAGTTCTATGCCAATGATGGAAGCAACTATCCCGAAGTAATGCCTACAGAAAATTTAGGGGTGGATACAGATTGGTTAAATGAAATAACCGATACTGCTCCGGTGCAGGAACACAATGTAACCGCGACCATGGGAGGAGAAAAAGGTAGTACCTTGTTGTCCTTAGGCTATCGTAATCAGGATGGTATCATTGGAGGGGATAAATCATTTTTTAAAAGATATAATGCCCGGATAAACACGTTTATGGACGTGAAAGAGTACATCACCATAGGTGCAAATATTAATTTCACGCATATTGATAAAAATGGTATTTCAACAGGAACCAATGGTTATAATCCTGTTTATTATGCGTTGCAAATGGATCCAACCACTCCGGTATATGGTGATGGATTGGTTGCTGCCGATGAAGATGGATATGGAGTGTCGTCAGTGCCTTTTTCACGGATGTGGAACCCTTTTTCCTTTATGGATGTAACCAGTAATGGATATAACAAAACAGAACGTTTTTTTGGTAATGTATTTGCGGAAATAGAACTTATCAGCGGATTAAAGTTCAAAACAGATTTCGCCACCAACCTTAGTTCTAACAATAGAAGAAGTTTTTCCCGCGAATATAATCACCGGTCAGATATTAATTCTACAGTCAGTAGTGTAAGTCAAAACTCCAGTAGAAGTACATTCTGGCAATGGGAAAACACATTGAATTATACCAAAGAGTTTAATGGCCATTCGTTGGGTGTTTTGGTAGGTATATCTTCATCTGAGGATACGTATGAATGGTTGTCCGGTACCAGAAACGACCTGCCCGTAGAAGCAGAGACCAATTCAAATTTCTGGTATCTAAATTCAGGTGATGTTGGTTCCGCTTCAAACGGAGGCTCTGCTAATGCTATACATTCTTTGTATTCACGTTTTGGGAGGGCCAGCTATAGTTATAAAGAAAAGTATATGGCTGAGTTTGTGGTGCGTGTAGATGGCTCATCTAATTTTGGACCTTCCAATAAGTATGGTACATTTCCGGGGGTAAGTGCCGGGTGGAATGTTTCTAGCGAAGAGTTTTGGACTATTAAAAATTTCGACTACCTGAAGTTAAGAGCCAGTTGGGGACAGAACGGTAATGAAGATATAGATGCATTTTCCTATACTTCGATTGTAGGAAATGATCAATATTATACACTGGGGACAAACAGTTCCGTGGTGACTGGTTCGGCGCCAACATCGCTGGTCAATCCTGATGTGAAGTGGGAAACAAGTGAGCAGATAAATATTGGTGCAGATATGGGTTTATTCAACAATAAGCTGAGAGCTAATGTGGATTATTATGTAAAGACGACAAAAGATCTGCTTTTTCAAAGGACAGTGGAGGACGTAAGAGGTAACGAGGCATCGTATTATAATCTGGGCAAAGTAAAGAACTCGGGTGTCGAAATCCAGCTAGGAACTAATTTTGACGTCGGAGAAGTATCATTTGCCGTGAATGCCAATGCATCCTATCTAAAGAACGAGGTGGAAGAGGTTGGAAACGACAATGGATATGAAGAAGGAGGATCGTGGAAGGCTTCGTATAATGTAACCCGCATGCAGGAGGGATATCCCATCGGTTATTTTTATGGCTATAAGATAGATGGTATTTTCCAAACACAGTCTGAGGTGGATAGTTATACCGATGAGGACGGAAACTTAACCTATCCCAATGCACAAGCCGGAGATTTCAAATGGCACGATACCAATGGGGATAAACAAATAACAGCCGAAGATAAAACGGATATCGGCAACCCTTGGCCCAAATGGACTTATGGCGTCAATATCAGTGCCAACTGGAAAAATTTTGATTTTAGTGTTTTTGTTCACGGAAAAGCCGATGTGGATGTGTGGATGTCGCAATATCGGGATGAAGCATACGGAAGATCCAATTTGCCTTCGTTCTGGTTGGATCGTTGGCAAAAAGAAGGGGATGATAAAGGAGTGCCCCGGGTCACATTAGCCGATTTAAATAATAATGTGCGTAACCCCTCTGAATTTCATGTGCGCGATGCTTCTTTCTTTAAGATAGGAACAATTGAATTGGGATATACATTCCCCGAAAAAATATTGAAATCGGTTAACCTCTCTAATGTAAGGATCTATGGAGCCATCGATAATGTGGCCATTTTTACCGACTACCCTATGTTTGATCCGGAAGTGGGAGCGATGGAGGGTAACATATTAAACACAGGTTTAGATTACTCCATGTATCCGCAAGCAAGAACTTTCCGTGCAGGAATAAACCTGGCATTTTAATTTGTGAACTTAAAAAATGAAAAAAATGAAGAGTCTTAAAAATATATTTTTCTTTGGGTTATTGTTTGTGGCGGTAGCCTGTTCAGATGAGTTTTTGGAATCAGATCCGGTAAATAGTTCTACTGAAGATACTTTTTATCAAACAGATGATCAGATGTATGCTGCGTTGATGGCTGCCTATGACCCCTTGCAATATTGTAACGCCCTGGCTACCTTTGTGCCTTTCGGAGAGATCAGATCAGATAATTGCAAAACAGGTGGAGGTGGCGAAGGGGATCAGCCGGATATGCAAGCCTTAGAGGCCTTTACCAATACGGAAGTAAATTATGTCTCCGATGGTATATGGGAGAAGAATTATACAGGTATCTACCGAGCCAACCTGGTTATTAACGCTTCCTATGAAAGTGATGAAGCAACTGTTTATAAAGCTGAAGCTAAGTTTTTAAGGGCTTGGTATCACTTTGATGTATTAAGGACTTATGGCCCCTGTCCTATTATTGATCAAACCACTTATCCTGAGAGCGAAGAGTTTACCAGGCAAAGTAGAGATAATGTAAACGCCTTCATCGAAAGCGATTTGTTAGAGGCCATTCCGGTGTTATTGGAAAAAAGTGAAATGCCCGATGATCAGTTAGGTCGTATTACCAAAGCGGCAGCTCAGGCTTTGTTAGGTAAGGTGTATGTCTATTGGGCAGATTGGAACAGCGATGATGCAAGCCTGTTCGGTAAAGCAGAGGAATATTTGCAAGCTGTTATTAACAGCTCCGATTATAGTTTGGTGGCTGATTACTCAGACTTGTTTGATGCGCACACCGAGAATAGCTCTGAATCGATATTTGAAATTCAGCGATCTACAAAATCAGGTTGGACTAGCTGGGCGAATACCAATGGCACGGAAGGTAACTTCTGGGTACAATATGCGGGCCCTCGCGGTTTAAATTCCAAACATCCGGAAATAGAAGCTGGTTGGGGGTTTGTATTGCCTCAACACGATTTGATGGATTTCTACCTTCCTGACGATACTGTGCGTAAAAGAGCTGTTGCGTATACCTACGATGAGTTGGTTACCGAAGAGAATACAACCATTAGCGATCCGGACGACTATGTAGTATGGGATATAGCCCAATATAATCAGGTTGATTTTGTGGGTTATGCACAAAAGAAATATCCGTGCTGGGTAGATTATGAATATCTTGGCTCCAAGTCTTTGAATCGTCCGGGAAACGAACGTGTGATCCGTTTGGCAGAGGTGTACCTTTTGTTGGCAGAATGTAAGTTAAGAGGCACAGGTAACGAAGGGGAAGCAAAAGTATTAATGGATGAAGTACGAAAGTATCACGTAGGAATGAATACAGGAACCTATAATACCGTGGACGATTTAATCTCAAATTACCCTGAGCGTTTTTCAAGTGTTTTAGATGTATTGTGGTATGAACGTAGAGCGGAGCTGGCAGGAGAAGGAGATCGCTGGTTTGACTTAGTTCGCAGTGGAAGAGCAGAGAGTGTGATGGGAGTTATTTATCCAGGAGTTGATTGGAGCAAACACATATACATACCTATCGGCCTAACTGAGCAAGGAAATTCAGGTAATACACTAACAGCATACCCTGACGAGACCTATCCAGATCCAATATAAAACATATAAACTGTACTCTAATATAATTACGTCTTGGTAATTCCTAAAATTGAGAATCACTCCTTTTTTTAAGGGGTGATTTTTATGAGGTGGCTATTTTATCATTAAGGGGTTATAAGATGAAGTAAGGAAAGAAATTGTTCTTAAGATCCAAACGAACCTAGTCCAGTTCATGTTTTCATTCAAAAAACAAATGAATATTAGAATATTATTAATGTAAAAATATAATAATGTTGCTAATGCGCCATATTTTCTGGTACCTTTTGTTTTTGAGGTATTTATGTATCGTGGTTGAGCGGTATTGTGATAAGGTATGTCGTATTAGTGCAAAACAAAATAATTCGTGTGCCTTATTTTTGTATAAAGAAAATCAGCAAAAGTTTTTTGTAACTCAAATTAATTTTATCGTAATGAATAATTATCTATTAATCCTTATAGCAGCAGCCATGTTTGCCTGTAATGCTGTACCCGGAGAGTCGGAAAAAAACAAATCAGAACCTAAATACACGGCCGATTGGGAATCATTAAAACAATATAAAGTACCGGAATGGTGGCTGAATACCAAGTTTGGTATCTATTTTCATTGGGGACCTTATTCTGTGCCTGCTCATGAAACAGAGTGGTATGCGATACATATGTACACCCAAGGGCACCCAATTCGTAAGTATCATGAAGAGACTTATGGTGATTTAAAAGAGTTTGGTTACAAGGATTTCATTCCCATGTTTACGGCTGAAAAATTTGATGCGGATGAATGGGCAGAACTATTTAAGAAATCCGGAGCACAGTTTGCCGGTCCGGTTGCTGAGCATGCCGATGGCTTTGCTATGTGGGATAGTGAATTGACAGAATGGGATGCCATGGACATGGGACCCAAGCGCGATATCGTTGGCGAAATGGAAAAGGCTGTTCGTAAGCAAGGTATGAAATTTATTGCTACCTATCACCGTCATTGGTTGTATGCCTGGTACCCTACTTGGGATAAGAATACCGATGCCGGCGACCCAGAATATGCAGGTCTTTATGGGCCTTATGTACCGGAAGGTTCGTTTGTAATGGCAACGGGTGATTACCCTAACCCCCCAAAAAAGGAATTTCACCAGGAATGGTTGGATCGCTTGAATGAGCTGATGGACAAATATCAGCCAGATATCATCTGGTTCGATAATAAGATGGATATCATTGAAGAGCAATACCGTAAGCAATTCCTGGCAAATTATTACAATAAAGCAATAGAATGGGGTAGAGATGTAGTTTGTACCTATAAGTTTACCGATATGGTTGAAGGTACGGCAGTACTTGATTTGGAACGCTCCCGAATGAAAGAAAAAAAAGACTTCCCATGGTTAACGGATGATTCTATTGATTGGAAAGCTTGGTGTAATATCTCCGATCCGAAATATAAGTCGACCAATCGTTTAATCGACTTTCTGGTGGACGTGGTTAGTAAAAACGGCGCTGTTTTGTTGAATGTAACCCCGCAAGCCGATGGAGTAATGCCCGATGGAGTCAAGTCGCGTTTATTGGAAATGGGCGAGTGGCTTAAGGCCAACGGTGAAGCCATCTACGACACGCGCCCTTGGAAAATTTATGGCGAAGGTCCGCTTGAGATTAAGGAAGGTCATTTGAGTGAAGATAAGAACAAAGATGCGGTTGCCGAAGATATTCGTTTTACAACCAAAGATGGAAATCTGTACGCGTTTGCGCTAGATTGGCCTAAGGATAAAATGGTGATCCGTAGTTTAGCAACCAAAGAAAACCTATTGAACCGAAAGATAGATAAGGTAAGTATGCTGGCAACAGGAGAAGAGCTTAAGTGGAAACTTACCGACGATGGTTTGTCGGTTGATATGCCTAAGGAAAAGCCCGGTGATTTTGCGTTCGCGTTAAAAATAGAAACAAAATAGCTGAGGGGGTAAATTCCCTTTGAAATAACAGATAAAAGCCTGTTTCTTTATAGTAAGAAGCAGGCTTTTTCTAGTTAAACCCGCAATATGCATTAGAAATTCTATTACCTATTGAAATTACTTTAAAACAAGACACTTCGTTGCATCACTTTCAACTCACCAGAACGATGCTCCCGAAAGTAATCGGGACAAGTGATGCCTCGTTTCAGTAATGCCTTGTTTTATTGTACTTGCCATGCTCATGACGAACCTCCAATACTTTATCCGGGTTAAAAATATCCCCTATATCAGCATTATTTTGTCAATGAACAATTACTGTACAAAAGGTAGTTTTGTAACGTATAAGTTGAATGAATATGATGAGAAATATAATTGTAGCCCTTGTTTTTTTTATAAGCTGTTTAGGGTGCACATCAACGGTGGAAACGAGAAGGACAGAAGATTTTAATTTTGACTGGAAGTTCCATTATGGAGATGTGAAAAATGGATTTAAGGAAAATATTGATGAAAGCAATTGGCGGGAAGTTAAACTACCACACGATTGGAGCGTGGAACATTCGTTTACCCAGGAAAAAACCGGGGGTGCTACGGCCTTTCTGCCAGGAGGGGTGGGTTGGTATCGTAAAACATTTGAATTGCCTTCAAGTGCAAAAGATAAGTTGGTAAGAATTGAATTTGATGGGGTTTACACCAATTCTGAAGTATGGATAAATGAACATTATTTAGGTAAGCGACCATTTGGTTATGCTCCTTTTAGTTACGATTTATCGGAACATATCAATTTTGGTAAAGAAAACGTAATTGTAGTTAAGGCCGATAGAACAGCATTTTTGGATAGTCGCTGGTATCCGGGTTCAGGAATATATCGCAACGTAAAGTTGGTAATTGCTAATAAAACACATATTCCACAATGGGGTGTTTTTGTTACCACGCCTAAAGTTACAAAGGAATATGCAGATGTAAATATTTCAACGGATTTAAAAATAGAAAGTACTGAAGGAAACATAGTCCTCAAAAATACAATTTACTTTAATGAGGCTCAAGTGGCTTCTGAAGAAGAGAAATTAGACTTAACCTTTAATGGAGAAGCAAAATCTAATGTGGCTTATACCGTTAGGGTTGATAATCCACAACTTTGGGATACAGAAACACCTAATTTATATACCGCTGTTACTGAATTGATTGTTGATGGTAAAGTGGTTGACAATACTGAAACAAAATTTGGTATCCGCTCCTTTTATTTTGATGCAGAAAAAGGATTCTTTTTAAATGGTAAAAACACCTTGATAAAAGGAGTATGTCTTCATCATGATGGTGGTTTGGTAGGAGCCGCAGTCCCACGTGGAGTGTGGGAAAGAAGGCTAATGAAATTAAAAGAAGCTGGCTGTAATGCTATCCGTACCGCTCATAATCCTCCATCGGAAGAGTTTTTGGATATCTGCGACGAAATCGGGTTTCTGGTGCAAGATGAAGCTTTTGATGAGTTTCAAAAACCAAAGGACAAAAGGAAAAATTACAATCAACAATCCGTAGATGAAGAAACCAAAGGTTATGCCCAATACTTTGATGAGTGGTGCGAACGTGACCTGACCAACATGATTCTTAGGGACAGGAACCACCCTTCCATTATTATGTGGAGCATCGGTAACGAAATAGAATGGACTTTCCCTAATTACGGCCAGGCAACTGGTTATTGGGGAAGTACTAAAGTGGGCGATGTAAATTATTATTGGGATGAGCCTCCTTTATCTATTGAGAAAGTAAAAGAGCTATTTTATAAATCGGGTAAGGAGGATGTTTGTGCGCAAACGGCTCGTAAATTATCCCGCACAATTAAAAAGTTTGATACAACACGTCCTGTTACTGCTAACCTGGTAATCCCTGCTGTAAGTATGTTTTCGGGTTATGCCGATGCCTTGGATATTGTGGGTTTAAGTTATCGTCAGTCGGTTTACGATTATTGCAGAAAACATTATCCCGATAAGGTTATTTTAGGAACAGAGAACTGGGTTCGTTATCACGAATGGAAACCTGTGGTTGAAAACGAATATATGAGCGGTATATTTATGTGGACAGGTATCAACTACATGGGGGAATCGCGACGCTGGCCTGTTCGAGGAAGCGGGAGTGGGATGCTGGATTTTGCGGGTTTTGAAAATCCATCCTACCACATGTTTAAATCGCTTTGGAACAAAGTGCCACATGTGTATATCACTACACAAACTTCAGATAAATCGCCATATACTTTAACTAAAGGTGGTGAGGTTATCGAAAAAGAAAAAGACTGGTCAATTCATCAAAAGTGGGGCTGGCAGGATGTAAATACACATTGGAACTACAACGAGGGTGAAGGTGTTATGGTTGAAATTTATACCAACCAGGAGGCGGTTGAATTGTTTTTAAACGATAAATCCTATGGTGTTAGGCATTTATCTGATGTGGATGACCATATTCTAAAATGGTTTGTACCCTATCATCAGGGTGAATTAAAGGCTGTTTCTGCATCAGTGCAACATTCACTAAAAACAGCGCTTGAACCTACAGATTTTCTTATTCATGTGGATAAAGATACGCTAAATGCCAACGCCTGTGATGTAGCTCATTTCGAAATTCAATTGGTAGATAGTAAAGGTATTCCGGTAAAACATCTTGAAAAAGAAGTAGCATTTAAAATGAACGGCCCGGCAAAATTATTGGGTGTTGACAATGGTTCCCCTAATAGTATACAGGATTATCAGCGTAATAAGGTAACTACGTCGGAAGGCAGGTGTTTGATGATTCTTCAGGCATTGCAAAAGAAGGGTGTTGCAGAGATTGAAATAAAAATCGCAGGAATCAACAAAAAAACAGAAATAATAATAGAATAAATTTATGCTAAAAAGTCTACAAAAAACTACAGGAGCTTTATTGATGTCGGCATTTTCGTTAGCGGGGATTGCTCAGCAACAGATTACAGTAGATGTTTCGCCAACCATATCAAAAAGCATAGAAGGGCACAAGGATTTAAACCGTACCAAGTATTTTAACCTGGCAGCGAATGTTAGTGAGATTAAATCGAAATTGATGGGTTATGACATGACCATGGCCGATTATTATATCAACGATTTGGAAATGACGGTCGGCCGTAAGTTGATGATGGTAAAATCAGAAACTTTCTGGGGTAATTCGTTGCGGGAGGATTCGGAAAGACCTGGATTTACCGATATCGATTATTTTAAAAGTAAAAAGACGGGATTAAATGATGACGGCATGGATATGCTTAAAACGGCTTTCGGTGATAACCAAGATTTGGCCTGTCACGAAGGAACAGATGGATATCCGGATTATATGGATCAGTATACAGTAGATGGAAGCGCAGGTCATAAATACCCTTCAAATGCGGAATCAGCGGCCGAGTTGATATCTACCATCCTAAAATATGGACATACCGATTTTCAGCGCCCTGCATATTATGAGCTGATGAACGAACCTCACTGGAAGCATTATGACGACCAGCGCTTTATTGATTTGCATGTAAAAACTAAGGAAAAAGTAACCGCTGAAGGTGTTAATACTTTAATTGGGGGGCCATGTTCTTCAGTAAGCAACTACCATAAAAATGAATACCGAAATTTAAGGGGTATTACCAACTTTATAAGCAATACCGAATTTAAACTTGATTTTTACTCTTTTCACTCGTATGATTATATGAAATGGGACGATGATGCAAATGACTTTGTTGGTGCGATAAACTCAGGTTTGCCTTTAGAAGGGGTTTTAGATGCATGTGCAGCATATTGTTCTAATGCAGGTCACGAGTTTAAATATCTGGCCAGTGAACATGGAGGCTATATTTCTGATTCAGATAACAGAGAAACAGCATTGGAGAAATTAGGACAACAATATTTTGCGGGTTCGGGTTTTGATTATGAAATGGAGAAGCGTAATATCGATAACTTCATTATGGTAAACAGTGCTATAGCTAACACTATGACCTATATGAACCATCCTCACGTGGTTTTAAAATCAGTTCCGTTTATTTTGTTAGAAACTTCGGGATGGGATCCTTATTATTATTCGAGCCTTTTGGTAAAAGAGAATTTTGATAAAAACAGTGCTGATTATAGGGAATCGAAACTAATTGATTTTTATAAATTATTTAAAGGCGTAAAAGGAAGACGTGTTGATACTTATATAGACGATACGGATATCCAGCATCATGCTTTTGTTTCGGATAATCAGTTGATAATGGTTTTTCATAACCAAAGTAATACGGATGCAGAAATTACTTTAAATATTAATAACTACACGGAAACACCAAGTGATTACACCGTTCGTAGATTAAGAAGGCAAGTTGATTTTAGACCCGAAATGCTTGAGGAATCACTAGCTACTTTATCAACTTTAGAAATTGGGAGCCAGGAATCGATAGTGGTGTTTGTTAATTATGCCAATACCATTGGAGAAGAAAAAACATTAAACGAAAGCATGTTTTATGCAAGCGAAACAGGAGCTCAGTTTAATGGCAGTAAGGATTTTGAAATAGATTTGGCAAATTACACTTATGTAAATGAAGCTGAACTGAGAGTTGGAATTGGCAGGGATGCCGATAACAGCAAAGAGGTTAAATTGTTTTTTAATGGAACAGAATTGGACGCACCGGTTGAGGATTGTGCAGAAAGGATTACCGGTGATTATTATGCAACAACAAAAATAGTAAAAGTCCCAGCTGATTTGCTTAAAAATACGAATACAATAAGAGTTACTTTTCCGGATGGAAAGTCGGGTGGTGTTGGCGCTGTGGTTTTACGTGCCAGAATTGAAGATGATGCTTCAGTAAATAGTATTAAGTACAACAAAAGCAGTTTAAAGATATTCCCAAACCCATCTAATTCTAAAGTTTATTTAACTACAGAAAAAGAAGGTGTTATTGAAGTGTTATCTATGGATGGAGTTGTTAAAAAGAAAGTGCAAAGCGAGAAAGGAACAACGGTTATGTCGGTTATGGATCTAAACAACGGCACTTATGTGGTTCGTTATATTGTAGGTTCAGATGCATCAACGGGGCTGTTGTCAGTACAGTAAAATATTAAATACTTACCCAATCAAAAACGGAATTGCTATAAATCGTGATTCGGTTTTTATAGAATTTTAGAATATGCAAAATAGATGTACTAGATTAATATTATTAATAGTTTTGGTTATAACCAGTTCGCTTAATGCGCAAAACTTATTAATGAATCCTGGTTTCGAGTCCGGATTAACAGACTGGACAGCTGGTTCGTGGGGTGGGGCAACGGCTTCGTTTGCCGCTTCGACGGATTATGCGCAAGAAGGAACAACATCCGCCATGGCTACGATACCAGCTGCTAACGAGGACCCAGGCAAGGTGTTCTTTCGTCAACAGAATGTAGCTTTGTCTACTTCTTCTGAATATACGCTTTCTTTTTATGTGATGAGTAATTCGGGAAGCGAAGAATCCATCGACTTATCTATTTATTCTCACACCAATATGGATGGAGCAGCGTGGGGAACGGCTTATAGTCAGCCAACTATTACTTTCCAGGGCGATGGTACATGGTACAAAAAAGAGTATGTGTTTACGCCTTCGGTGGTCGCGGGAGATCCTGATTTTAATAAGTTGGCAGTGTCGTTTAACTTGGCTCGAAATGCAACAACTCTTTATTTTGATAATTTTTCATTGACTACTGATACCAACATTGAGCCATATGAACCACAAAATTATTTTGTAAGCAAAACCGGTGATGATGCCAATGATGGTTCTGAGGAAAATCCATTTTTAACCATATCAAAAGCAGCATCAATAGCCGAAGCTGGTGATGTGGTTACGATTCATGAGGGAACTTACGAAGAAACATTAACTCCCCAAAACTCAGGTACTAGCGATAAACCAATTGTGTTTCAGGGTAAGTCTGGCGAAAAAGTAATTATTTCGGCAATGCAAGCGCTTAGCGGTTGGACATTAGATGAAGGTAACATCTACAAAACAACAATAGATTGGAGTTTAGCACAAAAAAATCTTGTTTTCAACGAAGATCAAATGATGACTTTAGCCCGATGGCCTAACGATACGGATGGTGATATAAGTACTCCAAATGGAATTAGGAATAGTGGAGGTAGCGGATCGGATGAAATTTTGAATGCTTACCTTACCTATAACGATGGAATCCCCAATTTTAATTGGGAAGATGGTGGATCTATCTGGTTTTATGGAAACAAAGCTGGCGGTGGCTGGATTGCCTGGAAATCATGGATTAAATCAAGTACCTCAACACAAGTTAATTTTGAGTTAGATAAAAGCCCTAGTTGGATTCGTACCTGGCATGATCCTGCTAGCTTAGGTTATTTTTTCTTAGAAGGTGTTAAAGAAGCTATTGATATTGATAACGAATGGTACTTCAACGAATCTACAAAAACACTTTATTTGCAAGTAGATGGAGGAACAATACCCACAGATGGTCAAATAAGCATGAGAAGGCGAGAACTAACCATTAACCTAAACAATAGAAATTACATTCAAATTAAGAACCTGGCCGTAACAGGTGGTAGAATTGATATTACAGGATCTGCATCAAATAACTTAATCTACCAAGTAACCAGTACCTTTGGAAATCATACCAGAGGAGTTGTAGATAATGGGTTTAACTCAGGTAGTCAAAGTATCATGATTAACGGTTCTAATAATACCATTGAAAAATGTGAGATTGCATATGGAGCTGGTAATGGAATTAAAGCATCTGGCGATGGTCATAAAATTCTAAACAATCACATTCATCACTTTAATACTTTAGGATGTTACGATGCTGTACTGAGTTTACGAGATGGTTCAAATACGGTTGTTAAAAACAATACTTTACACCATGCAGGACGTGATATTATAAATGCAAATCACACCAATGCCGAATATGCGTATAATGATATTTCTTATGGAAATGGGATTGTTGATGACTGTGCTCTTTATTATACAACAGGAGGTCCGCAATACGTTGAGATTCACCATAATTATTTTCATGACAATTATGGCGCGCCAGGAGCTCATGGTAAAGCAGCTGGTATTTATTTAGATAATGACGCAGAAGCATTTGATGTGCACCATAATGTTGTATGTAATACCGAATGGACTAATATCCAGATTAACTGGGACGGAAAAGATTTAAACATTTATAATAACACCCTGTGGAACGGTTCTGCTGTTATGGGAGCGTGGCACAAAGATGGCACTGCATTTTCGAATGTTAATGTATGGAATAACCTTTCTGATGATGCAAATTGGGAAGAACAGGCTGACAAACAAAATAATTTAACTATTTCAAATGGAGATCCTTTTACCGATTTGGCTAATGGAGATTTTACTTTACAAGCAGCAACGCAACCCATCGATTATGGTAGAGAAATAGCGGGTTTTACTGATGGATTTGTAGGTATTGCTCCTGATGTAGGAGCTTATGAATATGGCGCAACAGCTTGGACGGCTGGTATTAGCTGGAACCCGGAGGAAGGCCCTGCCGGATTAGGATGTTATGGTTTACCTGGAGATTATTGTTCAGTTAACCCTGATCTGTCGCAACTAGATACCGATGGCGATGGTGTTACCGACGATATTGATCAATGTCCTAATACTACCCCCGGTAAAGAAGTGGATGAAAAAGGATGTGAATCGGACGTGAGCGTAAAAGAATTACGGGAGGTAGGTTTAATGTTGTTTCCTAACCCGGTTGATGGAGGACGACTCTATGTCCAATCAAATGATCTGGGTAGGTTGAATATGAAGTATGTTATTTATTCTATTTCCGGCACAGTAATGCAAATGGGTTTAATTTCGGGTGACCATTCTAGAACTTCAATAAATATTGATGAATTACCGACTGGATGTTACCTGATGCTTATTACCGATAAGCAAACAAAAGCAGCAACTCGATTTGTTAAATTGTAGTATAAAAATATTAAAATGAGTAAGATTTTAGTTTTGTGCTATCCATCCTGATAGGATTAGGTATTCAGGCACAGACGGCTAATGGTAATTTCAGAAATCACATATTAGCGGTTTCTAACCTGATCCTTCAATATGTTGAGTGGGAGATACATATTGCGGGTTGAACATAGTTGCACAGGAATAGACCCTTCACTTTTTGGGGAGGATAATGGGAGATGCTATTGTACCGAGCAGCTGAAATTGACAGAAATAAAAACAAATGGCCAGGTAAGAAAGAAATGACAGGTTCTTTTCCTTTGGTTTAATTACAGAAATAAGGTGTCTGTTGAATTTTTTTTACCGGCTTAAGGTGTTGAAAATTAATGAATAATATTCGAAGTGTTAAGGAGGTAACATTTTGCAAGTTGTTGATGTTATAATTTTTTGTAACTTTATCAACCATATGGTTAAACCAATTAGTCGACACCAGCAATAAGATGACAAAACACAAAGACAATAAAACGGAAGAACGGATATTAAAAGCAGCACAACAAATATTCGAAGCTAAAGGAATGGATGGTGCCCGGATGCAGGAGATAGCGGATAAAGCAAGTATTAACAAAGCTATGCTGCATTATTATTACAGAAGCAAACAGCTTTTATTTGAAGCGGTATTTAAAAAGGCTTTTTCGCTTTTGGCTCCGCAACTAAACACCGTACTAAACGAGGATACCACTTTAGAGGAAAAAATAAAAAAATTCACCCATAACTATGTCAGTTTTTTTATCAAGCATCCTTATTTGCCCAATTTTATTATTCAGGAAATTAACCGAAACCCGATGTTTATTGAAAATATAAATAACAATTCGTCCTTATTTAACATCGATAAGTTTAAGGAGCAGGTGCACGAGGAAGTTGAAAATGGTTCAATACAACAAATTAGTGCCGAACAACTATTTATCAACATCTTGTCCTTAAATATATTCCCATTCATAGCATCACCCCTGATTAAGGCGTTTACAAATGCTGATGACAAGGATTATAGGTCGTTGTTGGAAGCTCGAAAGGATGAGGTGTCCGATTTCATAATCAATGCGATAAAAAAATAAACCCATGAAAACAATATATCTGTTTGGCATATTATTTTTAACCACGAATTTAGGATATTCCCAAAACATCATTAGTTTAAACGAATGTTATGAGGGTTTAAAGGCAAACTACCCTCTTGTTAAGCAACGTTCTATTGTACAACAACAAAAAGAGGTTGAGCTTTCGGTTATTAAGGCGAAGACCCTGCCTCAGCTTAATCTTAGTGCCCAGGCAACCTATCAGAGTGATGTTACCGAAGTTCCGTTGCCCAATATTGATTTAGTGCCTCTGAACAATGATCAATATCGGGCCACCCTTACAGCCAACCAGCTCATATACAATGGCGGAAAAATAAAGGCATCAAAAAGTCTACAAAATATTAGTGCCGACAGGAAACTCCAAGAGGTTGAAGTAAACCTGTATCCACTAAAACAACGGGTCAATCTACTTTATTTTTCAATACTGCTGACTGATGACCAATCTAAATTGCTCAATGTGAGAAAACAGCAATTAAAAAGTAAATTAAAGGAGGTGAGGTCCGGGATAAAAAACGGTGTTTTGAAACCTACTTCAGATTTAGTTATTGAAGCTGAATTGTTGAAAATTTTGCAACAAACCAAAGAAGTTACCAACAACAAGTCAAAGCTAATTTCATCTTTATCATCATTAACCGGGATTTCCCTTGGCCTGCAGACGGAATTTGAAGAACCCCTGATAACATTGATTGATGACCAAGCGCTAAGCAGACCTGAATTAGGCTTGTTCAGCTTGCAAAAACAAGAGGTGGAACAACACCAAAATATACTCTCCAAATCATTAGCGCCCGAGCTTAAAGGATTTGCAACCGGAGGCTACGGAAATCCGGGACTGAATATGTTGGAAAATGATTTTAAGTCGTATTACATTGTTGGCTTAAAGTTAAACTGGAACCTATTTGACTGGAACGGCAATAAGAAACAAAGACTAGCACTGGATTATTCAAAAGAATTGATAAACAACCAGGAAGAAGTTTTCAGACTGAACACGAACACAGCTTTGGATGAGCAACAAAAGGAAATAGAAACCCTGGAAAGCACGGTTGCTATCGACCAACAGCTTATCTCCTTACAGGAAAAAGTAGTTAACTCCTTCGAATCTCAATTGAAGAACGGCGTTATTACAACATCCGAATACATCACTGAGCTTACCAAACTATACGAAACAGAAAATTTGTTCAATCAACATAAAACAAAGTTGGAATTAGCCAAAGCAAATTACAATACCTTAAAAGGCAATACTAAATAAAAATACAATGAAACTAAACACACTACTTTTTATACTTGTTGCCACGCTTTTTTCGGCTTGCAGCAAGAAAGGAAATAAAGCTGACGGCTACGGAAATTTTGAAGCTACCGAAATAACCGTATCGGCCGAAAACACCGGAAAACTAATCGTGTTTAATATTGATGAGGGCTCCGTGATAGAGCAAAATGAACGTATTGGCTATATAGATACTATTCCGCTTCATTTAAAAAAAGAACAGCTTCTGGTACAAAAAGATGTGACATATGCCAAGTCTAAAGGTGTTTTGTCACAGATAGATGTGTTACAAGCAAAACTGACAACCGCCAGTACCAATAAAACAAGAATTGAAAATTTAATAAAAGACCATGCCGGAACACAAAAGCAGCTGGATGATGTAGATGGTGAAATAGCGGTTTTAAAAAACAGTATCCGCAGCATTGAAATACAAAATGCACCCTTTGTTAACGAAATTAAAGGCATCGGTGTACAGCTGCAACAACTCAACGACCAGATTGCAAAGAGCATAATACTCAACCCAATAAAAGGCACGGTGCTGTCAAAATACGCTGAACCCAATGAAATTGTAACTTTCGGTAAACCGTTATATAAAATTGCCGACTTATCGACCATGGAACTGCGTGTTTATGTTAGCGAAACCCAATTGGCAAGTGTCACCATAGGCAAAAAGGTAAGCGTTAAAATAGATGACCGGGATGGAATGAAATCGTACGACGGCAAAATTAGCTGGATAGCTTCGGAAGCCGAGTTTACACCTAAGATTATTCAAACCAAAGAAGAGCGAGTAGCCCTGGTGTATGCGGTAAAGGTGCAAGTAAAAAATGATGGCAGTCTTAAAATAGGAATGCCGGCCGAAATGTGGTTAAACAATCTGCAATGAGTATTTCTGTCTCCAACATATCGAAATCCTATGGTAAGGTAACCGCATTGTCAAAAATTTCTTTTGAGGTAAAACCCGGTGAACTATTTGGGCTGATAGGACCGGATGGTGCTGGTAAAACCACCTTGTTCCGCATACTTACAACACTGTTGATAGCTGATAAAGGACAGGCCACTGTAGCAGGTTACGATGTGCTTAACGATTACAAATCAATCAGGAACAGTGTAGGATATATGCCGGGCCGTTTTTCTCTTTATCAAGACCTAACGGTAGAGGAAAACCTGAATTTTTTCGCTACTATCTTTGGCACTACCATCAAAGATAACTATGATTTGGTAAAGGATATCTACGTGCAAATTGAACCTTTTAAAAATCGCAGAGCAGGCAAACTCTCCGGCGGAATGAAACAAAAACTCGCCTTAAGTTGTGCCTTGATACACAAACCTAAAGTGTTGTTCCTGGATGAACCCACTACGGGAGTCGACCCTGTATCGAGAAAAGAATTTTGGGAAATGCTCAAACGCCTTCAAACAAAAGGTATTACAATCCTGGTTTCCACACCATACATGGATGAGGCTGCGTTATGCGACCGCATAGCTTTAATTCAAGATGGCAACATACTTGAAATAGATTCCCCGAAAACTATCATAAACCATTTCCCAAAGCCTATTTATAATATCAGTGCCCATAATATGCATCGTCTCATCGTGAGTTTAACAAATTACGAACACACCTATAGCGTATACCCTTTTGGTGAATTCGTGCATTATACCGATACACGTGAAATACTTGACGAAGTAAGTTTAAGAGACTATTTAGCACAACAGCAACTTTCAGATATACACATTGAAAAAACCAGTCCAACCATAGAGGACACTTTTATGGAATTAGCCAGATGATGAAAAACAACTATGTTATACAAGTAGAAGATTTGAGCAAGTTATTTGGTGACTTCGTGGCTGTGAACCGGATCAGTTTTCAGGTAAACGCAGGAGAGATTTTTGGCTTTTTGGGCGCAAATGGAGCTGGAAAAACCACTGCCATGAAAATGCTTATAGGCATATCTTCCCCTACCTCGGGAAAAGCAACCGTGGCTGGTTTTGATGTGTACAAAGAAGCCGAATCCATCAAAAAAAATATCGGTTATATGAGCCAAAAGTTTGCCTTATATGATGACTTGACCGTAAAGGAGAACATTACCTTTTTTGGAGGTATTTATGGATTGTCGAAAAAACAAATAGACCAAAAACGTTGCGAACTCGTGGAGGAATTGGGACTCCAGGATGTCACCAACAGTCTGGTGGCCTCATTGCCACTGGGATGGAAACAAAAGTTGGCATTTTCGGTTTCCTTGCTGCACGACCCGAAAATTGTTTTTTTGGATGAGCCCACAGGAGGCGTAGATCCTATTACCCGTCGCCAGTTTTGGGAAATGATCTATAAGGCAGCCCATAACGGAACCACAATTTTTGTCACTACCCACTATATGGATGAGGCTGAATATTGCGATCGTGTTTCCATCATGGTCAATGGCAAAATTGAAGCGCTGGATACCCCGAAAAAACTAAAGGAACATTATAAAACAGACACCATGAACGATGTGTTTTTAAAATTGGCCCGAGGATGAAAAGATTTGTAGGTTTTGTGAGAAAAGAGTTTTATCACATATTTCGCGATAAACGCTCTTTATTTATATTATTTGGAATGCCAATAGCACAAATATTATTGTTTGGCTTTGCCATTACCAACGAAATCAATAACGTAGATATTGCTATTCTTGACCAGTCCCATGATGCAACTACCAGAGAAATTATCCATAAAATATCGGCATCAAAACATTTTACCATTGCAGATATTATTCAGCAGGAGTCATCCATCGAATCTATATTCAAAAAAGGTAAAGTAAAAGCAGTTCTTCAATTTGAAAACGACTTTGGTAACAAAATCATCAAAGATAAACAGGCAACGGTACAAGTGCTTGCCGACGCCACAGATCCTAATATGGCCAGTACCATTAGCAATTACATTTCATCTATACTTAAAAATTATCAACAGGAATTAAACAAAGGTGTTTCCGTTGATTACCAGATTGTTCCCCAGAGCAGAATGGTTTATAATGCCGAGCTGAAAAGTGTTTATATGTTTGTTCCCGGTGTAATGACTGTTATTTTGATGTTGGTATCGGCAATGATGACCTCTATATCCATTACCCGCGAAAAAGAACAAGGCACAATGGAAATTTTATTGGTTTCGCCCTTAAAACCATTTCAGGTTATTATAGGAAAAGTGTTTCCCTATATCTTTCTATCCGTTATCAATGCTGTTGTAATAGTCGTGTTGAGCATTTTCGTTTTTAATGTGCCGGTAAATGGCAGCTTATTCTTGCTAGGGATTGAAAGCATATTGTTCATCGTCACATCACTGGCTTTAGGAATACTAATCTCAACCATATCGGCAACACAGCAAACCGCTATGATGATTTCACTAATGGGCTTGATGCTGCCCACCATTTTACTTTCCGGGTTTATTTTCCCGATTAGCAGTATGCCTGTGCCGCTTCAGGTTATCAGCAACATCATACCTGCAAAGTGGTTTATCATTATTGTAAAAGGTATAATGCTAAAAGGCATAGGGATAGGTTATATTCTAAAAGAAACCTTGATCCTACTGTTGATGACCTTACTGTTTGTAGGGGTAAGTGTAAAAAAATATAAAATTAGATTGGAGTAATATGAAAGTAATACTGTACATCATAAAAAAGGAGTTTAAGCAAATCTTCAGAAACAAGGGTATGCTTCCCATCATCTTTGTTTTGCCTGTACTACAATTGGTCATTTTATCCAATGCGGCTACTTACGAAATAAAAAATATAATATTTGGCTATGTGGATGCCGATAACAGCAGCATATCCAGAGGGTTGATAGAACAATTTGAAGCCTCGATTTATTTTAACGTTTCCAACAGGTTTTCTTCCGAAAAAGAAGCTTCCATGGCGATGCAGGATGGAACAATTGATGCGTATTTAAATATACCTACCCATTTTGAACGAGATCTACAAAAAAACAAGACCAACGACATCGGCGTGTTTATTGATGCCATTGATGGTTCGGCAGCAGGTGTTATAAATGTATATGTCACGCAAATAATACAGCGCTACAACAGAAATATAGGAACGGATTTGATACAGGTCTCTGATAGAGGTGAAAAACCAAACAGCATAGAAAGTATTCCATTGTTTTGGTACAACAACACCTTAAACTACAAAACCTTCATGGTGCCGGGTATCCTGGTATTGCTCGTCACCATGATTACCCTGTTTTTATCCGGAATGAACATTGTCAGGGAAAAAGAAATAGGAACATTGGAACAGATCAATGTAACACCCATAAAAAAACATCACTTTATTATAGGTAAGCTCTTTCCTTTTTGGGTGCTGGGTATGGGGCTGTTAACCATTGGCTTGATCCTTGCCAAAGTTATATTCAACACACCAATACTGGGCAATTTGGTGCTGCTCTATGCCTATACATCGGTTTATATATTAGTGATTTTAGGCATGGGTCTGTTTATCTCCAACTATACGGACACACAGCAACAAGCCATGTTCATTGCCTGGTTTTTTGTGGTGATATTTATATTGATGAGCGGTTTATTTACTCCTATTGAGAGTATGCCTAAATGGGCACAAGTTGTTACAGAGTTTAATCCCATTAAATACTTTGTAGAAATCATACGGATGGTAATGCTCAAAGGTTCCGGCTTTGCTGACATTTTTCCATTGGCCATAAAAACACTGTCTTACGCTATTGTAATGAGTGGCTTGGCGGTTTGGAGTTATAGAAAAACAACTTAAGTAAAAACAGCATAGTTACCAAAGATCGTTTTTATAGAACTGATATTTTTCTTACCACAAAACTTTACGACAACGATATCATGTGACAAGAGCTAAAATTTATAGCCATTAAAATGTTGAAATACAATAAGTAAGTTATAAAACTTTGACAACAAAACACTGATACCCATGAAAAAAAAAGCCATGAACGAAAAGCTGCATAAGTACGACTCCCGTGGGATTCAAACACTATTTAGAACCGTCAGCAAAAACCATTATAACCTGTTGAAAATGGTTGACAATAAAGCAAGAATTGTGCTTACCGTAAATTCCATTATTACCTCTCTACTTTTCGGAATTCAAATCCTGAACCTGGAGGCTCATATTACAGAACACAGTATTTCTTTGAAAATATTGGTGATTTGCAGCATGCTGTCCATGGTTTTCGCCATTGCGAGTATGTTGCCGCACAGGTACATAGGAAAGAGCTTCAGGAAAAGCGGCTATAAAGGAACTCTATATGCAGAAAATTTCTCCAAACAAAGCTTGACAGAATTTAGAAACGAGTTTAATAGAATTATGAGTACGGGTGAAAGAGTATATGATGAATTAATTACAGACCTTTATTTTTTGGGCAAGATCATTACTATAAAACAAAGAATATTATTGTTATCGGTTATCATATTTATGGTTGGGCTACTATCTACCATATTAATTACCCTGTTGTCCATTTAAGTTCTATTTTAGACCAGGCTCAAGAGGATACAAAACTGACACCTCGTATTATACTAATGCGAGGGATTGATTAAAAATGTTAAAGGATCGGAGAACATTCTTCCAAGCTTTTTCCTATTCTCTTTATTTATAGCCTATTCTCCCTAAGCGCTTTTCTAGAGGTTCTGTCAACTAAAGTAAAGAGTTTATCTATCTCAGTTTTGGCATTTTCGGTCTTATGTCCTTTGATTTTAATGAAATCACAATCCAGCACATCGGTAATGCTGTAAAATTCCTGGTATAAATCGTGGTTTTTAATGAGTTCACCTTTCTTATTGAGGTAATTGTTTCGTTCCAAACGTTGGCGTCGTCCCGGTAGTCCGATTATATTTTGAGAGTCGGTGTAAATAATGACTTTAGCACCTTCTGGTTCTATTTCGGTCAAGGCCCATAAAAGGGTTTGAAGTTCCAGTTTTGTTGAAGAAGTGTTTTCGAAGCGTCTTACGTTTACATGCTCTTTTAATGTATTCAAACAGGTATATGGTTGATATATTGCAAGATAAGCACCGTAGCCAATGTGCGATTGCGGATGGTAGCTTCCATCGGTAAGTAGTATTATTTCATCCATAAATAATTGTATGGATGCGAATATAAAAAGTTCAAACCATACTTTTCTTATTTTATGTTGAATCATAGAATTCTTTCTGTATTTTAAGGGGAAATTTTAAACGATGTGTTTTTCAGCTGAGGTAAGTTTTGGCGCCAGTGCAGTTATTTCCACGGTAGGGGTAATAGCCATTAAAAAAAGCACTAAAAAGGAGCAACTTTTTTTTGCTATGATTCCTTTGTTGTTTGGCGTTCAGCAATTCTTTGAAGGATGTTTGTGGCTTGCTTTACAGCATCCTGAATATAGATACTGGGAGTCTCCGGCAACTTTTGGATTTCTCATATTTGCGCAACTTATTTGGCCGGTTTGGGTTCCGCTATCCACCTTGCTAATAGAGAAAAATAAACGAAGAAAACAATTGATAACTGGCTCGTTGTCCCTGGGGATAGCCCTGTTTTTATTGTTGGGATATAGAATGGTGGCTTACGATGTTACTGCACAAATAGACCAACAGCATATATTTTATACCGTTGGCCATTTTAAAAGCACCAACTGGTGGAGCGGAATTTTTTATCTGTTACCGGCGGCTTTTCCGTTTGTCTTCTCAAGCAACAGGCAAATCAATTATATGGGGATGTTGATGTTGTTGTTCTTTGTGGTTTCAAAAGTATTTTACCTAAAATATATGATTTCTGTTTGGTGTTTGTTTGCCGCCATATTGAGTTTGTATATCTTTATTATTCTTAAAAGAAATGAATGATAACGCACGTGGTGACCATTGGCAAGACACAGGTAGTCACCACGTATGTTCATTACCGGTAATCCCAGAAGTCGAACTGCTCTCCTGTATTGGCATTATCATCTCCCAGTTTAACCGCTTTTTCCTTCATTTCTTTTTGCATGCTTTTTACCAGGTCAAAGTATTGGGGCAGGAAGGCCAGGTTGGTGGTTTCCCATGGATCGTTCTTAATATTAAACAACAAAGTGGTTCTTGAACCTCTAGTTAGTTCTCCCAATTTCCAGTCTTTATCCGGAGCCTTAACAAATTCCAACAATTTGTAATCACCTTTTCTGTAAGCCCGTTGGTGTTGCCGGTAAGCATGATAGGTAAAATCACGCACTTGTTCTTGTTCGCCATTGATGACAGGCAATAAACTCTTTCCGGTTACTGAGGCTGGTTTTTTAATTTTGGCCAGGTCGCAAACCGTAGGGAAGATGTCGTGGATATAACAATAGGCATCCAGTCGAACTCCTTCTTGCTTAACAGCTCCACCTGAAATAATTAAGGGCACATGAACGCCGTCTTCATCATAAACGTTCTGTTTGCCCAACAAGCCATGGTTTCCAACACCTAAACCACTATCGCCTGCAAGAACAATAATCGTATTGTCGTACTGTCCAGATGCTTTAAGCGCTAATATTACTTTACCTATTTGAGCATCTAAATGTGTGATAATGGCATAGTAATCCGATAAGTGTTTTCTGGCTACTTCAGGTGTTCGAGGCCAGGGGCCCAGTTCTTCGTCGCGCAAAAACAAATGTCCGTTATCAAAAGGATGTTGTGGCATATAGGATGGGGTAAGCGTAATATCCTTTTCGGGATACATATCTTTGTACTTTTGCGGGGCCTGGCGAGGGTCGTGCGGTGCATGAAATGCCAGGTACATAAAATAAGGCGCTTTCTCATCGTACTCCTGGATAAACTTAATGGCATTTCGGGCGAAAATCTCAGAAGTATGCGGACCGTCTTTTTCAGTTCCTGTTGGTCCTCTTTTATCGTTTTTTAAATCAATGAGCCTTTTCACTTCGTTGCCGTTCTCGTCATACTCCAATAGCCAACCCTCTGTTTTCTTGTAATTACCATCCTTTTTCCAGTCCCACAGCGGCATTCTCCAATGATCGACCAGATAAACACCACGGCTCATCACACAGTCCCCGTCATCAAAAGAACGTGCTAAAGATGGATTATCCTGATGCCATTTACCCACCATATGGGTGGTATACCCTGCGTTACCAAAAGCTTCTCCAATGGTAGTGTGCTCTTTAGGAATACTCTTTCCGACACCATCTAACTTGAATAGTTGACGACCTGTTAAAAGCATAGCTCTACTTGGAACGCATGTTGCTCCTGTAAAAGCTCCCATCAGATAAGCGTTGGTAAATACTATACCTGAGTGAGCAAGCTGATCCATATTGGGCGTCCGCACAGCCTGACCACCCAGAGCATGTATTCCGGTATAACGATGGTCATCGGTATAAATGACCAGTACGTTTGGTTTCTTTGCTTTTTTAGCAAAAGTGTTAAATGTAATAGAGCAGAGTAGCAATGCGAAGCTCCATTTTAGTAGATGTTTTATTTTCATATTAATTTACTTAGCTTGTTTATAAATCATTGTCAGTTTATTGTTAATGTGGCACTTAGTTTTTGGGTGTTGTATTCAGATCTCACCGCTTACAATTCATTGCTCTCTGCGCTCAGCACTGCAGTGTAGCTGTCGTCAGTAAACGGGTTACTTCCTGCTTTTCCATTCTCCGGTCTCCAATTTCTGATTTCCGGTCTGCGTTATCTAATGCGTGATCTCTTCAACTACGTCGTCTAGGATGATACGTTCTCTTTTATCTTCCGAGGTATAGGAGAAATTCAATGCATGTGTTTCGAGTTTTTCGATATGACGGGCAAACATGCTGCCGGCAGGAAGAACGCCAAAAAAGCTAAATTCAGGATAGCGGGTTTCATCTTCAGCTACTACGTTTGTGCTCATTTCTGCAGTTCCATGTCCGGGTAACATGATGTCGATATTATGAAGTGTGACTTTTCCGATGCGATGATTGGTCGTTCCGGTCATTAAAATTCCTGTAGGCGGGTTTATGCGACAGTTGGCTGTATCTCTTATGGTGGCGATCACATTATTGATGACGATATTATCGATAGATCCCACTTTTTGCTTCGGAGCATTGCGATAGGTTCGCAAACGTTCGCCCAATCGAATAAAAATGGGCATCTCCACATTTTCCATGGTGATGTTACTAATGGTAATGCTGTCGATATTGGCACCATCCATACTAAGTATTTTAATGCCTCCTCCCCGGGTATCATGGATGGTACAATTATCAATGGTAATGTTTTTAAAATCTCCCATGGATTCCGTACCGAATTTGATGGTGCCCCAATCGCTTTTCAGGACGCAATGACTCACAATTACATCCCGGGTAGGCATGGGAGAGGTACTTTTGATACAAACTGCATCGTCGCCACTGTCTATGTTGCAATTGCGGATAATGGCATCCCTACTCGAATCTAAATCTATTCCATCGTTGTTTTTATGGGCATGCGAATAGATGTCTATGCCATCTACCAAAATTCCTTCGCACTGAAAAATGTGCAAAGTCCAGGCGGCTGGATGTCTTAACCGCACGCCTTCAACTTTTATGTTTTTTGATTTTACCAAACGAATTAGGAATGGACGGTTGTTTGCAAAGTCTTGTAGTTGACTCTTGTCAACGCCAATTTCTGTCATGGTTTTTAAGAGTTCGGGCCGCTTAAAAAGCTGACCTCTTCCTACAATAGTTCCCTCCCCGGTAATAGCAATATTGCTGGCATTTTCGGCTCCCACTAAACATTTTCCTCTGACTTGGTTGACCGCATCGGTAAATGGATCGATAGTGATGTAATCCTTGGGGTTCTTGCTACCAATTAACTGTGCTCCTTTTTCAAGATGAAGGGTAACATTATCTTTTAAAAGAACAGTTCCCGAAATAAATGCTCCGGCAGGTATTACAACAGTTCCACCTCCGGCAGCATTACAATCGTCAATCGCATTTTGAATAGCGGTGCTGTTTAAGGTAAGGCTATCTGCTGCTGCGCCATAATTGAGTATGTTGGCCACCTTAGGTTGAGGTTGACAAGAGTAAAGGAATATCCAAAGGGTAACACCCAGGTAAATTAAATTTTTCATTTGTTATGTTTTATCTCAGGTTTCTGTAAAATTTTTCGTAGCGTTTGGGAGAGGTTAAGATGTTGAATATAAAATCTGCAAGTCTATTATAATTTACCTCATTGTCTGTTTTTCCAGCCACTCCTCAGCTAATTTAGTCCAGTCTGGTGCAGCAATGCGGCTTTTTCCTAGTCCATATCCATGACCGCCAGTAGGGTATATATGCATGGTGGCAGATACTTTGTGTTTTACCAAAGCCTGATACATCCTTATTGAGTTTTCTACAGGCACAGCTTTATCATCGCCAGAATGTAAAATAAAAGTAGGCGGTGTTTTTTCGCATACTTGTAACTCACTGGAGAATTCAGTAACCAATTCGTCGGATGGGTTTTCTCCAAGCAGATGCTTTCTGGAACCATAGTGAGTAATAACTTTTTGCATACTGATAACAGGATAAATCAACATCATAAAATCGGGACGGATCATTTCGTTATCCATATCGTCCTTGCTTTTGTAATAGGCTCGTTCGAAGTGCGTTCCCAAGGCAGAGGCCAGGTGTCCACCGGCAGAAAACCCCATCACACCTACTTTGTTTTTGTCGATGTTGAATTTCTCTGCGTAATGACGAATGTATCTCATCGCGCGTTGCGCATCTTGCAATGGGGCTTTATGCGAGGTAATTACCGATTCGGCTTGTGGCATACGATATTTTAAAACGAATGCAGCAATACCCCTGCCGTTTAACCATTTGGCAACATCGGTTCCTTCCCAATCGTACGAAACCCCGCCATATCCCCCGCCCGGGCATATTAATACAGCCATTCCATTGGCACTTTGTTTCGACGGTAAAAGGACCTCAATGGTGGGTGCCTGCACGTTTGTTATAAAAATAATATCACGTTTGGGGATAAACGCTTTCCCTTTCGATTTTTGGTGGTTAGGTATTTTTCCTTTCTCCCAAAGAGGAACAGGTTGGGCGGAAATATTAACTGTGAAAAAAGATATGAATAAAATTAATGTAAGTACTTTTTGCATGTTTTTTTATTTTTTTACCCCAGAGTACGCAAAGGATAGCGCAACGAAAGCTATGCTATCTTACGGTTTTAGCGATTCGTGGCGGGTTTTACGTTTTTTTATAGCTTTACTTTTTTATTGTTGGCGTAAGTATTAGATAATGTGCTATTTACCACATCTTTAAATACGACGGGTTTACGAGCATCTTCCCCTGTAATATGTAGATGAAAATTATCTACATGCACATTTTTCATATGGCGTAAAAACATCCCGGAAGCAGGCAAAGTTCCAACCCGACTAAATTCAGGCCACCAGCCTTCCAGTACCTCCAACGTATATTCATTGTGGTCGTTTTTTTTGGCATCTTCCTTGGTCCCGCCACCTGAAACGAAAAATTGAACATCTTTAATAATTACATTTTCTATGTATTTTCCGGGCATTCCGGTTAAAAAGAACGCAGAGTTTTTATCAAGTTCTGTATTGTCGGCAATAATATTCTGAAAGGTGAAGTTTTTCATCTCTTTCATGGGATACATTTCTTCAGGCGCATCTACACAAGCCTTTTGCTGAGCAAAAGTCATAAAGATAGGGCGAGGGACGTTTTTCATTACCAGATTTGAGAATACCATGTTTTTCATGCTTCCTCCTTCATTCATTTGAATTTTAAGTCCGCTGTCCTTAATGTTTTTAAACGTACAGTTGGTCACGGTTACCGATTCAAAATCTCCACGTGAAAGCAGACCGATTCGCATTCCTCCCCATTTTGTTTCGAATACACAGTTGCTGATAACAACATCTTTACATGGCTTATCCGGCAAAGAGGCTTGTAGGCAAATACAATCATCGCTGTTATCAAATGAACTGTTTGAAACACGAATATTGGTGCACCCGTCAAAGTCAAGGCCATCGCCATTGCCATTGGAGCGACTATGGATACGAATGCCTTCTACTACAATTTCGTTGCAATACAACCAAGCGGAAGTCCAGGCAGCAGGATTAATCAGAGTGATATCCCGCATATGAATTTTATCGCAGTTTTTAAAGCGCATCAACATAGGGCGACCTGTTTTCCGGGTAAAATACTTGGTATGACCGTTTCCATCAATTACCCCATGTCCTTCAAAAGCAAATGATTTGGCATCCTCGGCATAAATCAAACACTTGTTCATATGAGGTTCATTCTTGTACATATTTTTATGGGTGTCATTACCATAATCGGCCATGTTGGAGCTTCCTTGAAGTATGGCTCCGTTTTCCACCCTAAGGGTCACATAGTCTTTCATATAAAAAGTTCCTGTGACTACCGTTTTGCCCGAAGGAATTATAACGGTTCCACCTCCGTTGTTGGTAGCTGCATCAATGGCATTTTGCAGTGCATTGGTATCTATGTTTTTCCCGTCTGCCTTAGCACCAAAATCGACAACGTTAAAGTAGGTTTGGGCACTTATATTTGTAATTAGTAAAAGAAGGAATGTAATTATTACCATTATAGATGTACTTTTCATTTCTTGTTTTTTAGATTTATACGTTTGGGTCGCACCAGAATGCTTGTCGAACAGTTTTGGTCAAATTTAAGTATATCCAGGTTTTAAATTGGGTAAACACAGGGGTAAAATGGGGGGTAAATAAAAAATACGCCTTTAATTACAAATTAAATATCATCCATAAAGCGGTTACAGTCCTCCATGTTAAATGTAGGTTCTTCATTAAAAATTTTAACATATCTCGAACTAAAAGAAGCAAAAGTGTTTAATGCTGACTGATTTTGTTTTGTTTTAAGTAAAGCGGAAATCAGGTATTTGTGAGCGATTTCGCTTAAAGGAGCAATGCTGGTCCATGATTTAGCCAAAGTGGCAACAACCTGGTATGCCTGTTTTTTATATTGTGCAGTGCAGATACTTTGTAATAGTGTAATATATTTTTGTTCGTATTGCTCTATTAATGAATCAAAACTGTTGGTTTTAAGCTGACGGCAGAGGGATAAGTCTTCCCGTATGTATTGGTAAGTTTCATTTTTTAGGGATGCTGCCATAAAATGAATATCTACATGTAAACTATTGTCATGTAAAAGTTTCCATTCCCTGTTTTGATACGACAACTCAATATTCCTAAAGTTCTCCAATAACCTACGCAGCCGATGAATATTAGTGCTGCGGTTATTCTTTTGTTGCGAAGGACTATCTGTTTCCCATAATATATCGGATAGTTCAGCCGAAGTAATATAGTTGTTTGTTAAAATTGGGTATAGTATAATCAACGATAAAAGTCTGATAAGCGTAGGTGAGAATTGGTTACTGATATCAATACCGTTTTTGTCGTATGCTTTAAAGGTATGGATAAGGTGGATGGCATTCTTTTGAGCTTCAGTTTTGCGGAATTCCTGCGTGGGATTGTTTTTACCGTTTTTAAGGTAATAAACCACAAAGGTTATTGCTAAAACAGCTATAATTCCAACTAATAAAAAGGGGAGAGGCGAATAATGTTTATGAGGTTCTATAGTTTCCAGCTTTCCGTTGTACACCTGCCTGATTTCATCGGGTCCAAGGGCTCTGTTCCAAAGCGCCAGCTGACTCATTTTACCGTTGAAATTGTTTTTCCAAATACTTCTTCCGACGGTTACAATGGCATTGTTACCTGCTTTCCCTTCAACGCTTTTGGAGTCAAACATGACACCATTGATATAAAAATCGACTTTGTGGTTGATGCTCACCGATATGGCTATGTGCATCCATTCCTTCAAGTCGGTTTTAAAATGTTTTGAGTAGGAGGTATAAAGCATAGGTACGGTAAATAATAAGGCATTTTGCTGAGCATTGAGCCTGAAAGCAAGGTTTTTGTTTCCGATAATAGCCATGACTTTATTGTTCTGTATAGGCTTAAGCCAGCACGACACGGTCATTTGTTGGTCAAATTCAAACCCTTTGAAATCAATAAAACAACTGTCGTTTTTAAAATCGGCACACAGTCCTCTTTTTTCATCATGTGTGAAGTATATATGTTGCCTGATGGACTGTATTTGATGCTGCATATTATTCTTTGAATTACCTTCTAAAGGAAAATAAGCCAGTAGTTTATGTTGCAATGGGCCATTGATTTTACTTTCAAGGTAAAGCTGTTTAATTTCCTTATCTGAGAGTTCTTTTTTATAGATTAAAACGTCATCTACAAGTCCTTGAGCTGCAACACCCATTTTATCGTTACCTAAAATATATCTGCTTCTGTTTTTATGCCAGTCGGGGTTAATCGAATCTGTTATTATGCAATCGCCATTGTAGTATATACGAAGTATTCCAGCGGCGTTCAAGGTAAAGCCAAGGTGTTGCCACGTATCGGCACATATGATTGGTTGGGTGTCTATATCTTTTTTATTGTAATGGTTAAATTGGATTTGTCTTGTAGATAAATAGCGAAAATTGAAGATGTCGTTCTCGCTAAGCAAGGTTCCGGATTGCTCAATGGTATTGCCGGGTTTAATCCAGCAGGCAAAACTCACGGCAGAATCATTGGGGATGATGCTGAGTTTGCTGTTTTTTTGATGGGCCGTAAAGCGACCAACTTGCGCCCTGATTTCGTCCAGATAAGATTCTATATTTTGAGGCTTATCATCTCCTGCAGAAAAATGGTTATGGTATATGGGAAGATGATTGTTTCCTTTAATTAAAACGGAAGGAATTAGAAAAAAGAAATATAGTATTGTTAGAATCCGTGGCAAATTGACATCTTTTTGGGATTATTCACACAAATATAAATAAGTGAACTTAATCGTATATGTTTATTCTAAATTAGTTTTTTTAAAAAGTATGGTTTAGGTATGGACTAGTAGAACTGAAATAAAGGAGCGTTGGCATTTCACCCATCGGCTCCTTTTTAGTTAATTTACTTAAGGATAGTGCTATCTAATACCAAAAGTCTATTTCATCAGCAACCAATTCAAATTAACCGATTTAGTACTCCCCCAGTCCGATTTAAAAACAACCACAAGGTTATGTGTTCCAGTAACGGGTTCTTTAATATCAGCTTCAATGGTTTTCCATGAGCTCCACCCACCCGTATATTCAATAGGGAATTCGGCTATCAATTTACCTTTGGGATTATTCAGCCTTACCTCGAAGCTTCCCATACGTTGACCGCTGGCAACACGGGCCTTAATTTTCCTGGCACCATCAAACTTAACCCTGTCAAATCGCACATAACTCATCATTCGGGCATCGCAGATCATCCATCCGTTAGGCTCTTTCTCTCCTCCAACAAAGGCCGTTTTTGCACCTGAAATATCGTTGTAACGGTCCACCTGAATCGTATCGCCTACTTGCGGGGTTCCAATGCCTCGTAATGTTGGTTTTACTTTTTTAATGGTGCCGTCCTTTTTAAAGGTCATGTAATCGGCTCGCATAGAGCGCAATTTGTTATATCCACTGATATCCCAGGAGTGGTAAAATAGAATCCATTGACCATTATATTCTACAACCGAATGGTGATTCGTTCCATTGTAGATATTATCCATTATTTTTCCCTGATAGGTATACGGTCCCATAGGATTGTCACTGATTGCATAACCAATGGTATAACCTTCATCGGCAAACACATGGGCAAATGTCAGATAATATTTACCATCCTTTTTAAAAGGGAAAGACCCCTCTTTGTAACCGGCAGGCAGACCTTCCACTAAAATAGGGTCTTGGGTTATTTCTTTCATATTATCGGCCAATGGAGCTACGTACAATTCATGTCCACCACCAAAAAACAAGTAGGCTTTATCGTTATCATCCACCAATAAACCAGGGTCTATTCCTGATACACCCTCAATATAACTTTTTTCCCATTTGAAGGGACCGGTGGGACTTTTTGAAACACCAACACCAATTCTACGGAAGGCATTGTCGTTTTTTGGCTTGGCAGGATAATAATAATAGTATTTGCCATCTTTTTCAATACAATCAGGCGCCCACATAGCATAAGTATCTTTTTCGCCCCAGGGCACATCATTTTCTTTCAATATCCAACCATGGTCTTTCCAAGTAGCTCCATTTTCCAGCGAAAAGGCATGATAACCAGGCATACAAAAACGGGGAAATTCTTTCTCCCTGCCATTAGGTGGATAAGTATCGCTTGATGGGTAGACATATAATTTGCCATTAAAAACGCGAGCTGTAGGGTCGGCCGTAAACATATGCGTCACTAATGGGTTTTGGGCAACAATAATCTCAAGCCCCAATAATAAAATCAAGCATATAGCCAGTAAATTTCTTTTAATCTTCAACATCTGATTTTTGCATTTAAATTACAGTCAAATGTATTACAATAGCGTTTTTTATGAGGTAATAATTTGTGGTGAATAAAGGTGGGTAAATATTTAAAATTCATGCATGATACCTTGATGTAAAGGAAACCACCAAGCCACAAAGAACAGCAAGTCCACGGATTAATAATATTAAATATGCGATTTCAGAAGTAAGATTAAATTACTATACATTTTAAAATAATCCAGCATTTCCAATAATAATTTGTGGTAGGAATTAACTAAACTAATATGTATCAAGTCGAATGCTTACATTCTTTTAGGTTTCCCTGCCATAATCAGTATCAATTAGTAGTTCCGGCCACTAATTAAATAAACCTAAATCCAAGGGGTCAACACGCTCCGTTTTTTTTCCGTTTTCGGAGCAATATGTTTTCCTCGAAAAACATTTTAAGGGGTCAATGTCCGCCGGAATGTCATGCTAAAAACATGACCTCAACCAACGTTTGGTAAGGGGGTGCTTGCTCCGGAATATCCATCGAGGAAGAATCACTAAATCGGGGTTAAATCCATTTAAAGCTAAGTTCATTTACTCCTAATATTGAACCGGCGGGAGGGCTTTATAATTCGGCCAAATATTTAAGCATTTTAAATATACAACAGCTTCCGTTCAGAAAAATGGACAGAAACATTGTTTATTCAAAGGTTAATTCTTTTGATGATTTATATCATACAATAGTAAATTCCTGCGAAAGTATTCATTAAGAATCTGATATAAAAAACAAAGAGATTGTTTGTAAACATCTGATTAGTATATTTCTTAAAGAAATATAGTTGGCAAAATTGACTTCAATCAAATTAAGTGCAAGAGCTGTCTTTGTTAGATGCAATTAATCGTAAATAATGCTGTTTAACACAAGAATCAATCCATTATTTAAAATTATGGAGCAGTATGGAATACTTAATTCCATATTTAAGGCGAACCATTCCCAAAATGATGGCAAACGGAAGAATTGAAAAAGGTTCACAACAATTAACCGAGTTCCAAAGCCTAATTCTTTATAAGTTGAATTAATAACTGGAATATGTGCAAAGGCAAAAAGAAATGAGAAAATAAGAAAAAAAAACGAAATGTTCACTCACTTTCTTTTTCAGAAATCCAAAGTCCTTATAAATTTCATGAAATACTGAAACTAATAGTACAATAAAAAATACTATTGAAATTATTTTTGAATAGAAATAGAACAAAAGTGAGATGAGGAAGAGAAAAAGATAGCAAAGGCTAAAATATCTAAGTTCTTAATTTAAGTAGGTCCTTGCAATTAATTGTTCAAGAAGTGGTATTAAAAATACCGATAAGACTATTTCAAGAAGCGATAAGGCAAATATATTATCGTTTAAAACCATCAGCACCAACTACAATAAAAATGCTATCTGATATCAAATAATAATGTAATAGATATATTAATTGTAAAAAAACAATGATAAAGCATTTTTGCCATATGCTAAATTTTTTAAAGAAATTTTATTCATTTCTTCTTGATATAAATGTAAAATATTGAGACTGCCAGAACTGCTATCACTTACCAGTATAATTTGATTTGTTAATCGCCAATGACTTGCGAATATTTTGCATCAAAATATTTGCACTCTGTAATTAAAATAACTACTTTTGCGGCCGAATTTATTAATTAATTTATTATCATTATGTTGAATCATTATGAAGCCGTTTTCATTTTGACTCCCGTTTTGTCTGATGTTCAGATGAAGGAAGCGGTTGAAAAATTCCGTTCTGTGATTACAGAAAATGGAGGTGAAATGGTAAACGAAGAGAATTGGGGGCTGCGCAAATTGGCGTATCCTATCCAAAAGAAATCGACAGGTTTTTACAACTTGTTCGACTTTAAAGTACAACCTGATGCGATCGCCAAGCTAGAGCTTGCTTTTCGTCGCGACGAGCGTGTTATCCGCTTCTTGACTTTCAAGATGGATAAATATGCAGTTGCTTACAGTGAGAAAAGAAGAAAAACCATCAAAGAAAAAAAGGAGAGATAGGCCATGGCACAAAATCAAAGTGAAATCAGATATTTAACGCCTCCATCGGTTGAGATCAAAAAGAAAAAGTACTGTCGTTTTAAGAAAAACAAGATCAAGTATGTTGATTACAAAGATCCTGAGTTCTTAAAGAAATTCTTGAACGAGCAAGGTAAGATTCTTCCTCGTCGTTTAACTGGTACATCTTTAAAGTATCAAAGAAAAGTTGCAACAGCTGTTAAGCGTGCCCGTCACATTGCATTGTTGCCTTATGTTACTGACTTGATGAAATAAAAAAGGAGGACAAAAAATGGAAGTAATATTAAGAGATGATATAGCCAACCTTGGTCACAAAAATGAAGTGGTAAAGGTTAAGAATGGATACGGTAGAAATTACCTTATTCCACAAGGGCTTGCTGTTTTGGCTACTCCTTCAGCTATCAAAGTACATGAGGAGAATATGCGCCAAAGAGCTCATAAAGAAGAAAAGATTAAGAATGATGCGCTTGAGGTAGCACAAAAAATGGAAGGTCTTTCGTTGACCTTAGGTGCTAAGACAAGTACGACCGGCAAAATCTTCGGTTCTGTAAATACTATTCAAATTGCAGAAGCACTGGAAAAAGAAGGTTATACTGTAGAGCGTAAAAACATTTCTATCAAAGAGGACCAAGTGAAAGAAATTGGTAAATACGTGGCAACAATCAAGCTTCACCGCGAAGTGAAGGTTGAGGTTAACTTTGAAGTAGTTGCCGAATAACTTAGTATAAACTTATACGAGATACATTTTCAAACAAACAGGAAAGTCATTTCGCCTTGCGGAATGGCTTTTTCCATTTTTATGGGTTTGGGTAGTGTTTTTAAAAGTAGATTTATGGGCTTATAACATAACGGCTTTGGGGGCATGAGGCAAATCACTTCTTCACATCGATGATAATAACAAGCTTCCCGGAAACGCATGGTAAATATTTCGGTTGAGGGTTATTCGTAATATTTTTTAATACGCTACAAAAAAAAGGCCTCAATTTAAATTGAAGCCTTTCAGTATATTTTAGTATCGAACTCACTTATTCAGGTACTTTGATAATGTTTCCATTAAAATCTGCAGTCTGATAGGTTTGGCCAGGTAATCGTCGCAACCTGCTTCCAGGCATTTTTCTCTTTCCCCCGACATAACATGTGCGGTCTGTGCAATGATTGGTACTTTACCATCTACTTTTTTGATTTCTCTGGTGGCTGTGTATCCATCCATGATGGGAAGCTGAAGGTCCATCAATACCAAGTCAATATCATTTTCTTTGTACATATCAACTGCTTCTTGTCCGTCTTTTGCCCAAAGTATTTTGGCATTTGTTTTTCTAAGGGCGGCATCAAAAAATATTTTGTTGGTATCCACATCCTCAACTACAAGGATTACTTTATCTCCCCAATTTTGGTTAAGAGAACTGCTTATATTTTCACTCATAATGCGTCAGAAATCTAGCAAATGAAATTTTTAGTGCGGCTAAAATAATCTTTGTTGTGGGAATTACCAAATAAAACAAAAACAAAAAGGTTATAATTTTAATGGTCATTTTTCAAAAAACAATTTAAATATTATCTAATAAATTGATTCATTACATTAATTTTGAAATCAAATGAAATCATTGTAGAAAAGAGGTAGTAAAGTGACTAAATATATATACGTATTCTTATTTATTGTAGCATACAACTTTGGGGTTGAGGCGCAGTATTTTGTAAATGAGGAAAAAGTAGACTCCATATACCATACGCTAAGTTTGAAGGAGAGAGTGCGATCCTTACTGGTTTTACCCGTGATACAACCTGACGATGAGGAAGCAGATTCTTTTCCTAAATGGGTAAATATTGAAAAACTTTTAATCCCGGACGGGGAAAGGCCTCCCATGTTATCGGACATAATGATAAGGTCTGCATTCTTGCGGGGAAACAATAAAGATGTGCGAGAGCAACTCATGAACGTGTTGTTGCGAAAGAAGCTGGACGGAGCTTACTTTCCCATGCAATCCCCATATAACCTGTTGTTTCAGAATGAGGATTACAAACCTATAGACTTATTCCTGGAACCTATAGGACGATTGATTATACCTTGTTTGGACGTTGATTCAGGGAATCAAATTTTTCAAACCCATCTTTATCAGCTCCCTAAAAATATTCTTTCGGAACAGCAATTACGCCTAGATGATAATGCACTTCATGGCTCTGTTCCCGATTATTTAAAAGGTACCGATTGGAAGAGTATTCAGGATATAAGGAGGAACTCAAAAGATCCCTCGCTGGAAATGTTACTAAAAAATGGGGACTTAATTTATTCGGATAATGTGGATAATGATTTCGATATTTTATGGAGGGTTTTTGAGAATAATGTTTTGCCTCAAAACCTGCTGGAAGAGAGTTGTAAGAAAAGTGTGATGATACGTGAGTTGTTATCCAATAAACCCAAGCCAAAAGTGTATAATGAAATTAATGAAGAAATAGATCTTATTATAAGATCGATTTATAAAAAAGGTGCAGTGCTGCTCGAAAATAAAGATATTTTACCCATTCGTAATTTGGAGAATCGCAAAATAGCATCAATACATATTGGTACTAATAAGGAATCCATCTTTCAAAAAACATTGAAGAAATATTGTACTGTTGAGAACAATTATGTTGAAAGTGTTCCGGACATAGACCAGATTGCCAAACTAAGAAAAAGTACCGCAGGGTTTAATACGATTATTGTTGCAGTAAATGGTGATTGGTTCGAGAATGATATTAATGATTTGCTGTATTTGTTTCTTCATCAGATATCCTCAACGGCCGACTTGATTTTGGTTCATTTTGGTTCGGGAAACCGGTTGAAGGATTTACCGGTTGAACACCCTTTTAAGGCCATTTTACTTTCGTATGAGATAAACGAAATAGCACAGGGCGTTGCAGCACAGATTGTTTTTGGAGGCGTCGGCGCAGAAGGGGTGTTGGCTAAAAGCATTAATAGCCGTTTCCCATTTGGAAGCGGTGAAGTTACCCGAAAAAGCCGTTTAGGGTTTGCACCAGGTTATAGTAAGGCTATGCCCGACACACTTAAATTAATCGATCAGGTGGTGTATAAAGCCATAAGGGAAAGAGCCATTCCGGGTTGTCAGGTTTTGGTGGCCAAAGACGGGGATGTGATTTACAACAAGGGTTTTGGTTATCATACATATAACAAACGTAGGCATGTTAAAACAACCGACCTTTACGACATTGCCTCCGTTACCAAAATAGTATCTTCAATACCATCGGTGATGAAAATGTACGATAAGGATATGATCGATCTGGAAGATTCGCTGTCGAATTTGCTGCCTCGCCTGGAAGGGACCAATAAATCCGGCTTGAAACTAAATGATATGATGGTTCATCAAGCAGGATTGCAATCGTGGATCCCTTTTTACTTACGTGCAATCGACAAAGATAAACTGAAAGGAGATATTTACAGTCGTCGGTATTCGAGCCAATATAATATAAAGGTGGATAATAGATTGTATATGAATAGGGGTGCCCGGTATAGGTCTGACGTTTTCCGACGCTCCAAAAGCGATGATTTTAACATACAGGTTAGTTCCGGTTTGTATATGAACAAAGCTTTTATAGATTCGATTCGGATGGGCATTGATACGTCCGAAATACAGGGAAATCCTGAGTATCGGTATAGCGATCTGGGTTATTATTATCTGAAAGAAATTATTGAAAACAAATTTAATACCACCCAGGACCAATTTGTTGAAAACACGTTTTATAAACCATTGGGGGCGGAAAGAATGATGTACTTGCCGTTGGAAAAGTTCAACAAACGGGAAATTGTGCCTACGGAAAACGATGTGTCATTCAGAAAAGAAGTGATTCATGGATATGTTCACGATCCGGGTGCGGCGATGCTAGGTGGAGTTGGCGGGCATGCAGGCGTGTTTGCTTGTGCCGAAGACCTGGCCAAGATTTTACAGATGTACCTTAACAATGGGTATTACGGAGGTGAACGGTATATTGATTCGAGCACCTTGAAAACATTCACCTCCATAGTGAAAGAAGGCAATAGGAGAGGCTTAGGCTTTGACAAACCTGTACTCGATCCCGAGTTGTCGGGCCCCACTTGTCATGAAGCCTCCCCATCATCATATGGCCATTCGGGCTTTACCGGCACCTTGGTTTGGATGGATCCGGAATATAATTTAATGTATATTTTCTTATCCAACAGAATCCATCCCAACCAGTATAATAAAAAGTTGATTGCCGAAGATGTTCGAACTGATATCCAGTCAGCTATTTACAGAGCTTTGCCGGATTATTGGGAGAGGCATATCGTGGATCAGTCATCAGTTGACAGTACAACAGACATTAATTATTCAGATAAGGGAAAATAGTTTTTAACATACTTAGTAAAAGTAAAATGGAGCGTAGGAAAAAATCTACGCTCACTGTTTCTTCTTCTCCCTACTTCTTGCTGTCTATGTAAGATTGTAAAAAGTGGTGAACGCTTTAACCACATAGGTTTGATCCATTACTCCTGCCAATTCGCGAACCGAGTGCATGGCCAACATTGGGTTGCCCATATCAACCGTTCGAATATCTATTTGGCCTGTTGAAACATTGCCCAGGGTTGAACCACCTGCCATATCCGAGCGGTTGACAAATTTCTGGTATGGTACCCCGGCTTTTTGGCAAATAGTTTCAAATACAGCTCCGGAATCTCCATCGGTGGTATATTTTTGGTTGGCATGAATTTTAATGACGGGGCCGCCATTCATTACCGGATGTAAAACAGGATCGTGTTTCTCCACCAAATTAGGATGGATGGAGTGTGCCATGTCTGCCGATATCATAAAGGAGTTGTAAATAGTCCGGTAAAAATCATCCTGATGATATCCTAAGGCAGCATTGATTCGTAGCAAAATATTGTTCAACACGGGAGAGCCTGCTCCTTGTTTGGTAACGCTTCCCACTTCTTCGTTGTCAAAAATGCAAAGCATCTGCGTGGTTTCGGAATTGTCGGATCCCAGCAAAGCTTTTAACCCACCATAAGCCATGGCCAGGTCGTCCAGCTTTGGAGAACTGATCATCTCGTTGTCCATGCCCATTATGCAACCTTTTTCAAACTCGTAAAGGGTCAAATCAAAATCAATAATATCATCTTGTTTTACATGAAGCGCTTCTGCTAGCAGACTGAGCAAATAATTGTCTTTTTCGAAGGTTTCGTTCACCACCCCCATCAGCGGTAGCATATCCTTTTGCCTGTTCAGGACAATACCCTTGTCGTTGATCTCCCGATTTAAGTGAATGGCCAAATTAGGAATGATTAACAAGGGTTTTTTTAAGTTAACAAGGGCCGATTTTGGAAATAACGGATTATCGCTCTTAAGGCTTACCCTTCCGGAGATGGAAAGCGGACGATCCAACCAGGTCATTAATATCGGGGCGCCATACACCTCCGTATTCAACTTAAGCAATGTATTCTCAACCAACATCTCCGGTTGGGGCTTTATTTTAAATCCCGGCGAGTCGCTGTGTGCACAGATCATTTTAATACCTGTGTCGGGAAGGTTCCTGTTTCCCAAAGAAAATGCAAAAACAGCAGAATCGTTTTTGGTGGTAAAATATTTTTTCCCTTTTTCAAGTTGCCACGAATCGGTTAAGCTAAGTTCTTGAAATCCATTATCAGATAGTTCTTGTTTGATATTGGAAACCACATGATAAGGGGATGGGCTTTGGTATATAAAATCTATCAGTTCTTGTGCGAATGCTACCTCTTTGCTCATATCATAATTTTTTACGCAATTTATAAATTCAAATGATATTGTGATAACACAAAAGCATGAGTTTTGTTATGGTTGCTACGATTATAGTGTCAGGTAACTTTTATTTTTAGTTTATTTTCAATTTCGATGGCACTCATAAATAACGGATTTGGAAAGATAGTAGACGTATGAAAGCTGAATAAAATACATACCCATATTTAACTTAAAAAATCAAGGATAACAATTACTTACAATATAATCAGCAACAACCAACAACAAATAGCCAACAACCAACCGCCAAAATTTACTATCTTCGTGCTTCCACAAAAAATCATGAGTTAAAAATGCGTGTTTGTATTGCCGAGAAACCCAGTGTGGCAGGAGAAATAGCCAAAGTCGTAGGTGCTACCAGTAGAAAGGATGGATATTACGAAGGTAATAACTATCAGGTTACATGGACTTTTGGTCATCTGTGCACGCTCAAAGAACCGCATGATTACCTACCCGAATGGAAACGGTGGAATTTGGGCACGCTTCCGGTAATCCCATCTAAGTTTGGCATAAAGCTCATTGAAAATAAGGGGGTTGAAAAGCAATTCGGAGTTATTCAAAAGTTGGTGCAATCGGCCACGGAAGTGATCAACTGCGGTGATGCTGGCCAGGAAGGAGAAGTGATTCAACGATGGGTGCTGCAAAAGGCAGGATGCAAGGTTCAAATAAAGCGTTTATGGATATCATCGTTGACAGAAGAAGCCATCCGCGAAGGATTTGAAAAACTGTACGACAATGACAAGTTCAATCCATTATATGCAGCGGGAAGTGCCAGGGCTATTGGAGATTGGCTTTTAGGAATCAACGCTACCCGCTTGTACACCATCAAATACAGCCAGCCCGGCACGGTGCTGTCTATCGGGCGGGTGCAAACACCGACGCTTGCCTTGATTGTAAACCGTTACCTGGAGATCGAAAATTTTGTTCCGCAACCGTATTGGGAATTAAAAACGGTTTACAAAGAGGTGACTTTTAACTCTACCCAAGGTAAGTTTTCCAGCAAAGAGGAAGGTAGTTCGGCCCTGGAAAAAATCAAAGACAAACCATTTGAGATAACCGATTTTAACCGTAAACCCGGAAAAGAAGCGCCACCCCGTTTGTTCGATTTAACTTCGTTACAGGTGGAATGTAATAAGAAGTTTGGGCTGTCGGCCGACGAGACTTTAAAAGGGATTCAGTCGCTTTACGAAAAAAAGCTGACGACCTATCCCCGGGTAGATACCACTTATTTAAGTAACGATATTTATCCTAAAATTGAAGGCATTTTAAAGGGGTTAAAACAGTACAATCAATTGGTGGAGCCTTTATTGAGTGCGAAAATCCGTAAATCAAAAAAGGTATTCGATAATAAAAAGGTGACCGACCATCACGCTATTATACCAACAGGGATGACGCCTCCCGAAAGTCTTTCCCGGGACGAGCGGATTATCTATGATACGGTTACCCGTAGGTTTATTGCCAACTTTTATCCCGATTGCGAAATATCTACCACGACCATTCTTGGAAAGGTTGAGGATGTACATTTTAAGACATCGGGCAAACAGGTCTTAAAAGAAAATTGGCGGGTAGTTTATAAGTCGGTTGCCGGAAAAAAGGATTCGGAGGATAAAATATTACCTGAGTTTGTGAAAGGGGAAAGCGGTCCGCACGAACCTGATTTCCAGGAAAAGGAAACGCAGCCACCCAAATATTACACAGAGGCCACCTTGTTGCGTGCTATGGAAACCGCGGGAAAGCAGGTGGACGATGATGAGTTGCGCGAATTAATGAAGGAAAACGGAATTGGTCGACCTTCGACCCGAGCCAATATTATAGAAACCCTGTTTAAGCGAAAGTATATTTATAAGGTTCGAAAAAACGTGTTGCCTACAGCGATGGGGGTTAAACTGATGGAGTTTATCTCTAACGATTTATTGAAATCGGCTGAACTGACAGGGCTTTGGGAGAAAAAGTTACGGGAGATCGAAACAGGCGAATATCAGGCTTCCGAATTTATGGCTGAGCTGAAGCAAATGGTTTCGGATATAGTTTTTCAGGTAAAGAACGATTATTCAAAAGGTAAAATCATAATCGAAGAAGATGATGAGAAGGAAATAAAACCTAAACCTAAAGCTAAACCCAAAACCGGAATGGAACTGAAATGTCCACGCTGTAAAGAAGGGAGTATGCTCAAAGGGAAATCTGCCTGGGGATGTTCTGCTTATGCTTCAGGTTGCAAAACCTTAATCCCCTTTGAGTATTTAGGTAAGAGTTTTACGGACAAACAGGTGGAAGCCTTAATTTTAAAAGGAAAAACGCCATCCATTAAAGGATTTATTTTGGAGGGCAAAAAGGTAAACGGCCAGGTGAGTTTTGATGATAATTTTGGCTTGCGACTAGAAAAAGAGGCCGAAAAGGAGTTGCGATGCCCGAAATGCAAAACAGGACATATTTTGGAAGGTAAATCTGCCTGGGGTTGTTCCAATTATAGTAATGGCTGCAGGGTGTTGATTCCTTTTGAATTCTTAAAAAAGAAAATCACCAGGGCAAATATGGAAGCACTCATTTTTAAAGGGAAAACAGGCAAAGTTAAGGGATTCAGCCTATCGGAATCAGAAACCAATATAGCCGGTTTTATCGACTGGGACGAAAATTACAACTTAAGATTTAACAAAGCGGAATAGATATGGGTAGCCTGGTTCATTTCGGGCTTCGCCTCTAGTCTGCTGCTTGCTGACTGATGCCCCGCCTAAAAATAAACTGTTTATTTGTGGCGGGATATCGCGTTGTTTCAACCCGCAATATGCATTAGAAATTCTATTACACATTGAAATTACTTTAAAACAAGACACTTTGTTGCATCACTTCAACTCACCAGAACGATGCTCCCAAAAGCAATCGGGACAAGTTATGGCTCGTTTCAGTAATGCCTTGTTTTATTGTACTTGCAATGCTCATGACGAACCTCCAATACATAATCCGGGTTCAACTGCTGACACCATAAAGTCTATCCCGAAAAACACCATATTTCAATTTGAAAGGTTTACCGAGGAAGCTCGCAAATATGACAAGATATTAAATTTTGATATTTTCGGGACTGTATGCTGACACACTATTTCCCACACACCCCCTTGTAACTGCACTTCACGCAACTGTCGGCATGTTGGGTCTGCGTAAAGGCCATGTCTTTGTTAAATAAATCGTCCAGGTGTTGTTTAAGATGTTCAATATACTCTTCTTCCACGGCTTGAAGGGTAAGTTTTTGGTTATGGGTTGGTGTACCTTTCTTCAGCGAATAATCAGGTGAAGTAAAAATCTTTTTAATCCATACCACACCGGGCAAATAAGCCGGTAGTTCCGAATCGCTTTGTTTAAGGATGTAGCTGTATAGCAAGGTCTGAAAAATTGCCTTCTTGGATTTATGTTTCGATTGCAGAAACAGTTCTTCCACTTTGCTAAAGTGCTCATCGCCTGCTCCGGTTTTATAATCGATAACCCTAACGGCGCCATCTTTTTCGTCCAAGCGGTCTATGGTTCCCCCCAGGCAAATACTTTTATCGTTAACCCTGAGATTGGTACTTACCTCTTTTTCTAAACCTTTGAGGTAAAATGGGGCATGCTGTTTTTCGACCTTTAAAAACTGGAAAACATATTTTTTGATAATGTCGAACACTAAAATATTCTTGCCCTGAATATCTTTAAAATCATTTTGATTTAAATCCTGGTTGAAATATTTATTAAAACTGGCATGCAATGCCCTGTTTATGGAATACTTATCCCTTGCCAAAGTTTCAATATCCTGAGGCTGTACCTCCATACTTACAAAGCGTTTGTATATTTCTTCCACGGTTTCGTGAAAAAGGGTGCCAAAAATCCGGGGGTCAATTTCTTCCGTTATCTCATCCGGCTCCGAAGCCTTGAGAATATACTTGTAGTAAAAGCGGATGGGGCATTCAAAATAGGTGCTCAACGCACTGGGCGATAGTTTTCTGGATCCACCTTCCAGAAATTGATTCAATATAGCCATGATCTTCTCATCCTTATCTACATAAAAATCCTTTGAAGGTGTAATGTTAATATTATCCACAGCAGTTGAAAAACTCAGTTTTTCGGGGGGATATTCATATTTCAACTGGAACAGGAAGCGGCTCATCTCACCTGTTTGCATCCCTTGCGCAGATGAATTGTACAATAGTTGAACCTTCTTTGCCCTGTGAATCAAACGATAAAAATAATAGGCGAATATCGCATCCTGATGCTCGATGGTTGGCAGGTTAAACGCTTTTCGCAGGCTGTAAGGAACCAGAGAGTTCGTGGCTCCTGACTGTGGAAATACGCCCTCGTTCATATTCAGGATAATCAGGTTTTCAAAATCCAACGCTCTTGTTTCCAGAATTCCCATGACCTGTAATCCTTTAAGCGGCTCTCCACTGAACGGAATACTCTTTAAGTCCGCAGCTCTTTTAAAAAGCTTAATCCAGGTCTCCGGGTTTATTTCCACATTCAGTTTATTAATCAAGTCCGCCAGCTGCGTAATGGTCAGGTGCAGTTGATAAATAAACTCCTTTTCTATGACCTGACTGTGGTCGCTATTTTTTAGTCCGGCGTACATCTGTTGAAGTAAATCAATCAGGTAGGTCGAAAAGTCCTCGCTTTTTTCAACCACCCTGAAAACAGAACCCAATAATTTACTTTTGTCCAGCTCATGACCTTCGATATAAGTCTTGTTCCGCCTGGTCATGGAATAAGCCATTTCTTTGTGTAATTCTGGACTTAAAGGCTCAATGTACTGATGGGTAAGGATGGGAATTACATTTCTGAAATAAAACCATGTTTTACCGGCCTTTGTTTTCCGGCTGTTTTTTTGCAAGTCAAAAACAAGCTCCAGCAATCCATAGGCTGGTGTGTTTTTTATAGGATATCCCATGGTTATATTCACCTTTTCAATCTCATCCGGAATACTATGTAAAACAGGTAGCAAAATAGTTTCATCGGTTAAAACAACCGCTGTTTGTAATGCCGAATGGAGTTCTGTATTATTCCCACCTTTAGGTATTTCTTGTAGAAATTGATGTGCCACCTGAGTTTGCGCGGTGTCCGTAGCCACCGATGTAATCTTTATTTCAGGCATTTCAGGGTTGTGAGGGAAGTGCCAATCGGCAGGTGCCGGATAATTGCGCAGGTTATCCTCAATAAAACGAACGGCTTCGTTCGCTTTCATTCTTTCATGAGGGTTTGGAAGGGGTGTTTTATCTGGCAGAAGCCAAGGTGTATAATCCCATATGAAATCAGCTTTGTTTCCAATTTGCAAATGATGGAACAATTTTTTTTCGCAACTGTTTAAGGCGTTAAAGGCCACAAATATCACTTTGGGATAGGGTATATCCAAGGGTTCCTTTTGATCAATTTTATCAGCAATGTTACGATAGACAGCACCTTCGTAGGTCATGTTTTTATCGTGTAAGCGCTGGTTGAAAAGTTCATAAACCTCGTACAACTTCTCCCATATTTTAATAAACTCAGTCTGGTGTTCCGATAGCTTGTTGGGATTAAAAGTATGCCAGAAACTTTTAATGGTATTGATCTGGTCTTCGGTGAGAAAACTATAGTCGTCTTCAATTTCTTTGATGGACAGTAAATTGGAGAATACCTGTTGAGGATTGGCGCGGTATTTATCTATATCGTCAAAATCGTTCAATATAATTTCGCCCCAGGGCAAAAACTCATCGAAACTTGTGCCTGTGCGGTAAATCTCTTCATACACCTGATATAGTTCAAACACCAGGGTGATTTTATCCGCAATTTGATAGGTAGTAAATTCCTGGATAAACTCATTGATGGTAATCGTTTTGGGCGACCATAGGGGTTTTGATATCAACTGGCTTAAATGTTGTTGAAAAAAAAGTCCTGCCCTTCTACCGGGAAAAACAAAACAAAATTCGGATATATTGGTTTGATACTTATTAAAATAATATTGGGCAAGGTGTCTTAAAAAATTCGTCATGAATTGCGTTTTCGATGATTGATAAATGCAAAAGAATAAAAATAATTAGTTTTTAAATATTTTTTTAAAAGATTTCAGCTGCTAATGCGAATAATCAATCCTTAAAATACATATCTTGCATTTTATATCGAATCCAATATGATACGTATGCAATGATCGATTAAAATATTTTATCGGTTTGTACTAAAAATGGGAGATTGAAACCCTCAAGGGTAACATAACGAATGCCTTAGTTTAGGATATTCGTCAAGTAAAAGTGTTGAATTAATCTACAGGAATTAAATTACGCGGATAAGGAACTATTCTATGGAAGAATTTTCATTTGTGGGAAACAGCGAAATAGAGACAATAGAAGAGCTGTACCAAAATTATTTAAACGACCCTGAATCGGTTGACGAAAGTTTCAGGTTGTTCTTTAAGGGCTTTGAATTTGCCCGTAAAAATTACGATACAACGTCTTCCGGCGGAATGTTGAGCAAAGAATTTAATGTGGCCAACCTGATTCATGGCTACAGGCAAAGGGGACACTTGTTTACCAAAACCAACCCGGTTCGTTCGCGACGGCAGTATTTTCCAACCTTGGATATCGAGAACTTTGGCCTGGAAAAAGCCGATCTGGAAAAGGAATTCGAGGCAGGCTCTAAGCTGGGGATAGGTAAAGCAAAATTGAAGACCATCATCGAGCACTTGCAAACAACGTATTGCGAATCGGTTGCAGTAGAGTATTTATACATTCGTCATCCGGAGGTAGTGGAGTGGTTGATGCAAAAAATGGAATCCGCACGGAATACGCCTGATTTTTCAATTGAGAAGAAAAAGTGTATTTACGACCAACTGAATGTGGCAGCAGGTTTCGAGGGTTTTATCCATAAAAAGTTTGTGGGCCAAAAACGTTTTTCGCTGGAGGGGAGTGAGGTCATCATTCCCGGCTTGCATGCTCTTATCCGCAAAGGCGCCAATTTGGGTATTCAGGAGGTTATGATCGGTATGGCGCATCGCGGCAGATTAAGCGTGCTGGCCAATATCCTGAAAAAACCGTACGAAAATATTTTCAAGGAATTTGTGGGCGATGAATATGCCGAAGGAATTTCATTAGGGGACGTGAAGTATCACCTGGGTTATCAAAACGACATTATTACAGATGATGGTAACAAAGTGAGGATTAACCTGGCGCCCAACCCGTCGCACCTGGAAACGGTGGGACCCATTATCGAAGGTATTACCCGATCCATCATTAATAACAAATTCGAGAAGGATTTTAGCAAGGCGATACCTATCATAATTCATGGTGACGCCGCCATTGCAGGGCAAGGTGTAGTTTATGAGGTGGTTCAGATGAGTCAGCTTAAGGGGTATAAAACCGGGGGGACGATTCATATTGTCATCAACAACCAGGTGGGTTTTACCACCAATTACCTGGATGCCCGTTCCAGTACTTATTGCACGGATGTGGGTAAGGTAACCCGAAGCCCTGTTTTCCATGTAAATGGCGACGATGCCGAAGCCATGGTATATGCGCTGGAGTTGGCCGTGGAATTCAGACAGAAATTTAATGCCGATGTATTTATTGATGTGCTTTCGTACCGTAAATACGGGCATAACGAAGGGGACGAACCCAGGTTTACACAGCCTACTTTATATAAGTCGATAGCCAAACATCCTAATCCCAGAGATGTTTACGGAGAAAAGCTGTTGGAACAAAAGGTGTATTCTAGGGAAGAAATTAATGCCTTGCAAAAGGGGTTCGACGTATATCTGGAAAAACAGTTGGAAGATTCCAAGAGTATTGATAAAGTGGTTATCCAGCGGTTCCTGGAGGATTATTGGAAGGGGTTCCGGTATTCCGAGCCTAAGGATTTTATCACGTCGGTTGAAACAGGTGTAGAGAAGGATAAGTTACTTGCGTTGAGCGAGAAGTTGACGGCCTTGCCCGATGATTTACCATTTTTTAGGAAAGTGCATAAGATTATGGACGACCGTAAAAAAATGGTGGCGAAAGATCGTTTGGATTGGGCCATGGGCGAACAACTGGCTTATGCCACGCTGGTCACCGAAGGACACCCGGTGCGCTTAAGCGGGCAAGATTCGGTAAGAGGTACCTTTGCCCACAGACATGCCGGATTGACCATTGAAGATTCCGAGAAACTATATTTCCCTTTGAAACATTTGTCAGATGATCAGGCTCGTTTTAACGTGTACAACTCCCACCTTTCGGAATACGGGGTTCTGGGATTCGATTATGGTTATGCCCTGGCAACACCCAATGGCTTGACTATCTGGGAAGCCCAGTTCGGGGATTTTTATAATGTGGCCCAGGTGATTATCGACCAGTATATCAGTTCGGCAGAAGAAAAGTGGGGTTTGATGAACGGCCTGGTGTTGTATTTGCCGCATGGTTTCGAAGGTCAGGGGCCGGAGCATTCCAGTGCACGTGTGGAGCGTTTTTTATCGATGGCAGCCAATAACAATATGCAAGTGGTTAACTGCACAACGCCAGCTAACCTTTTTCATGTGCTGCGGCGACAGGTAATGCGGGATATTCGCTTGCCGTTGATTATTTTTACGCCCAAAAGTTTGTTGCGTCATTCAAAATGTGTTTCAACAATAGATGAATTAGCCAAGGGTAAATTTCGGGAGGTAATTGACGATATTAACGTTGACGCAGAGAAGGTTAGAAGGGTTGTGTTCTGCACAGGAAAGGTTTATTATGATTTGCTGGTGCGCAAAGAGGAACTGAATGCCCGGGATGTGGCATTAATTAGAATCGAACAAATGCACCCCTTTCCTAATGATCAGCTGCAAGGGATCTTAACCAAATATAAAAACGCTATCCTGCATCTTTGGGTTCAGGAAGAACCCGAGAATATGGGGGCGTGGAAATATATTCGAGGCATGTTTAAGGGTGTTAACCTGATTCCGGTTGCTCGTTTGGCCAGTGGTAGTCCTGCTACGGGTTTGAACGGCTTACATATGGTAGGGCAGAAGGAAATAGTGGACAAGATATTTAAAAAATGCCATTGTGAGCTTAAAAACAAATATTGCGGTTTACAGTGTGTTGAAGGCAAAGACAGAAAGGAAATATTAAAGCAGCATAAGTATTTTCAGGAAAAGCCCAGATTTTCAATTTAGCGTCTATAAAAACTCCGACTGCCGTGATATGCTTGCCCTCAAATGGGTCATTTACGATAAGTAAACGACCAATTTGAGGTCTTCACAAGCCTGGCAGCTGAAGCCTTTATGAAGCTATAATTGATGATTCAGAGACATCTTTTTAAGTGTAAGGAGTGAAAATATAAACAAAACAGTCTTGTAGGGATTGTATGTATAACCCGGTGCCCTGGCGCGGGAAATAATCAGATTAATTTAAACCGACGCATAACGAATTAAAGGTATTTACATAGCAACTTCGCTTTGCCCGTCTGTCGGATAGGTGGAGAAATTTAGAAAATAAGATTTAAGTCACTGATTGAAAAAATAATAGCATGATAATAGAGATAAAAGTCCCTTCCCCGGGAGAGTCCATTACCGAAGTAGAAATTGCCAGTTGGTTGGTGAACGATGGTGACGTGGTAAACAAAGACCAGGAATTGGCAGAAATAGAATCAGACAAGGCCACACTTACCTTAAACGCGGACAAGGCCGGGAAAATTAAAATATTGGTAGAAGAGGAGCAAACGGTTGCAGTGGGTGAAATAGCCTGTACCATCGATACATCGGTTGCTCCCGAAGAAAGTTCGGAAGCAACTGTGCATGAGGAAACTCCGGCCACAGAAGCCCAAGCTCCTGAAACGAAAACAGCAGAAAAGAAACCTGTTTCCGAAGGACATGCAAAGGTTAAGGTAAGCCCGGTAGCCCAAAACCTTATGGAAGAGGAAGGATGGACGGTTGAAGATGTTATCAACGGACTGCATCGCATATCTAAAAAAGAAATTAATGCCATCAAAGCGCAAGGTGTGGACGGGGGGGCTGCACCGGTTGCGCAAGGATTAGCTGCACAGCCCAAAGAACGCGAGCTGGGCCGGCAAAAAATGAGCTCCTTGCGTAAAAAGCTGAGTGCCCGTTTGGTAGCAGTAAAACAGGAAACCGCCATGTTGACCACTTTTAACGAGGTGGATATGGGCAACATTATGGCTATGCGCAAAAAGTACCAGAACTTGTTTGTGGAAAAGCATGGTGTCAAATTGGGTTTCATGTCTTTCTTTATTAAAGCATCGGCCCTGGCCATGCAAAAACACCCTATGGTAAATTCCATGATTGATGCTGACGAGATAGTAACGCCAAATTATGTGGATGTTTCCGTAGCGGTTCAAACACCAAAAGGATTGATGGTACCGGTAATCAGAAATACCGAATCATTAAGCCTGGCTCAAATAGAAGAAACGCTAAAGCAGTTGGCCGTTAAAGCCAGAGCCGGTAAAATTAGCCTGGACGAGATGACCGGTGGCACCTTTACCGTGACCAACGGAGGTGTGTTCGGTTCTATGCTTTCCACACCATTGATCAATCCCCCACAATCGGCCATATTGGGCATGCACAATATCGTTGAGCGACCAATGGCCGTAAATGGCAAGGTAGAGATCCGACCCATTATGTACACCGCCTTATCCTATGACCATCGTATTATCGACGGGAAAGATTCCGTTGGTTTCTTGGTTACCTTAAAGAAAATGCTTGAAAACCCGGAACTGATGTTATCCGGTGGAGATGAGCTGGAGAAGATGGTGCTGGATTTGTAAAAAAAATTAACGTATACCCAATGTATATTAAAAAAATATTGGAAGCCTTAAACTGAATATTTATTTAGGATATAGAAGAAATCCCGTAGAGATGCCAATGGGTGTAATCTACGGGATTTTTTTGCCTATCGCCTGCGGTTTTAGGTATCACTAAAATTTGAATGCTGCTGACAAAAGAGAGATGATTTAAAAATGGCGCCCAACGCTTAAAAAAAACGAAAGAAAACGATTTTGGTGGAGATCGGGTTATGATAAAATAAACGAACGCACAACAAACAGAGTATAAACGTAATGGGGGTGTGGTACCATAAATGCACGGATTTACGGTTAATAAACAGCAGTGTATATTCGAAGGATGGTGCATGAAATGCCATACTACGCATACACTAGGTCACTAGTACGTCAGATAGTTAGGTTATTATCACATAAGGAATTAAATGTGGAAAGATATGGAAGTAATTTTTATCAGCGGTATTTTTATGTCTTTCTTCATTGTTTTTTGTTACGGGATTATTTTCTTAACTTAAGCAACAGTTGAATAAAATCTTATTCATTGTCTTGTCTTAAAGTATAAATTATCTAATCAATTTCCACATGAAGCCGACATGGTCGGAGTAATTATGCGGGTCTATATACTGTTTTGCCAATTCTTTACGTAGAACAATAACATGGCTGTAATTGCACCGATTATCAGGATTTTCTAAATATTAAAAGAATGAAAAATATAGTATTGTTGTGTGTTGCATTAACTTTTTCGTTAGGAGTATCAGGACAGATAAGTGCCAAACTGATGCGTTACATGGATATTTCCGAAACGCAAATAACCTTTGTATACGGAGGGGATATTTGGATTGTTGACAAAAATGGAGGAACGGCCATGCAAATCACGCATTCGCCAGGAGAAGAATCCTGGCCAAAATTTTCTCCCAACGGACAAGAAATTGCATATACAGCCAGATACAATGGTAATTCAGATGTCTATGTGGTTTCTGTAAAAGGAGGTATACCTAACAGGGTTACCTACAATTCTTTTTCTGACAGGATGATTGATTGGCATCCGGATGGTCAACAGATCTTGTTTGCCTCAGGCAGAAATAGCGGCATTGGCAGGTTAAATAAATTCTTTATGGTGGATAAAAAAGGTGGATTGCCTGAAGAGTTAAGCATCCCTTATGGAGAGCTTGCTTCCTTTTCTCCGGATGGGAAACAATTGGCATATATCACTAAAATAACCGAGAACTATCCTTTTAAAAGATACAGGGGAGGTCTTACTTCCGATATCATTATTTACGACTTTAATACCCGCAAAACAGAAAGAGTAACAACTGATGAGGCAAATGATGGCAAACCGGCCTGGATTGACAAGAAGGTTTATTTTTTATCGGACAGGGATGCGAATATGCGCTTAAATATTTGGGAATATAATCCGGCCACAAAGGCTAAAACCCAGATAACTAAACATAAAAATTTCGACATTTCATTTTTATCCGGAAGTAAAACAGAACTGATTTACGAAATTGGTGGCGAGTTGTATGTGATGGATGCTTCAACGCAATTATCACGGAAGGTGGATGTAAAGATAGTCAGTGATTTGTCTGTTGAAATACCAAGGATCAAATACGTAGGTAAAAAAATCTCTAATGCTTCAGCTTCACCCGGAGGCACCCGTATCGCCTTCGAAGCGAGGGGCGAGTTGTTTAATGTTCCGGTGAAGGAAGGTTATACACTCAATATAACACAATCAAGCGGAGCTTTTGATCAAAATCCGGCCTGGTCGCCGGATGGCAAAACCATTGCCTATTGGAGTGACAGATCGGGAGAGTATGAAATTTGGTTGCAAGACACACAAACTAACAACCAACCCCAAAAACTAACCCGGCGGGGAAAAGGTTTTGGCTACAAGATACACTGGTCACCCGATAGTAAAATGATGGCCTTTATTGACGAGACCAATACTATTTGGGTAATAGATGCAGATAACGGGGAACTTACAAAAGCAGGCAAGAGCCAATGGAATATTGGCCATTCTTCAAGGTTTGGTTTTCAGCTTTCGTGGTCACCCGATTCTAAATGGTTGGCATATAGTCTGGGATTGGAAAATAGCAATGAAGCAGTGATGGTTTACAACGTAGAAAAAAAGGTTCAACAGCAGCTAACCAGCGGTTTTTACGACGACACCTATCCGGTATTTAGCCAGGATGGTAAGTATATTTTCTACCTGACCAAAAGGAGTATGAATGCCGCCTATTCTTCGTTAGGTGACGGAACCTGGATATACCCCAATAGTACCCAAATTGCTTCCATAGCATTAAAAAAGGATATTCCGCTTTTACTTAAGGCCAAAAACGATACCGTAGCCCTAAAAGAGGATAAAAGTAACAGCGATTCCGAGAAGAAGGAAAAAGAGAATGGAAAGAATGATGAGGCAAAGAAGGTTAACGGAAAAGATGATGAGAAAAATGCGAATGGAGAAAAGAATGCCAAAGGGATTAAAGTTGAAATAGATTTTACAGATGCCGAAGCACGCATGGAAGTTCTTCCTCCCAAAGCAGGTAATATAAGCAGGCTGGCAACATTTAAAGGCAAGCTGGTGTTTTTACGCAGGCCCAATACGGGTTCGGGCAACAAAACGAGTTCACTTTACCTTTTCGATTTGAAAAAACATGAGGAGAAAAAAATAATGGATAATGTGAGCCATGTCTCTGTTACGGCCGACGGAAAGGCTATGTTGGTAGGATCAAACGGTAAATACGGAATCATTAAGCCAGCTCCATCCCAAAAAATAGACAAACCCGTTCCGACCAATGATATGGTGATGAACTGGGTTCCAAAAGAAGAGTGGAAGCAGATATTTGCCGACACCTGGCGCAGGCACCGCGATTTCTTCTACGATCCCAACATGCAGGGTGTCGATTGGAAGACCATGCGTGACCGATATGGTAAGCTAGTTGAAGATGCCAGAACAAGGTGGGATATCAACATCATTCAGGCTAGCTTGGTAGCAGAGCTTAGTGCCGGTCATACTTATGCAAGTGGAGGTGAAATGGAAAGTGCGCCTTCCACACAAGGAGGATACTTAGGAATTGACTGGACAAAAGAAGAAAAGCTTTATAAAATTAAACGAATTGTTCAACCAGCCAATTGGGATACAAAGGTGCGTTCTCCATTTGATAAACCCGGGGTTAAAGTAATGGTAGGTGATTATATTCACTCTGTAAATGGTATTCCTTTGGATCCGGATGTAGATCCTTATGCGGCGTTTGAAGGTCTGGGAGGGAAAACAATTTTGCTCAAAATTTCTTCATCGGGTAAAGAAAATGAAGCCAAAGACGTGGTTGTTAAATGTATGACTGGTGGTCAGGAACGAACATTGCGATATCTGGAGTGGATAGAAAATAACCGAAAAATGGTTGATGAACTATCCGACGGGCAACTGGGATACATATATATGTCTAACACTTCGAGCCAGGGACAGATGGAACTGGTCAGCATGTATTACGGACAGCTCGATAAAAAAGGATTTATTATTGACGAGCGGTTTAACGGAGGAGGGCAGTTAGCCGACAGGTTCCTGGAACTACTGCAGCGCCCTGTTAATTGTCATCTGCATTGGCGTCATGGTAAGGACCACAGGAACCCTATTAAAACCAACACAGGCCCAATGGGAATGCTGATTAATGGATGGGCAGGTTCTGGTGGTGATGGTCTGCCGTGGGCCTTCCAGGAACTTAAAGCCGGGCCTATTGTTGGAGAACGCACATTGGGTATTTTGGTTGGGCCGGCTACCGGTCACCGGTTGATTGATGGAGGATCCATTACGGTCCCAGGAGCCAGGTTGTACGATAACGATGGTCACTGGTTCTGGGAAGGAGAAGGGGTTAGACCTGATTTTAAAGTGTGGGACGATCCAAATATCCTGATGCAGGGAAGAGATCCGCAAATGGAAAAGGTGGTGGAAGAAGTACTTAAAGAAGTGAAGCATAACAAGCACCTGATTACTCCGGCTCCTCCGCTGGAAGATCGCAGCGCTAAAGGGCTGCAACAATAGCAGTTGATCAATGGTTGTTAGTCAATGGTGATTGGTGGCGACGTATTTAGGTCTCTTCCCTTTGCTACAGAGAGCAAGGGGAAGTACCACACCATTGGTTTGGATATGGGTTGCTTCACCCTTGATTAACCGATGACTGTTAGGCTAAACTAAACCTCGCATGCATCGCCCATACAATTTGGTTTTTCTTCCGGTGTTTTCATCAAACCTATTTTAACAGATAAGTGATATAACTTACATCCGATGCAAATACCAAATGCTGTTTCTGAAAATAACAGCACCAGGCAAATCAGGCACATGATGCAGATAGGCTCAAAGTAACTTACATCCTTCAGTAAATAAAATGAAAGGATAAATATAGCGCCGGATAAGGCACTGCCCAAACTCCAGGCGAAGCGTTTTTGTATGGCTCCAATATGCAACGGGCTTTGCTTCCGGACAAAAAGCCATGATAAAAATACGGTAGGCGCAAATTTTGGATTAACCAATACCGCTACTAAAAAGTTAAATAACAGAAAACCCGAAATATACGGAAGTACAATATAGTTTTTAATGACGAAGGCATTCACAAATGCAATAAATCCCAATAAAAGCATTAAGCCGGAATTTCCTCTTACAACACGTTCGTTGAGAACCTTAAAGTTTTTATCTTCAACGTATTCACCAAAATTAAATATAGACATATTATTTTAATTAATATTTTTAATCCGGCAAATATATACTTATAATCTACATAATGGTTCTGTCATGCCAAATATAATCACATCTTTCCTGTCTCCGTCTTTTTCTTATGGCTCTCTGCTCTCTACCTCTATTTCCACTCCGGGTTCCTTTTATCTTCCGGGGTGATGTTCCGGCAATACATCTTCATGTCGTGGAAACTAACGCCAATTTCATCAAAGTTTTTTTGGGCTTGGGCAAGAGAAACAAGGTTGCAACTATATTGAAGATTAGGATCGTTAAACTGCAAGGGATCATCTTCCCAATAGCATATTTGGCAAATCTCCAATTCTAATCTTTTTTCCGGATTTAAAGAATTGTATCCGCAGCAAGGGCAATATTCGTTTAGCGCTATTTTTTTCATTAAGGGCAAATATAGTAAAGGCTTGAGTAAAAATAACAATTTAGCCCAATATACTACCCAACTATTACCCATAAACCACCTATTTAAATTAACAGATACATTTAATTTTGCTTGATCAATTATATTTGATGTCAATTTTACTGGAAATTGTACTCTAAAATAATTCTCAAAATAGAAATATATGAACAACGGCATTTTTAGGCGCTCTACGCTACTTTTTTTGATGATGTGCTTTTTTTTAAGTTCATGTAAAAACAACACTGAACAACAGGAGAAAAGTATCATTTTAACAGGTAAACCTAACGTTATTTTAGTCGTTTCCGATGATCATGGAAAAGATGCTTTGGGCTGTTATGGTAATCCCATTATTCAAACACCAAATCTGGATAAATTGGCTTCGGAAGGTGTATTGTTCAATAACGCCTACTGTACAAGTGCAAGTTGCGCAGCGAGCCGCTCAGTAATTTTGACTGGTCAGTTTGGACACGCAACCGGCTCCTATGGTCACGTTCACGACTATCACCATTTCAGTACCTTCGACAATGTTAAAGCATTACCTGTTTTAATGGAAGAGGCCGGTTATGTCACAGCAAGAATAGGAAAATATCATGTGGCACCGGAATCGGTTTATCATTTCCAGGAAGTGTTAGAGGCTGACCCGAGAAATACGGTTGAAATGGCCGAAAAGTGCGAAGGTGTGTTAAATACTGACAAGCCTTTTTTCTTGTATTTTTGCCCGGATGACCCACACCGTGGTCATCCTTTTAAACCGGAGAAATGGGATATGCCCAATACCTTTGGTAATAAAAAAGAAGGCTATGCTGGTGTTGAAACTAAGGTGTATGATCCGAAGGATGTGATTGTGCCGGAATATCTGCCGGATACAAAACAATCCAGAGAAGAAATGGCCGAATATTACCAGAGTATCTCCCGTGTTGACCAAGGTTTTGGCAAGCTAATGGGTATGTTGGAGGCTACGGGTAAAATAGACAATACTATCATTATTTATATTTCTGATAACGGGATGGCTTTTCCAGGCGCAAAAACAACGGTTTATGAGCCAGGTATTCAGTTGCCATGTATTATTAAAGATCCTACAACTAGATTAGCAGGCACAGTAAACAATGCCATGATTTCGTGGGTAGACTTAACACCTTCTATTTTGGACATGACGGGAATTGAATATAAGCCGGAAGATTTTCATGGAAGTTCATTTCAAGAAACGCTTGAAACCGGTAACGCGGATGGTTGGGATCATGTCTATGCCTCGCATACATTCCACGAAATAACCATGTATTATCCTATGCGTGCCATTCGCAGCGATAAGTATAAGCTGATCTGGAACACAGCCTGGAGTTTGGAATACCCATTTGCGTCTGACTTATGGGCATCTTCCACCTGGCAAGGCGTCTACAGGGCCAAGGAACAATACTACGGAAACAGAAAGGTGGATGATTATCTTTTCCGCCCGGAGTTTGAATTGTTTGATTTATCTGTTGATCCTTGGGAAGCCAAAAACCTGGCACAAGAGAAAGAATATGCCGAAGTATTGGAATCGATGAAGGCAAAACTGAAAGACTATCAGATGACAACAAGAGATCCATGGATTATCCTGTGGGATCATGATAACTCGATGCAAGGAACCGGCGTGAATTTGTAAATAATAATCGAGGGTTTCAATAATTACGAGACCTTTTGGGTACTCTTTTTTTAATGAGGTGATATTCCCTTAAAATCACAATATTATCTGCCTTATCGGAATACGTATTTTAATGTATTATTGATAATTGAATTTCTAATAAAGCGTCAAAATGAAGAAAAACCTTATCGTTTTAAAATTACTTTTATGTGTTGGGGTTATAACAGCACAAACCAAGATTGCCCACATATTTACGAACCATATGGTATTACAACGCAATACACAAGTGGCGGTTTGGGGAACGGATAAACCTCACGCTAAGGTGGTAATCAAGGCTGGTTGGGGTGAGAAAGTGTCGGTTGAAACCGATAAACAAGGAAAATGGAAAACTTTTATTCAAACTATTGGGGCAGGTGGGCCATATGAACTTAGTATTAAAGGATCATCCAAAGTTGAATTTAAGGATATATTGCTAGGGGAAGTCTGGGTATGTTCGGGCCAATCTAATATGTCCATGTCACTTGAAGGTAATATGGGACAACCCGTGTACGGAAGTCAAAAAACTATCTTAAACAGTAATAACGATAATATTCGATTATATACAGTTGAACGTAATACAAGTGCCGAACCGCGTGAAGTATGCAACGGTGAGTGGGTAGTGTCAGAACCCCACACCGCTAAAGACTTTAGCGCTGTAGCTTATTTTTTTGGCAGACTTTTGAACGAGAAGTTAAATGTGCCTATTGGCTTAATTCATAGTAGTTGGGGAGGAACTCCTGCTCAGGCCTGGACTCCAGAGGAAACACTTAGAGCAGGATTTAAAGAGTTTTACAATCAGGCCGTTATGCCTAAACAGGAAAGCAAAAAAAACGCTCGGTTATTCAATGCAATGATTAATCCGATAATTCCGTATACCATTAAAGGAACCATTTGGTATCAGGGAGAGGGAAACAGGTTTAATGCAGAGCAATATTCCCGTTTGCTCCCTGCCATGATTAACAGCTGGAGAAATCGCTGGGGTCAAGGTGATTTCCCCTTTTATTTTGTGCAGATAGCATCATTCGGCCCGGGGAAGGAACATTGGGTCGAATTACAAGAGTCGCAATTAAAAACGATGTTGACCGTTGAGAAAACCGGAATGGTGGTAACTAACGACATTGGACAGGAGAATTGCATTCACCCCCCTAAAAAAAGAGAAGTGGGAGAGCGCCTGGCATATTGGGCATTGTCAAAAGACTATGGTTGTATGGGTATTCAATTCTCAGGACCAGTGTATAAATCAATGGAATTAAAAGAAGGTAAGGCCTATCTGCATTTCGATTATGCTCCATTGGGCGTTACGAATATGGAAAAGCCTTTGAATGATTTTGAAATTGCAGGTGCGGATAAGGTTTATAAAACTGCCCAGGCTAAAATCATAAAAGGTCAGTTAGAGGTATGGAGCGATGAAATAATGGAGCCGGTACATGTTCGGTATGGCTGGAAATGTTATTTTGAACCTTCCTTGTTTAATACGGCTGGTTTGCCTGCCTCAGGATTTAGAACGGAGGCGTTTGAGTAAACTAGGCGACCATTAGCATGATGTAGATAGTCACCCGTGAGAGTTTTTTTATGTCGCTAATTAAAAGGAAATACCCATAACAGTTTCAAATCCAAACTGGTTCTTTCCCGCCCATGTGCTTTAAACAAAGCCGTAAAGTTCTTGTGACCTTCAAGGTGTTGTTTTGTAAATTGTTTCAGTGAATCAATATTGGTAAAGTACTCAACGGTGGCTGAAACCCCCATGTCATGATTTGAGAAGAAAACAAAGTGCTCAGTTCCCATAGGTCCCGGGTATTTCGAAACGATAGCGTAATCCATTGTTTTTCCTGTAGTTGAAATGTTTATGGTTGTATCCTTCATGTTGGGAACATCTTTGATGGTAAGTGTATATCTGCTTACTTTAAAATGCTCGTTGGCATCGTTAAAGAAAGGAATAAACTTACAGTTGGTAAGTAAAGGCCCTGCGTAAATGGCATTTCCGTTTTTAATATCATCCAAAGATGTATTTGAATCGAATTTAATGTCAAACCTACGATGATAAGGTGTGAACAATTGGGCTATGTCGCGAGTCGCAAAAGCACCCATTCCGGTGAAATATTGATAATATGCTGGTTTTAGCTGGTTCTTTAATTCGGGTTTACCTTCAATGAATTTATAATATTCTTCAATACTGTTAATATTATAATCCCTTGTAAAGCCCGGTTGGCCAGTAATCGTATTGCCCCGCATACCAAAGGCATCCCCAATAAATAATGTAGTTTTATTATTAATGAATTCCTCCCATACTTTTGGTTTTTTAGGCGGTTGGTTAACTATTATTAAAGAGATAATGAAGACAGCAAAGGCAGCATAAATAAGGGTATGCTTGCCAATGAATTGACCGGTTTTTAGTTTTGCATCAACCTTTTTTTTGTACCTGACACTATACTGTCCTTTATCAATAACAACATGCCATTCGTTCCTTGCACCTTCATTGGCATAATAATCATCCAGCTTTTTTCGTAAGTTATACATGCTAACACGAACACGGGTATTGCTTTTATCTGGTTTGTCTTTTTTGCCAAAGAATTCTATGTCTATAATATCTTCTTTTAAAAAGGTATCTTCTATTTCAGCTTTAGCCAGATATTTTAGGAGAGCAGCACCAGTGGTTACTTTTTGAAAGGTACTACTTTGTGTTACAGTTTTGATTATTTTATTTTTTTCCTCTTCCGAAAGCATCTGCATTTAATATATGCAATTTGGTTTTAATTAAAATTTGCAAATTTAAGTTTGAAACGATAGTGTGTTAAGTGTCTGTGGACTTGTGTTGTACGGTTTGTGTTAACCGTTACAAGTACCGTTACAACAAGGTTAAAGATAGTGTATTTTAATAAATAATACGACTTTTGATTGAGGGTAAACATAAAATGTGTTTTCCGAAACAATGATAATCTACAACATATGAAACGAGCAGAATTAACGAGGGAGCTATGCTGATCTTAGATTCTCATAAAAGGGGACGATAATTTTTGCGAGTTCCATACGACCTTACAACAAAATATAAAGGTATGAAACAACTAAGTCTATTTTTTATTTTAACAGCACTGGTATCTTGCAATAATGCTAATAAGCTACCCAAAGCAGAAGATGTATTTGAACTTACCCAACGTGTTGCTGATTGGCAAATTGAAAACTGGGAAGATCAGGGTGAATACCGAGCATTACCACCGGAAGAAGACCGTAAAAAGTGGCATCATCGTAAGCGCTATCACGATCTGGAATGGCTGCCGGCTACTTTCTATGCGGGGCTTTATCAGTTTTCTGAAATTTCGGATGATAACAAATACGAAGATTGGCTGACAATGATGGGTAATAAGTACGACTGGAAATTGCATAAACGCATGTATCATGCCGATGACCATGCTGTAGGTCAGTTTTATTTGAGTATGTACCGATTAACCGCCAAAGGTTTTATGTTGCAGCCAACCATGAAGCAGTTCAGCGCTATTATGAAAAGCGATAAAAAGGATGATTGGCACTGGCATTGGTGCGATGCGTTGTTTATGGCCCCTCCAACATGGGCACGACTGGCAAAGGTGACCAGTTGGAAAAAGTATTTGCAATATATGGATAAGCAATACCATATCACTTACGATAATTTGTGGGACGAAGAAGAACAATTGTTTTTTAGAGATAAAAGCTATATAGATAAAAAAGAAAAAAACGGAGAAAAAATCTTTTGGGCTAGAGGGAATGGCTGGGTTTATGGTGGATTAGCGCTGATGATTCCTGATTTTCCTCAGACATGGGAAGGCAAAGATTTCTACATTGATATTTTCAGAAAAATGTCGGAAACACTTAAAAGGAGTCAACGTCCTGATGGAACCTGGTCGGCAGGACTGTTAGGGGATGTCAAGGACTATCCAAACATTGAAACCAGTGGAACTTCCTTTTTTACTTTTGGTTTGGCGTGGGGAATCAACAATGGTATTTTGGACAAAGCCATGTATGAACCTGTTTTATTAAAAGCTTGGAACGCGTTAGAAGGAACTGTTACAAAAGAAGGAATGGTAGGTTATGTGCAGCCTGTAGGTGCAGCCCCAGGTTTAAGCTATCCTAATTATACCGAGTTGTACGGAAGTGGTGCGTTTTTATGCGCAGGAACCGAGATGTACAAGTATATCAATAAATTTTATCCAACAGAGGAAGATGGGGGTGGGGGCTCACAACATACTATTTTTATGCACAATGGTGGTTGGTGCTGGTACCAGGACCCAAGAGCTATTATCAGCAATGGTAAGATAGTTATTGGCGGGCTCAATGGTCAGAATGGCGACGTGAATGTTGGGGTTTACAATTTAAGGGGGGATTCCATTGAGGGAAGAGTAACTTTACATAAGGAGCTTCAGCCCGACGACCATAATGTACCAGCTTTATATGCCCGTCCGGATGGAAGCGTATTGGCGGTATGGGCAAAACATGGAAACGAAAAGATTCATTATTATAATATTTCAACAGCTGACAATTACTTGCAATGGGGCGAAAGAATGCAGCATAATCATGTGTATGGGGATAAAAGAGGTGTTACTTATATGAACCTTTATCATTTAAAAGATGAGGATTTGCTATATAATTTATATCGGGATGGGGAGACTTTTAACCCTTCTTTTATCACTTCTGATGATAATGGAAAAACATGGGGTAATCGAACGCACTTTATTGCCAACGATGTAAAAGGACGTCAGCGCCCTTATTGTCGTTATGCGCAACCTGATGAGAATACAATAGGTATTTCATACACCGATGCACATCCGCGTAATTATGGGAACAGTGTATATTATGCCCAGTATAGGGATGGTGCTTTTTACAAGGTGGATGGTACCAAAATTAAAGATTTGAAAGATGGACCTTTGCGCACTTCGGAAGGGGAGAAAATTTATACCGGAAGCGAGACCAAAGAAAAACCAGCAGGCTACGAGAGTGTGCCAAACAGCGGATGGACCTGTGCAATGGGGCAGGATGAGAAAGGCAATCCTCATGTGGGTTATTCGTTGTATTTAAGTAATTCCGACCATCGCTATCGTATTGCCTCATGGGATGGAAAAAAATGGAACGATCGTGAAATTGCTTTTGCCGGAAAGTGTTTGTACTATGTAGAGAGTTCCTACACTGGTTTAATGGCTTTTGACCCAACAGACCCAACCAAAGTTTATATTTCATCAGATGTTAATCCATCAACAGGTGAAGACCTTGGCGGAAGACATGAAATATATGGCGCAACCATTGGGGCTTATGATGATATTTCAACGATAAAATGGGAAGCCATCACCTCAAATTCTAAATATCGAAATATCCGACCCATTGTAGTTGTTGGGGATGGTTATAAGGCCTTGTTGTGGTTAAATGGTCCCTGGGATACTTTTGTGAATTATGATGTTAATGTGGTTGGGAAAATACTGGAAAAACCGGAGTAGTGAATGGTCATTCGAAGGATTAGTTCTTGGTGTTTATGGTTTATCGATGATTACAGATCCGTCAAAGTAGAGAAAATGAAACAAAGGATATGGAAATAATGATTTCTCCTGGGGATGGTGACACGGAATCACGAATAGCACCTATCCTTTGCCGAAGAAAAGAATGGGATGTCAGAAAAAATTACTTTTGGGATGATAAGATGGCCTGCCTGGAAGCGGGAATTTCAGCAAATTTAATGGCGAAATATTTACCTCCATTCAGCAATCCTGGTTAATAGGAGAAATTTAGTCGGCGATTGGAGATTTTAAAAAAGTGAGGGTGAAATCAGAGCCGATTCCCGGGTACATCATTATGGAATAGGGCCTCAAATTTTCGGGAATTCAACCGTTAAAGCTTTAGATGTAGGAGTTAAAGGTGAAGAGTATAATATTTGTATAGATTTTTCCAATGGTCATTTTAAAAGCAAAACAATTGAACGGAAATTAGTACATTGGCCTTTTCTCTTGAAAATATTTAAAATGAAGCAATTTCTATTGATATTACTGATTCCCCTTATGTTTTCTTGTTCTTTATCTGAAAAAGATGAAGGCGTACTACACAACAAAAGAGTTTTAATTTTTGGCAACAGTATCACCCAAAACGGGGCTTATGTTACTTATATAGAGTATTTTTTACGTAAAAACTATCCCGAGCAAAAACTGGATATCATAAGTATCGGTCTTTCCAGCGAAACGGTTAACGGAGCTTCCGAAGCCAATCACCCATATCCTAGGCCTTGCGTTCATACCAGGTTAGACTCGGCCTTGGCTATGGTTCAGCCGGATGTAGTAATGGCTTGCTATGGCATGAATGACGGAATCTATACCTGTCACAATAAGGAAATTTTTGAAACTTATAAAAAAGGCATTTATAAATTAAATGATAAAGTAAAAGCTTCAGGAGCTCAGTTGATATTATTGACACCAACTCTATTCGATCCTGGTCCCCAAAAGGATAACTTAAGAATGGAACACGAAGAACATTCTTATCGAAATCCTTATTACAAATACATTGAAGTATTGGATGAATTTACCAATTGGCTTTTATCCATAAATGATGATGGATTAAAGGTGATTGACTTGCACAACTTTCTACAACCTATATTAGCCGACGCAAAGTCGATCAAAGAAGATTCTACGTTTATCCCGGATGGCGTTCACCCAAACAAAGCAGGTCATTTTTTAATGGCCAAAAAAGTGTTGCTCGATCTATATCCCCAAGTCGAAATGGGAAATCCATATCCAACCGTAAAGCAATTAGCGTCTGATTCCCTATTCATTCTGGTGGAAAAACGAAGAAAACTTCGTTCAAAAGGATGGTTGGAATATGTGGGGTATATCAAAAAAGATACTGTTAAAATAGATGATATTGTTCCTACAAAATTAAAGGTAGAAGAGTTGGATAAGATGATTGAGGAATTGGAAATTAATTAACAGCAGTAAATATGGTCGCGGAGAGTGAGGGTTAAAGGCTGGTTCCATAAGGCATTAAGATTTCGGGGTATAACCAGGTCGTTCCCCTTAGCCCAGAGGCTAGAGGGAACGACGACTGCGTAGCAATGGGGGCGGGGGTTCACTAAGAAATGTTTTAATGACCGTCACATCACTCACTTTTTTATATAATTTGTATACTATTGTCCGGTTAAATTTTAGCCGGAAACCAATGATAATTTTATTAAATATTGAATAAAATGAAGCTAAAAGCAATATTTCCAGTTCTCTTAATATTACTATTAAATGCTTGCCAACAAATATCAAAAGAACAGCAGAAACCCAATATCCTCCTATTGTGTATCGACGATCTGCGTCCCGAGTTGAACTTTTTCGGAAAAGATTACATCCATTCACCAAATATCGATGCACTGGCAGCTAAAGGGCGCGCGTTCCAACATCACTATGTAAACGCACCTAGCTGTGGGCCTTCCCGTTATACCCTGCTAACAGGTACCTATGGTCCGCCAAGTAACGATGCTTTATTTATAAGAGCAGAAAAATATGCTATTAACCCGGGAGAAGTTAAGCCTAGCATGCCCGAGTGGTTCAGGAACAATGGCTATACCACGGTTTCCGTGGGGAAAGTTTCTCATCACCCGGGAGGAAGAGGAGGAGCAGACTGGAACGACAGTGCAACAATCGAAGTTCCCAAAGCCTGGGATAAACACCTGATGCCAGTAGGAGAATGGCAACATCCCCGTGGCGCAATGCACGGACTGGCTCATGGCGAAATCCGCAAGCACGATGGCGATATGGATGTTTTTCAAAGTACAGAAGGAGATGATTCTATTTACCCGGATGGGTTAATCGCCTCTGAAGGAATTAAACAGCTTAAGAGCCTGGCATCAAAGGACCAGCCTTTCTTTTTGGCCATTGGTTTAATTAAACCTCATCTTCCATTTGGAGCACCTGCAAAATATATGGCGCATTATAAGAGTGTAAAACTGCCTCCAATTGCCCACCCTCAAAAGCCTCAAGGAGTAACTACCTGGCATAAATCCGGGGAGTTTATGAAATATAACCGCTGGGGCAGAAATCCAAACGAAGACCCGGAGTTTGCCGATGAGGTTCGCAGGCATTATGCGGCTTGTGTGAGTTACGCCGATATGCATGTGGGGATGATCATGGATGAACTGAAGAAAACAGGGGCCCATAAAAACACGGTGGTTGTGCTTTGGGGTGACCATGGCTGGCATCTGGGTGAGCATGCCATCTGGGGAAAACACAGCTTGTTTGAGGAAGCTTTGCATTCGCCGCTTATTGTCTATTATCCCGGAATTGAAAAGGGTGGAGCAAAAGCTGATGGAGTGGTAGAAACCATTGATATTTTCCCAACTCTTTGCGAGTTAACGGGAGTAGATACCCCCGGCTTTGCTCAAGGAATTTCTTTGAAACCTATATTAGATAATCCAATGGCCAAAGGTCATTCTGCTATTGCCTATAAGAGCGGCGCTACCCTGCGTACTTCAACGCATCGTTTAATTTTGCACCCGGACGGACATGCCGAATTATACGACCATACAACTGCGGAAGGGGAAACCAAGAATATTGCAAAGGAGAATCCCGATATAGTGAAAGAACTGATGGCTATTTTAAATAGCAAATATCAAGCTTCGAAGAAATTCGGACTTCATGATTAAAAAACGTAAAAAAATAAGAAAACGGGGTCATTTAGTGTACCCCGTATTTCGTATTAATGATTTTGTCTTGATTCCGCATACGTTTTGAAATTATTCAGGATAGCCTGCCAACCTTGCCTTTGAAGGTCTTCGGAGTTGTTTGGCTCCGGCTCAAACGATTCGCATATTTTTGTCTGATTCCCATCCTGTTTAAATTCAACAACCAGTAATCTGCCATCTGCCAGGTGGGATTTTATAAGATTCTGGTCCTCAACATGGTCATGAACCCCCATAAATTCAAATTCGGCCTGACCATCTTTAGAGGCCATTTTGTAGTTGAACATACCATGAATTCTTAGATCGTTTTGCGCTCTTGGGCAATGCCAATCGGTACTGGCAAAATTCCAGTTCACAATGTGCTCCGGTGAGGTCCACAGCTCCCAAACCTTATTACGATCTGCCGAAATAGAAGCTTCAACTTGGATTACATTTTCCATGACTTGGTAGATTTAAAGATTCCAAATTAAAAACACCTTCAAAATGTAATTGGTTCATAGGTTATTAGTAGGATTGTATAAATGCTTATGTTTTTATCCTACCGAATTTATAAAGTTTAAAGATTAGGTTTCTTTTGCTTGCTCAAATAGTATATATTATTTAATTTGTTTGTTGAATATTTATATGGTAAGGTTTAAGACCCCAACTGGCCTTGTATATAACAACCAGGCAGGAGCATGGATTATCCCTTAACGTAATATTGGTAAATTTAAGTTGTAACACATGCAGGATGCGCCGCACGTATTAAAGTAGCTCGAATTAAGATTAATGAGGAACATTGTTTTCATAGATACCGAAGTAGACCCAGGAAGCAAAAAAATACTTGATATTGGAGGTGTAACCGAGAGTGGTTTGCAACTTCATTCAACCTCATTGGCAGAATTTTTGGATTTTATAAATAACAAGGAATATATATGCGGACACAACATCATGAACCACGACTTGTTATACCTGGAAAGAACTGCATACCAGGATATGTCAGGCATAAAATCTATTGATACATTATTCTTATCTCCATTGCTGTTTCCTTCCAAACCTTATCACGCACTGCTTAAAGATGACAAACTTCAAACGGATGAATTAAATAACCCTTTAAATGATGCAATTAAAGCAAAAGACCTTTTTTATGATGAAGTATCAGCATTTCGGGACTTTGATCATGATTTGAAGCAGATTTACTATTTGTTGCTTAAAACCGAATGGGAATTTACATGTTTTTTTGATTTTATAAACTACAGAACTTCTGAAAAAGATGTCATTGGCCTTATACAAAAAAGGTTCTCCGAAAATATTTGCAACAACATTCATCTTGAAAATATCATTAAAGAAAACCCAATTGAATTGGCTTATAGTTTAGCATTAATCACTACCAATAACCGATATTCGATAACACCACCATGGGTAACCAAAACCTACCCTGAAGTAGAAAGGGTTATGTTTTTATTAAGAAACAATCCGTGTTTGGAAGGATGCTGCTATTGTAATAAATCACTTGATGCAAAAATTGCGCTAAAGAAATATTTTGGGTTTGATTCCTATCGGTTATATGGAGGTAAAGCATTACAAGAAAAAGCTGTTAAGGCGGCCATTGATAATAAGTCTTTTTTGGCAGTATTCCCTACTGGAGGAGGAAAGTCTATAACTTTTCAAGTGCCGGCATTAATGAGTGGCGAAGCTGTAAAGGGCCTGACCGTGGTTATTTCTCCCCTTCAGTCTTTAATGAAAGACCAGGTTGATAATCTGGAAAACTCAAATATAACGGAAGCTGTCACCATAAATGGTTTGCTTGACCCAATAGAAAGGGCAAAATCTATCGAAAGAGTTGAGAATGGAACAGCCTCTTTACTCTACATTTCTCCGGAATCACTTCGATTAAAATCTATAGAACGGCTTTTACTAGGACGAAATGTGGTACGCTTTGTAGTAGATGAGGCACATTGCTTTTCCTCTTGGGGGCAGGATTTTAGGGTTGATTACCTCTACATAGGCGACTTTGTAAAAGCATTACAGAAAAAGAAAAACCTCGAAAGCGAAATACCAGTTTCTTGTTTTACAGCAACTGCAAAACCAAATGTAATTCAGGATATAAAGGATTATTTTCAGGATAAACTATCTTTAAAGCTAGAAACCTTTAGCTCAAAAACATCCCGTACGAACTTAAGCTACAAGGTAATCCCCAGAGACAATGAGGAAGATAAATATGAAACCATACGTAGGCTGATTGATGGTAAAAAATGTCCTACCATAATCTATGTTTCGCGTACACGGAGAGCCTACCAAATTGCAGAAAGGTTATCAAATGACGGGTATATGGCAAAGCCCTATCATGGCAAAATGGATAAACAGGAAAAGTCAGAAAACCAAGACGCATTTATTCGTGGTGATGTCGATATAATGGTGGCTACCTCCGCTTTTGGGATGGGGGTTGACAAAAAGGATGTGGGAATGGTCATTCACTTCGAATTGTCGGACTCGCTTGAAAACTATGTCCAGGAGGCGGGCAGGGCTGGAAGAGATGAGAATATTACCGCTGATTGTTATGTTCTTTTTAATGAAGAAGATTTAAGTAAGCACTTTATATTACTCAATCAATCCAAGTTGAATATTAAAGAGATTCAGCAAATATGGAAAGCCATAAAAGATATAACCCGGTTTAGATCACGTGTTTCAAATTCGGCACTGGAAATTGCAAGGAAAGCCGGATGGGATGAAAGTGTATTTGAGATAGAATCAAGGGTGAAAACTGCAATTTCGGCATTGGAAGAAGCTGGTTACCTTAAACGAGGGCAAAATATGCCCAAAATATATGCCAATAGTATTCTCTCAAAAAATGCTCAGGAAGCGATAGAAAAAATAAACCTCTCGGAAAGGTTCGATGAGCGGCAAAAGCAACTTGCCGTGCGAATTATTAAAAAACTGTTTGCCAGTAAAAGTAAAATGCAGCCCACTGATGAAGTTGCGGAATCAAGAGTGGACTATATATCCGATCATTTAGGAATTGTAAAAGAGAAGGTGATTAATGTGGTTAACTTGTTGCGCGAAGAAAAAATACTGGCTGACAAAAAAGACTTGACAGCTTTTATCAAACGAGGTGAAAATAAAAACCGCTCACTGAGCGTGCTGAAATCAATTGGTAAAATTGAGAAGTTTCTGGCGACTCAATTTGACGAGCAGGAAAAGTCTTTTCACATTAAGGAACTTAACGAACACGCAGAGGAATACGGATGTTCGGACGTATCGCCTCATAAAATCAAAACCATCATCAACTTTTGGGTCATTAAAAACTGGCTCAAAAGGAAGCAACATGATTTCTCAAAAAATCATGTAACCATACTATCCAACTATTCACAACCAGAACTAAGGGACAGACTGGGAAAACGTCATGAATTAGCGCGTTTTATTGTTGATTTTCTTTATTTAAAAAGTAATCAGGACCTATCTTTTTCTGACAAAAACAAAGTGCAGGTTTTAGTGGGATTTTCGGTACATGAATTAAAAGAAAAATACGAGAATCAAAATGCATTATTTAAACGCAATATCACCATTGCAGATATTGAAGATGCCCTGTTTTATTTGTCAAGAATAGAGGCCTTAAAAATAGAAGGAGGTTTTCTGGTTGTCTATAATTCATTAACTATTGAACGACTTGAAAAAAATACTAAAAAGGGATATAAAAAAGAAGACTATAAGAAACTGGATCAGTTCTATGAAAATAAGGTACAGCAGATTCATATTGTGGGTGAATATGCCAAAAAAATGATTCAGGATTATAGAGAGGCTTTACAATTTGTTGAAGATTATTTTCAGCTAAACTATTCTTCCTTTCTGAATAAATATTTTAAAGGTAGCAGACAAAATGAAATAAAAAGAAATATTACACCTGCTAAATTCAGGCAACTGTTCGGAGAGTTATCTCCTTCCCAGTTAAGTATCATTAAAGATAATCGTTCGCCATATATTGCAGTTACAGCAGGTCCGGGAATTGGCAAAACAAGGGTGTTGGTGCATAAGCTGGCGTCTTTATTATTGATGGAAGATGTAAAACACGAACAACTATTGATGGTGACCTTTTCGAGGGCTGCCGCAACGGAATTCAAAAAACGATTGCTCACCTTAATTGGAAATGCGGCCAGTTTTATTGAAATAAAAACCTTTCATGCATATTGTTTCGATTTGCTCGGCAGGATTGGCTCGATAGAAAAATCCCAAACTATTATTAATACAACGGTTGAGAAAATACGTAACCAGGATATTGAACCAAACCGAATTTCAAAGGCCGTTTTGGTTATTGATGAGGCCCAGGATATGGATAAACATGAGTTTGAGTTAATTAAAACCTTAATGGAATACAATGAAGAAATGAGAGTAATTGCTGTTGGGGATGATGATCAAAATATTTACGAGTTCAGAGGAGCTGGTTCCCAATACTTAGAACAATTTATATTGGAGCAAAAGGCCAAAAAAATCGAATTGATCGAAAACTATCGCAGTAAATCAAACCTGGTAGCATTTACAAATCGGTTTGCCGAAAAAATAACCCATCGCCTGAAGGTAACACCTATTGTTGCCCATTCAAATGAAACCGGATTATTAAAGTTAATTAAGTATTCCTGTTCAAATCTCGTTGAACCAGTTGTCAATAGTATATCCTCTTCTGACCTTATGGGAACTACCTGTGTTTTAACGCATACAAACGCTGAAGCCTTGCAGGTAGTAGGTCTTTTGCTTCGGACAGGATTACCCGCAAAACTTATTCAAACTAACGAAGGGTTTAGTTTATATAACCTAATAGAGGTCCGATACTTTATCGAACAGCTTAAATTTACTGAAGATAAATATGTGATTAGCGATAATGCCTGGAAAGCAGCAAAAAGAAATCTTTGGAATAAATATAAAACTAGCTCTAAAATAGATATCATCATTCATCTGATTAAAGATTTTGAATGGAGCAACCCTAAGAAAAAATACCAATCGGATTTTGAAATATTTGTAAAAGAATCTAATCTTGAAGATTTCGCCAGCACAACCGGAGAAACGATATACGTATCCACCATTCATAAGGCAAAAGGCAAAGAGTTTGACAATGTTTTTTTACTGCTGGATGGTTTTAATCCGGATAATGATGCAAAGAAACGTGAATTATATGTGGCCATGACCAGGGCTAAGCAAAACCTTACGATTCATGTAAATGGGAGCTACCTTGATGATATCTCATGTCAATACATGGAAAGAAAAATGGATAATATTCAATATAAACCGTCGAATTTGTTAGTTGCGCACCTTTCTCACAAAGATATTTGGTTAGACTATTTTATGTATAAACAGCATGTATTGGCAAACTTAAAAAGCGGAGATAAGCTAATGGTTAACAAGGATGCTTGTTACGACAAAAACGGGAATTGCATTGTTAAATTCTCAAATCGTTACAAAGAAAAAATAAATCACTATGAAAATATGGGATATCAGCTGATTGCGTCGGAAATTAACTATATTGTATATTGGCAGAAAGAAGATTTAGAGAATGAGATTATGATCGTTTTACCCGAGTTGAAATATGTAAAGCAGGAGGCTCCAATAAATGGTCATTCATAGATATGGACGAAAATAGAATAGCCGTTCCGGTAATCATCTTGCAAATTTGCTTCAGTCAGTAGTAATAGGAGTTTGGATTGGAGTTGCTCCACCTTCCAAACTGTATGATGTAGAAAAAGAATTTCCGAGAATAATTCCGGCACCGATCCGTATCCTGAATTAATGAAAAAAAGCTAAATAAGATATTTAAAGAGCAATCTTTCAAGACATCTTATTTCCCTTAAGGATAAAAAGTAGGAAAGTAAAAGTTGATTCGTTATTTTAATCATTCACATTATAGGAAAAAAATGAAATACTATTTTGAAAAAACATTGAATTGTTCTTTTGAAGAAGCAGTAGAAAGAGCAACGGAAGAACTCAAAAAAGAAGGGTTCGGGGTTTTAACCGAAATCAACATCCACGACAAACTAAAAGAGAAATTAGGCGTTGATTTCAGGAGGTACCGCATACTGGGTGCATGCAATCCCGCTTTTGCCTATAAAGCACTGCAGGAAGAGGATAAAATTGGAACAATGTTGCCTTGCAACGTCATTGTTCAACAAGTTTCAGAAACCCAAACAGAAATTGCTGCCGTTGACCCGATGGCCTCTATGCAATCGGTAGAGAATGAAAAACTGGCAGGTGTTGCAAACGAAGTTCGGCAAAAACTTAAACAAGTAATTGACAACGTTTAAACATTCCATCCATAATGCATAACGTGGTCGGTTGATTTCCAAAGCGGAGCTTGTCACTCCAACTGAAAATAGGAGATTAAATCGTGACGGTACAGTCACGACCGTTGGTATGGCATTAAAGATGAAAGAAATTCCTAATAAAAACATCAATCTACTTCTTTCATCTTTCATCGGCTTAACCCGGGAATGATTATATCGTATTTTTACTAACTTGTACCCGGAAGCATTGATGAGTAACTAACTACAATCTTAATTAAACAAAATGAATATAAATCTGGCCGTGCTTATCGACGGCGATAACATACCATCGGCATATATCAAAGAGATGATGGAAGAAATAGCCAAATATGGCAACCCGACCATCAAACGGATTTACGGTGATTGGACTAAACCTAATTTATCAAAATGGAAAAGTCTATTGCTCGAAAATGCCATAACACCGATACAACAATATGGATATACCACGGGTAAGAACGCTACCGATTCGGCCATGATTATCGATGCCATGGACATTCTATATTCGGAAAAGGTGAATGGGTTCTGTCTGGTATCAAGCGATAGTGACTTTACCCGATTGGCGACAAGACTCAGAGAGGCGGGTATGCAGGTAATAGGTATAGGGGAAAAAAAGACGCCCAACCCCTTTATTGTTGCCTGTGATAAGTTCATTTATCTCGAAATATTGAAACATGAATCAAAACCCAAGGAATCAGAAAATGAAAAAGATTTTGATAAGGATTCTGTGGATAAAATTACGGCGAAGGAAATTAAGCTGATTGCCACCACCATAAATGACCTGTCGGATGATGATGGTTGGGCATTTTTAGGAGATGTAGGCAGCTTGTTGCAAAAAAAGCAGACTAATTTTGACCCGCGGAACTATGGTTTTCAGAAGTTAACCCCACTCATTAAGTCTACCGGTAAGTTTGAGATAGAGCAAAGAGAAAAACCCAAAAGTCGTTCTAAACTAATATTTGTGAAAAATAAATAAGCCACCTTTACTATTGACGGTTGACCGATAAACACTGAACACTAGAGCCCGCCCGCCAGTATCTCTGCCAAATGGATAGTTTTTATCGGTAGCTTCTGCTTATTGATGTAGGACTGAATATTCATTAAACAAGAAGCCTCGGTGGAAACAATGTACCTGGCTCCGGTATTTAAAGCATTTTGTACTTTTTGTTCCGCCATGGCCGTTGAAATGGAAACAAACTTTACCATAAAGGTTCCGCCAAATCCACAGCACGTGTGACGGTCTTCCATTTCAATGAGTTCCAGTCCATTTACATTAGCCAATAATTGGCGGGGTTCGTCCGACAAGCCATACTCACGCAATGCCGAACACGCATCGTGATAAGTCACTTTATGGGGGAAGGAGGCATTCAAATCATTGATCTTTAGATGGTTGACCAGAAAGTCGGTAAACTCTATTACATTGCGGTTCAGCCGTTCGCATTCGGGCAGGTATTGTGCATCATCTTCAAATAGCTTTGTGTAATGATTTTTGACGTAACCCGCGCATGAAGCCGATGGTACAACAATTGGCCTGTCGTTAGGGAAATCTTTAAAAAACTTGATGGCTGCTTTCTTGGATTGCTTCCAATAGCCGCTGTTAAATGTGGGCTGACCGCAGCATGTCTGTTTGGGGTTATAACTTACCTCCACATTCTTCGATTCCAATATTTTTACAACACTCCACCCAATATTGGGAAACATTTGATCGATGAAGCAAGGTATAAAAAGGTCGACAATCATATTTAAAAATTTTACCAAAGGTAGCTTATTCGTTAATTTGGTCAACAGTCAGCAGTTAATGATGACTGTTGACCGATCTATCGCTGACTACAAATCCGGTTTACGCCGGTTGGCTTTTTTATCGCCATGTATTTTTTTGTTTTTAAGTCTTTTTAGTTTAGAGGTGCGAGTTGGTTTGGTAGCTTTTCGTTTGACGGCAGGCTTTAATGCCTGATGGATCAATTGGTGTAATAAAGCTACACCTATCTCCTTGTTTCTTAATTGAGACCTGGTTTCTTCGCACGCGATAACCAAATGACCTTCTTTATTGATTCTATTCCGTAGTTTATCAAGAACAACTTGTTTTTGATGTTGGTTTAAAATCTTTGAATTCAATACGTCGAAGTGAAGGATTACCCTTGTATTTACTTTGTTCACATGCTGACCGCCCGGGCCTGAACTTCTGGATGCGGTAAATGACAATTCGGTTTCCAGGTTAATCATTGAAGTATTGTTGAGATTTAAATACTGAATTTTGCTCGTGTTCCTTCATCCTTTTATGAGTTCGTCTCATCATGAATATCAACAATGGGAAAAACAGGAACAAAAGCCATTGGATTTGCACCATCAGAATAAAATCATAGAACCCATGAAAAAAGAATGGTACGAAAAACGCCAATGCCAAATACTTGGTTCTTGAAGCGGCAATGAATTTGGCCAGTCCTAAATAATACCCCATCATAATCCCGAACATGGCATGTGCCGGAACGGCGGTGAATGCTCTGGATATTCCCACGTGAAAACCATTAGAAAACACGTACATAAGGTTTTCTACCAACGCAAAACCAAGCGATACAAAAACTGCGTATACAATTCCATCAAAGCGTTCGTTAAAATTGGGGTTTTTCCAAATAAGAATATAAACGGCCAGTAACTTAAAAGCCTCCTCGCAGAATCCGGCCACCAAAAAAGCATTTCCAAAGGCCAATCCAATTTTTTCAGAGAACAAGAAGGGCAGGGATGAGGAAACCAATCTTTCGGCAATAATAATGGGAGGTACCGTCAGCACTCCTGCAACCAGTCCTTTAGCTAAGAGGGAAACAGGTTCTTTTTCGTATTTGTCACGATAGTATATATACACCAGAATTATAACCACCGGTGCAACCGATATCAAGAGTAGGTTCATTACAGTTTTTTTTTGTTGGCGGCAAGATAATAAAAATGCTAATAATAGTTCCTTGTAATAGGTGATATAGCCATTCGCGAATAGTGATTAGCAAATGATTATTAGGATAAGGGACTAACTGCAGCCTAACCGGCAAAATGACGATGTTGTCGCGTGAACATCGCTTTATCGTAAATTTACCGTTTTCCGGACTACCCATTTTATTCCCCGGAAATCTCTGTCAGTATTCCAGGCATGTAACGGCATGCCCTTGATGTCTGTTTACAGTTCTAAACATTTTTCCGTCACACCACAAAATAATCCACTGTTTCTTTCATTTTTTTCGATTCATGCGTCAGTTTCTCGATAAACTGGCGCATAAATTCAGCCTGAGCGGCATTTTGCGAAGTGATTTGGTTGAGTTGCGACAAACCCGAGTTGATCTGATCGACGGCCACACTTTGGCTTTCCGAATCCTCAGCAATAAGGTGCACCAATTCAGCGGTTTTGACAATTTCCGGAGCTATCGCCTCTAGCTTTCTGGTGGCTTCATTAGAGTTGTTTCTACCTACTTCGGCCAATATTTCAATTTCGTCAGTTAATATTTTTATACGTTCCGCCAGCTTGCGAACCTCGCTGGCCACTACCGCAAAACCTTTTCCACTTTGGCCTGCACGTGCAGCTTCCACCGCCGCATTTAGGGCAAGAATATTGGTTTGGGCGGCAATGTCTTTTACCTCATTTACTTTATCGGTAACCTCCAGCATCGAATCGTTGGCCTTTCTAACCGTATTGAGGCTCTTGGTAATTTCTTTGGCAGCTTCCTCTGATATCTGCCCTGTTTTTACAGCATTGCCCGTGTTGGCCTTGACGCTATCCATCACTTCGGCCATGGATGTGGTAATTTCTTCCATGCCGGCAGCTTGTTCTGAGGCGCTTTCCGCTAATTTCGATGTTTCTACATCAATTTGATGGGATGTATGGTCGATGGTTTCTGAAATATTGTCGATGCTGTTGATCACACGATTAAAACGTTGACCCATCGATTGTAACGACTTTACCATTTCACCTATTTCGTCGTTTCTATGGTAGGAAACCGCGGCTTTTAAATTCCCGGCTTCTATTTCTGCCGCAAACATTGACGCGGAAAGGATGGGGGTAAGGATGTTTTTAACCAACCGTCGTAAAATGAGTAGGATAATTACTATGCATACAATCAATACTGCCATCAGAATGTATTTTAACTGGTTGGCTTGTTCCATTACCACCTCTGTGGGGACACTGTAGGCCAATCCCCACGGGGTTGGGCAGTCACCAATGTTTATTTTTGAATAGGAGAAGTAGTCATTCCCATTATCGCTTTCATATTCGTGGGTAAACGTTCCTGCTTCGCCCATTCTTTCGAATAGATCGTCTGTTGTTTTAAAACCGTGCTGTAAATCCAGAATATTTTTTCCCAGCCAGGCTTCATTTTTCGACGCGATGATATCCCCGTTGTTAGAAAATAAAATCGCATTTCCACCTTTAGATGTTTCCAGGTCTTTAAATAACGCTTGGTAGCTGGTTAATTCAAGATCGAACCCAACTAACCCTAAAAAGGTATTGTTGTGTTTCAGCGGAATACAAACACTAGTTTCCATGATGGGTTCTTTTAGTTTACCCTCGTAATCTTCGTAGTATGGATTGGTAACGTATTCCGTGTTAAGTTTGTGTATGGTGTGGTACAGCCCATCGGGATCTTCCCCGTCCATATCCAGTGTATCCGTTTGTTGGGTTATTTCCCCTTGGTGGTTAAAGTAAGTGTTTCTCAATCTACCGTAGGTTGCGGTTCTGCTGTTGTCCAGGGTAAAAAGTTGCCAGTTATACCAGGTGCCTTTGTAACTGGGGTTATTGATGGTTAATGAGTGAATAATCTGATCGGAAATCTGAATTCTCTCTCTACGATCAAGCTTATGCAAGGACTGTATGGATTGTGCCAGGGAGCGCGCCATGAACAAATCTTTGTTTAAACTTTCCGATACGCGCGTGGAGTATAGCTGAGCAACCTTCCGGGTGCCGCTGACAGCGTTTTCTTTTGTGAAATTATTAAACTGAAAGCCAATAAAAAAGAAAGCCAACAAAAGAATTACTAAAAGAGGTAATATAACGCTAAGGAAAATTCTTAGTCGTAAGCTGTTTTTTTTTGTCATAAATTCAATGATGAAATCAAGAAACAGAAATGGGATTTTTGATGTATATGTACGTGACATAAAGGAAAAGGTTCAAAAAAAGTTAGGTTAACGTTTTTTTTTACGCGAATTTCTGTAATTAACGCGAATGTGTTTATCTTCGGTAATCGTGAATTATGCAATGGTTTTTAATTCGTGAAGATCCTTGTAATTATGGGTTAAATTAAATGTAATAATTGGAACATGCGAAGTAAATCAGATGGTAATAGTAATAAAATCGAACAAGTAGCAGAGCTCTTAAAGGCATCAAAATTTGCGATTGCCTACACTGGTGCCGGGTGCAGTGTGGAAAGTGGCATTCCACCTTTTAGGGGGGAAGCCGGAATTTGGAACAGGTATAACCCGCGTTTGTTGGAGCTGGATTATTTTTTCAGCAATCCGGAGCAATCCTGGAATGCCATCCGGGAAATATTTTATGATTTTTTTACGGATGCGAAACCTAATCAGGCACATATCGTTTTGGCCCAACTGGAAGCATTGGGAATCATCAAGGCCATAGTTACGCAGAATATCGATGACTTACACTTCAAGGCAGGGAGCAAAGAGGTTTATGAGTTTCATGGTAACTCTCAAAACCTGAAATGTACTAAATGTGGCTATTCGGTTGCTGCTTCCGGCATAGACCTGGGAAAAATACCTCCTGCTTGCGATAGATGTGGCGGACTTTTAAAACCTGATTTTATATTTTTTGGCGAAGGAATACCTCCGGTAGCATATGATAAAAGTTTTGATGCAGCGCGAATCGCCGATGTGGTTTTGGTAATAGGTTCAACCGGTGAGGTGATGCCCGCGTGCCAGGTGCCGTGGGAAGCCAAAAGAAAAGGAGCCACCATTATCGAGATCAACCCGACAGTATCCAATTTCACAAACCAAATTACAGATATCCATATTCGGATGGAAGCCGGAAAAGCAATGGAACTGATCGGTAAAAAATTCTAATTTTATATGAAATGAAGCCTGAATAACTTCAAGTGGCCGCGTAACTATTATTTCTACGATAAATTATTACATTTGTCAGTCATTTAATAAAAATGAGAACAAATTTCTACTATAAAAACTTTGACAATGAAATTATTAGAAGGAAAAACTGCAATTATTACCGGTGCGGCGAGAGGGATCGGTAAAGCCATCGCGATAACTTACGCTAAAAATGGTTGTAATGTAGCTTTTACTGATTTAGCCATCAACGAGGCTGCCGAAGAAACGGAAAAAGAGCTAAACGCTTTGGGTGTTAAAGCAAAAGGCTATGCTTCGGATGCCAGCAATTATGAAGATACACAGCGCGTGGTTAAAGAGATTCAAGAAGATTTTGGACGTGTTGATATTTTAGTAAATAATGCGGGTATCACTAAGGATGGAGCACTAAAAAGAATGACGGAAGAGCAGTGGGATATCATCATCTCTGTTAACCTGAAATCGGTATTTAATTTTACCAAAGCGGTTCAGCCAATCATGTGGAAGCAAGCCGGAGGTAGCGTTATCAATATGAGCTCTGTGGTAGGTGTTTCCGGTAACGCCAACCAATGTAATTACTCTGCTTCCAAAGCCGGTATTATCGGGTTCACAAAATCTGCTGCCAAAGAAATGGGCGCCAGAGGAATCAGACATAATGCAATAGCCCCCGGATTTATTATTACCGAAATGACAGGGGCTTTGCCGGATGATGTGAAGAAGGCTTGGGAAGGTCGTATTCCATTAAAAAGAGGAGGTACTCCGGAGGATGTTGCCAACACATGCGTATACCTGGGTTCCGATTTATCAGCTTATGTAACCGGACAAACTATTCATGTTTGTGGTGGTATGAACATGTAGGCGACACGGTCGCCAGTGAATAAAATAATATAGGGCTTGCAAATTTTGCAGGCCTTTTTTTATTTTAAAATAATTTTAGTCCAATAATAATGGAGAGTTCATTGTAATCGGTATCCCACGTCATATAATCTCCTGTTAGTTGCCTGTTAATTCCATATCTTGCTTCTGCACTACACTTACCAAGTAAAAATCCTGCTCCCACAGCAAAGTTACTAACCGTATTTACGTTTACATTTATATTATTCACGTTATTAAACCGATTAATAAGGATATTAGAATTTAAAGGCATATCGAATATATACATGGCGTTGAGAAATATGGACTTTTTTTCACCAACATAAAAATAGTGGCGAATCCCAATAGGAACCTCAAGTGAATTATATTTTATATGGTTCAATTCTTGATCAACTTCCAGTTTGGAATCCATAAAGCGCAATGTTGGTTCTACGATAATGGCCCATTTGTTATTGTTGAAAGGCAACGGTAGTTCGGAGGCTGCACCAAATCTATAACCCAAAGAATTGTTGTGCTCGTATGAACTTGAAAAATTTTTGTTTCTCATTGTTATGTTTGAAAAACTTATTCCGCCTTTTAAACTAATCCATATTTTAGATTTTCTGTTGGAACGATCCTTTGGGGTGCTTTCTCCGTTGCCGTTATATTGATTGATTAATTTTATAAGATCCTTTCTTTCATAATCTAAGTTGATTATATCTTTTCTGTCAATCTGAGGATCGTTTAGCAAAGTAAAAAGCTGCTGTTTAAACTTTTTATTGTAGCTTATTTTACCTTGAAGCAGGTACCTCTTATATATAAGCTGTTCCACTTTGGTAGTAGATGTGCTTATGAAATAACGGTTTAGGTTCCTGTCTTCGTAGGCATATAGTTTAACTTTACCGGCTACAAGTAACTTTAAAAAAAGAGTTTCTTCGCTATATTGTGGTTCATTCGAAATTCCTAGTTCCTCAATATTGTCAGTGGATCGGTCGATGTTTACTTTGTGACTTTCGTACTTTGAGTGATTATTAATGTGGAATTCCTTGGTATCGTTAGTTGTCGCTATTTTTATGGCACCATTTTCACCTATTTTATACTGAAATTTATCTGGATTATTTTTCCAGTCCATATTTTTGATAAAACATTGTACGGTATCATTTTTCTGGTTGACAAAATATCCTGGTTCAAAAGTAATTTGAGAGAATGCATTTAAGGTTAAAATGAGCAGCGCAGTTAAGATAAGGTGTAGTTTCATTCATATGGAATTTTATAGTTATTGTATGGAGTTCCCAAGTACATTTAAGTATTGCTTGCGAAAAATTCCATTTTACACGCCAGTTTCGTGCAAATTAAAATGTTGATCCTACTCTTCGTAGGTATCATCCAAATCATATTCCGAACGGTTTTCGCCGCGATCGAATGTGGGGAGTTCTTCCCAGAAAAATATTTCTTCCTTGCTTTTGGGCCTGAAGGCATCGAGCCAATAAAATCCTTCCAACCTTAAGTTTTCATCCGGTACTAAATAAGGAGGGTTCATATTCCCGTTTGGAGATACGCGCATGGTAATTTGGTCTACCATGCGCTGAGTCAGATATAAAGTCATATTGCTGCATTCGGCTCTGTTCACGCCAATAACATACTCCCGGTCTTTGGGGAAATATACCGACTGCGCATTACCATTTACATTAATCTTGTATATTTCATTGTTCCGTATGTATCCGGTCATGAGCTTTCCTTTTACCTGGTTGTAACGACCTGTATCTTCTTCCGAAATGATAAATGACCTGTCAATCAGGTCCACTTTATCAAGCACCTCATTTTTGGTGTACATCTTTATCACGTCCGCCGTCAGCTGATTGCCCATCGACCACATAATAGGATCGTAGTAAAAAGTGTTGGTGGTGTCCCTGGAATCGAACACCATGGAATCGCAACGGCCTTGCATGTCGCTCCTAAAATATTTTACTTTTCGATAAGCCTTTATCAGTTTCTGCTCGCCATCTTCCAGAGGCACTGCCTGTAAGGTGTCAGCGTGAAGAAAAAGGGTATCTTTATTATAAATCTGCAATAACTCTGCATTTAAAGTGGCCAGGGCATCCTGGGTTATCTCGTTGTAAAAACCGTAATCCCCTTTAATGATCAGATTATTGGTGGTGTCGTGCAGCTCCATGCTGTTAAATATCTCGCCATAGCCGCTCGCCCTATCGTAATAAATAGTGTCTCCTTTTAACAGTTGTTCTCCTTCAACATAGGCATTTTCCTTTAAAAGAGCCACATCGTGTTGCATGTCGTAGTAACCAGCTTCGGCATATATGGTGTTGCTATCACTGATAATAAAAGTGGGGCCTTCAATATTAGAAACTTTTGTTTCGGTATGGTAAATTAATGTATCAGATTTAATGATGTATTTAGGATTAGTTGCTACAACACTGTCCTTATAATGGACCTGGTCAGTAGCTGGGTAGTAATAACCTTTTTTGCTGGTTAAGGTATTTTCTTTGTTAACAATCTTACCAAAGTTAAAATAGTAGGCAAAATTGTTTACCCGATCGTAGTCTAAATAGTCCGTGGTCAATACCACATCTTTATTAACCAAACGAACATCCTCGCGGACCTGGGCCAAACCTGTATTTCCATCGTAGTTTAACCTTCTGCCATACAGGTGGAGCGTGTCGTTTTGGATGATATGGATATTTCCGTTTGCATTAATTTTGTTATCGAGAATGTACCGATAGGCCGTATCGCAGAACATGACGGCGGTCTCGTGGGTGAATTTTACATTGCCGATCAACACCTGCACGTCTTTCCCGTAAATAGCTTCGTCATAATTTAAGCTGTCGGCATTATTGACGATTACTTTTTTTTGCCCGGAAACAATTCCCGTATAAAATACAGAGGCTAAAATGATGATCTTGAAAATGCGATTTGATATATGCATTAGAATTACCGAGCTATAAATTTTATTAATGCGGCAAAAATAGCAGTAATACCCAAATTACGAAAATTATCCCATCCCTAAATAGGGCAATTATGAATATAAGCCGGGATCTGTCATTCGGAATTCTTCAAATTCCTTAATGTCAGCAGTCGAAAGCCTTCCCGATGGCTATGGGATAGAAAATCTTACCTTGCTTTTATGAAGCGAGGTTTAGATATTCTTGATCCAATTGGCATTGAGGTGCAACCTAATGACAATTTTGGATAAGTATAATTTGTTTGGGTGAACCGATATCCTAACCTTTCATTCATGTTGATAGAATAACAAACAGATTTGTTGAAATCAATTATCAGGCCAAATTTTAAAAAGGTCATTGGTCAATGGTCGTGGGATCAAACTGATTATTCTGAGAAAAATCAAATTCTAACACGGAATGTTTTTGGAATACCCTCGCAAATGTTACAAAACCATAGATTTTGATACTTTCGCGACTGCTTATTGTTGTATGGTCGTCGGAGAAGCGGCAGACGTTTGAAACACAAGTTTACGCTTCAGATATATAGTATCGGGGGTATGACCGTTGTAGGGTTTAAACTGTACAAATTTGTCCACATAATCCTTGGCTTCGATCGACATGGTTATTTTATACCCTTTGTTAAATTTTAACTGGTACTGCCCCAAACTGTCGGTATGGGTATCTAGCTTTTGGGTAGCCGACTCGTCGATATTATGCTGGTACAAACAATAGCACCTTACGGAAGAAAGAGGTACGGGGCAATTGGTTTCTTCGTCCACAATTACCCCGTTCAAAGATATGTTATAGGCTTCCCTTGCACAGGAAGCACAAATGATAATCGATAAAATTAAAAGTCCTATTTTGCTTTCCCCGGTAATACTCATCCTCCTACACTTTTATAATTTGCCAAACAAAATAGGTAAAATAATTACTTAATCCAATTTTTAAACTCAAAATTACAGTCCCGCCAATCGTCATGAATGGTGATATACGTATCCAGCTGCTTTTCTTTTATCCAGTCATCAATGGCATCCTGACGTCTTTTTTCTGTCATAATGTTTTGTACCAGCTGGTAATCATCTTTCAGGTTGGCACGGTGAGGAGCTATTTTTCTTTTTTGTTTGATGATAACATACACATCGTGTCCTTTGTCGTCTTTAATACTAAAAGGTTTTGATATTTCTCCTTCCTTCAGTTTTTGAAGTTCTTTTGCCAATTGTGGTTGTTGTATGGCCGAAAGTTCAAAGTTAGAAGACTGCGAGCGCATATTTACCATTAATCCGCCGTTGTTCCTGGTATCTTTGTCCATGGAGTAATACAAGGCAGCCTCTTCAAAACTCAATTTTTTCTCAGCGATTAAATTAGATATGGAATCCAATCTGGAAACAGCTTCTTTGTTGGCGTCACTCGAAACTCTGGGTTTCAACAAGATATGTCTAACGTTGATACGCTCTCCTTTTCTGTCTAACAATTGAATAATGTGATACCCAAACTCGGTTTGAACAATCTTGGACACTTTGTTTTTTTCCTGCATGTTAAAAGCCACGTTGGCAAACTCGGGCACAAAGGTACTGCGCGTACTCCATCCGAGATCGCCGCCGCTGGTCGCACTGCCCGGATCTTCGGAGTACAATACGGCAAGAGTGGCAAAATCCCTTCCTTCGGCCACCTGCTTTTGGAAATCCCTTAACCGGCTTTTAACGCGGTCAATTTCTTTTTGGTCGATTCTGGGGTATACGGCAATTTTTTGAATCTCGTACTGTACCGGAACCATGGGCAGGCTGTCCTGCGGTGTTTTACGATAATAAGCACGTACCTGCGATGGCGTGGGTTCAATGTTTTCGGTAATGGTACGTTGCATGCTTTCGGTTAACATTTGGTCGCGGACTACGGTCATTTGTTCCTTTTTAATCTGCAGTACGGATTTGTTAAACCATTCTTCCAGTTTTTCGCGTCCGCCGGCCCTGCTGATAAATTCGTTCATCCGGCGGTCCACTTCGTTTATCACGTTGTTCTCGCTCACTTCCACGCTGTCCAATACGGCCTGGTTCAACATCAGCTTTTGAATCAACTGTTGTTCGAAAAGTGTACACTTTAAATTGCCTTTGGCCGATGCGCCTTGCATGACAGCTTGTTGGTACTGGTATTCGACATCGGACTTTAATATGGCGTTGTCGCCCACAACGGCAATCACTTCATCAATTACATTTTTTTGGCTTAGCAGGGGAGTACTAAAAGATAGGATAGTGGATATGGTGGCAATCAATAAAATGGTTGTTTTGTGCATTATTTTTGTTTTAATCTCTAATTGTTTGATATTTAATAAGTAACTGATTGTTGAGAAAGTCATAATCAGGGATTGATTTACCAATTTTCGTTCCTCTTTTTATCATCACTTGCAAATATATATTATTCAGCGGGAAGTATAAGGTTTAATGGAAAGATTTTAGCATAAACATTTAACCCGCAATATGCATTAGAAATTCTATTACCCATTGAAATTGCTTTAAAACAAGACACTTCGTTGCATCACTTCAACTCATCAGAACGATGCTCCCGAAAGTAATCGGGAAAGGGATGCCTCGTTTGGGTAATGCCTTGTTATATTGTACTTGCCATGCTCATGACAAACCTCCAATACATAATCCGGGTTTAATGATTGGTGTTGGCTGAATTGTTTCTCCAACAGCCATTATTTCTTTTAATCATTTATAATTTAGCTTTTATCAATATAAAGTAAAATTAGATGGTTATGATTTTTTATTCCATCACTTTTAGTGGTAAGTTTTTCTATAAATAAGAAAGGTGGGGGTAAACTTTGTTTTAACGCTACCTTTTTTGTTTTCCGATTTTTAATAAATATCTTTTCCGATTAAGAAAACGATAACGCGATGTTACATTTTTAAAGAAACTATTTATGAAATCAATGAATCTTACCGGTATCAGACAAATGGAAATGCAGGAAGTACCTATCCCGTTATTGCGCAGGGATAATGATGTGCTGATACGTTTAAAGGTGGTAGCTGTCTGTGGTTCTGATGTTCATTATTATGTATCAGGAAAAATAGGCGATCAGGTAGTGTCGTATCCTTTTTCCGTGGGACACGAATGTGCTGGTATCGTTGAGAAAGTGGGCGCTTCAGTCTCTCATGTGAAAATAGGTGATCGGGTGGCAATTGAACCTGCCATGCCTTGTTTTGAGTGTGACCAATGCAAATGTGGAAGGCCTCATACCTGTCGTAAACTAAAATTTCTTGGATGTCCGGGACAAGCCGCTGGTAGCTTGTCAGAATTTATTGTGATGCCCGAAACTTCTTGTTTACCTATTCCAGATCGTATGACCTATGATCAGGCGGCCATCTCGGAACCGCTGGCTATTGGTCTTTACGCAGTGAATAGGGCAATGCCGATACAAAATGCAAAAGCGGGCATTTTAGGATTTGGTCCCATAGGGATGAGTGTGTTATTGTCTGCGCTGACAAAAGGGGCCTCTAAGGTTTTTGTGAGTGATAAGATTAATGAACGACTTCAAATTGCTATGGATTCCGGGGCGCATTATGCAGGTAATATTGATGAAAAGGATGTGGTGAAAGAAATTTTAGATCTGGAGCCTCAAGGTTTAGACCTTGTGTTTGAATGTTGTGGAAAACAGGAGGCGGTTGAACAGGCCTTTGATTTATTAAAGCCGGGTGGAATTTTGATGCTGATAGGAATTCCTCAATTCGATCATTGGCGCCTCCCTGTAAGTAAAGGACGCCATAAAGAAGTCACTGTTATGAATATTCGTCGCCAAAATGGAACAGTGGAAGAGGCCTTGGAATTGTTAGCCAACGAAAACATAGACGTTAGCAATATGCCAACCCACCGTTTCTCCTTTGTCGATTCAAAGCAGGCCTTTGATTTGGTTGCCAGTTATAAGGATGGTGTGATGAAGGCCATGATTGATCTCTAGCAGAGCGTTCAATATATTCTGTTATATTGTACATGATAAATGTAGAGTCTTTGGACGCACCTCAATCAATATCAGTATGAACTCAGGAAGGGTCATTGTTATTTTTGTTCTGCCTATATTTATTTTACTGACATTTCCCATGCCTATTAGGCTGCACTTGAAAGCTGCATTTCTATTAGCCTGAAGATTTTATTGCACTTTCAATGTTCACGACGAAGTGCTAATGCATAATCCGGGTTAAAACAACATCTGAAAATTAAAAAGTTCCGGCGGACTACCAGAAAATGCCGTTCGGATTCAAATCTGTGTTGCCATATGTGCATACTGCCTGTAAGCCACCGTCCGGCAGGACATGTAACTTGATAGAAGCACATATGAAGTTTTGCATATCTTGAGTATATCTTTGACCGTCAAAACACATCTTCGAGACCTCTTTGCTAAAACTAAATTTCAAAATGACAAAGATCGTAATACGTTTAATGCGCCATGTTTATTTACTTTTAATAACGTTCCAATTTTAATGGGACATTAGTGAACCTAAATCATTAATTAGAATGTTCTGTGCCATACCGTAACATGTCTTTAATTAGAGAAACCTTCCTGCAGGTTGCGTGAGGTGTTCGTCAGGTGGTGAAACTGTCCTGCAGGTTGCGGGTGCTCTTTTTCAAATGGAGGTGCATTCCTGCCTGCTGCGAGACATTTCCGTCACGCGGGGAAGGCTTGCTGCACCTTGCAGGAGGTTTTCGTCAACGGGAGGCGGTTTCTGGCAGGTGGATCCCCGACACACCCTCCATCCCGTGTACTTAGGATTGCGTGACATCAGACGGGCAGTCTTTGGTCTTTTATTATTTCACTTGAAGGCTTTGGTCCATGGCAGGAACGAAGATTTCCACCGTGCCGGTTTTTCGGATATATATAAAAATTATGGGATATTGTTTGATATTATCAGTATAATATTTTATATTAATGACACTTTATTATCATCTAACTTTAAACAAATACCTTATGATTCTAAATTTAAAGTTAACTAGCCTCAGGAATAGCGAGTTTGTGCAGTTTTATACTGATTTACTCGCTATTATTGAAAAACATGAACCGATCCGGATTCAAATTGAAGCCCAATACCTTCCTTTAAAACAAAACCAGGATCGGCTTACCGAAGTGTTTAAACAAAAACAAGGAAGTATCTTAACGGAAGAGATAGCTGATTTGGATGGTCGCCGTGACAGAGACTTTGTTGGTATTTCTACTTTGGTGGAAGCTTACACTTATAGTTACGAGCCGGAAAAGAAAGAGGCAGCCATAATACTAAAGGATTCCTTGAAATCATATACCGGAGCTGCTCGTATGAACTACAGAGCCGAAACCAGTATGTTAAATGATTTGGTGGAAAAGTGGCGCTCGGAGGAAGAATTGGTGCATGCAGTTGAAACCCTGGGACAACAGGCCTGGCTGAAAGAGCTAGACACCTCGAACAAACTTTTTAACGATCGTTTTTTGGCACGCGTGCAGGAAACAGCCGGGAATCCGGACGTGAAAGTAAAAGAGATCAGGGACGGGATGATGTCGCAATATAAAACCATGTTGAATCACATCAAGGCGCATGCAACGCTCAATGGCAATGAATCATATGATTCGTTGATAAATCAGATGAATGTTTTGATTGAAGAATACGGCAAATTAATTACCGGAAGAAAAGCGAAATCAGACACAGACTCAGACAGTGAAATTTAAGTTAAACGAACGGTTAGGTTTTAATAAATACAGAAGGTTGCTCTTTATGGGCAACCTTTTTTAGTAGAATTTTATTACCTTTTGTTTTAACCCTTCGTCGTATAGTTCTTCTTCGAGGTTTTTAATGAATTCGATCCTTTTTTTATTGAGCAAGATGGCCTTAATCTTCTCTTCAACAAAGCTGACCGGCGCAATATCATCCTCTTTGTGAAAAGCCCTTATCGATACCAGGTAATGGGAAGTACTGTCTGATGTTTCGTAAAATTTATTGTAATCCAAAAACATGGGGTGTTTAGGAAAAGGCAAGGGCAGCAGTTCGTTAATCTCTTCAACGGTAACCCACCTGTCCACGAAGTTGTCAAATTTTTGCGCATTCTGAAAACAATACTCTTCCAGTTTAACGTAATCGTCGCTATCATCTGATCGGTACCATTTTTTAACGTCACTTAAATTAGGCGCATTGAGCGGAACTTGCACAAAAACACCCTGAATAATATCTCTGTCGAGCTTAAAGTTTTCGCTCATTTTGTTATAATACGCTTCAATTTCCTGAGATGAAATCAGTGGCACGTATTTTTGAAGCAAGAGTTTCTGTTGGTACCGATGAATCAGTAAAGATGCTCTGTAATCGCTTAATATCTGGTCCACATCTTTTTCCTCGGGCGTAAGGTTTAGTTCGGCCTTACGCAATAAAAGGGCAGATTTAACCCATCGGTTGATATAGTTCTGGGTAAAGGCGATGCTGTCGTTTTTGCTCAGGTTGCCAGGGACGGCTTTTTCCAGTTCCGATAGAGTCAATATCCGGTTGTCTACTTTAGCCAATGGCACGTCATCTTCGTCCGGTGCCACGTTTTTACAGGCACTAAAGCAAAGGATTGCTGCAACTAATAACCGAATGTGGATTTTCATATACTCTAATAAATTAGCTTAACGCGGATAACCAGTTCGGACTTTAATGGCGCACCTCCCGCTTTGGGCGGGACAGGTGATGTGCCCAATTATCTGCCCCGGCCATACCGGTTTCATTATTTCTTTTTTACTTTTTTGCTGTATTTTAATGCTTTCTTATTCACCGTAGGAACATACCTGGCTTTAAGTTTGTTTAACCATTCATTTTCTATTTGGGTTTGGTAATCCGCAATTACCTGACCTCTGGTTTCTTCCAGTTTTTTGGGTTTTTTGGCGATTTTTTGCCCGGCTCCCCAAAGGTATTTATAGTCGGGATCGATCTTTCCCTCCGATTTTTTCACCTTCCACAATTGCTTGTCCAACGCTTTATATTCGCCTTTATGGAACGTTCCTTCTATAACCCTGGCATCAGGAAACAGCTGTTTCAATGAATCCGCTGTGATATTATTTGAGGCCATCAACTTTTTGGCCGCACTCAGTTCTTTTTTATCGTTTGTCAAGAAGATCTTGCCTTCCATTTTCTCGGGATAAAAATAATCTGCCTGATGAGCAGCGTAGTACGATTCAATTCCTGTGCTGTCTTCAATGGCTTTGTTCCAGATTTCTTTTTGGCTGATTTCAAATATCAACAAGCCATCGTGATATTCGTTCAACAAATATTTATACTCGGGGTATTTGTCTTCCAATCTTGATTTCTCAAAGGCAAGTATTTCATCCTCCAGGATTGTTTCAGACAGTTTGTCAATCAGGCTTGCCCTTCTGGGTTGGGTAAATTGTCTGTTCTCCTTTAGTTTTGCAATAAACGCAGATGCCGTAAAATCCCAACCGTTCATGGTCGCTACATTGACCCCGGAATTCTCAAATTCAGAAAAGAACGCATCATCGGACAGCTGGCTGTCCTTCGCTTTTGTTTTAATTTGTTCCAAAAGCGTATCGTCTTGCCAATAGTTATACGCTTTCTTTAATCGGGCAACGACTGCCTTTTTACCCTGATAGGCCCTTTCGTCTTTGGCTATTCTGTTGCTTATTTCTTCCTTCTTCTCATCGAAAGGTGGAACCCCTCTTTTTTCCAGTAGTTTGATGATATGGAATCCATAAGGCGTTTGGATAACCTCTGAGATGCTACCGGCAGAATCGAGCTTGAAAGCAGGCTCACTATATTCGGGTATCATCCTGCCTGTTCCAAACCAGGGCAGTTCACCGTTGTTGTTGGCGCTGTTTCTATCTTCGGAAAACTGTTTGGCCAGGGCTGCAAAATCATCTCCTCTTAAAACCAGCTGATGTACCGAATCGATTTTTGCCCGTTTTTCGGCGATCACTTTTTCCGGTGAGTCAGGAGGAAACATTTGCATAATATGGGCAGTTCTCAATTCGCCACGGTTTTTTCTTTTGTCGTGAACTTTTACCACATGGTATCCAAAGGAGGTCCGGGTAATGGGCGAAATTTCACCTACGGCCGTGTTATACGCCGCCGATTCAAATGGATATACCATCATAAATCCGCTGAAATATCCTATTTTGCCCTGGTTTTTCCTGGCCGAAGGATCTTCGGAGTATTGTGCGGCTAACTCGTTAAAGTCATCTCCGTTTTTATATTTCTCAACGATGGAACTTATTTTCTCGTAAGCTTTTAAGGTGTCTTCGGGCGATGGGGAAGGGGGCAGTTTAATTAAAATGTGACTCGCGTTCACTTCCGTTTTTAACCTGTCGTAAGCTTCCCGGATGAGTTGATCTGTCACTTTTTTATCCGATAGGTACGGCTTGGCCAGTTCATCTTTATAATAGTTAAATTCCTTGGTGAAGGAAGGCAAAGTGTCGAGACCTTGTGCACAAGCTTCGTGTACTTTTAGTTTGTAGTTGACAAACAGGTCGATATATTCATTTTTGGATTTGGGCTCTTCGGAAAAGTTGTTGTTCTTGTTGTAGATGAAATCGAACTCTTCAACTGTATAATTTTTGTCTCCAATAGTCACCAGGTTATGGGTGGACTGCGCAATGGCACCTGCCGAGAATAATACAGCGGCAAAAAGCAAAATCAGGTTGGTACGTATCATGGTTATTAAAATTGTTTACTTTAATTAAACTGTCCGGACAATAAATTATTGCATATTTATCTATGTTTTCACCACATTGTATGGTGGCCAATAATGCGGCCTAAAGAAAACAAAAAAGCCCGAAAAACAAAAGTTAACAGATGGTTAAAACGATAATCGTTGCGCATATTTGGGCGCTTTACGGAGTATGGTAACTTATGCAGTAGGTTTTCCCTGGCACGGCGTTTTAAATCCCCGGGATGACGGTTAAGATCTTATACCCCGTCATCCCGGGCGTATTTATTTCGCTGCCGTTGCACGCTTATTGTTGTAATATTGCTTCAATTTGCGCTTTGTCAGGAACGTTAGGAAACTTGTTTAATATGATTCTGGCCATTTCTTTCGATTTGTCCTTTTGTTGGTATTTCATGTGCAGATTGAGCATGGCTATATAATAACTCATGTCATCCGGGTGAATGGCAATCGCTTTGTTAAGATATTTTTCGGCATCGCGACTGTTGTTCCGGAAATCGTACATCATTGCGATGTTGTACATGATACGAGGGTTTTGCGGTGAAAATTCCGAAGCTTTTAACAGCCAGTCCATCGACTCGTCATATCTTTGTTGTTCCGATAAAAACAGGGCATAGGTGAACATGGTGTTTCCGTCCTCCGGCATATGCTTCAGGTAATCTTTCAGCAATAATTCTGTTTTTTTAGGTTCACCCTTGCTGTTGTATAATAATGCCAGATTGATTTTTATGGTATGTAGTTCAGCATCCTGCTCCAACGCTTTTTTATAGAACTTTTCAGCTTTATCTATTTGCTTGTCGTTGTAATAAAAGTTGGCCAAATTAAACTTGCCGGTAGGGAAATCGGCACTGTATTTCAAGGCCTCCAGATATTCATCTTTGGCCTTGTCCAAAGCTTTTTTATACTTGGCCGGAATTTGTTCCTGAGGCACTCCGAATAACTTGGATGCGCTTTCAATCCTGATCGCCTTGGTTTGGTCACCCAGTAAATCCAATACCGAATTCAATGATTTTTGGTCGTCCAGTATTAGGTTTTGCAGGGCATTATAACGAATATGGCCGTTAAAATTGTGTAACGCTTCAATCAGTATGTCTTTAGCTTTGCTTTGATAGTGCAAGCCGAGCAGGTGAATGGCGGTAGCACGGATTATTTCGGGATAAACCTCGTCGTTGTAAATATGTACCAGACCGTCGAACCCTTCCTGGCTTCCCGATTGAGCTTCCTTAAATACGGTTCCGTATTGCGATGGTCGGCCGATGCCGTGCCATTTGTTCACATAATCAATCGCCCAATCCGTTGTTTGGTCGGCATGGCATTGGTTACAGGCATTGGGTGTACCGATTTCCTTGGTCAAATCCGGCCGGGGTATACGCATGCTGTGGTCGTTACGGTAATCCACACCCATATAAAACTGGGCCGGCATATGACAGTTGATACAACGGGTGCCTTCGCCTACCTCGAACGTAACACCGTCATCGGCAATAACCGCTTCTCCAACCTCTCCATACCCTTTATGGAAATGATGGTTATAAGTATCATAGTCATCTGCACGATGACATTGCGTACATAACCTGTTGTCCTCGAATAATCGTTTGGTGCTATGCACATTGTGACAGTCGTTACACTGCACGTCGCGCATATACATTTTGCTTTGTGTAAATGATCCATACACATAATCCTCGTCCAGAATCTGTCCATCGATATGGTAATTTTCACCTGTTGGCAGGTTGGGGATCGTATGATTGTATATGTCCGCGCTATGAACAAAATCAGAAACGGAGCCGCGGCGGGTATGGCACCTGACACATAAATCCACATATTGCTTGTTGTCGATGCCGCTGGTTTTAACCACCAGGCCAAAGTTGTTGTGCTCATTGCGGGCATATTCGGCTTTGGCTGCCCATTCCAGGTGTTTTGATGCCGGGCCGTGGCAGGCTTCACAGCTAACGTCGATCTCGCTCCAGGTTGTATGGTACGAATCGGTTTCCACATCATATCCTTTCACCAGGTTGGTGGAATGACAATCGGCACACATACCGTTCCAGTTTTGGGCCTGGTTGGTCCAGTGCAGCCAGTTGTTGCTCTCAATAATTTCGTTGGTGTAAATCTCCTCTGCCATGTGGTACCAGACACTGTCTTTGGAGTTCCATGTTAAAGGCAGTGTCTGCAATCGACCCTTGTCAAACGCAACCAGGTATTGTTGCAGGGGATAATAACCAAAGGTGTATTTAATCTCAAACTCCTCAAGTTGGCCTGATTCCCCATCCGTTTCAACATAAAATCGTCCGTCGCGCTTATAAAACCGATGTGTCATCCCATTGTAATCGAGCGACTGGTTGTTGAAATCGCCCAACACGGTGGAGTCGTTGGCATGTTCCATCGCCCTGTCGTGATCGGAACCCACCCATTCGTTATATTCGTTCAGATGGCATTCAACGCAGGTTTCCCTGCCCACATAGGTGGCTTCATGGGCCTGCTCTGCATCGTCTCCGCTATAGGTACGGATTACGGTATACGCGGGAATGGAAATAATGGCCACGATAATGGCGATCAGACTGATGCGTTCTATTTTATTGCGATTCTCCATTATGCGTAGGTTAACTGTGATTTTTCAAAAGATTTTCTTTTCACAGGATGGTTGGTGTCGATAAAGATTTCCCCATTCTCAATTTTTATGGGGAAGGTGTCCAATGGTCGGGTGGCAGGCGCCGATAGTACCTCGCCAAAGCGGTTAAACTGCGATCGGTGGCAAGGGCAGTTGAAGCCGCCGGTTTTGAGGTTTGAGTTGACCACACACCCCAAGTGCGTGCATTTGACCGACATGGCCAGGAACCCCCCGTCTTCGAATCGTCTCAGAAAAAAATGACCTGTCATAAAAGGATAGGTTTTGTTCTTATTAAACGAATCTACTCTTCCTGCATTAAATAATTCTTTTTTTGTGTCGGCATGTTCCACTTTGCTGACACCTCCTTTAATTAAAAAGAAGCCTTCCACGGATGCCGCAGCTACGAGTAACCGCTTTATAAATTTTCTTCTGTCGAAATTCATTTTAGTCTATCAGATTTTTAGATAATCATCAACATTCCCTTACCTCTCAACAAAAGAGATATCAGCAACATAGTTATATACGATGACATCAATATGGTAGTGATGGTCATCACCAACTCCTCTGTTTTGGCGCCATGTTTCTTTTTCCAATATATTAAATACCCGAGCATAGGCAAGGTGTAAATCAAGAACGGAATCAGTCCGGTGGCGAACCAGCTACCCAGGCTGGCAAACCATAAATCAAAGTGGAGGAAATGTTCCAACAAATAAATCAAAACAAAAGTGAAAATAAAAGCAAATATGCCGGCGTGTATCGTCATTTTCTTGCCCAGGGCCGAGTTAAACCAAACGCCTATATTCAGGTTGGAGTATTTAAAATAGGGGAGGTAGAAAAAGAAGAATGCCACGGCAAAAGGCAATACCACCGCACTAAAAAACGGGTGTACATGTAACAACAATTCCTGGGCGCCCAAGAAATACCAGGGGGCTTTGCTTGGGTTAGGGCTGTTTAATGGGTTGGCTTGTTCAAGTAATGGGGCATGATAAAAAATAGAGAAAACAAAGAGGCCGGCGATAAGCAATGCTGCCACCATGATTTCTAACCAGATTAGGTTAGGGATCACATGTACCTTTTCAATCTTATCTTGCTTTGGTAAAGCCACCCCCCCCGCCTTACGGACCAGCCAGAAGTGCATACTCATCAGAAAAATAAAAACCAGCGGGAGTATGCCCGTGTGCAGGGAATAAAAGTTCAAAAGGGTATTGCCATCCACCACGTCGCTACCCCGAACCATATTGGCCATAGGATGTCCGATCCACGGTATATACTCTATAATCTGGGTGATAACGGTAACTGCCCAATAAGCCAGTTGGTCCCAAGGCAAAAGATATCCCGTAAACGACGAAACAATCACCAGGAACATCATGATCAAACCATATATCCAGTTCTCCGCTCTTTTTTGGTAAATAGCTTGCGAATAATAGGTACGTATCAAATGCAGGAAGGAAACCACAATCATCAGCTTGGCCGAAATATGATGCAGGTTTCGGATGAATTGTCCGAATACCGTATTGTTTTGCAAAGCCAGAATGGAGTCGTACGCATGCTGGACGGTTGGGATATATGAAAACCTCAATAGCAGACCTGTCACGCTCAGGATAACAAAAAGCAATGCCAGTATTCCGCCCAGACCAAAGGTGCGGTTGAACTTTAGAGCTCGCTTGTCAATTTTGGTTGGATGAAGATGAAGTATAAATTTTTCTAAGGATGATGATATTTTATTTCCCGTATTCTCTTTTGTCATTATAGAAGATGTGTGGTTTCTATTGTCCCACAAAGAAAGTTAAAAAGCTTCGATTCTGAAAATGAATTTGTATCTGGTGTATTTTATAGGATAGGCTCACAGGTTATATCGCCGGTGGTGTCGATAATAGAGCATAGCTTCCGGAAACAATTTTCATTATTTTCAGGGAGCAATTGCTGTAAAGTTAATCATTGCAAGGCAGGGTGAAAAAAAACGAGGATCCCACATTTTCTTTGCTTTCCAGCCATATTTTCCCTCCCAACATCTGGACATATGATTTAGTAATTGATAATCCCAAACCAGTTCCTTGAAGGGCCATTTTATGGATAGTATGGCCCTGAATAAAACGTTCGAAAATAGCATCCCGCTGTTTTTTTGAGATGCCTATACCTGTATCTTTTACATAAAACTGTATCGTTTTGGTATGGCTATCTGAAATGGGTTCGTAACCAAACTCTACATGTCCTTTATCGGTGTAATTAATAGCATTTTTTACCAGGTTTGTTAATATGGCATACAGCTTTTCGCAATCGGTTTGTAGTATTGCTTCGTTGTTAGCTATGCCATTTTTACACAGAAGCGTTAGGCCTTTAGCTTCTGCTTCCGGTTTAAAAAAAGTATAAATATATTGGATCAGTTCATTTATATTGCAATCTTTTATGACTACTTTCATTAATCCAGATTCAATTTTTGAGATATCGATTATGTCATTAATGATGCTGAGCAAGCGCTTTCCGCTGTTTTCGATAATTTTGATGTATTCCGTTTGCTGCTCTTTGGTTAAATCCGGTGCCTGTAATAAATCAGTAAAACCTAAAATGCCGTTCATGGGAGTTCGTATTTCATGACTCATGTTAGAAAGAAAGGCTGATTTTAACCGCTCGCTTTCTTCCGCTTTTTCCTTGGCTTCCGTAAGTTTTTCGTTAATGAGTTTATATTCAATATTCTGTATTTCTATTTCTTCGTTTTTTTCTTTTAATTGGTTTTCGTAAAGTTTGTTGTTGGTAATGTTTACCCCAATACTTGCAATACCAACAATGGTATTGGATTCGTCTTTAAATTGCGTGTTGTGCCACGAAATAAATATGGGCTCACCTGTTTTTGACAGAATCTTGTTATCATGATTCTTAAACGGATTGTCGTTATGGATACTACGGTTAAATATATTATAAATTTCCGCTCGATCCTCTTCAGCAATAAACCAGTCAAACCAGTTTTTACCTATTATTTCATTTTTTTCGTACCCTGAAATTTGCATTAAGTAATCGTTGCAGTATGTAATATTGCCCTCGGTATTGAGTTGGATGGATACAATATTTCCACTTTCAAAAACTTTTAACAATCGGCTTTCAGATTCCTCTAGTTTTGATTGAGCCAACCTGTTTTGCCAGTTTTTATATTGCTTGAGCATGACTAACCCAAGTAACATTGTAGCCGGCGTATAAATAAAAATTAAAGGAATTGTGATGGTTTCTAATGTAGGTATGATTTTTTCGGAGGGAAGCAGCATGGTGCAGATAGCCATGGTTGCGTGCACCGTGGCTCCTAGACCTAACAGTTCCCAAAGGTAATTTTTAGTTTTCCATTGAGGTCTGTATGTTCTCCATAACAATCCTATAGCACCCGATGAAATAATGACAGAAATGCCCATCCATTGCCCATCACCCCCAATGGTTAATCGGGCAGTACCTGTTATTGCGATGGCAATAGCAGTAGGTATAGGACCAAAAAACAAACCGGAAATGGAAAGCATTACGGAGCGTGTGTCAAATGTAATTCCGGGTACCCAATGCCATGGGGTGTACATAAGCACTATTCCAATTCCCCCCAGGATTAATCCAATAAGAATTTTTTTGCTTTTGTTTTTATGGTTCTCATTTTTAATCCAAAAACTTCCGTAGAGCATTGCAAAAGCCAGTAAAACCGCTGTATTCTGCAATAATTCTATTATGATTGAATTTCCCATTAAATCCTATTCTATTGATATGAACTTGAGTATCTCATTTTTGTTCGATCCCAAATCGAATTAATCTGTGTCTGTGATCAAAGGGAAGTTGTTCAGAGAAACAGAACCTCAATGTAATACGTCAAAGATAACGATATGTTACACGATTTAATTTGTGAAACATAGCTGATAAAGGCATTCGAAATTATGAAATCTTCTCAAGGTTAATTAATTTAGGCGAACTAAAAAAAAGAACGAATGTAGGGTTCAAGTCAAATACAAAAGAACTATGAAGAATTTTAATTATCAAGCCGGAACCAAAATACTTTTTGGAAAAAACAAAATCAACGAATTGGCAGATGAAGTGTTGACTTATAGCGACAGGGTTTTAATTACTTATGGGCAAGGTTCCGTAGTTAAGAGCGGTCTGTTGGATGCTGTAAAAACCAAACTTCGGGCGAGAGATATTCATATTGAAGAATTGGGGGGTATTCAACCCAACCCGCGACTAACCAGCGTTAAAGAAGGTATTAATATTTGCAGGGAGAAGAATATTGGGTTTATCCTTGCCGTAGGTGGGGGAAGCATTATTGATGGCTCTAAGGCTATTGCGGCAGGGGTGGATTACAAAGGCGATGTTTGGGATTTTTATGCCCGCAAGGCCATACCGGAAAGTGCGGTGCCTATTGGTACAATTTTAACATTGGCAGCTACCGGATCGGAAATGAATGGCGGTTCGGTAATCACGAACGATGATACAAAAGAAAAGCTGCCCATAAATAGCGAACTGCTGAAGCCAAAGTTTTCAATTCTGGATCCAACATTAACGTTTTCGGTGAATAAGTGGCAGACGGCCTCCGGTGTGGTAGACATTATGAGTCATATTTTTGAGCAATATTTTACCCCGGATAGTGGAACGGAACTGCAAGATAGCTTGGCGGAAGGAATTTTAAAAACCTGTATTAAATATGGGCCAATTGTTATTAACGAACCGGAAAATTACGAAGCCAGAGCCAATTTAATGTGGGCTTCAAGTTTGGCATTGAATGGCCTGACAGGTACGGGAAAAATGATGGGTGATTGGGGTACGCATATGATCGAACACGAAGTAAGTGCTATTTATGACTTGACGCATGGAGTCGGACTGGCCATTCTTTTTCCCAATTGGATGAAATTTGTTTTGAACGAGCGCAATGCTTTTAAATTTGTCCGCCTGGGTAAAAATGTGTTTGGCATTGATGAGGGGGAAGATATGGCGGCTGCCACAAAAACAATTGATGCTATTCGGTCTTTTTTCAATTCTTTGCATATGCCTTCCAAATTATCGGACGTTGATATTCCTGCGGAGCATTTTAAAACCATGGGCGAGAAAGCCTGCCAATTTGGTCCTATCGGTTACTTCCGCAGGTTGAATGATGCAGCAGTAACCGAAATTCTGGAAATGAGTAAATAACTTGGGATGTTTTGTCTGCGTAAATGTATACTTAGGCATTTTTTTTGTGGAACAAATATATTACCCGTTAAAAGTCAGCTATGTTATTTCGAGGTTTATTAATACTGTTTATTACTTTGTTGCTTGCGTCATGTTCAACGTATCAAACTTTGAACATTGATTTATTGATGCCCGCCAAACACTCGGTTCAACCAGAAATTAAGTCGGTGGTATTGGTAGATAATTCAGTAGCATTTAGGGGAAAAGACGTACACAAAGTAAAAACGATTGACTCCAAGTTAAGTATCGATACCATTTGGCTGGATGAATACGCTACATTAACCTTATCGGCACTGAAAGAAGAGTTACAAGGAAGACAATTTTTCGATTCAATATACTTTCATGACGAACCATTGAAAGAAAATAAAAATTTGGTTAATCGTGCCATGAGTTGGCAGCAGGTGAATGATATATGTGCGCAATATGATGCCCAGGCAGTAATTGCTTTCGAGAAGAATATGTATAGCACATTCATTGAGGTGAAGAGGATGTATGATGGCTACTTGTTTGGTTATTTGGATGTGGCGGGGGCTATTTTATGGCGGGGATATGACAATTTAAACAAAGACGTAATTTTTCAGGAAACCCAACGCGATACTATTTCGTGGGATGGTGATGGGGGGAATATAAATGCAGTAGCCTTAAAATTGCCAACGCTAAAAAATGGTCTTGCGGAACATGCCATGTATATGGGAACAAAAATGGCAAACCATATAGCACCTTATTGGGAGACGCAACAAAGAGGTTATTATATTTCCGGTAACTATCATTTTATTCAGGCGGCTGAATTTGTTAAAAAGGAACAGTGGGGTGAGGCTATCAAAATCTGGAAATATGTTTTTGACCATTCCCAAAAGAAGGTAAAGGCAAGGGCAGCATATAATCTGGCATTGGCCTCGGAAATTTTAAGTGACTATGAATCCGCGGAATATTGGTTGGATGAAGGACTGGATATTCTCGGTGATTTGAAGGGGCAATCGGCGGCTGTGGACAAAAGACGTTTGATTCAATATTCTTTTTATATGAGTAAACGCGTTAAGTCTATTGAAAATTTGAAAGAACAAATAGGAGCCATTCAATGAAGTTAACCCTTTTTATCCTTGTTTTCATTATATCGCTAAACAGCATCCGGGCTCAATTATATGTTGATGATAACGGAACTATTACCTCCATTAAAGTTCAGGAAATAACAACGCAGGAAATTCTTTTCTCACAAGGCGAGAATCTGCGCCTAATGCCTGCTTCCTTGACTAAAGTAGTTACTACAGCAACCGCACTGGAGCTTTTGGGTGCCGGTTATACCTACCAAACAGATTTTTTTTACAGGGGAGAGAAGAAAGGCAGGAAGTTGTACGGTGATTTAATCGTTACGTCTTATGGGGATCCAACATTGGGTTCCAGGTATTTTGAGGAAACCGCTCCCGAAATGATATTCTCGGCTGTGGCAGATGGGCTGAAGAAAGCGGGCATTCAATCCATCGTAGGAAGCCTTCATGTGATAGCCGATCAAATCGGCTATTCCGCCCCCAGGCTATGGGAAGATATGGGTAACTATTATGGTGCTTCCCCTCAGGGTTTTAATTGGCGGGATAATACCGCAGAGGTTACTTTGAGTTCGGGAGCTGTTGGAACAAAGTGCCGGGTCGTGTCCATAGATCCTGATATTAAACCATATTCAATTCGATGTGAGGCTGTGGCAGCTGCACATAATAACGACAGCGCATATGTTTATGGAATAGGTAAGATGCAGCAGTGGTGGATAGAAGGTTCAATACCAAAGAACCGTTCATTATTTAAGATCAAGGCTGCGTTGCCAGATCCTATAGCAGCGTTTAAAAAGGATTTGATAGAATATCTTAACAAAAACGGGATTGAAATTGGTGAAAAAAGACCTGGGGGTGCGTCAAAGGAAAAGAAAAATATCCCGATTTGCACTTATCATTCGCCACCACTTTCGGAGATTATCAAGGTTGTCAACCAAAAAAGCAATAACCTATTTGCCGACCAGCTTCTGCTAACTATAGCCAAAGAATTAAAAGGCCAACCAACATGGGACTATGGCAATTTAGCCGTACGTGAATTCTGGGAAGATAAAATAGATTTCAACCATAGCTTTCGCCTGAGGGATGGTAGTGGTTTAACGCCTAAAAACCTGGTTTCAGCCAAGGGTATGGTACAGTTGCTGAACTGGATGAATCAGAATAGTGGTAACTTTAGTTTTTATGCAGAATCGTTGGCCAGGGGAGGTGAATCGGGTACGTTGCGAAGTGTGTTTAAACATCCTGATTTAGAAGGCCGGATAATTGGGAAGAGTGGTTCTTTTGAAGGCGTGTTGGGGTATTGTGGATACGCAACCACTGTATCGGGTAAAAAAACTGCCTTTTGTATTATCGCCAACAATTACCTTGTTCCAACCAAAAAAATTAGGATAACCATGGATGAGTTCATGACTAAAGTGGTACTGGAGAATTAAAAGAATGGGCATATTCGGAGAATTATGGATAATTAACCTGTTTGTCCACAAGTTATTCTGATGAATACGGTTCTTGGTTCTCCATGGGAATACCGCAAACAACAAAGCTGTATTAATCCGTTTGATCCTAGGGATCTGAGGACAAAAAATCTTTGCAGTAAGGATAAATTGCCAATTTAAAACAGACGATTGCCCATTGACTGATACCTATTTGCCAATTAACGATGGTGTCAATATTTAGTGTTTCTTCCCGAGTCTTCTATTAGGTTTTTTAACAAAGCATTTAAGTCTGTTGCTTCCTTTAGTTCTTGAATGCTTTGCTGCATTCTGAATCTCCAACGGTGTCGTACATTGCTCGGATAGTTGATTTGTTCTTCATGTGTTTCCCGCCATCTTAAATCACCGTCCAAAGCTATCAAATCCTGTATAGGGAAAATGGTCCACATGGCCGGGGAATACATATGTTGCGTGATGATTTGTAAACATATCTCCGGTTCGGCATAAAAAGGAGCTTCCCCATGGTTGCCCAATTGGTTGTTATAAAAGTCCTGAATCGATTCTTTATCTTCCTCCCACCAGCCTCTGATGGTTGACATATCATGGGTGGAGGTAGTGCAAACAGATAAGTATGGGGCATCAGCCGGATGGGCAAACTTGATTAAAGAGTTCTTCGACATACGCTGGATTTCCAGACTTAAAATATTTAATGCCTCCATCACGGGGGGCACACAATCGGGAACCATTCCCAAATCCTCCCCGCATACCAACATATCGCTGGCTTCAATAATTTGAGGCAGTTTATTCATGGCCTGGTGGTACCAGAAATCATCGTGCCTTTGATAAAAGAAATGAAAATATAATTTGGACATTTGACCTTTTGTATGATCATCCAACTCAGCAAAGGAAGAAGTGTTATGTACACAAATTCTGGGATGAAACTCGTTCTCACCAGTCTGAACGATTAAAACGTTGGAAATTAAATCAAACAGGCCATCTCTTATTTCTCTGTCGGTAATGCTCAGGTCTTCTTCTTCAATGCCTTGTAGGAAATAAGCATTAACTTTTAATTGCGAATCAAAATCTTGCTTCAGCTGATAATTACCATGACCAGTATCCTCTAAAAAATCATTTATTACACGCGGGGCATGTTCGTTAAATAACGCTTCTACGATATGGTGTTTGATATATGGTTTAACATAACGCTCGTAATCGAAAACAATGTGGTAACTTTCAATCTCTTGCACAGTCATGGGCAATGCGGGTTTAAAATGCCCCATTAAACCTTCAACGGCATCCGAGGGGATTTCCCATATTCTGAAAAATCCTAGTATGTGGTCGATGCGGTATGCATCAAAGTAATCGGCCATTTTTTGCAATCGGTCGATCCACCATCTATATTTATCTTTGGCCATGGCTTCCCAGTTATAAGTGGGGAAGCCCCAGTTTTGTCCTTTTACGGCAAAGTCATCCGGAGGAGCGCCGGCCTGACCGTTCAGATGAAACAGGTGAGGTTCGGTCCACGCCTCTACGCTGTTAGGGCTAATGCCGATAGGGATATCGCCTTTTAATACAACTCCATTTTTACGGGCATATTCGCTTACCTCCTTCAGCTGTTTATCTAAATGATATTGTATAAAGTAATGAACCGCAATGTCATCCCATTCGTTTGAATGAGCAGCACTTATTTTCAATATGGCCTTTTCGTCATAGGTGCTGTGCTCTGTCCATTGCCTGAAGTCGGGATTCTTCATTTTATCCCTCAAGTAGGCGAAAGCAGCATAGGGAATAAGCCATTTTTTATTCTTTTTAAAGAAGCTGATGTACGCTTTGTCGTCGAAAAAAGTTTCTTTTTCCTGGTCGAACAATAATTTATAATACTCGCTTTTGGCCCGTAATACCTCAGGGTAATTGACGTGAATTTCAGAATTCAGTTTATTGCTTAGCGCCTCAAATCCTTCCATCATTTTTTTATCCTTGAGTTTCCCCATCTTTCCCAGGTTCAAATAGAGGGGGTGCAAAGCCATCACCGAGATTGATTTATAAGGATAGGAATCCAGCCAATTGTGCGAAGCAATGGTTTCGTTGACAGGGAGCAGTTGCACCATCTTCATTCCAACACTTTTCGCCCAGTCGATAAATGCAAATAAATCGTTAAACTCACCTACTCCAAAACTATCCTTGCTGCGCAGTGAGAACACAGGGACAGCAACACCCGCCCCTTTCCAATTGCCAAACGGATACTTAAACGATTCGTCCTGTTTAACGAAGGTGATTTTTTTTTCGGTAATTTCGGGCTGGCCTATTTGTCTATCTTCACCTTCTTCAATGGTGCTAATTTTTTTTGTGTCTGAATTATAAATGGCGTATTTGTAGCTGAGCGGGAACTCCACTTTGTTAAGATCAATCGAGGCACACCATTCCGGAAAGTTGTTGCCAGTACCCATCAGCAATGGCTTGTCCAGATCCCAATTGCCTAACACCTTTTGATTGCCAATGATGCACAGGCGGTGGTTGGTCCCTATCCTGGGAACATTAATTTTAAATTCCAGCGCTTGATCGGATTGGTTTTTTGGAGGATTAAACGTTCTGGAAGGTTTCATAATTACCTTTCTAAATGCCGAGCTGTACATTATTTTTTCTTCGTTTAAAGGAGCTCGCCAGTTATCCGTTATAACGATAACCGACTTGTTATCCTTCTTATTAATGCTGAGCTCTCTCGAAACTCCCCATTCCCAAATAATATTGCCAGATTCATCCTGTACAAAATATTTGTATTCGATCAACTTATCAGATGTGTTGATCTTACATTCCCCGGTCCAGTCGCCATTATTGGCATAACTTAGTTTTAAAGCTTTTGATGTTTTCCATTTACCCAATGATTGGTTAGAGCCGCAGACATAAATATTTTGCCCTAATAGGGTGTGATAATGGATGTTGAATATTATTTGCATAACCTTAAAATTAGGCGTTGTAGTTTTTTATTCCGATTAAGATAAGTATTAAATAGGGAATAATATAAGTTATAAATCAGTTTTTCAGAATTGCTTGAAAAAGTGGGCTTTAAAAATGGAAAGAAAATGGAAAAGGAAGGCCGTTTTGACTTATCTCGATAGGTTAGATGAGATGCTGAGTTGCCTGTATGGACCCAAGCGTATAAACAAAAAAAACGTGAGCCTCATCCGAAACTCACGCTTGATATTGTAAAATAGACTCTTTGCTTTAACCCGGATTATGTATTGGAGGTTCGTCATGAGCATTGCAAGTACAATAAAACAAGGCATTACTGAAACGAGGCATAACTTGTCCCGATTACTTTCAGGAGCATCGTTCTGGTGAGTTGAAGTGATGCAACGAAGTGCCTTGTTTTAAAGTAATTTCAATGTGTAATAGAATTTCTAATGCATATTGCGGGTTTAATTATGCAGCAGTACTTTGCTCATCGTCCGATTCTGAAGGATCAATCTCTTCAAAACCTGCATCGTAATTGGTGTTCATAGTTTTGATGAAGTCGTTTAGTGCCTCAAAGAAACTGGAAAGCTCATCTTCCACGAATGTTTCCATAGAAACTTTGGAGTTATCCTGGAATACCATTCTGAAATCTAAATAGTAATCCGTATTAGTATAAGTAGTTCCATCATATGAATAAGTTTCTGTTTCCTGAACCTTATATGCTTCTAAAGCCGCAATTAAAGTGTTTTTGTCGGCATAGGTTAAAACTAACTGTACATGCTGATTGGCTAATTCTACCAGGTTGTCTGCTTCTGCTTCTTTGATTTCATCCGGATAGTCGCCATATTCATCGCGGTCAGCTTCATGTTCTTCTTCAAATTCTTGTTCTCCATCAACCAAAGCTTTGATATTAACTTTACCTACTGCTTTTAAGTTCATTAATTGAACGTATGCATTGCCCTGGTTAATGATTTCTTCCATATAGGTTTCATTCCAGGTGTCAGTTTCGGAATGTTCTACTTGTTCGTATTGACCTGTAGATGCGTTGTATTCGTAACCCCACCAAGTGTATGTTTCACTTTCTTCGTACGTGTTGGCGTCAATATTTTCTTCTGACCAGTCGCCGGCCGCTTCAGCACCAAAAGCAAGTAGAATACTATCGCCATTTTTTAAACTAAAGTCAAAACTAGCCTCAGCATACTGACTGTGATTTAATACTTGTGTAAAAGAGAAATCGCCAATGGTAATAATGTTCGATAAAGAAGTAGGAGTAGCATCGTCCATGTAACTAGCTGCTAAAGTGTATGTCATAACTTCTTTGTTATTATACTTTAGCGATGATGTCAGGGCAGTAGGAACTTCCAAAGCTCCATTTATTTCTAAGTCTTCGCGTGGCTCCGCAATGGTTTTAACTTCCAAGCCACTAATTTTTAATTCAGCCGTATTGGTTGGGTCGCCTTCTTTTCCCGGGAATTGGAACACAATGGCCTCACTGTTTACCGTCGGTTCATCAAATTCCTTCGTGTCAAAGTTGTATACGTATGTTCCCTTCAGTTCTTCATATTTGTCTGATAAGTTAAAAGTTTCCGCGGTTGCTGATTTTAACGCAGTGTAAACGTCTGCAGTACTCTTGTCTTCATCAGCAATAATACTTGCTGTTCGCATCGGGAGATTTAAAATACTGTTTGCAGCAGCAGGCTCAGACGACTCTCCAAGAGACTCCATCATTGTGCTAAGTTCCATCATCATATCAATGGCTTCTTCTTGTTCGAGTTGTTTAATACTGTTCACAAGTTGTACCGCTTCGTCCTCGATGTTTTGCTTCGACTCTTCCGGGTCTTCTGTAGAATATTCTGCCTCAAGGGCTTCTTCTAATGTTTTTGCAATGTCAATGGTAGTTGTTTCTTTATCATCTTCACAACTTGTGAAAAATAACGTAGATATGGCTACTACCAATAAATTAAACTTAAATAGATTTTTCATGTGTTTTTAATTATGTGTGTAATATGGTGTTTTATTATTGTGCAAAATATAAAATATACTTAATAGAATATAATACTGAACAAAAATCCAAATTATGAATTAAATGCTCAAAAGTTCAAATGTGAATTGTTGTAATGAATTGATAAGGGAAGGTTTGTATTTGGTTTTTGAATACTAGAAGTATAGTTTGTCATGGTTTATGATTAAGGGTTAAAATCTATTCCTGATACGACGGTACGAAATAAATGTTATTATTTTTGTGATTTTTTTTTCAGATCATTGTTAATTCATTTTTACTACTATTGTAATTGTTTTAGCCATAGATTAATGGAAAGACTTATTATAACCGGATGAATTGGAATAGAATTGCTGTGTGCTTTATTTATTTATCTATTTGTGTTTTTGGAAAGTCACAAAACGGGGATTGGTGTATCTTAGGAAGGATACTGGATAATGAAAATGGAGAACCGATAGCTTTCGTACATGTGGCTACTTCAGATTTGAGCATAGGGACTGTGAGTAACGGGAATGGGCTGTTTGAACTATGTTTTCGCAGTGATGATTCTGTTCAAATAAAATTCTTCCATACTGCTTTTGAACCTTTGGTTCTGAGGGTAAAACCGTCCGGTGCAAATCAATTAGAGGTTAAATTAAGGACAAAAAAATATCTGACAGAAGAAGTTACTGTTAGTGGGAGCGGGAAGTCCCTGGTCAAGTCCCCGGTGCCGGGTAAAATAGAGCTTAAGCAGCAAGATATATTATTAACCCCTTCCGTATTGGGAGCCCCGGATTTGGTGCGAACATTACAATTAATGCCTGGGATACAGTCAGTAAACGAGGGTAATTCAGGAATTTATGTGAGGGGAGGTTCTCCCGGTCACAACTATATTGTTTTCGACGAGATTGAGCTAATGAATCCATCTCACCTGATGGGTATTTACTCGGTATTTAACCCCTTGTTAGTTGACAAGGTTGAATTTTATAAAGGAAATGCCCCGGTTCATCAGGCATCCCGGTTAGCTTCGTCCATAATTGTGAATACAAACGACAGAAAGGATGCTGCCTACAATTGGTCGGGAAATTGGGGCAATATATCCTCTAACCTTAGTTATCAGGGTATGTCCAAAAACCAAAAGTGGTACTTCAGCCTGGGTTTCCGGCGTAGTTATTTAGAAGCCCTGCAAGCGTTGGCAAAACCTTTTATCAATGATGAAGACAACTACTTTGTAAACAATACGTTTAATTTTTACGATTTAAACGGAAAGATCCGATACCAGAACGGCGCATCAGCACTCGCTTTGTCCTGGTATAAAGGTAGAGATGTGTTTCAATTTAATAATTCAGATAGGGCAGTGGCGTTGGATAATGAATGGGGTAACGAAGGTGCGGCGTTTTCCTGGAAATATATGATGAATGCCCATTTATCCATGAAGAACGTTATTTCTTATGCTGGCTATAAATCTTCTTTGGCGGTTGATTTTATCGACCAAAACCTAAAATTTGAGACCGATTATAAACAATATCAATTTAAAAATGAATTCCTGTTGCAGACGGGTAATCATGTAATTAGGTGGGGAGCTCATGTAACTCGTAAAGACATTTCTCCTCAGGATATTGATATTTCTTTAAATACAAATTCCGGCACAGCCTATAATTCATATAAACATCTGTCAGTAAAGTTGCCTGTCTCGGATAGGTATACTTTTTCGGATAGATGGGAGGTTTATTTGGGTGCGGCATTCGAGTATTACAAGTTATTGGATAAAACTCAGGAAAGATCGGAAGAGGTTCTTTCAGAAAAGAACAGTACTAGCGATATTCTTTCGAATATAGTGGCTATGGCTAACTACGATTTGTCTAAGGTGGCATCGTTAAAAAGCTCTTACGGTTTTATTTCACAAAACATTCATCTTGCCTCAATCGCATCTATTCCATTACCTTCTGATATTTGGATGCCGGCCACAAAAAAGGCGCCGGCAGAAACAGGGCATCAGTTTACCTTGGGCTATTTCAGAGAAATGAAAGGTATGGGAATTGAGTTTGGCGTAGAAGCATATGGCAAGCTATCGGATAATTCGTTAATGCTAAAAGTAAATGTGGAGGATAAGGAAGTAGATGATTTTGAGGATAATTTTTACAGCGGAAGTGCAAAATCGTTGGGGACCGAGTTTACTGTGAAAAAAACGGCTGCCAAATACAATGCAAACATCTCGTATACACTTGGATGGACACGACAAAAGTTTGACCAGATTAACCAAGGAGCCTGGCACGAAGCGAAATACGACAGGAGGCACGATTTAAACTTTTTGGGAAGTTGCCTATTAAATTCAAGGTGGGAACTGGGTACGGCATTTGTGTTTGCAACAGGTAATAAAGCCACTTTGCCCAAGGGAAGGTATTGGATGATGGGCGATATAAGTAACGACTACGAAGGTGTAAATAACTATCGTATGCCCGTATATCATCGTTTGGATTTATCGCTGAACTACAGGTTAAAATCAAAATGGTTTCATGAGTCCATATTAAATTTTTCATTGATTAATGTACTCAACAGAAGTAATCCATATTTTATTTATTATCATATCGATGATGGAGAGGGAACATACGAACTTAGCATCAAAGCACGTCAGGTTTCGTTATTTCCGATAATGCCTTCGGTAAGTTGGAGATATAAGTTTTAATTATGGGAAGAATTCTAATTATATCGGCGTTTGTTGCCTTATTCGGCTGCTCCAGGGATATTGAGGTGGAACAACCTTATTATGCGCCTAAAATTGTGGTTGATGGATGGATTGCGTCAGGGGATTTTGCTAATATATTTTTAACCCAAAGCTCTCCGTTTTTAACGGAATACGACTCCGCGTCTATCCGCGCTACCTTTGTAAATTATGCAAAATTAACAGTGTCCAATAGTCAAGGCGACTCAGAAGTACTAACACTGTTTCGTAAGGATGAGTTTTTTCCACCTTTCGTGTATAAGACAACCCGCATGCGCGGTGAGGTAGGTGAAACGTATCATTTAAAAATTGAGGTGGGGGGCAAGGTCATTGAAAGTGTCACAACTATTCCTCTGTTGCCAAATGTTACAGATGTACTTCCGGTAGAGATATCGGATACAACCATGAATATTGATGTTGAGGTGGATGATGATGCTTCTTTGACAAACTACTATTACTCAGAAATAAAGATCAATAGTGTGGATTCCATTTTTCACCAGGCATCATTTCCTTTGGTTCGTGATACCGAATTTAATGGTAGCAAAGGTTTGGTGAGGGTATATCGCAGCACTCAGCCTGATCCCTTGAATATTTATAATATTGATATGGTAAGAAACATTCCCCCATATGAGTTTTCGAGATTAGATACTGTCTTTCTTAAGTTTTCCTGTGTTGATGAATCTTCGTTTAATGTGTTAAACGATATTTATTTGGATAGGATCAATAGTGGAAATCCATTCGCTTTTGTAAACAAGGAAACCCAAACCAACATTACGGGAGGGATTGGAAGGTGGACTGGACTGGCAACAAAATATTTCGTAATTTCCAAGGATGAAATTATTTGGATTGATTGATAAACACCTCACTAATGTGAAATAGGATTATAAATTTACTATGTCGTTTAAAATAGCACTAATTCAATATAATATTGTCTGGGAAGAGGCAAATGCCAACCTGAATTTCTTATCACAGTTGCTTCAAGAGATTGAAGATGACGTAGATTTGATTGTTTTGCCGGAGATGTTTGCAACGGGTTTTTCCATGGATACAAAGCGTATTGCTCAGGAGATGGACGGTAAGGTTGTTGATTGGCTTAAACTGATGGCCAAAAATACCAGAGCAGCTTGTATAGGAACGCAGGCAATACGTGAAAATGGTAAGGTATTCAATAGGGCATTGTTTGTAACGCCAGAACAACAAATTAGTTGTTACGATAAAAGACATTTGTTTAGCCCGGGCAATGAACATGTAAATTATACACAAGGCCGACAGCGAACGGTAATTCATTACAAAGGATTGCGTATTCTTCCTCAAATATGTTATGATTTGCGTTTCCCTGTATGGAGCAGAAACAGGAACGATTACGATTTGGCCATTTACATGGCTAACTGGCCTGCTGTCAGACAACATGTTTGGAACACTTTAATTAAAGCAAGGGCCATAGAAAACCAGTGTTATGTATGTGCTGTGAACCGGGTGGGGGAAGGAGGAGGAATACAATATTCTGGAGAATCACAAATGATAGATTTTAAAGGTTTAGGACAGCTCAATATGGCGCAGCGGAATAATCGGATAGCGTACAGTAATATAGATATTGTTTCACTTACTTCGTTTAGAGAAAAATTTCCAAGTCATTCTGATGCTGATGATTTTGAATTGCTTACGGATTGACTGTTATCTTTAACTTGCATCTTAACATTTTTATAGTTAAATTTAAAAGAATGATTTTGCAGCTATTCAGGTTTTATGTAAAGTAATATTTTATGTTTATTGACTAAGTCTGCAATTATTTTGATAAGGTAAGATTTGTTGGATTAACGCTGTAGATTATGAAAAATTTTAAGGTTAAGGTAGAAGACAGGGAGGTTAAGTTCTTCAAGGAATTATTGGATAAATTCAGTTTTGTGCATTACGAAGAGCTTGTGGGTTCCGAGGAGCCAAGGATCTATCCTGCAGCTGATTTCGAGATTAGATCTAAAAAACATCAGGAAGATAAGGGGGTGAAAGCGGATTCGGGGGAGCCACCTAAACGTTCTTTGGAGAAATCTAAAAAAAACAGACAAGATGCCATGAACGACATCAGAAATGTAATTTCCCAAATTGATAAACTAAGAGATAGTTCCAGGTAGGAAGTTATATCGTAATAACATTGTAGTAGTTTTTTTCTGATAAAAAGGTACAGGGCATAATATTTGTTGTTTGTGTTACTGTAAAAACCAAAACTAAAGGTTATGAAGAGCTTTGTATTTATTTTTAGTATGGTAATGATTTTTACCATGGCTGGATTTACACAATCGGTTGAAAAAGTATACGAATCTGTAGATAAAGTTCCTGTTTATGGCAAATACGGAGGGAATATTCAAAAATATTTTGACAAAAAATTAGAATATCCGGTTGATGCTTTGGCAAAAGAGTTGGAAGGTAAAGTGTTGGTGTCGTTTGTGGTTACCAGCAAAGGGATTGTAAGTAACGCAAAGATTGAGAAAGGTTTAAGCGAAAGCGCCGATAAAGAAGCTTTGAGGTTGGTAAACGCAATGGACAAGTGGAAACCTGCAAAAATAGGACGTACTTCAGTGGCCAGCAAAGTGACCATGCCCATTAATTTTTATTTGTCGGATAAAAGCAGGAATTTGGCTAGGCAGCTAAAACCATTTTACGCCAATGATAAACCACCTTTGTTTGTGCTTGACAATAAGAAGGTGCTGGGAATTACAAGTGTTGAGTATTACAATGTGAAGTCAATCAGGGTTATAAAAGGGGAAAGAGCTATCGCCTTATACGGCGAAGACGCTAAAAATGGCGTACTTGTGGTTGAAACCAAAAGAGGAACACCCAGGGAGTATCAGATGCATTAGGTCTATATACAACGCACAATATTTTAAGGGAATTTATTCAACGAATAAGTTCCCTTTTCTTTTATCTTTGTGCAGTTTTTTAGAATGCTGAGTACATCATCTCACCAATAATTGAATTGATATATGCATACAACCATTTTTTACGTCATTGTAATACTTATAGTTCTGGGGTTTGCCTGGGACAGGTTTTTGTTATACCTCAACACGACCAGGTGGAGCGATAAGATACCTCCGGAGTTGGAAGGCATTTATGATGCGGATAAATATGCCAAGCAGCAACAATATTCAAAGGTTAACCATAAGTTTGGTTGGATAACAGGGATTTACGGGATGCTTTTGGTTTTGGCCATGTTATTTTTTGAAGGCTTTGCTTGGTTGGATAGTTGGGTGTTAACATTTACGGATCATGAAATACTCAGGGCCATTATCTTTTTGGGGGTATTAGGGCTAGGCTCAACGATTTTAAATATTCCGTTTTCAATATACAGCACATTTGTAATTGAGGAGCGATTCGAATTCAATAAAACTTCGCCGAGGACATTTGTTTTTGATTTATTCAAATCGCTCGCGATTGGGGCTGTTTTAGGTGGAGGTATTTTGGCATTGATAATGTGGTTTGTTCAAATAGCGGGTGAATGGTTTTGGTTATACGCCTGGGGTTTAATGACGGTTTTTATGCTGTTTATAACCATGTTTTACACTTCTTTTTTGCTGCCGTTATTCAATAAGCAGACCCCGCTCGAGGATGGCGAATTAAAAACTGGCATTCAGGAATTCTGTAAAAAGGTAGGCTTTAAGCTCGATAACATTTATATTATGGATGGTTCCAAGCGTAGTACCAAAGCCAATGCTTTTTTCAGTGGGTTGGGATCCAGGAAACGAATCGTTTTATACGATACCCTGGTGAATGATCTGAAGGTGGATGAGATAGTTGGCGTATTGGCGCACGAAATAGGTCATTACAAAAAGAAACATACTTTGTGGGGGATGATTAGCGGTATTGCACAGACAGGAATCATGTTATATATCTTTTCTTTATTTGTGTATTCGCCTGAGCTTTCAGCTGCATTGGGAGTGCAAGAGCCAGCTTTTCATATCGGTTTAATCGCATTTGGTATTCTTTATAGCCCTATTTCCGGTATTTCAGGTTTGTTCTCGACCTTAATCTCCAGAAAAAACGAATACGAAGCTGATGCCTTTGCCGCTACATATCATAATTCGGAATCCTTAATCAAAGCATTAAAAACAATATCGGTAAATGCTTTGAGCAACCTTACGCCACATCCTTGGTTCGTGTTTTTCCATTATTCGCATCCTCCGTTACTGGCAAGGGTTAAAGCATTAAGAAAATATAATTAGTGTCAAGAGATAGATTTGCGCATTCCATTCTTATATCTAAATCCATGAAAGTAGAAATAGTAACAATAGGTGATGAACTTCTCATCGGTCAGGTGGTGGATACCAATTCAGCCTGGATGGGCAAGCAATTAAACGAAGCAGGATTTGAAGTGACCCGTATAAACTCGATTAGCGATAAGGAGGAAGATATTTTAAATATTCTGTACGAGACGTCCCAAAGAGCGGATGTGGTATTGATAACCGGTGGTCTGGGGCCAACCAGGGACGATATCACCAAAACTACCCTCTGTACATATTTCAATACTGAACTAGTATTTGATGAGCAAGTGTTTGAGGATGTAAAATCTTTTTTAAAAGGAAGGGTCGCGAATATAAATGAATTTAACCGTCAGCAAGCCTTGGTGCCGGCGAATTGCGATGTGATCAGAAATCCAATGGGAACGGCCCCAATTATGTGGTTTGATCATGAGGGTACCGTTTTTGTTTCCATGCCCGGGGTACCCTCTGAGATGAAACATATAGTGGAAAAGGAAATTATTCCCCGTTTGTCTTCCCGGTTTAGAACAGGTGCAATAGTTCATAAAACAGTAATTATTCACAATATCCCGGAGGCGGTATTGGCAGAGATGCTGGAAGGGTTCGAGGATGGAATTCCGAGCTTTATAAAGCTGGCCTATTTGCCTTCTCCGGGAAGGATAAGACTTAGGTTTACGGGCAGGGGCATCAATAAAAAGGAAATTGAGACAGGAATAGATAAGCTGATTGAGCAGTTAAAACCCATTCTAGGAGATGCTATATTGGGGTATGAAGATGTATCTACAGTTGAGATGGTTGCCGCTGTTTTTGACAAGCATAAGTTAACCCTATCGGCGGCCGAAAGCTGTACGGGCGGAAATATCGCACATCAAATTACTCTGCGTCCGGGAAGTTCCGGTTATTTTAAGGGCAGTGTTGTGGCATATCACAATGAGGTGAAAATGGGATTGCTTGCTGTGAAAGAAGAATCATTAATTGCTTTGGGTGCTGTAAGCAAAGATGTAGTGGAGCAAATGGCCATTGGGGCAAGGTATAATTTGGGAACGGATTATGCTGTAGCAACTTCGGGTATTGCCGGCCCGGATGGAGGTACCGATGAAAAGCCTGTTGGAACCATTTGGATTGCGGTAGCTGGGCCTAAAAGAGTACTAAGCGAAAAGTTTAACTTCGGGAAAATACGCGAACGCAATATAGTCCGCGCAACAGAAATGGCCTTAGTGATGCTAAAAAAGATGGTGGAAGAGGATTTAAGCTAAAAGCTTGTAGCGATTGGCTATTCGTATAAAGTGAAGTGGTGAAAAAAAATGTACTTTTTCTTGCTGTATATTTGTAATTTACATTAAAAAACAGTTATTTTGCACCCTGTTTGAAAAATGTATCCGAAAAAACGGTGTAAAGATGTCAAGAGTTTGTCAGATAACTGGAAAAAGGTTCTTAGTAGGGAACAATGTTTCCCACTCCAAGAGGAGAACCAAAAGAAGATTTGATGTAAATCTATTTAAGAAACGATTCTTCCTTGTGGAAGAGGAGCGTTGGGTAGACCTGAGGGTTTCGGCTTCCGGGCTTAGAATGATCAACAAGGTTGGTTTATATGCTGCTTTGAAATCCGCAAAAGAAAAAGGTTTTATAACTAAATTTTAAGGGGGGTTAAGAAATGGCTAAAAAAGCAAAAGGAAACCGCATTCAAGTTATCCTTGAATGTACAGAGCATAAAGAGAGTGGAATGGCAGGAACAAGCCGTTATATCACTGTTAAAAACAGAAAGAACACTCCGGATAGAATGGAATTGAAAAAGTATAACCCTATTTTGAAGCGTTATACCGTACATAGAGAAATTAAATAAATCTTTGTATCATGGCTAAGAAATCAGTAGCAACATTACAAAAAGGAGGCGGTAAAGGTCACACAAAAGTGATTAAAATGGTAAAGTCGCCTAAAACTGGTGCTTACTCTTTTAGAGAAGAGATAGTAACCAACGAAGAAGTAAAAGAATTTTTCAAAAAATAATTTTGCCCAGGCAGAAGACATTTTTATTTAAGAGCTTCCTTTATTTTTAAAGGAAGCTTTTTGTATTATAATATGTTTGCAAGAAAACACATCTAACTAGGTTACGCCTCTTTTGAAAACCGTTACTTACAAAAGTAAATTCCTTGATTTTCAAAAGATCCAAGCCTTGTTCTTTGCGCTTTCTTATCAAACATCTTCAGAAACTAATTTTATAGGTAGTATATGTTCCAATTATTACAATGTAAGATAGTTTGTATAGATTGCGGTATTCGATAACTAAATTATATTTTAAATAGTTATTTTTATATATTTAGCATGTTTATACGTATGGGATTTATTGCGTTGGAAAGAGCATAGTAGACAAAATTGTTAACAGTCTATTTTTACAGAATATGGGATTATTCGGAAGTTTTACAAAAGAGAAAAAAGAAAGCCTCGATAAAGGTTTGGCAAAAACCAAAGAGAGTGTTTTTAAAAAGCTTACGCGTGCTGTCGCAGGACGTTCAAAAGTTGACGACGTAGTACTGGATGAGCTGGAAGAGGTGCTGATTACATCCGATGTAGGTGTGGATACAACGCTTAAAATTATTGAGCGCATTGAGGAGCGGGTCGCCAAGGATAAGTTTTTGAGTACTTCCGAACTAAATAGAATTCTTAAAGAAGAAATCGTTGACCTTCTGTCTGAAAATCAAATGGACGGGGAAGGCGATTTTGAACTGCCTAAAAGTGAAGATCCCTACGTGATTATGGTGGTGGGTGTGAACGGTGTTGGAAAAACAACTACCATCGGTAAACTTGCCCATAAGTTTAAAGCTGCCGGCAAAAAGGTGGTGTTGGGAGCTGCCGACACTTTCAGGGCGGCAGCTATTGACCAGCTTCAGGTGTGGGCCGATAGGGTGGATGTTCCATTGGTTCGTCAGAACATGGGGTCCGATCCCGCTTCTGTTGCATTCGATACATTAACCTCCGCAAAAACGCAGGGGGCTGATGTGGTGATTATTGACACTGCCGGAAGATTGCATAACAAGGTGAACCTGATGAACGAGTTGACCAAGGTGAAAAAAGTGATGCAAAAGGTGGTGCCGGATACGCCAAACGAGATAATCCTGGTATTGGACGGATCTACCGGACAAAATGCTTTTGAGCAAGCCAAGGAATTTACCAAGGCTACCGAAGTGAACGCCCTTGTGATTACTAAATTGGACGGAACGGCTAAAGGTGGTGTTGTGATTGGGGTATCGGATCAGTTCCAAATCCCGGTCAAGTATATTGGAATAGGCGAGGGAATTGATGATCTGCAGATTTTTAATAGAACCGAGTTTGTGGATTCTCTGTTTAACTAATAGTTTAAAATAGAACAAAATATTGGGCTACCTGTTTATGAGGTAGCCTTTTTTGTGGTACGATGATATTAGGCTAATTTAAAAGGTCTATGGTCTCTTATCGCTTATCTAATAGTCTGAAAAATGAAGAAGATTGATGTAGTTACGTTGGGGTGTTCAAAAAATTTAGTGGATTCAGAGTCGCTGATCAAACAGTTTGAAGCAGGTGGTTTCTCGGTTGCCCATGATTCGGAATCGCCGAAAGGGGATATTGCTATCATCAATACCTGCGGTTTTATTGGCGACGCCAAGGAGGAATCCATAGAGACCATCCTGAATTTTGCCGAGGCCAAAAAAAGGGGTGAGATAAAAAAGCTGTTTGTAATGGGATGCCTTTCCGAAAGATATTCTAAGCAATTGAAAGAGGAACTACCCGAGGTGGATGCCATATATGGTAAATTCGATTGGAAACAGATTGTGGAAGACCTGGGGCAAAACTATCGTGCCGATTTAATTAATGAGCGCAGCTTGACCACACCGGGTCATTATGCCTATTTTAAAATATCGGAAGGGTGTAATCGTTCCTGTTCGTATTGTGCCATCCCTTTAATTACAGGTAAGCATAAGTCTAAACCCATAGAGCAGTTGATAGAGGAAGCCGAGCGATTGGCTGATCAGGGGGTGAAAGAGCTTCAGGTGATCGCACAAGACCTGTCGTTTTATGGTTTGGATATATACAAGCAGATGCGCTTGGGGGAGTTGGTTCATAAAATTGCTGATGTCAAAGGGATTGATTGGGTGAGGTTGCACTATGCCTATCCTGCCGGATTCCCATATAATGTGCTTAAGGTTATGAATGAGCATCCTAATGTTTGTAATTACTTGGATATTGCCTTGCAGCACATTAGTGACCCAATGCTTAAAACAATGCGTCGGAATGTATCCAAAGCCGAAACATACAAACTTATTGAACGCATGCGAAAGGATGTTCCCGGAATTCATCTCAGAACAACCATGATAACCGGTCATCCGGGTGAAACCGAGCAGGATTTTAAAGAGATGTTGGCGTTTGTGAAGGAAGCACGTTTTGAACGATTGGGGGTATTCCCTTATTCGCATGAAGAAGACACCCATGCCTACCGCAACTATAAAGATGATATCCCGCAAGAATTGAAGCAGGAGAGAGCTGATGCCATCATGGAAATTCAGGAGCAGATCAGCTGGGAAATCAATCAGGAAAAAGTTGGAAAGGAAATGAAGATAATTATCGACCGCAAAGAAGATGATTATTATGTAGGCCGTACCGAATTTGATTCACCGGAGGTAGATCCTGAAGTATTAATACCAATTGATGAAAATGAAATGGAAGTTGGTAAGTTCCACCAGGTGAAGATAACTGATGCGGAAGCTTATGATTTGTTTGGGGAGCCAGTAGGTAGTCAACAGTAGGCAGTTCTCCATCGTTTGTGTATACATTAATGATATATTTATATACTAAAAACTGCATACTGAATACTAATGACTAGGTATTTCTTAGAACTCGCCTATAACGGAAAAAATTACCATGGCTGGCAAATTCAGCCCAATGCCATCTCTGTACAAGAAGTTTTGAGTGATTGCATAGGTAAAATGCTACGGGAAGAAATCAATATTGTAGGCTGCGGCCGCACCGATACAGGTGTTCATGCTTCCTATTTTGTTGCTCATTTTGATTGTGTAAAGGAGGAAATTGACGGAGAACAGTTCTGTCATAAGCTGAATCGTTTCTTGCCAAAAGATATCGCTGTTTATTCTTTATCTAAGGTGGATGGAGAAACCCATAGTAGATTTTCCGCTAGTAGTCGTACTTACGAATATTATATGGTAGATAAAAAGAGCCCGTTTCTGCAAGAATATGCCTATCAATCGCATGTGCCATTGGATTTTGAACAAATGAATAAAGCGGCTCAATCACTATTTAATTATACTGATTTTACCAGTTTCAGCAAACTACATACCGACGTAAAAACAAACAATTGTAAAATCACCAGAGCGGTTTGGGAATTCAAGAATAATCGGTGGGTTTTTACCATTAGTGCCGATCGCTTTCTTAGGAATATGGTGCGTGCTATTGTAGGAACCTTGTTGGAAGTAGGTAGAGGGAAAATGACCTTAAATGAATTTAAAGAAGTTATAGAGGCCAAGGATAGGGGAGTGGCCGGCACATCGGCGCCTGCACATGCGCTTTATTTGGTAGGTGTTAGTTATCCTGAGGAGCTGTTTTCTTCCAAGATGTAAATAAGTCTAATGTCTCTTAGCTATAATCTAACAATCTATTTTATCTTTGCGGCGCTAAAATAAGATAAGATGATTTCAGTTGATGCTTTAACGGTAGAGTTTGGTGCTACCACCCTTTTCAAAAATATATCCTTTGTTATAAACGAAAAAGACCGTATTGCCCTTATGGGTAAGAACGGAGCCGGTAAATCTACTTTGTTGAAGATCCTGGCAGGGGTGCGTGATGCCAATAAAGGTCGGGTTTCGGTGCCAAAGGATAAAGTAGTCGCTTATCTGCCTCAGCATTTAATGACTGAAGATAACCGAAGTGTGTTTGAAGAGGCCTCACAGGCTTTTGCCGACATACTTGCCATGGAGAAAGAAATAGCTGAGCTTAATAAGCAGTTAGAGACACGTACTGATTATGAGTCGGAAAGCTATTATGAGTTGATTGAAAAGGTTTCTGCCCTTAGCGACAAGTTTTATTCCATTGAGGAAACCAATTTCGACGCAGAGGTTGAAAAGGTTTTGTTGGGACTGGGATTCTTGCGTGGGGACTTTGGCAAACCGACCAGCGAATTTAGCGGAGGATGGCGTATGCGTATCGAATTGGCCAAGATACTGCTTAAAAAACCTGATCTGATATTATTGGATGAGCCAACAAATCATCTGGATATTGAATCGATTCAGTGGTTGGAGGAATTTTTGATTAATTGCGGCAAAGCTGTTATTGTAATTTCCCACGATAGGGCATTTGTGGATAATATTACCACACGAACCATTGAGGTTACGATGGGACGTATTTATGATTACAAAGTTAATTACTCCAAATATTTAATTCTTCGCCAAGAGCGCAGAGTACAACAGGTGAAGGCATTTGAAGAGCAACAAAAAATGATAGCCGATAATGAGGCTTTTATCGAACGTTTTAAAGGTACCTACTCAAAGACCTTACAGGTTCAGAGTCGGGTTAAGATGCTTGAAAAATTGGAAAGGGTTGAAGTGGATGAGGAAGACCGTTCTTCATTACGCCTAAAATTTCCGACAGCTCCACGTTCGGGAAATTATCCGGTAATAGCCCAGGATGTAGCAAAATATTACGATGAGCATCTTGTCTTTTCAGATGCCTCATTAACGGTGGAGCGAGGTGAGAAGATTGCCTTTGTAGGAAGAAATGGGGAAGGGAAGTCAACCTTGGTTAAAGCTATCATGAACGAAATAGATTTTGATGGTGAGCTTAATTTGGGGCACAATACCATGATTGGTTACTTTGCGCAAAACCAGGCTTCGTTATTAGAAGAAGACTTAACAGTGTTTCAGACTATTGATGATGTTGCCAGGGGAGATATTCGTAATAAAATAAAAGATGTATTGGGGGCTTTTATGTTTGGCGGAGATAATTCCACAAAAAAGGTAAAGGTGCTTTCTGGGGGCGAAAGAACCAGGTTGGCTATGATTAAGTTATTGTTGGAGCCAGTAAACCTGTTAATACTGGATGAGCCTACCAATCATTTGGATATGAAAACCAAAGATGTATTGAAGGATGCGCTAAAAGCCTTTGACGGAACTTTAATCCTTGTGTCTCACGACCGCGATTTTCTGGATGGGTTAGTGGATAAGGTATATGAATTCGGAAACAAACGTGTAAAGGCGCATTTAGGAGATATACAGAGCTTTTTAAGTATGAAAAAGATGGCGCATCTTACAGAGCTGGAAAAGAAGAAGGTTGCCATATAGCAATGGTCAATTGTTTCGGCAAAGCTTACATCATTCCTTTAACCAAGCCGATAATTGGAGTTGATAAATAGGTTATCCCAAAACTCCAAATAAGAATTCCCAAAAGAAGGAATAATAAAAATTTGCGGGTGTCTTTTAATAATAACATCCCAATCATTAAGGAGATAAATGGTCCCAGCAAGCCGGTTACCATTAATCCTAACCCCGCAACACCATATTTTTGTAACCAAACATTAAATTTCTCCTGTTTATGCGCAATTTTCCTGGTGCCATATTTATTCATTAACCATTTGCGAAAAGGTTCGCCCGAGAAATAAACAAGTAGGGCGGATGAAACAGCTCCCAAAGAAGTAAAAGTAGCGGTAAAGAAAGGAGTGAGTCCCATCGCAATTCCCACTGGTATGCCTTTCCAAATTCCGGTGGCACCTGCCAAATAAACGGCAAAATATCTTCCAATCTCTTCCATTAAAAAGTATAAAATTCAGCAGAGAATCTGCTAATCGTAAAATTCTAATAATCAGGGAAACATCATATTTTTGGCTATGCAAAAAACATCAAATAAAATCCTGGTACAAACATGCTTTGTGCCATCATTTTATTTGTTCCATATTTCCCAAGCTCCTTCGGCTTGTAAATGCAGCATTTCCAAGCCGTTTTTAATGGCTGCACCTTGTTTTTGGCCTGCTTTTAAAAATGCGGTAATTTCCGGGTTGTAAATTAAGTCGAAAAATAAATGATTCTTTCCACAGTAGTGGTAGGGGATTTCCGGTTTGGCATTCATATCGCCGTACATTCCAAGTGGGGTGGTATTGATAATAACCTGGTTGTCCGCCATGCTTTTTTCGTTCAGGGAATTATAACTAAGTTGAATTTCTCCTTCGGGGGTTCTGGAAACAAGCTTGTACGCTAAGCCCATTCTGTTCAACGCAAACCCAACTCCCTTGGCAGCCCCACCGGTGCCCAGAATTAATGCGCTTTTGTGATGCGCCTTAATCAAGGGTTCAATAGATTTTGTAAACCCGATGATATCGGAATTATATCCCTTAAGCACTGGTTTTTTCGGATTGCCCCAATCGAATTTAATCACGTTTACAGCACCTGCTTCCCGGGCAATAGGATCAAGTTCGTCCAGGTATGGTATAACTTTTTCTTTGTAGGGAATAGTGACGTTTAAACCACCTATATACGGGTGATGATCAATAAGCTCAGGAAATTCGTCTATAGAGGCAATAGGAAAGTTCAAGTATCTGGCCTTGATGGCTTCTTGTTCAAACTTATTGGTAAAATATTTTTGCGAAAAAGACTGCGATAATGGATATCCTATTAACCCGTATGTTTTCATAATTCGTATTCAAATCAACAATTCAACAACTATTCAGTAATTCAAAAAAAGTAAATTATTCTTTCCCAGCCACCTTCGAACCCAAAGACTCTGTGATCCAGATAGCAGCAATTCCTAAAATAATAAAAATAAAAGCAACAAAAAACTCGGTGTTCATAGATGGTAAATACCAATCGTAACCAATCGTTTTCTCTTTTTCGCCGAATATTTTTGTAATCGTCTCTTTCCAAGGCCATAATATTCCCAGCGAACCCATAATAAAGCCGGTTAGCATGGCAATAGTCTGGTTGTGATATTTTTTCAACAGCCACGAAAGGAAATGAGAAAATCCAACCAAACCAATTCCTGCGCCGGCAGCTACAGGCAGCAGCACCTTTAGGTTTAGTTCACTAACCGCATTAATCATCACCAGTTGGTAATTGCCCATTAATATTAAAACAAAGGAACCCGATAGCCCTGGGATGATCATGCTGCAAATGGCCACAATCCCACAAATAAACAGGTATAGTAACGAGCCGTTTTCCGAAGCGGGGGTGAGTACGCTCAGTGCCACTGCAATGCCGGTACCAAATATAAAGGTAGCGATACTGGCAAGATTCCATCGGGTAACGGTTTTGCCAACAAAATAAATGCTGGCCAATACCAGTCCAAAAAAGAAAGCCCAAATGTAAACCGGATATTCAACAAAAAGGTATTTAAACAGTTGGGCCAGGCTAACAATGGCAATGCCGATTCCAACAAATAACGAAACCAGGAACCATAAGTCGATGTGATCGAACAATTCTTTAAACTTTCCCTTAATCAGTAGGTTGAGTGCTGTAAGGTCGAAGGATTTGATGGCATCGATTAATCGTTCAAATACGCCTGTTATCAGTGCGATGGTTCCACCGGATACGCCCGGCACTACATTAGCGGCACCCATGGCCATCCCTTTAAGTACATGCTGAAAAAAGGACTTAGAATTCATTGCTCCTATTATTATGTGTAAAGAATATATATTTCTGTGCGAATTATTTTTTAGGTAGGAAGCTGAGTAAAGTATCCCCCCTTAAACCAAGTCGAAGCGTTTCCAATGGAACAACTTCGTTGGGATCGATGTTGCCAAGGTTTACGTTGGGACCGAAATGGTCTATGAACCACACTTGTTGCGATTTTTGCGGTGCTTCCCACAATACGTTCTTGGTATCCACTTTAGATTTTATTTGCTCAATCAATTCAGTGTTGGCCGATCCATCGATATTATAGATGCCAATATTGCCACTTTCGCGTGCTTCGGCTATTACTTTCCACGACCCTGCTTGTAATTCGGTTTCCATCATGTAAACCCACTCCTTGTTGGTAATTACCTTGTCGCCCATTTTCGAGCCAACTTCGGAAAGTACGGTGACTTGTTCCGACAGCTTTCTGATGTACTCCAACTTCTCGTCGTGGGGGATTGGTAATGTTCCGTCAGATACCTCGGCATATTCCATTTTAAACTTATCCAGATATCTACAGTATTCATCGAACATGCCCCGCGCAATAAAGGCTTCAAACAATGTTCCTCCAAAGTAGGTTTTGCAATTGCCGTCGCGATATACGGCCAGTTTTTCTTCCAAATTGTTGGTGATAACCGAGGTGCCAAAACCGAACTTAACCATGTCGGTATACCTGGCCGATGAGGAAACGAAGTTTTCGCTTTCTTTTAAGCTTAATCCCTTGTCCATCATCATGGTTAACCCATATTCTCTGTTTTTTTCCGGACGTTCGGGTATATGTGGAAGTATTACGTTCATTTTAATGTATTGATTACATGACACCTAATTTCAATGGAAGCCAAATCTATGACAAATGCTTGTGCTAAAGCAGATTTAGATTGCATAAAGGCATTTATTGCTTACGTTATTTACCGGAGCGGAAGGTTCTGTATTAGTGTTGCGCATTAATGTATTCCGCTATTTCGGGCATGGATACCAATGCGGGATACTCGTTTAATACAATTTCCAGGTCGTCAGGCAATAACTGACGGGCAATTACCAGATGTCTCAACGCATCCTTCTGATTATTGCATTTGTTGTAAACGATGGCTGCCAGGTAGTGCAATGCTCCATTGGTTTGATCTTTGTTCAATAAGCGCTTCAAAAATGGTATTGGGTCAAAATCCTTTTCGCTTTCTTCGAGGAACTGATACATTTCAATCCAACTGATGGTATCTTCGTGCTGATTGATCAGTGCCCGTTTCAAACATCTTTTGGCCTCGGCTGTCTTTTTCATCTTTTTGTAGCTTTTTCCAAGAGAAAGCCAAAGGTCAGATGAATCGGGGTTCATCACCAAAGCTTTGTCGAAAGCGAAAACACTGGTTTCGTAATCCTGCACCCGGTACGACGTTCTTCCTAAGGATTGCAGGGCTTCGGCATGTTCCGGGTCGATATCCACCGCCATTTTGTAAAACCGTGACGCTAAATCATAGTTAGCCAGGTTTTCCCAGCAATCGCCCACGTAGAAATATGTGAGTGCCATCGGAAAACTAAACGACATATATTCAGTGTAACAGTTGATGGCTTCTCTGTATTCTCCAATCTGTGCCAGACTATTGGCCTTATTGTAATAGGCTTCGGATAAATTAGGTGCTATGGCAATGGTAATGTCGTATGCGTCAATGGCTTCGGAATAGTTTTCTTGTTTATTGAAAAGTATCCCTAGGTTATACCAGGCATTTTCCAGATAAGGGTTAATGTCCAGTAACTTGTTGTAAACCGTAATGCCTTCTTCCACTTCGTTCAGTTTGTCGTGGGCGTAGGCCATTTCAAAAAGAATGTTTTCGTTGTTGGGAAATTGTGGATGGAAGTTTTTCAAAAGGTTACGGGAATCCGCATAAAACCCCTCTTGATTTAGATTGAAACCAATTTCAAAAACAAATTCTTCCAATTCTTCCGTACCAACTAATTTCAGGGCTTTTGTATAATTTGCAATGGCCTTCTTTTTATCTCCCAACCTGGTGTGGATAATACCCAAGTTCAGGAATATTTCCGAATTACTGCTTTCCACCTCTTTAATATATTCCAATATATCCAGGGCGACCTCGTTTTCACTCCGTTCAATCAACAAGGTAGTATGTTTTAGTAAAAGCGATGTGGAACCGGGGTGTTGGCGCAAACCCATTTTAATGGCGGACTCTGCTTTGTCCATCATATTTTTTTCATTGTAATAATCGAAAATGGATTCAATTTGAAACACGTCAAAATAGGACTCCTTGTTGTGGTGAACTAACTTCTCAAACCTTTCAACCGCCTCTCTTGTCCCATCTTGATTTGCGTGAGAGTATTCTTGCATATAATACCTTTTAATCTATATAGTGCTGAATGTATTATGCCGATGGACTTCTAAAGTTGCTGAACGAGAGCAACGAAGATGTGTCAAATTTTAGATGCCATCGATATATAACACAGTTTTTTACACCCCTCAAAAATACCATATTTTTAGCTAATTGCAATAAGCTGAGACATTAAAAAGGGCATTGTTGATAACTTATTAACAATGCCCCCGGGTATTTATCATATTTTAACAAAAAGCCTTTAGTGGCTTTCGGCAGTTTCGGGTTGGTGTTGAACCCTTAACAGGTCGTTAACCGTTTTAACCGGGTTAAAGGTGCTAATGGGAACTTCAACAAACAAGGTGGTCCAATCGGACATGGCGCCATTCCATAGCCCGGGTAATTCCAGGGCTTTTAGATCTTTACCATTTAAAGATTTGTTAGATATGAATCCGGTTTTAGGATCAACATATTCCAGCAAGTTGAATTTCTCGCCTTTGTAGTTTTTGGTTCCGCAGATCAAATCTACCGGATTAAAGTGGGTGCTCTGCTGTACTAATTTTTTCTTCTCAGGATTGTTCATATCTATTTGCGAGCCTTCCACAATTTGGAGAGAGGTTTCGCCATTTGTGCCAACACCCCAAAACGGGCCGCCACCGGGCTCACCTTCGTTTTTCACCATACCGCAAACCCTGATAGGGCGGTTCAGTTTCGATTGAATATACAGGCGTTTTTCCGCATCGGAATAATCGCCAATCATTTTGGGTAATGAGATGAAAAGTTCAACTTGCATAAAATCAAGTATCTCATCCAGGAGATCCAGGTCTTCTTTGTTGTTATCGAGTTCTTCGAGATATTCAAAAATTTTTTGTTGATAGAAATACAATACCCCGGCTAGTGCTTCTTTGTATTGAATGGTATCTCTTAATCGATATTCAGGAATTACATTGTCAATGTTTTTAATAAAGATGATGTCGGCATCCAAATCGTTCAGGTTTTCGATGAGTGCACCGTGTCCTCCCGGACGGAATAAAAGTTCATCATTATCCGTGCGGAAAGGCGTATTGTCCGGATTTACGGCTATGGTATCGGTGTGTGCTTTTTGGGTTGAGTAACTTATGTTAAAACTAGCGTTGTATTTGGCTTCGTAAAGTGGCAGGTTTTTATTTACGATATTTTCAAAAAGCGATTGGTGATCGCCGGAAACAGTAAAGTGAATATTTACATTTCCATCGGCATCCTGTCCGTAGGTTGCACCTTCACTTAAGTGTTCTTCTATCGGGGTAGTTGCTTTTTTGCCGTCGAGGTGGAATTTTAATACACCTTTAGGAAACTTTCCGTAGTTAAGGCCATCCGGCAACAGTAATTTCTCAACAATCAAAGCTCCATTCTCAAATACCGCTTGTTCGTTGCTGAAATCTACACCGCTGGCCTTGGCAAGTTCTTCGGAAAAAGCAAAGTGTTGAATATGTATCAGGAAGTCTTTGATAGGTCCTTCTTTTTTTAGTTGTTCCTGCTTGTCTTTGTCGGCATTAATAAAGGCAAACATGTCTTTAAACATCCTGGTTGCGGCCCCGGAGGCGGGAACAAATTTAATGATGGAACAACCATTGTCAACTCCGGTTCTGAATTGATCGGTGAACATCAGTTTTTGTTCTTCGTCAAGTGAAATAATGCCGTCGCTGACAGAGGCTGGTTTCTTAATGTCCATAAACGGGAAACCAATTTTAAATTGCGAAAGCTGTTCTTCCACTTTCTCTTTAGAGATTCCTTTGCTTTGCAGAAGCGTTTGGTCGTTTTGTTTTATCATCGTCTTTTTGTTTTAGATGTTTAAATATAAGAAACTATTCCTCTATTTAATAGGTAAAAAACAAATTTTTATGTTGTTTTTTGTTGATGAAACGTTTCGTCATTTTTTATACATTTGCGTCTTGTTTTTTTTAAGGGTTTAAAAAATAGACAGATGCAGATGGAATATTTGTGGGGACATGCAAGAAGGTTTAACGATTACAGCTCGTATATAAAAAGGACTTTTAACGAAAGGGTTCAAAAGGTTTCGGTTGATGCCGGGTTTTCATGCCCTAACCGAGATGGGTCAAAGGGTACCGGAGGATGCACTTTTTGTAATAATTCAACTTTCAACCCGTCGTATTGTGGCGAAGGGAACAGTATTACGCAGCAAATTGACACAGGAATCAATTTCTTCTCCCCCAAATATAAATCACAACATTATCTGGCCTATTTTCAAGCTTACAGCAACACTTATGCCGATATGGCTGTATTAAAAAAACGTTATCAGGAAGCCCTGAATCACCCTAAGATAATTGGAATTGTTTTGGGAACGCGACCGGATTGCATAGGGGATGGGCTTTTGGAATATTTGTCCGAACTAAATAAAAACCATCATGTTACGGTTGAATATGGAATTGAGTCAACATTGAATACGACGCTGGAGAAAATAAACCGGGGCCATACTTTTGAGTCTGGAAAGGAAGCCATTGAAAAAACGGCAGCAGTAGGATTAAAAGTTGGAGCGCACTTAATTTTAGGGCTACCCGGAGAATCAAGGGAGGATATTTTGGGGCATGCGGATGCGATGTCAGCTTTACCACTGGATTATTTAAAACTTCACCAATTGCAATTGGTGCGGGGATCAGCCATGGGTGAGGCGTACTTGAAAAATCGGGGCAACATAAAACTTTATGATGCGGACGAATATATTGACCTGGTGGTGGATTTTCTTGAAAAATTAAACCCCGACATTGTCATGGAGCGTTTTATCAGCCAATCACCCAAAGAATTGTTGATAGCTCCCAAATGGGGACTGAAGAACTTCGAGTTTGTAGCGAAGGTTGAAAAACGATTGAAGGAACGAGATACCTGGCAAGGAAGGTTGTATGCACCATATTTAAGGAGTGAATGATACCGCTGTCAGGGTTCTGGTTTTGTCGGGCGTGGACAAAATATGTTCTGGGGCAAATCTAATGGGTATGGCCATTAATTGTTCGGATAGATGTCTTCATATTCAAATTCCTATTAGTCAATCATATTAGCTCTTCTCTTTTTGAAGGAGGGGTACGATTCCCGTCTTGTAAAAACATCGTCGTCGCTACATTAACAGGGGAGGTAATTCGTTAACTTCAACAAAAAATCTGATAAAAAAAGAGGGCTTTACTTGTTGTAAAACCCTCATATCATCTACTGTTTCAAATAGGGTCTATTTAGCTGCATTAATCACAAACGAATATTGATATTTGCCGGCAGGAACCTGATATTTGATAATTGGTTTAGCTTTATCACTCCAGGTATTACAGCCGCCAACGCCGGTTTGAATCAAATCAATATTTACGGTGTTGTAATCCTCTTTTTGCAGTTCGTTGGTATGTCGCGCTGTTTCAAGAGATTGGGCTGTCCATGGCCAAACAGAAATACTTAATGGTTGCGTTCCTTTAATCATAACCCCTTTTCGCCTGGCATCTCTTAATTTTAACCAACGGACATCTGTGCGGTTACTGCATTCTTGCGGCTGGGCATATTCAAACACAAAATCACGCACTGTTCCCTGGTAAATATCTACTTCTGCCGATTCGGCACGGTCCGTGTAATTTTCCCATGGTCCTTTTCCATAATAATCCATATTATTCAGGTTTTTCGGAATTCCTGTTTGCATACCTACCCTAATCAAATCAGGAAGGTTTTTATTGGCATCTAAAGTATAGCTTACTTTAACAGTGCCGTCGGCATGTATCAGGTAGTCTAATGTCAGAGTAACTTTATCCTCAATGTGGTAGCTCGATTGTAACGTAACAGATTCGTCTGATTTATTAACCACCTCAAATTGATCCAGCTTTAATCTGGAACCCGCATCCATCCAGAATTTGTTGTTTACTTGAGGTTTCCAGCCACGTTCGTCGTTGTCCGTTGAAGGACGCCAGAAATAAGGTTTTAATGGCTCAGATAATACTTCTATTCCTGCTAACGTTAACGATTCGATAAAACCGGATTTCTGAGATACCAACAATGAGAATGCCTGGTTGTAAAACTTGATCATATCACCATTTTGTTCCTTTTGGATGGGCGATCCTGTGATGGATTTTTCTTCAGGTTCAACGTAAAATGGAAGCTTAAACTGTTGCTTGGCAATTTCAAAACCCTTGGGAGCCCAGTACTGTTCTTGGGTTGAATGTGCACTTATTCTCAACCAATATTCGGCTCCAGCAACTAGTCTTGGTTTTTTGAATGGAATAGTGGCTTCCATAAAATCCTCAGGGCTGATAATCACATTGCTTAATGTGCCATATTCAATCACTTTGCTATCCTGACTTAATTCCCATTTAAACTTCATGTTATTGGTACTGCTGAACCATTGGCGGTTTTTAATTCGGATTTTTCCTTTAGCAATATCAATGTTTTCAAAAGTGATGGGTTGATATACGTACTTGCATTCCTCTATCTGAGGTTTAGGTGTTCTGTCAGAGGCTATGATGCCATTTAAACAAAAATTGCCTGCATTCACTTTGTCGCCATAATCACCGCCAACGGCATAATAAGGTTTACCGTTTTCGTCGTGTTCCAGGATTCCCTGATCAATCCAATCCCAAATAAAACCACCAAGTATGTTGTCGTGTTGATGAATAATATCCCAATACTCCATCATGTTACCCAAAGAGTTACCCATGGCGTGTGCATATTCGCACATCATAACAGGTCGTTGAATATAGGGGTCGTTAGCCATGCTGGTAAGCACTTCAAGTGTTGGATACATACGGCTTAATACATCCACATAGGGCATGTCGGTTGGGTTGGCACCATGCACGCTTTCGTATTCTTTATATTCTTTAGAACCATACTTTTTATAGTATTTGTGGTATTTGTTTCCCTGTGCACCTTCGTAATGCAAGAATCGGGTATCATCATAATCTTTAATCCAGGCGGCCATGGCAGCGTGGTTGGGGCCACTACCTGATTCATTGCCTAAACTCCACGAAATAATGGAAGCATGGTTTTTATCTCTTTCCACCATTCGGATGGCCCTATCCACATAGGCGGCTGCCCATGTTGGTTGGTTGCTCAATAATCCTCGAACGGCATGGGTTTCTAAATTGGCTTCGTCCATCACGTAAATTCCGTACTTGTCGCATAAATCGTACACGTAAGGATCGTTGGGGTAGTGAGAGGTTCTGATGGCGTTTAGATTATATCGCTTTAATAGTTTAATGTCCTCTTCCATATCTTCCCGGGTAAGCGCTTTCCCGTGGATGTGGTCGTGATCGTGACGATTGACCCCATATAGTTTTACTTTTTTTCCATTAATCAACATCACACTGCCATCGATGGTCACATCCCTGAATCCAACTTTTTGAGAACGGATATCGATAGCTTGCCCTGATTTATCCTTTAAAGTTAGAACCAAAGTATATAAATAAGGTTTCTCTGCGGACCATTTGAATGGGGACGTAACCTCTTGCTCCAGCAGGCCGAAATAAACGTTGTCGCGCTGTGGATACCACTCGTTAAATATTTTGTTGGCATCAATGTGCATGGGTTTGATGATTTCTTTGCCGTTGGTATCAAACAATTTAGCTTCCACCATCATTCCCTTAATATCCGCTTTGTTGGTTACGGTTAATCGAGGGCGTATTTGAAGTTTGGCATTGTTGAATTGCTCGTCAAATTTGGTACGTACAAAAAAGTCGTTGATGGATACTTTCGGCTGGCTCAGTATCATCACTTCACGATGAATTCCGCTCAATCGCCAATGATCCTGGTCTTCAAGGAAACTAGCGGACGTCCACCGGTAAACTTCAACCGAAACCGTGTTTTCACCATCCTTCAGATAGTCGGTAATGTCAAATTCTGCCGGAAGGCAACTGTCTTCGCTGTACCCCACTTTTTTACCGTTAACCCAGCAGGTAAAGGCCGAAGTAACACCGCCAAAATGCAAAATCACCTGGCGATCCTTCCAATTCTCGTTGTAGTCGAAAGTTCTTTTGTATTGTCCAACCTCCGTTTCCCAAGGGTAATGCGGCGGTTTTAAGTCCACCTTAAAGTTGGAGTTTACATAAACGTGTTGTCCGTATCCTTTCAGTTCCCAGTTCGAAGGAACCTCTAGGTTGTCCCACTGCTGCGCATCAAAACTGTTCTTGAAAAAATCTTGTGAACGTTCTCCTACTTTCTTGGTGTATCTAAATTTCCAATTCCCGTTTAAGAAGGTTATATCCGTTTTGTTTCTGTCTCCGGATAACGCATCTTCTAAACTTGCGAAAGAATAAGAGGTTGCACGTCCTTGCATTTTATTGACCGCAAAAACAGTCTCGTTGTCCCAGTTTGGCTTATCTACCTGCGCCGATAGATGTAAAAAAAAACTACTCAGTATTCCTAAAATACAGAGTTTGGTTATCGATTGCTTAAATACTAGCATAGATTATCATTCTTAGTGTTACAAATTATAGCGAAGATACATTTCTTGGAGAGTTGTCGCAAGGAGAAAATCTTAACTATTGGAGGGGTTAAATCAAAATTTAACCGTTATTAAAGGTGTTAATTTACAATAATTAAAACAAAGCGTAGGTAATTTTTCAAAACCCCCCTTTTATCGTTTGGATTATTTGTCTTTTGCTACAGATGCAAATAGTAATTTTGATTTTATCGGATAAAATAAAATGTATCTAAAGTTTAAGCCATGAAAAAGTCCATTATTGTAGGAGCGCTACTCTTATTTTTTACAGCATTAACATTTGCGAAACCTCCTAAACCACCCAAAGGATACCGTTGGGTGATAAACGCTCAGTTTTCTGATGAATTCAACGGGGACCAGTTAGATAAAAGCAAATGGATGAATCGGTTTAACGGAGGATGGAAAGGACGTGCTCCGGCCTGGTTTAATCCGGAAGCGGTATCTGTTGCAGATGGCAATCTTAAAATTAAAAGTGGTGTATTGAAAGAACCCAAAGGCAATTATACCATGTACGGGGGGGCCGTATCTTCAAAAACAAAAGAAGCTCATTTTGGATATTATGAGTGCAAAGCCAAAGCATCAAAAATAGCCATGTCAACCACATTTTGGATGTCGAATGATAAGGTTCCTTTTACAGAAAACGACGATTGTGACAACGACAGTTACAGCCAGGAACTGGATATTCAGGAAGCAGTGGGCGGCAGTACCCGGTTTGAGAAATTTAAGAACGGGATGAACTGCAATACGCATTATCGTTATGTGAAATGTGGTGAGCATAAGGAAACTTTTATATCCAGAGGGACGGGACACATACTGGATAGCCCGGTTTATGAGGATTACCATATTTATGGTGCCTGGTGGAAGGACGCAGAGGAAGTGATGTTTTATGCCGATGACGAGTTGTTTGATACGGTTCAGATTAGAAAAGATATCTCAAAAAAACCGTTTGACAGGCCCATGCAAATTAATATGGTTACCGAAACATACGACTGGCAACCTGCACCTTCGGCGGAAGAGTTGGAAAACCCGGAAATAAATACGGCATATTACGATTGGGTCCGCAGTTATAAACTGGTACCAATCAATAAAAAAGTAAAGGATAGATACGAAGGGGAGGTATTTAAGAATTCTTTAGAGGTTGCTACTAAAATTAAAGAAAACCAATTGCTTATAGATTACGTGTATGCATCCAACGAAAATTGTACGCTTGTGTTTTCTGTTTCGGATAAAAACGGAAAAGAAATCAAAAAGTCGACAGTGCCTGCTTTGAAAGGATATGGGAATAACTCACATCTAATAAAAATAAAAGCAGCTGATAACCTTATAATAAAAGCGCACCTTATATCAGCAGAAAAAGGAAGGATTGACTTAAGTTTAGAAAAGGAAATATAATGGCAAAAAACATATTCCTACTATTGCTTGTATTGCTTTTGACCAATATTTGTATAAGTGCTCAATCATCTGCCCCAAAAGCTAAACCCAATGTGGTTCTTATCCTGATAGATGATTTGAGCCACTACGGTGTAACTGCATATGGTGCGAACCGGGTAAGTTCATTACGTGGCGATTTTGAAAATGAAACCATTGCAACACCCAACATCGACAAATTGGCCGAAACCGGTTTGATGTGTACCCATGCATTTGCCTATCCCTTATGTGAGCCCACACGAATTGCCTTGATGAGCGGAAAATATAACCAACGCAATTTTTTAAGGTGTAAGGCTCAACATAGTTCGGATATTACTTTTGGCGATGTTTTCAAGCAACAAGGGTATGCCACAGGGTTATTCGGGAAGTGGAAGCAGAGCAGGGGAACGAAGGAAATACCCGGGAAGGATTATGTCTTTGAATTTGGTTGGGACGAGTTTTGTGCTTTTGATATTGTTACCGAAGGAAAGCGGTTTATTAATCCAAACCTGATTGTCAATGGAGAGATTCGTGACTACCAGTTACGGACCGATCTGGACCCGGAAACTGGCAGGCGATGGTATGGTCCCGATATTTGCAACCGCTATGCTTTAAATTTTATTGAAAAGAACAAGGATAAACCTTTTTTTTTGTACTACCCCATGTTGCTGGTGCACGACGAACATCAGCCTACACCAGATACACGTCCTAAAAAACTCTTTGATGAGTTTGACGAAGGTCGAAATGCCCAGAACAAAAAGAAAGGGGATGATAGAAGGTACTTTCCGGATATGATTTCGTACATGGATAAATTGATAGGCAGGGTTGTAGGTAAACTGGATGAGTTAAACTTAAGGGAAAATACCCTGATTGTAGTCATGGGCGATAATGGTACCAAAGAATGTTTTGCCCATGTTTTTCCCGATGGCAAGGTGTACCCCGGTCGGAAAGGTGGGAATACGGATAATGGGCTCCATGTGCCGATGGTACTAAACCAGCCGGGGATAATAAAGGCAGGAAATATGGGAATCAGGAAATATGATGGGCTGGTCGATGTAACGGATGTTTTTCCAACCATTGCCGAGGCTTCAGGTATTGAAATTCCAGGAAAGAATGAACTCGACGGTATCAGTTTTTGGCCTCAGGTCATGGGTAACAAGGAAGAGGCACGTGATGTGATTTATACCTGGTACAACAATAACCAACCCTATACCAGCGATGAGGAGTTGTTGGTATATGCTTTTAACAAGGACTTTAAGCGTTATGCTCCGTGTACCGAATACCCTAATGGAAGGTTCTTTGATTTACGAACGGATTCTCTTGAAAAAGCAGGTGATACGGTTGTGGAAAGAAGATTTAAGGTGATGCTGCACAGTGGGTTGGATGTGAGTGTGCTGAGCATGGAACAACGAAAAGCATACGATAAACTGGGAAAAGTGATCGATTCGTACCAACAAAAGGATGTGAAAGGATTGATGATTCATGCCCCAAAATCAGCAATGAAGCCTGGAGAGGAACTTAATTTAAATTGTATGGTATATCCGCAAGATGCAACCCGTAAGAATATTATTTGGGAATCGAGCAATAGTAGTGTGATTGATATCAACAAGTTTGGAAAAGTAAAAGCTTTAAGTAAGGGAAAAGCTACAATTTCTGTATATTCCTGGGATGATGCCTTCCCTGTGTCGGCCAATGCAAAACCTACATTTTCAAAATCAGGTATCAGCCATTCCATTGAAATAACGGTAGATGAATAACTGAACCATTTATTGAATAAGCCAAACCGTAAGAAACCTATAGATATACCATATACAAAATACAATGAAAAAATCATTTTTATTACTTGGCGTACTGGCCACTCTGTTTTTTGCATGTCAGCAACCAAAACAAGAGACCAAAAAAATACCTGAAAAACCCAACATAGTCTTTCTTTTTGCCGATGACCAATGTCACGCTACTATTCATGCACTAGGTAATAACGAGGTAATTACCCCTAATTTGGATAAACTGGTGAACGGAGGAGTTACCTTTACAAACACCTTTAATATGGGTTCGTGGAGCGGTGCTGTTTGCGTGGCCTCCAGGGCCATGTTAAATACGGGTAAGCCGGTTTGGGTTGCTAATGAAGGGGTTAAGTTAGTGGATAAGGGCAAAGCAAAGTCGTGGGGGCAAATGATGCAGGATCAGGGGTATGAAACCTACATGACGGGTAAATGGCATGTTCATTTACCTGCCGAGAAACATTTTAACCATACGACCCATGTTAGGGGAGGAATGCCAAAAGATAATTGGGATCACGCTGCCATGGTGAAGAAGTTTAAAAACTTGAAGGAAGGAGAAGACTATCGCGATTTTATGCCGGTAGGATATAACCGGCCTTTGAGCAAGGAAGACGATTCCTGGTTGCCTACAGATCCTAAACATGGTGGATTCTGGGAAGGAGGCCAGCACTGGTCCGAGGCATTGCGTGATGATGCCATAAGCTTTATTAACCAGGCTAAAACAAGCGACAAGCCATTTTTTATGTATTTGGCGTTCAATGCCCCTCACGATCCCCGTCAGGCCCCACAAGAGTTTCAGGACTTGTATGATGCAGAGTCGTTAACCGTTCCGGAAAGCTTCCGGGAACTTTATCCCGAGGCTGATTTTATTGGTAACGGACCTTCGTTAAGGGATGCTGCTTTGGCTCCTTTCCCGCGTACTAAATATGCTACGCAAGTTCATAAGAAAGAATATTATGCCAGTATTTCGCATCTGGATGCTCAGGTCGGTAAAATATTACAAGCCTTGGAAGAAAGCGGCAAGGCCGACAATACTTACATTATATATAGTGCCGATCATGGATTGGCGGTAGGTGATCATGGTTTGTTCGGAAAACAAAATATGTACGACCACAGTGTTCGCCCTCCGTTTATGATAATTGGCCCCGGACTGGAAAAAGGTAAAAAAGTAGATGCCGAAATCTATCTTCAAGATGCCATGGCAACGGCCCTTGATTTGGCAGGAAGTACTCAAACCGATTCGGTATTTTTCAATAGCGTAATGCCATTGGCTATGGGAGAACAAACCCACAGTAATTACAACGGAATATATGGAGGATATTTAAGTCTGCAGCGAATGATTCGTAAAGATGGTTATAAGCTGATTCTGTACCCGGAGGTGAAGAAGGTAAAGTTGTTCGATTTAAAATCGGATCCCCTGGAAATGAATAATATTGCGGATAACCCCGAGCATAAACAGCGGATCAAGCAAATGTTCGCAGACTTTAAGACATTGCAAAAAGAGGTTGGAGACGAATTAAACATAGACGAATATTATCAATTGTAAATTTAGCTTGTGGCTCGTAGCTATTAGCCTATAACATTGAGATATAAAACAACCATCCGGTAAATCAGATTTTTTCCCTTGGGCTTAACACCGGGGAAGTAACGGATCTAAGATTTGGGGATGGGAGTGCTAAAATTATAATATTAAAGTATAATGAAACTAAAAACAACATTCGTTGTGCTTGCATTACTATTATTTTTAGTCAGCTGCACGCAAAATAAAACATCGGAATCAAAAAATGAAACCAAACCTAATGTGATCCTTGTTATCACCGATGATCAAGGGTATGGCGATCTGGCCTGTCATGGAAATACCGTTATCCAAACACCGAATTTGGATAAGTTCCATTCGCAGAGTGTACGTTTAACCAATTTTCATGTAGGTACTACCTGCGCGCCTACCCGAGGGGGGCTGATGAGCGGACGTAACTGCAACCGTAATGGGGTATGGCATACCATTGGGGGTTGCTCTTCGTTACATGAGCGGGAAACCACTTTGGCCGATGTGTTTGCTGCCAACGGATATGCTACCGGTATGTTTGGTAAATGGCATTTGGGCGATAACTATCCCTTTCGTCCGCACGACAGGGGTTTTCAGGAGACTTTCCACCATAATGGAGGAGGAGTAGGACAAACACCGGATTACTGGAACAACGATTATTTTGACGACACTTATTTTAGAAATGGTGTTCCCGAAAAAAACACAGGGTATTGTACTGATGTGTTTTTCGACGAGGCAACCAGGTTCATCGATAAACATCGGGACAAACCTTTTTTTGCATACTTATCGTTAAATGCGCCTCATGGGCCATATAATGTGGAGGAAAAGTATGTTTCTATGTACGATGATGCTCCCTTACAAGGAGTGCAGAAGAACTTTTATGGTATGATTACCCAGCTGGACGAACGTTTTGGACAGCTGGCACAGCATTTGGAAGCCCAAGGGATGGTAGATAATACCATCCTGATTTTTATGACGGATAACGGTACCGCTGCCGGATTTCGCTATAACAAAAAGACTGAATCTTATACAGGTTATAATGCCGGAATGCGCGGGCAGAAAGGAAGTCATTACGACGGAGGGCACCGTGTTCCGTTTTTTATCAGATGGCCCAACGGCGAACTTGTCGGAGGAAAAGATGTAAACAGCCTTGCCGCCCATGTGGATGTACTTCCGACGTTGGTTGATTTATGCGGATTAAGCGCAACCTACAAGTACGAAATGGATGGAACTTCGATAACCAGCTTGTTGTACGGTAAAACTTCCGATATTGATTTCGACAAACGTATGCTGGTAACCGATACGCAGCGTATCCAATGGCCTGTAAAAGGACGAAACAGCTGTGTGATGACTACCAAATGGCGTTTAAATAATGGCAAGGAATTGTACGATATCACTGCTGATCCCGGTCAAAAGAACAATATTGCCGACCAACATCCGGAGCAAGTTAAACTGATGCAGGATTTCTATAATGATTGGTGGAGTAGGGCAGAAAAGGATTTTGAATATCCTGTAATTAAACTAGGTACGGAACATGAAAATCCGTCTTTTCTTACTTGTCACGATATGCACAATGAGCAACCTATTCCTTGGAACCAGAATATGATTCGTGCAGGTAAGGCTTTTGATGCTGGATATTTGCTTACAGAAGTTATGCAAGCAGGCAAATACAAAATCTCAATTTCCCGTTATCCTAAGGAAAGCGGATTGAAAATGGATGCAACAGTGCCAGGAGTCAAGGCTACTAAAGGTACTGAAGCTATTCCTGATGGTGTTTCGCTAAAACTGAATAAGCCTTTTGTTATGTTGGGCGATAAAGTGGTAGCGTGTAAGTTTAACGAGGCCTATACGGCTGCTGAAGTATCAGTGGACCTTGAAGCAGGAGAATTAAAGCTGGGAGGCGGTTTTTATGATGAAAAAGGTAACAAAGCAATTGCTTACTATTATGAAGTAGAAAGATTGTAATACGGATATATAATCAAAGTGGCTTTAGATGTGAAGCGAACAAAAGACGCAGTTTGATTAATAAACGGTATAATACGAATAGCAAAACATTTAACAACCCCTAGGCAATGGACTTTGGGGTTTGTTGTAATTATTATGATTAACTATGCTGCAAGTTATATCCTATAACTCCGCCTTTTAAGGTGGAGCTATATCTGTCTATCCTTAGGCTTTAGCCTTGACATCAACTCTTAGCTAGACTGGCATGATCGGGCAGACAGAAAATCTAATAAATCTTACTGGACAGTATTGATTTTGATGACAAAGCTGATAATTCCTCACTTCAATTCCATATATTTACATTTGTACAATAATCCCCGTCAGCTAACAGACAGGTGAAATATAACGATCTATTTGCATATGAAATCATCAAGACTATTATTTCTTTCGGTATTGCTATCGTGTTTTACTTTATTACCGGCCCAAAATACAATTGAAAATTATATTTGGAAACCTCTGAATCCGGCAGGTGAGGCGGTGGGACGTCACGAAAATGCTTTTGTTCAATTTCAGGGTAAATTTTACCTCATAGGAGGAAGAGGTGTAAAACCGGTCAATGTATACGATCCTGTAAATAATACATGGGAAACCAAAGGTAAGACACCAATGGAAATCCATCACTTCCAGGCCGTTTGGAAAGATGATGTAATTTATATAGTGGGCGCTATGACGGGTAAATATCCGAAGGAAACACCTGTGGAAAACATATGGGAGTACTATCCCAAAGAAGATAAATGGGTGAAAGGGCCTAAAATACCGATGGAATACCAAAGAGGAAGTGCAGGAGCTGTATTGTATCAGGATAAGATATATTTAATTGGAGGAATTGAATATGGCCACACCAGCGGAACGACCAACCGATTCGATTATTACGATTTAAATACGAAGAAATGGGGGAGTTTGACCAAAGCGCCGCATCTGAGAGATCATTTTTCGGCCGTGCTGTTTAACCAGAAGATATATTGCGTTGGAGGAAGAAACACCAGTGTGCATCACCCCGACAATTTTACCGCCTTTTTTGGTGCTACCATACCGGAAGTAGATGTGTATGATTTTGCTACGGATAAATGGATGACATTAAAGTATAATTTACCGGTACCCACTGCCGCAGGAGGAGCTGTTCAAATCCACAATAAAATCATTTACTTTGGCGGAGAGTCAGGTCAGGACAAAGCCCACAACGAAACACAGTGCTTAGATTTGGAAACGTTGAAATGGAGTCAGCTTTCTCCCTTAAAAATAGGAAGGCACGGCAGCACAGCTATTTACTGGGACAACAAAGTTTATATTGCTGCCGGAAGTCCGAATAGGGGCGGAGGCAACATGAGTTCCATCGAGGTTTTTACGAACAAATAATCGATATATCTACGTAATTCCATTTGCCCTTTATACACAGAATCGTCTGTCAGTGGACAGGTTAATCAGATTAACACAGGTTCTTTGTTTTCCTTTTGAAAACCTTAAGAAGCAATACTATTTAATCCGTTTAATTCGTGTAATCTGTGGACAAGAATTTGATTCTCGTTAATAATTAACCCCAAGTCATATGAAAAAGATAATGCCATTTTTAATTCTGTTTTTATTGGTTGCCTTGTTTGTTGTAGTTGAATATGGCGATGAAATGGGGTTGAAAATCAATTTTAACCTAGCCGAACAAAGAAAGGAAGTCATTGAAAAAGCCAAGCCGATAAAAAAAGGGGCATTCGTAAAAAACATTCACTATGGAAGCGATCCGAGCCGACCTGTAAAATGGAAGGTCAACATGAAATACAACCATGAAGGCAAGGGGATTCGTCATGGCGAGAGTATCCGTTATTGGGAAAGTGGAGAAATGGCTTCCCGGATGAATTATGTGGAAGATAAGAAACATGGAACTTATTTGGCCTACTTTAAAAACGGCAAGGTATGGAAAGAGTTGACATATGAAAACGGGGCCATTAGCGGACAATGTAAACACTACGACCGACAAGGAAGACTAACCGCTGAGTATCGGTATAAAAATGGTCTGCCGGGAACTGGGTTAAAGGAGTACACCAACCTGGGTAAGCAGCGTAAACAACCCAAAATACATATTGAAAGAATAGATGAGGTACGATCTGCGAATAAGTATACCTTAAAGCTTTCGCTGGCAGGTGAAAATGCGAAAAGGTATAGAGCAGTTACCTTTTATATGGGCGATTTGGTCGAAGGCAAGTACTTTTCTAAAAATATTTCCGAGGTAGAATCGCTTACCTCAAAAACAGCCAGGATTGTATTGGAGATTCCTAAAGGTTATGTGGTAAATAAAACAATTAATATAGTTGCGGTAGCTAAAAACTCGGAAGCGGTAAAACTTATCTTGCAAAAAAAGGTGGAGGTTGCGGTGAGGGGAGTTTAAGGCGGATTATTCATTACTAATCCCAATCAAGAGCTAAAACAAGGGTTCAACCCTTCTTTGAATTACTAATTTATTGAAATCGTAATTGAAAAGGTGGGTTAGAATGCCCCTTTGCTAAAGGGCGAAGAGCGGAACAAGGAGAACGGGCCAATGGATATTTCATTCTCAGCTTACCTCTCATCGCTCCCTGCATTTAGCTTTATATCTAACCGGCCATTGACCGATTTGATGCAATTTAACCTCCTTGCTATGTTTTAAATCAAGCCCATAATTTTATTTCTTTTGTTTTTTCATAACCAATCCCTATTTTTGGGGCGTATGGCTGCAGAAAAACTATTTTATAGAATAAAAAAGGGAGATACCTTAGCTTTTGAAGAACTTTTTGAGCAGTTGTACCCCTCGATGTGTGTGGTAGCCAAATCGTATGTAAAAGATGAAGATATTGCCGAGGATATTGCACAGGAAGCTTTTATAAAGTTATGGAATAACCGTGAGAGCTACGATGATATAAGCTCCTTAAAATCCTTTCTGTATGTGATGGTAAAAAACATCAGCCTTAATCGTATTAAAAAAGAAGAACAAGGACGAAAATACGAAGAAGAAGTCGATAAGGCATTTGAAAAAGATATCAGCCATAAAATCATCGAAGAAGAATCTTACCGAATTATATACCAGGCTGTAAACGCCCTTCCAGAGCAAAGCAGGAACATCATGAACTTAAGCCTGCGAGGCATGCAAAACCAGGAGATAGCCACTAACCTGGGAGTCTCTATAAACACTGTGAAAACACTTAAATACAATGCGCTTAAAACCTTGAGGATTACGCTGAAGGATTACTACTTTTTATTGGCTCTGCTGCTAAAGGAGTTTTAGTCAGTAAGTAATGGTCATTGGTTGTTGGTTAGTTGAATAGTTCAACCCCTATCGGGGCTGGTGTACAATATGGCATGATGCCGTGTGTTGCACACACGGTTATTCATAGTTAAGCCCATTCTGGGCATTGCTTTTACCTTATGGTTTGTTTTAAATAGTTGTACAAAGATGCACTCTTTAGGGCTGCCTTGATGAGTTAGCGATGTCGCGGATTTTACCCACGGTTTCCGCAATTCTTCGGAACAAGTATTCCTAGTTTTGTCCCTATCGGGACATGTTTATGCTACTACCAATTATAAAATTACAGGTTATTAATGTGTTATTCAAACCTGTTGTACATTATGGGGATGAAAAGCCAGGAACTGGCTTAACTATGAATAACCACCGGTGAAGCCGGTGGTTTCTGAGCTCCAATGTATCATCCCCGAAAGGGGGTGAACAAATGCTCACGGGAAAAATTTCATGTCAACTTCAATATTATGCTCCTTTAGTAATCTGAGGTATTCTTCCTCAAACGTTTCTTTTTGATGATGCTCTTGTTGGTTCTTGATATAGTTGATTATTTTTTCTTTGTCCCAATAAGCATAGGTAAGTGCTGCATATCCATCCGCCCAGCCTCTAAAATAAGGGAAATGACCTGTTGCTTTAAGTCTTATTGATGATGCTGTTTTTATATCCCTTACAAAATCAGCCATAGCAATGCTTGGATGGAGATCGGATAACATATGTACATGCTCTTCCATGGCATTAATGCGGTAAAGAAAACCATTTTTCTTCTGTATAATACCCCAAATATAGTTGAAGAGCTCACTCGAGTATCCCATGTTTAGTGTTTTCTCGCTTTCTTTTGTGCGAAATATAATGTGGTAAAGTATTTGGCGATAGCTTGACATGTTGATCATGTTTTGGTGATACAGACCTTAAGGAACAACAATCATTCTTTAAGTTCAACCCCTATCGGGGCTGGTGTACAATATGGCATGATGCCGTGTGTTGCACACACGGTTATTCATAGTTAAGCCCATTCTGGGCATTGCTTTTACCTTATGGTTTGTTTTAAATAGTTGTACAAAGATGTACTCTTTAGGGCTGCCTTGACGAGTTAGCGATGTCGCGGATTTTACCCACGGTTTCCGCAATTCTTCGGAACAAGTATTCCTAGTTTTGTCCCTATCGGGACATGTTTATGCTACTACCAATTATAAAATTACAGGTTATTAATGTGTTATTCAAACCTGTTGTACATTATGGGGATGAAAAGCCAGGAACTGGCTTAACTATGAATAACCACCGGTGAAGCCGGTGGTTTCTGAGCTCCAATGTATCATCCCCGAAAGGGGGTGAACAAATGCTCACGGGAAAAATTTCATGTCAACTTCAATATTATGCTCCTTTAGCAACCTAAGGTATTCTTCCTCAAACGTTTCTTTTTGATGATGCTCTTGTTGGTTCTTGATGTAGTTGATTATTTTTTCTTTGTCCCAATAAGCATAGGTAAGTGCTGCATATCCATCCGCCCAGCCTCTAAAATAAGGGAAATGACCTGTTGCTTTTAGTCTTATTGATGACGCTGTTTTTATATCCCTTACAAAATCAGCCATAGCAATGCTTGGATGGAGATCGGATAACATATGTACATGCTCTTCCATGGCATTAATGCGGTAAAGAAAACCGTTTTTCTTTTGGATAATACCCCAAATATAGTTGAAGAGCTCACTCGAGTATCCCATGTTTAGTGTTTTCTCGCTTCCTTTTGTGCGAAATATAATGTGGTAAAGTATTTGGCGATAGCTTGACATGTTGATCATGTTTTGGTGATACAGACCTTAAGGAACAACAATCATTCTTTAAGTTCAACCCCTATCGGGGCTGGTGTGTAATGCGTCATGATGCCGTGCGTTGCACACACGGTTATTCATAGTTAAGCCCATTCTGGGCATTGCTTATTTAACCTTATGGTTTGTTTTAAATAGTTGTACAAAGATGTACTCTTTAGGGCTGCCTTGACGAGTTAGCGATGTCGCGGATTTTACCCACGGTTACCGCAATTCTTCGGAATAAGTATTCCTAGTTTTGTCCCTATCGGGACATGTTTATGCTACTACCAATTATAAAATTACAGGTTATTAATGTGTTATTCAAACCTGTTGTACATTATGGGGATGAAAAGCCAGGAACTGGCTTAACTATGAATAACCACCGGTGAAACCGGTGGTTTCTCAACCTAAATGTATCATCCCCGAAAGGGGGTGAATAGGTAAGCAACTTAACGAATATCTACTGACCATTGACTAATGTCGAATGACTAATCAACACTAATAAAAAAAAATACATTTTTTTATCCCTCCATTCATCCCCTTAAATTTTTCGATTGTTTTATTAGTAGAAAACAAAGGATACCATGGAAAACTTTGAATTTGAATATAAAATTGCCCAACTCATTTCCAAGGAGGTTAGTGGGGAGCTTTCAGCTGAGGAAACAGCTATGCTTCAAAAGTGGTTAGAAGAATCGGAAGAGAACCAGAAGTTATACGAAACGATTAAGAGAGGTAAGAAAAGAGAGGTGAGAGATAAGTATGTTGATCGTATTGATTCGCGAAAAGCCTGGAAGCAGATTAACCTGGAGATTAAAACAGCAGGTAAAATAAGAAGGATGCCTTTGTGGATTGGTCGTGTAGCAGTCATATTAATTATTGCATTATTAGCTGGCACGGTTTACTTTGTTTCTCGGATTATGGGAGATCAACCTGCTCGGTTAGCGCAGGTTGAGATTAAACCTGGTTCTTCTAAGGCAGTTCTTATGTTGGACGATGGTAAAGCCGTTCAGCTGGAATCCGCAGAAAACGATAGTATATTGGAGAGCGATGGCACGTTAATCACGAACTTAAACGGACAACTAGCTTATACCGGTTCCAGCAATAAAAATTTAGAGACCAAGTATAATACCGTTAAGGTTCCTCGTGGGGGAGAGTATCATATTACCTTATCGGATGGAACGCAAGTGTGGTTAAACTCTGACTCAGAGATAAAATACCCTGTACAGTTTGCCAGTAATAAACGAAAAGTGTGGGTAAGCGGTGAAGTATATTTTGATGTGGAAACGGATAAAGCCCGACCATTTATTGTGGATGTAAAAGATATTGAGGTGGAGGTGCTGGGAACCGAGTTTAATATTGAAGCATATCGTGAAACTGATAGGGTAGCAACGACCCTGGTAGAAGGAAGTGTTAAACTTCGCAAAGCTTCGGAAGAGGTGATTATCAAACCCGAACAACAAGCTGTTATTCACGATACAGAAAAAATGTTTGCTGTTCATAATGTAGATGCCAAAGTTTATGCTTTGTGGAAGGAAGGCATTATTTATTGCGAAGGTGAAAGATTGGAAGTGGTAATGGACAAACTGGCCAGATGGTATGATGCCAACCTGTTTTATATGAATCCGTCACTCAAAGACAAACGATTTAATATAGAAGTAAAACGATACGAGAATATTGATAAAATACTGGAAATATTGGCTGCCACCAATAAAGTCCGCTTTGAGGTTCACGAGAATAATATCACTATTATGGAATGATATGAAGAAGGGTTGAACCCCTTCATAGCTTGCTCCGCTATAAGCGGAGGTTCTTGGTTTTAGAGCGCAAGTGTCCACGGGTTATCACCCGTGGTTATTCATATTTTAACCCTTTTCAGGGTTATGACGTAGCTCGTAAATTTTATTTAAAAGAATGGAATTGAAAAGTATTGTAAATCAACCATGAAGTGGTTTTAACTTTGAATAACCCTGGGTGAAACCCAGGGGATAGTAACCAAGTAAATAGCAACACTGAAGGGGTTGAACTATAATAAAATAAAAAACCAAGGTTGCTGACACAACCCTGGTTTATAGTCAATAATACAATTCCCTGCCAGGAATTGAAATGTAAACCTAAATACAAATTTATGCATTTAATTGAAACTATGGGTTTCTCTCGGAAGAAACTCAACAAACCTTTATTGGTGATGAAACTAATATTCATGTTAATGGTAGTTTGTTCGGTTCAATTGACGGCCAGTGTTTATTCACAAAACACCAGGCTGAATATTGAAATAAGCAACCAGTCTCTCGAAGATGTTTTAAAAGAGATTCGCAATAAAAGTGAATTTACCTTTGTATACGACCTTGAAGATGTTGAGGGGGTATGGTTAGAGGAAGCCAACTACAAAGGGGCTACCGTGGAAGAAATATTAAACGATTGTTTGAGGAATACCACTTTAACTTATGAAGTAATTGATAAAGTGGTAATACTGAAACAGACTTCGCCCAAAACGGTTGTCGCACAACAGGAGCCCGAAAAAGTAACCATCAGCGGTAAAGTAACCGATGAAACAGGGGGGGCTATACCCGGTGTTACAGTTTATGTAAAAGGAACAAGTGCAGGAACGGTTACCGATGCTAACGGAAACTACTCTTTGCTCATTCCGAATGCAAAGGTTTCCGTCTCATTTTCTTTTATTGGCTTTGTAAACCAGGAAATTGAAGTAGAGGGGAGTCAGTCGTTGGATGTCAGACTTGTTAAAGATGTTCAAGAAGTGGATGAAGTTGTTGTAACCGGTATTGTGCAAATTCGAAAAGAAAGCTTTACCGGAACAGCGACTATTGTTGAAGCTGATGAATTAATGTCAATGGGGACTGATAATGTAATTAGAAGTTTAGTGTTATTAGACCCAGCCTTAAATATTGTTGATAATAACGTATTTGGCTCTGATCCTAATGTTTTACCGGAAATAAGGTTAAGAGGTGATGCCATATTAAGTGCAACTGATCCGGAATTTGATGTAACAAGCTTTAGTTCTGACCCAAATGCACCAATATTTATATTGGATGATTTTGAAACTACACTTACAAAAGTAATTGATATGGATATGAACCGTATCGAATCGATTACAATCTTAAAAGATGCTGCTGCAACGGCAATGTATGGTTCAAGAGCTGCAAATGGTGTTATTGTTATTAAAACCAAACAACCGGAAGCAGGAAAAGTAAAAGTAAGCTATAACTTAAATACTGTAATTAGTCTACCAGATCTTGATTCTTATGATTTGTTGAACGCAGAAGAGTTATTTGGTTTACAAAAAGACCTGGGCTTATTCAATTATTTTCATGATAGCGACAATGGCTTACATAAAATTACAGCCATCGAAAAAAATATTGCCAAGGGAGTAAACACAGACTGGATGGCACAACCAACCAGAAATGCGTTTGGACAGAAACATTCGTTGAATTTTATGGGAGGAGATGAGTATATACGATATATGCTGGACGTGAATTATAGTGATAAACCTGGGGTTATGAAGGGCTCAGATCGCAAAAACTATGGGATTGCACTTACGCTTAATTATAATCTGAAAAATAAACTAATCTTAAAAAACCGAATAGCTGTTGATAAAAATAACGCTGAGAATTCCCCTTACGGTTCATTTGACTATTATGCTAAAATGCCGGGTTATTTACCTATCCAATATTCAAACGGTCAGCTAATTGAACGCTATGTTATTCCAGTATATGATACTGAAGATTATAGTTATTTTTCTAACTATAACCCGGTGTACGAGGCGGGCGTTGGTAACTCTGATCACACAAAATACATGGATATCAATAATAACTTCTCCTTAGAATGGAGAATTGTATCCGGGTTAAAACTAAAAGCGAACATTTCTTATACAAACAACAATTATAAAAATAAAGTATTTGTTTCTCCAGATTCTTATAAATATTGGAGTACTTCAAATCCAGAAAGAAAAGGTTTATTTACTTTTTCAGATGTTGTTTCAGAGTCAATCTACGGGAATGCCATATTAAGCTATATGAAAGAGATCAAGAAGCATTTCATTAATGCTTCTTTGGCCTATAATGTTTCTAGCAAAACTTCAGAGTTACTTGGTTTTAGTGCACAAGGATTTGCAGCAAGTAAATACAATAACCCGGCATTCGCCAATAGTTATGCAGTAGGAGGAGTTCCGCCTGCATCCGAACAAACGGTTCGTTTAATTGGCGGTCTGGCAAGTGTTAACTATACTTTTGATAATCGGTTTCTTGCTGATCTTACCTATCGCTTAGATGGGTCTTCGCAATTTGGGGCGAATGACAAAACTGCCGGTTTTTATAGTTTTGGGTTAGGTTGGAATATTCATAAAGAGAAATTTTTAAGAAATAACGATGTCATAAGTCGGTTCAAAATTAAAGGAACTTATGGAGAAACCGGCTCTGTAAATTTCTCAGCCTATCAGGCTAAAGATGTATTACAGTATTATACCGATGTGAGATATCTTGGAGGACTGGGAACATACCTGGCTGCCCTGGGTAATGAAAATCTGAGCTGGCAAACAACTACAACACTTGACTTGGGTGTAGAGTTTGGTTTTTTCGCCAATAAAATCTCAGGATCTTTCAACTATTACGATAAGAATACAAGTGATATGATTATGGATATCACAACGCCTCCTTCAATAGGATTTGATTCATTTAAAGAGAATCTTGGAGAGATGGAAAATAAAGGTTTTGAGTTTGCGCTGCGAGCAAAACTGATTAATAAAGCAAAATTTAAATGGAACGTTTACTGGTCTGGTTACCAGAATAAATCAAAGATATTAGGAATTGGGAATTCCTTAAAATATTATAACGAGCTAAGTAATCAGGCAGGTTTAACTGATGCAGAAATACAAGCATACGAAGAAAGCTATGGCTCTGCGGATGATTTTATTATGGAATCTTCACATAACTTCTATGTGCGATTTGAAGAAGGTAGATCGAATACTGCAATTTATGCGGTCAGATCATTAGGTATTGATCCGATGACAGGTAAAGAAATCTTCCTTACAAAGGATGGGGTGCCAACTTTTGACTGGGATGCGAAGGATAAAGTAGTAGTTGGCGATTCAGAGGCTAAACTAAGGGGTAGTTTTGGAACAGATGTAGCTTATGGACCTTTGGAAATCGGTTTTATGTTTTCGTATAGCACCGGAGGACAAAAGTATAATCAAACTTTGGTGAATAAAGTTGAAAACTCAAATAAGTACTACAATGTGGATAGAAGAGTACTGGAAGAAACCTGGATGGAGCCAGGAGACGTCGTTAAATACAAAAATAATGTACTTAGTTGGGGCAATATGAGCTATACGCCTGCTAGTGATCGATTTGTTCAGGACTATAGTTATTTGAATTTAAGTTCTGTGAATATGAATTATCATATACCGGAACATTTCTATAACAAAATAGGCATAGAGTCACTACGACTTACTTTTAATATGGGTGATGTTTTTAACTGGTCAACAGTTAAAATGGAGCGCGGTACCTCGTACCCGTATGCACGCTCTTTCACAATCGGATTACGTGCTAACTTTTAAATTTTGGAAAAATGAAAAATAAAATATTAATTCTTATCATATTAGCGGTAAGCCAATCTTTTTTGGGATGTAATGATTGGTTAGATGTGTCACCAGTAACAGATATCGATTTAGAAGATCAGATTAAATCGGCAGATGGTTTTAATGAAATGCTAAATGGAGTGTATATTTCATTAAGTGACGAAAGTTTGTACGGGCACCATTTAATGTATGGTGCGTTGGCACAAGCGGCTCAAAACCATGTTGAGTCATCTGATTTGCCAATTACAAATTTCGATTATGTATCGACCAACCCAAAGTCAATTATTAAGAATGTCTGGAACAATCTTTATAATGCAATAGCAAATAACAATATAATACTGGATAATATCGATGATAATGCAGACCTGTTTTTACCTGATGATTATAAGTTGGTTAAAGCTGAAGCCATAGCGCTTAGGGCATTTATCCACTTTGATGCATTAAGATTGTTTGGAGATGTATACGTAGACGGTACTAGCGAAGATCCTCAAATACCGTATGTTACAAAATATGAGAGATTAAGATTCCCTCATCTTCCCATTGCAGATGTATATGCAAAAATTCTTGAAGATCTGGATGCCGCAGAAGCTATACTTGAAGAAGTTGATCCTATAAAAGGCAGTTACGAGGGTATATTATTTTCCGCTGATGAACGCAAGTATCATATGAACTATTATGCTGTTTTGGCCCTGAAAGCAAGAGTGTATATTACCATGAAAGACAATGTAAATGCATTATTGTATGCCGAAAAAGTTATAAATGAATATGAATGGAGTTGGGTAAGTCCCGATCGCTTAAATGGTAGTGATGATGAAAAAGATTTATTATTCATGGATGAGCTTATATGCGCACTCAATGTGTCGAAACTGAACACTTATTATAATAGATACTTTGGAGAGAATAGCACTCAATACCATGCGGCAACCACAAGTGATAATTATGCCGATCTTGTGTTTGAGAAAACCATTGCTCCTGTTCGTTGGTGGCAATCCCCAACACCGGGACCAGGCGGAAACGACTGGAGATATTTGCATTTGATGAAGATCGGTGGTTTTGGTCATAGGTCAATTTCTATAAAATATGATCAGGATGTTCCAATTCAGAAATATTTTTCTGACGAAGGTTGGGTTACTTTGATTCAACACAGAACGGTTCCATTAATTAGAATTACCGAATTAATGTTAATTGCGGCTGAAGCCAGTCTTGAAACAGATTTGGATAAAGCCATTCAATATGTAAATTCCATCAAAGAGAAAAGAGAAGTAGAATTGACCGATATTTCTGGAAGTGTCGAAGATGTATTGGATGCTATTGTTAAAGAATTACGTAAGGAAACTTACCTGGAAGGGCAAATATTTTATATGTATAAAAGATTGCAACTTACCAGCATACCAACAATGGGTACTAAATATTTTAGAGATGTAACTCCCGAGAATTTTATTTTTCCACTACCTGACAATGAACTGGAATTTGGAAATATTCAGGAATAGTTATTTGATAGAAAAAATAATCTATTAATTATCATTTACATAAAATATTATGAAGACAAAAAATATATCTATACTACTTTTCCTATTAGTATTCGTGCTTTCCTGTTCTAAAGACGAGATTACCGAATACAGAGGAGTTAATTATGTTTATTATGAAGACATGGTTAATGATGAAGGTGAATATCCTTCAAAATACTTTACATTCTTGTTTGAGGATGAATCTACTACGGAGAAAACAATTGAAATTCCCGTATTGGTTTCAGGAACAATGTCTGATAATGACAGATTGTTTAAGGTTGAAATCGTTGATACTTTAACAACAGCTATTGAAAATACACATTTTGAAATCGATCCGGATATTCAATCAATTTCTGAAAACGCTATTGGAGGAAACCTAATTGTGAAGTTGCTTAGAACTGCCGACATGCAGAATACCGAATATACTTTAGGATTAAAAGTTGCTGCGAATGAAAATTTTATACCGGCTTTTAGCCAGGTATATAAATTGCGCTTTAGCGACTTTCTTTCCGAACCCGATTGGTGGTATCCCTGGACCAGGTATGCAGGTATTAATGGCAGGTATCCATATATTGGGGAGTTTACCGTCACTAAATGTATATTGTGGATGGAGTTCAATGAAATAATGGATGGTACAGATCCAATTGCTGAATATAAAGATAGGCAAAGTTCTACCGGAATTTGGTTGTATGTGGATGCACCTGTATATGCGCTTATGTTCGGCTTTAAAAATTGGCTAGCCGACCATCCGGATGCTCCAATATATGATGAAAATGGGGATTTAGTTTTAAATACACTTTACTAAAGAATGAACAAAATGAAAATAATAAATAGAATTGTATATAGTCTATTGATCGGAATCTTTATGGTATCCTGCTTAAAGGATAATGGAGAATACGATTATATCGAACTGGAAGGAGTAGATTTTTCAAACCTTCCAACAGAAGAATATGCTATTATTGGTACAGAACTGGAGATCGAGGGTAATATTGTTACTGATATTCCAGAAGAAAACCGGGCTTATGCCTGGTATATTCGTGTATTTCGAGATGGAGACAGGACGGGTGATACTTTAAGTGTAGAAAAAGATTTGAATGTGATCACTTCCTTTGACCCTGGGACTCAAAATCTAATTTATTCAGTTTACGACAAAGAAAACAATGTAAGGTATAATAAAGCGATTGATATATATGTCGTAACGCCTTTTACTCAAGGCTGGGCAATTTTAAAAGAAAAAAATGGTTTGGCCGAATTCGATTTTATTTCTGAAATTACAGATGATCTTATTGTAGATGTTTTTGAAAATGTTGCCAAGGTTAACCCAACAGGAACTCCTGTTAATATCGGATTTAACTGGAACAAAGCACAAGGATGGAATCAAATGTTTATCTGCACGAGTGATGGCGGTGCTTATTTTGATGGGATTACCATGCAGTTAGATAAATACATTGTAGATCGGTTTAATTCAACAAGCAGACTTGAGCTCCCATTTACAAAAATTGGGATTGATAATATTACAGATGGCTATGGTTGGCCTTTATTGGCAGGTGGAAATATTTATACCAAAAATGGAAGTTCCCTTGAAGATGGCTGGTGGGAATTTCCTGCTGAGGGTGACTATTATGTAACAGATAAAATGGCCTGGGGGCTTGGTACTGTGGTGTATTTTGATGAACTAAACAGACGATACATTACAAATGCAAAGAATGGCTATTATACTGATTATTATAAAATGGAAGCCGTAACCACTAGTGATCCTGAAAATGCCCTTTTCGACCCATCAAACCTAAACATGGATTGTATGTGGATGGAAACTGAAGGTTCAAGTTACAATATAATATCAGTGCTGAAGAGTGATGCCGGAAATTACTTTTTACAAAGATTTTTATCTCATATAACTAAAGGCTTTACCGCCAATGCACATATTCAGCTTCCAACAGGTTTAGTGGATGATAATTCTCAATATGCAAACGATAATGTGTATAGTTTTACCTACATGTCGCAGGGTAATAAAATTCACCGTTACAACAGGGTATCAGATGTAATTAACGAAAACTACCTGGAATTAACTGGTGAGATTAAGAAACTGGAAGTACATAAAGAAGGGGGTGTTTTAGCCGTTGTTTACGATAGCCAAGATGGAGGATCAACTATTGAAATCATTGATTTGTTAAATGATGGTGCTGTTTTGGCGACATACGAAATCGATTCTAAAGTGGTAGAAATCGAACACAAATTAGATGACTAGAGTTTAATTCGTGATTTATGACAATCTCTCTAAGTTATATATTTATATGGCTTAGGGGTATTGTTTGAAAATGCTATAATTAGCTGTGCTGCAGGTACCCTCTATTCTTATGTCTTTTGCATTATATTTTGTGATTATAAAGTGGTAACGGGATAATTAACCCATTCGTAACAAATTGTTTAGGTATGAAAATAATAATATTTAGTTTAGGATTGGCCTTGAGTCTGGTGGCTTGCATAAAAAAAGCTCCAGACTACGCTGTATTTACTGGTAAAATTGATAATCTCGATATTAAAGAGATAACCTTAGCAAAAGCAGATCGGTCGTTTAGTAGGAAAATTGCTGTTGATCCAAATGGTACTTTTGCCGATACAATTAAAGCTGATCCCGGCCTATACTTGCTTACTGCAGGTAAAAACAGGTCGAGTGTATATCTATACAATGGGAGTGCTGTTAACATTACGGCAGACGCTAACGATTTTAATGCTTCTCTTAATGTTTCTGGCAAGGGTGCAGCGGCCACTAATTATATGATATTTAAAAATAAAAAGACTGCGGAACTTAAAGGTGAAGGCATGGACGTTTATAAATTGGAAGAAGCTGATTTTAAAAATAAATTTAAGGAAATAAATAAGACCTTAAATGCCAAATTAGATACCGCCCAAGGAATTACGCCTGCCTTTAAATCCTTAGAAAAGCGCAATCTTAATTACGACTATTTACTTGAATTGTCGCGCTATGCCGGTGGTTATCATAGGCAATGGGCAAAAAAAAGAGGCTACAAAGCTTCTGAGGAGTTTTTAGCTGAATTAAAGGAAATTGATCTGAATAATGACATTGACTTTTATTTCTCGAGTGCATATAAAAAATTAGTTCACCGGCATTATAATGAAGAAATAAAACAATTAATTAAAAAAGAATCCATTGACTATGGACTTGTTAAGGTGACGGTATATTCAACCATTCCGAATCAAACCATAAAGAATGAACTTATTTTCTCCGGAGCGGAAAACCAAATTTACAACACGGAAAAATTTGAGGATTTTTACAAAATATTTATGGGTGCTTCTACAAACGAAGAAAACAATGCTAAGATCACTGAAATTTACAATCAGTTAATAAAGCTCAACAAAGGTCAACGATCACCAAAGTTTGTCGATTACGAGAACAATGCAGGAGGAACACTTTCATTGGATGACCTCAAAGGGAAATATATCTTTATAGATGTTTGGGCAACTTGGTGTGGCCCTTGTGTTGCTGAATTACCGCACTTAAAACGGTTGGAAAAAGAATATAGCGGCAAGAATATAAGTTTTCTGAGTATCTCTATGGATGATCAAAAAGATCATGATAAATGGACAAAAATGATTGCAGATAAGGGGCTGGGTGGCATTCAAGTGCTTGCGGACAGCGCTTTTAAATCTCAATTTATACAAGATTATGAAATTAGATCAATTCCGCGTTTTATATTAATCGATCCAGAAGGTCTAATTGTAACACAACATGCACCACGTCCTTCCAGTCCCGAAATCATCGATTTATTCAATTCGTTAAATATTTAAAAACCGAAGACACTGTTTCATAAAAGGGCGTAGTTTTAAAAATACAGGGGGTAGTTATTTAGAGTTGAAACCTTTGTAACCAGATAGCTAAGCACTGACCTAGGTTAATACCGCAATTTCGGATTGGCATTAACAGACTTATAATGGAGAAACGAAATAATGTTCTGTTCAACGGAGCTAATTATTGGGCTCCGACGACGTTTTGTGGCAAATAATCGACATGCGTTAAACCCGGATTATGTATTGGAGGTTCGTCATGAGCATTGCAAGTACAATAAAACAAGGCATTACTGAAACGAGGCATAACTTGTCCCGATTACTTTCGGGAGCATCGTTCTGGTGAGAAGTGATGCAACGAAGTGTCTTGTTTTGAAACAATTTCAATGGGTAATAGATTTTCTAATGCATATTGCGGGTTAAACATATTAAGGACATAATTTTATCACATCAACTAATAATTAATGTAATGAATAACAAACTTACTTTGACGATAGCAATTATTCTATTTGGCCTACCATTTTATTCTTGTAATAATGAAACTACTATTAAAGTTTCAGGGGAATTAATCGGGGGGGGGCAAGATACTCTGGTCTTTACCAATAAAATCACAAAAGAAACCTTTAACGTTTTGGTAAATGATAGTGGCAAATTTACAAATGAATTTCACGGAGAACCAGGTTATTACCGAGTACGGTCCAAATCACAACAAGTTCTCCCCGGAATTGAAATTTATCTACAAAAGAATAACGTAGCAAGTTTTAAAATTGAAACAGAAAACTGGAGGAGAGAACAAAATTATACGGTTTCGAATAATCCGGAAAGTGAATATTTAAAGCATTTTAATAAATCGAATACTACTCTTTACCGAAAATATAATTATAGCTTGAACAAGCTTGAAGCTGCGCATTTTATCTCCGTGATAGACTCGATGCGTTTGGAACAAAATATATACCTTGAAACGTTTATTTCTAAGCATAAGAAATTGGATGATGATTTCATAAAAGTTGAACAAGAAAGAATACGCTACAATTACGCGGCATTGAAAGAAAGTTATGCATTAAGAAAAAAGCCATCTGCGTTACCTGATAACTTTTTCGATTTCAGGAAACAATTAAATTACAATGATGAGAAGCTTCTGGCGATATCTGCAGTCGATTATGGTTCGACAGTAAGTCGATTTATTCTTAATGAAACAAATCAAACATTAACCGATAATGAAGATTACATGCTTCATACCATCAAAACCTGCATTAAAAACGTCTCGAATCAGAAAGTTTTGGATCATCTTTTAACCACTATGGTAGCGCCATATTTAAAAGATTCAGAAAAGTTCGAAGAGGCATACGCGCTGTTCATTGAAAATTGTAGCAATGAGGATTATGTAAAAATGGCAACTGAAAATTTCAAAAAGTATCAGAAAACGAAAAAAGGAAATCCTTCTCCAAAGTTTGTGGATTACGAAAACTGTGCAGGCGGAACTTCATCATTAGATGATTTTAAAGGCAAGTATGTGTATATAGATGTATGGGCAACATGGTGTGGACCCTGTCTTGCCGAGATTCCTCACCTTAAAAAGGTAGAGCACAAATATCAGGGTAAAAACATTGAGTTTGTAAGTATCTCGGTGGATGTGGAAAAAAACAAGGAGAAGTGGAAGGAAATGGTGGCTGATAAAGAGCTTGGTGGAGTTCAGTTGAGAGCCATTGACAAAGAGTTTATGGATGCCTATTCTATTTCGGGTATTCCACGGTTTATCTTGATTGATACTCAGGGAAATATTGTATCCAGAAGTGCCCCCCGTCCGTCCAACCCTGAGCTGATAACCTTATTTGACGAATTGGGAATATAAATTATTTGCAACTTTTTTGGATTAGTTAGTTTATTTTTCAAGCGTCCTGGGCATAACCTGCCCGGGATTTTTTGTGCTTCACAAAGCAACCAAACATCCGTTTTTTTTCAAGGTTCGGAATTTCTTATTATGGCTATTTCTTTAAATAACTGTCTAAATCCCAATAGTCAACATCGTATTTGTTAAATCCGGTAAGCTGTAAAAAAGAGTTCCCTCGGGCGTTGAATTATTGGATAGGAGCAAGAATGTTTTCAACACTATTTTTTCGTCGATGATTTTGGCAACAAAATAACCCAGCTTACCGAATAAAGCACTTACTTCAAGTAAAATACGATGGTTGAAATAGCAAACCTGTACCTTTTTAAATAAGGCATCTTCAATTAAATTACATATCAATGTTATGTTTATCGGGAACAACCTTTCGCACAACCTATCTAATGCATGCGATTGGATATACACTGGCAGTTTCGTTTTTGAACCATGATACACTTCTTTCAGCAATTCTGTATTTATTTCGCAATCTTCAATAACGGTATCCTCACATTTAAAATCAATTGCAGGATGTTGTACTAAAAAAATAGGTCGCCAATGATTATCGATATTAATATGTTTTTTTACCGGAAGATGACTTTTTAGGTAATAATATGATGAACAGTTAAACTTTTTGTGGTTAACCCTGGGATTTAATTCATAGTGTAAGGTATATAGGGTATGTGTTGGAAGGGTTAGGGTTTTTAACATATCGCATACCGATATTTCTACCAACCAATGTTGTTTGTGCGTGTCGCCATAATATTCTTTCAGGTATTCCACGTCTTTTTCAAGCTCCTTTTTAGTCGCCTCGTCTGTTTTGATGAATTGCTCAATATAACTCATTAATCCATCCATAAGGTAAAGATCGAGAAGGCATATCTTTATTTCGGCAGGTTTTAAGGGACTGTGTCGTTTGGTTTGCAAAGCCATTTTTACCGACCTCTTAAAAATGGAAACAATTTTTGGAGGAATATCAAAATCAGGATGATATTTTACATCGCCATGGTGAATGGTATAAGTGTATGTTTGAATAAAATCATATGATGTAAGCTTGTCGGTAATATTACATCCAACCCCTTTACACAACTCTACCAAGCGTAGTTTGTTGGCCTCAACCGCTTTTTTTACATTAAACCTGGTAGGTTGAGCAGTCTTCTTTTTCGTTTAGGTTTTGATCGTGCCATAAGTATCAAGTTAATAGTATGTAATAAAGATTGATAAGTCTTTGCATTCGTAGGGCTTTTATCCTTTAGTCATCCGATGAGTGGTTTTGGAACGGTTCTGTATAAGCGAAATGTAAATCAGAACCGTTCTCTATTCTTGCTCCGCAGCAATAGTTCTTTCTTATTTTATTCCCAACCTAAATTACTGATCCCATGCCGATAAATAAACGTTCCCAAACCCGAAAAAAAACATGCCTATGTTTTTGCAAAATCATAAGCATGTTTTTAGTAAAACGTAACTATGTTTTTATAAAAACATAAGCACGAATTTAAGAGCCGTCAGTTCGAAAGAGTTTTATTCCACTTTTACATAGTCCAAATTCTTCTGCATTTTCTTTAGTTCTTTGCCGGGAGTAAAAATGCACTTAGCACTTTTAATGGAGTTTGAACCAACTTCTTCCCTTGTTTCTTCCCCGTTGCTCCCGATACTAATTCTAAGACTTCCCAGCTCGCCCAACCTAACAATTGCCCCCTCTTCTAGTCCGTCCTGGATATTCTCAACCAAAGAATAAAGAACCGCCCGGATGTCAGCCCCGCCAACGGTGCTCGTTCTTTCAATACGTTTGGTGAGTTTCTCGAGGGTTAACTCGCCGTTACTGACGGCACTTGCATAAAATTTTTTTTCTCCTCCGCCAGCAACACCAGGCTGGCCCCTTTCAATGACTTTGTATTTTACAGCCATAATTAAAAAAGATTTAGTTGTATATTGCAAAAGTACCGCCCGCCTCCTCTTCCAATCCGGTCGGTCAAAACAGGGAAGGTCGATGACCGGCGGGCGGTATACTCTACCATATTTCTACTAAAGTTATGGGAATAAATTATATTGTCGCAAAGTATCATTATGTTTTACTTGGGCGATGGTTTAGTATTGACAAACGTACGATAAATGTAGACTAATAAACGTTTATAGTCAGTGTGTGCATCAAATAGGTAAAAAGGTAAAGAATAGGTAGCTTAACCCTATAAAGGTTATTTATAACTTTAGCGTTCAGTAGCGCCATAATTTTTATGGTAATCCGATGAGAATAAATTGAACAAAAAAGCCCCTGTAACAAACAGAGGCTTAACTATTTTAATAATATCTTGGTTTTAACAATCCTTTTTATCCTATAAGCATAGCCTATTATTGGAAGCTGTCATAATCGCATTTAATTTGGTCATCTGGTCTTGGGTCAAAAAACTTTTAAATTCCTGACATGAATGGTTTTGGATTTCTATCATCTTAGCCTCCATACCCACTTTATTTTTGCCTATGTATTCGTTAAATTCGGTGGCCGCTTTAAGAAGTACACCATAAGTCTGAATGGATTGCGTATCCGTTAAGTCTATGTTTAATCTCAACTTTGCGGTCTGCATTTGAGCGGTTTGTTGCGCCATTGATATTTGATCCTTTACATCAGTTTGTGCAGAAATGTTTAAAGTTATGGCCAGTGCTATTAATACAATGTATTTCATGTTATTTGGTTTTACTATTTATATTTTGATTGTTTCTTGATTTACTTTCAAAGGAACAGTAAAAACAAATAGTATTAGGTTAATGCTCAATGAATATAGGTTAATTAAGGTTAATGGTGATGAGTCCCGAGTCAACGGTTATTAGTTATTCGTAGTGAGTCGTAAAACCTTACTCCCGTTCTCCTTTCCCGATGATATGATACTTTAACGCATCGGGATTTCGTTTCTCTCAATCTCCTTTCCCCATTCTCCATTTTGACCGGCCACCAATGACCGACCACCGTTCACTGATGACTGGTCACCGGACATTGGAACAATAATTTTATAGGTTTACAAAATGGCAAAGCCCTTATAACCAGTATAATATTCAATCACTCTGCTGATCGACCTAATTATTTGCGCCGGCTATGCCGGTTTCATTTATTATATTAGCATCCCTAAACAATTCACACATGAACCCAAAAAAAACAATCTTAGGTCACCCTACTGCTTTATTTACTCTTTTTGCCACAGAAATGTGGGAACGTTTCAACTACTATGGTATGCGCGCGCTGCTCATGATTTACCTGACCGGAAACCTGGCGACCGGAGGTTTTGGAATGGACGAGGATGCAGCCTTGATTATCTACGGTATTTTTACTTCGTTGGTTTACGTTACTCCCATATTAGGAGGTATTCTGGCCGATAAGTTGCTCGGGCAACGAAAGACGATATACATAGGCGCATTGACCATGGCCATTGGGCAGGTTTTGCTGGCCTATTCTGCTATTATATCCGGCCACAACATGGAGTTTAAAGAAAGCATATTTTATATTGGTCTGGGAATATTAATATTCGGTAACGGCTTTTTTAAGCCCAACATTTCCACCATGGTAGGTGAGTTGTACGAGGCCAATGATGCACGAAGGGACGGGGCCTTTACCATTTTTTATATGGGTATCAATATCGGTGCCATGCTGGGACCCTTTATTTCGGGGTGGCTGGCCGAGAATGACTCTTTTGGACGTTGGGAGTATGGTTTTTTGGCAGCGGCAATGGCCATGATTGTCGGTTTCTTGTGGTTCTTTTTTTCTCGTTCGGCACTGGGAACGGTAGGTATGCCACCAAAGTACAAAGGCAAAATAGATAAGCTGACGGCTAAAGATAATATGGAAGTATTTACTTACGTGATCGCTATTGTTTTGGCCATTGTAGCAACGGTTTATATGGGCAAGATCATTTCACCTTCAGCCCGAAATATCATGGTGTATTCTATTCTGATTCTTGGTGCACTTTACCTCTTGCAAAGTATTGTCCGCAATACCCGGGGTAAAACAGAATGGAGCAGGGTAGGGGTGATCATGGTTCTTGTGGTGTTTAACGTTGTGTTTTGGAGCGGTTACGAGCAGGCAGGAGGCTTGTTTAACCTTTTTGCGCGGGACAGTCTGGACAGAAACCTGGGCAGTTGGACTATCCCTACTACCTGGTTTCAGATGGTACCCGCTATTTCGGTGGTGCTGTTTGCCCCGGTGTTTAGCATTCTATGGGTTCGGTTAGATCGCATTAAGCTAAACCCCAATACGCCCGTTAAATTTGCCTGGGGAATTGTATTGTTGAGTTTGGGTTTTGTGGTAATGGGGTATGCCAACGATTTAACCAAAGGAGGAACCACGTTGATTAACCCCATGTGGCTGGTACTGGTTTTCGTTATCCATACCTGGGGCGAATTATGCCTTTCGCCCATAGGGCTTTCCATGGTCACCAAGCTTTCTCCCCATAAAATTGTATCTACGATGATGGGGGTGTGGATGGGCTCTTTTGCGGCGGGTAATTTCGTGGCCTCACAAATGAAAGCCATCGCAAACAGTCTGGAGAATTCGCTGGGACGTGAAGTGCCCGTTTATTGGTTTATCGCCGTTGAAACAGCCATAGCCGGAGGAATCTTGTTCCTGATCAGCCCGTGGCTCAAAAAAATGATGAAGGGCTTGAAATAGAAATGCGGGAAATAATACCATTTACCAATGGACTAATTTCTAATATATGTGATACATGTCAGGTTAAGAAGTTAGTGTATAGAGTTAAGGGGTAAATGTGTGTTGATTTGAGTGCTGTAAATCAGCTCTCCTCCTTTAAAAGGAGGAGTACCTCACTGAAAGTGAGGGGAGGTGGTTTAGTAAGTTAAGCTTCTGTTTTGATAAAACTCTTTAATTTCATCAATTATTTCATTGGGATGTTCGAATACTATGCGGTTCTCAAACCGTAGTGTAGTAATGCCAAAAGCATTAAGTTTTTCATCTCTCAACCTATCATATTCCTCATTAAAAACATGGTATTCGCCATCCAATTCTATTGCTAGTTTTAATTGGGAACAATAGAAATCAAGAATATAATTATCAATAGAATGCTGCCTTCTAAATTTCAAATTGCAAACTCTCTTTCCTTTAAGATAATTCCAAAGTTCACATTCTGCAGGTGTGGAATTATTTCTCAATAATTTCCTTTTTTTGATATGTTCTGGTCGGTTGCTATCCATTATTGTAATATTTCCTTAAACTAATATACAAAAACGTATAGAACCACCTCCCCTCCACTGCGTGGAGGTACTCCTCCTTGACAAGGAGGAGAGCTGATTCCCGTAACTTATAATGATTAACAAATTTAATTATCCTTTAGCCTGACGGATATAGCTACAGCTAGTGCATCAATTCAACAAATCCAAAGAGCCTGCTCCAAAGTAGTCTTGTTTAACACTGGAGAAACGCAAAACAGCCATAGATTAGCTGTTTTGCGTTGTAATGTCCCGCTTATTGTTTCTGTGCTTTAATCAGGTCGATAAACGCTACGATATTTTCAATTGGGGTATCACCTTCGGTGGCATGCGAAGGACAGAAAATATAACTGCCTTCCTTACCTAGTTCCAAAAGGTGCTTTGTTTCTGCAACCACATCTTCAACGGTGCCATAAGGCAAGGTCTTCTGGGTTGAAAGACCTCCGTGGAAAGTAACCTTGCCGCGGTAGGTATTTAATAAATCATCCACATCAAGAACCTCCGGTTGAAATGGGTTGATAGAATTTACACCTGCCTCAATTAACTCGGGGATAATCTCTGCAATATCACCACAGGAGTGTATCAATTGGTATTTTCCGTGCGCTTTTGTATTGGCATACATTCTTTTGAGTTCAGGATACAGAAATTCCATCCAAACCTCTTTACCCATCATCAGCTTTTGCTGAGCTCCCCAGTCATCCCCAAAATAGATACCGTCCACTTCAGGATAACGGGTACATACATTGTTGATAACGGCAATGTTGAAGTCCGCTATTTTACGAAGCAGGTCTTTAACAAAATCGGGATACATCATGAAATCAAGGAAGGCATTTTCCATTCCTCGTAAAGTCCAATAACGTTCAAATAGGCTGAAACCAATACTGTAAAGGACGAATTTATCCTTGTTGGCTGCAATTTTCTCTTCTATGCCCGCATATAATATGGGATCGTCGGTATCAGGAAATTCATAACCTTCCAAAGTAGGTTCCGGTATAACAAGACCTTCCACGTTACCAATATCCTTTTCCAGTGTCATATCCCATACAACACCAAAAATGTCTTTTTTACGGTTGTTGCCTATGTCAATTTTAAAGCCGCTGGATTGCCCAAGTTTGATAAAGTGATTGTCGACCAATGCCTCTACGTCCACATCCTCGCCATAGTGGGCCTTCATTTTTTCCAGCGCCTCTATGGTGAATTTACAGTCCCATGGCACATAAGGAGGTTTTTTACCGTCCAGCACCATTTTTATTACCTCTTTCTTAGTCATTGTATATGGTTGTTGTTTTATGAATCAGATTGATTTAGACTATTTTACCGCTTCCTTAATAGGTTCTACGTGCGTGCCCAGGGCAGTTTTAACACCATAAATCTCACATGCTATTCCTGTTAATTCCTTATACGTATTAAAAACATCTTTCTTAAAATCTTCCAGCTTATCTTTATAAACCAAAGATACCATACATCCACCAAAGCCGGCACCAGCCTGACGCGAAGCCACAACACCAGTGGCAGTGCTCATGGCTTTGTACATATGTTGCATGGCATCGTTTGATATCTCAAACAGGTCCCTGGCGCCCGTAAACGATCTCTCAAAGATGTCCTTCAGTTGATCAACTTCACCATTTGTTAACGCATCTTCCAATTCGTGCGTACGGTTGTTTTCTTCAATAATAAATTCAGCACGTTTGGCCGCATCGGCAGACAGCTTGTCTTTATGCTCATGGAAAAACTCAATACTTACATCGCGTAACGCCTTAATATCAGGATCGATTTTGGCAAATACAGCAACCGCTTCCTCGCATTGTGCACGACGATCGTCATATTCGGAACCATGCAGTTGGCGGGGCTTGTTGGTATTACAGATGGCCACCATTATTTCTTTCGGCCAGCTAACCTGCGCATGTGTCAATTCGCGACAATCTAATTTGATGACCTTATGTCGCTCTCCAAAAATGACCGAATATTGGTCGAGAATACCACAATTTACACCCACGTACACATTTTCTGCACGCTGGCATAGGAGCGCCATTGTTTTGTTATCCATTTCAAAACCCGATGTTTCAGCTAACATGGCCATGGTCATGGCTTCCAGTGCAGCGGAACTCGACAGCCCGGAACCAATAGGAATAGTGCTACAGAATGAACCCGTAAATGCTTTTAACTCGATTTTCTCATCTATGAGTACTTTAACCACGGCACTAATGTATTTTGCCCAATCTCCACCTTCAATAATCTCGCCTGTTTCAACGTTAATTCTTGTTTTATCGTTCAGGTTGCATGAGTACATCTCAATAACACCCGTATCATTGCCGGAAAACGCGCAGTCGATAACCAAATTTACAGGCATGGTTACCACGTAGCCATGGTTGTAATCCGTATGGCTTCCCATTAAATCAACCCGGCCGGGAGAGTAGGCGTAATAGCTGGGTTGTGTTTGATATAGTTCACTAAACTTACTTAATACTTCGTTGTTCATGATGTCTGATTTTAAAATTTTAATACGGTTTTCATAGATTTAGGGCAATGATAATCAGTGTCTTGATGAAATTTAATAAACATCAGGTTATCCATTTGTCTATAATCTAACGATCTGATGTTATTATTGCCTTATTGTATTATTATAGTTAACAAAAGTAGACTAAGGATATTGGAATATTTTTCATACAATTGATTTTTGTTTAGTTATATTTGCCTGTGTTACTTTTTTGGGCAAATATCTTTATTATGATTCCATATATTGAGAAAATAGAACTAGACAAAGGAAAATCATTTTACGTCGGGACATATTCCGGAAAGTATTTTGAGCGTTCGTGGCACTATCATCACGAGTTTGAATTGTTATTAATAACCAAAGGATACGGAACAAGGGTGATAGGCGATAATAGGAGTCAGTTTGCGGTTGGGGACCTTGTATTGATTGGAGGGAATATTCCACATGCCTGGTTTTCCGATCCCGTTTTTTTCGAGGCTGATAATAATGAAACCTGTGAATCGGTTTATCTTCAATTCGATCGATCGATATTTGGGACACGTTTTGCCAGTCTGCCCGAAATGCAATCTATCCAATCCCTGTTAAACGCAGCAAGATACGGTCTAAGATATTCTCCCAAAGATGAATTTGTGGATATTGTAAATTTAATATGTGATTTTCCTTCCTATGATGGTGTTGACCGTCTCCTGAATTTGATTAAGATATTGGATTTGTTTGAGAAAGGTCATTGCGAACCCATTGTTTCGAAAGCATATTTTGATAGTATTTTTGTGACTAAATCAGTAAGAATAAAGAAAGTACATGAATATGTCATGAATAACTACATGGTAGATGTGAGTGTGCAAAAGGCGGCCGAACTATCCGAAATGAATGTGAGTTCCTTTTGCCGCTTCTTTAAAAAAGTTACCCACAAAACCTTTTCGCAATTTGTAAAAGAAACGAGAATTGACTTTGCGCAACAGTTATTAATAAATACCACCCTCACTTCCAACCAAATCGGATTTGAATGCGGCTTTAGTTCGGTGGCCTATTTTAACCAGTGTTTTAAAGCTATCAGCGGAGTTTCCCCGTTGGAATACCGGGCCAATTTTAAAAAGGTGTAATAGTACCTGAAGTTGAGTCTCGACATATAAGTAACGGTACAGATGGATACAAAGTCACAGAGCCGTTAAGTTATGCCGCAATAAGAAATAATTTTTAAGAAAAAAAAGAAACACCCTTTTGTCAGAGGGTGAATAAAGGAGAATATGTTTGCTCGTGAATAGTCCTGATGATAATATAACTAAACGATTGGTAATATAACCATAAAAAATGGTTTACAGGAAAGTTAATTTTGTGTTTTTGGTACTCTAGCGGTAAAACAATATTGAAAAATGAAAAATCTATTTACAACAATTCTCTTATTAATTCTCTTTTTGGGGTCAAATGCCCAATCATCGCGTCATGTTGAAGATTTTAACTTCAACTGGAAATTTAATTTGGGAGATGTGCCTGAAGCAAGAAACGTTGATTTTAATGATGACGACTGGAGGGAATTGAATCTGCCGCACGATTGGTCTATCGAGCAAAATTACACTACCGAAAACACATCAGGGTCAACAGGTTTTTTGCCCGCCGGTATAGGATGGTACCGTAAAAAAATCAGTGTTTCGGAAGCATCAAAAGATAAACTGACCTTTATTGAGTTTGATGGAATTTATAATAATTCAGAGGTTTGGATCAACGGGCATTATTTGGGCAAGCGTCCTTATGGGTATAGCGTATTTGGATATGAGCTTACACCTTATTTAAAAAAGGGTGGTAATAATGTAATATCTGTAAAGGTAGACCATTCTAATTACGCCGATTCACGTTGGTACACAGGTTCCGGCATATACCGAAACGTACGATTGGTAACTACTTCAAAAACATATGTTCCACAATTTGGCGCTTGGGTAGAGACTCCGAGAGTTAGTTCGGCACAAGCTATCGTGAAAACATTTGCTGTAATCAAGACACCTGAAAAGCAGAGGTTAACGGTTAAGGTGTCCATAAAAGACAAATCAGGCAAAGTGATCGGTAGCCACAGCCAGCGGGCAGTTGTCTCAGGAATCGACACCCTAGCATTGGCAGTAAAAGTGCCCAAGCCAAAATTTTGGAGCATCGAACAAACAAACATGTACAAGGCAGAAGTTCAGGTTTTGTCTGGTAAAACCCTACTGGACGAATACCCGATTGACTTCGGGATCCGCACATTCCGTTTTGATGCCAACAAAGGTTTCTATTTAAACGAGAAGAATATCAAGCTAAAAGGAGTTTGTTTGCACCATGACGCCGGTGCTGTTGGTGGTGTTTTTATCAAAGATGTTTGGAAACGAAGATTAAACGGGTTGAAAGACATTGGTGTCAATGCCATTCGAATGTCTCATAATCCGGCTGACCCGGGCTTGTTACAGCTGTGCGACGAGTTGGGCTTTGTGGTTATTAACGAGGCGTTGGATGAGTGGAGAAAAAATAAGGACAAGTGGATTACCTCGCGTTTTGCCAAGGATATGCGTCCGGAACTTAAAACAGGTTATGGGGATATATTTGAGGAATGGGCAGAACGTGATGTGAAGGATATGGTGCGCTATTCCCGCAATCATCCGTCCATCATTATGTGGAGTATGGGTAACGAAATTGAATGGACTTATCCTTATTATTATAAAATGGAAAAAAGCAACCAGGGATTGGGAAATCAGGTATTGTCTGAAATTGAAGAAGATGGAGGTGATGAATTAAAAGCAACAGCGGAGGAAATTGAACGTTGGATTAAAGAGGTGGATAAAACCCGTTATGTTACTGCAGGTGGTGTTTTACCAAAAGCCGGAAATATGACAGGTTACTTTGATGTGCCGGATGTGATTGGTTATAACTACCGGGCAGTAAATTACGATGAGGACCATAGGAACTATCCTAACCGATTGATGTATGGTTCGGAAAACTGGGGGACCTACCAGGAATGGAAAGATGCGGTTGACCGAGACTTTGTAGCCGGTATTTTTATTTGGACAGGAATTGCGTATCTGGGAGAGTCCGGCCCATTCCCTTGGAAGGGTTTGGAGATATCGTTGATGGACTTTGCCGGATTCTTTACGCCCCGCGGCCATTTTTATAAAACACTTTGGAACGATGAACCATCGATATATTTGGCGACCAAACATGCTAAAAAAGCGCAATGGATTTATGAGGACGGAAAATGGGTGGATAACCGGGTAAGGTTCTGGCTGGATAAATGGTTGTTCGAAGATGTGGACCCCACATGGAATTACGAAAAAGGGGATCAGGTGTTTGTTGAGGTGTATTCTAACTCACCTAAGGTTGAGCTATTTGTGAACGGTAAAAGTTATGGAGTTAAAAGCCCCCACGATTTTGAGGATCATATCGTAAAATACCTGGTGCCGTATCAGGAAGGAGAGATAAAGGCTGTGGGTATAAACGGTGATAAAACAGTATCCAATTACGCATTAAGATCCGCCAAGTGGGTAACGAAAGTTCAATTAAAAACCGACAGAACTACCATGAAAGCCAATGGTTATGATGTGGTACATATTGAAGCTAATTTAACAACGGGTAAAGGAGATATTGTACCCGATAAAGAAATGCAACTCGTATTTGAAATAGAGGGTGAAGGCATCAATATTGCGGTGGATAACGGATGGGACAGAAACGTGCAGAGTCATAAATCAAACCAAATTGTAACACATAACGGTAAAGCTTTGCTGTTGATTCAAAGCACGAGAAAAGCGGGAGAGATAACGATAAGGGCGAAGGCCGGGGCGCTTACTTCAAACGAGATTGTGATAAAAACCGAAAAATAACCTTATTGGGCTGTATCAAAAGTATAATAATGCCATTCGGGGCGCGACTTTCAGTCACGCCCCGAATGGTCACCTAAAAATAAGCTTAACTTAATGCTTGTATAGTAAAGGGTTATTTTTTAATGATTTTAAAAGTCTTGATTTCTTTTTCATCCCCGCTGATCCGAAGCAAATAAATACCTGGAACCAGGTTAGTCATGTCTATACTTGCAGGATTACTTTCTATCTTATTAGTTTTCAAGATTCGTCCACTTATATCGAACAGCTGATAGGATAAATTGGACAGTTCAATCCCTTTGATGCTGAGAGATACAGAATTGTTGATTACCGGATTGGGGTATATTTCTAGGTCATATTCATCTTTTACCTGAAAATATGAGGTCGGTATATCGAGCCTGGTTTGCAGAAATCCCTGTGTTAAAAAGGATTTGCTGCCCGTATATGTCTCCGCGACCAATTCACCGATACTCCAGCTAATTACATAGCCGGAATGCTCATTGGATGAACCGGATGCATTCAATACTTCCTGCGCGAAAAGGCACTGTACAGATAAAATAAAGCATCCTATTGTTAAAAACTTCTTCATATCAGTTGTCGTTAAGGTTTATAGGTCACAAAAGAAAAACTCATGTCTTCAAACTCATTATCCGTATTTTTGGTATATACATATAGTCTTCCTGCTCCGGATGAGATTGATGAAAAGCCGTAAGTGCCAATAATTGAAACAATGGTGATGTATTGCTGGTAATGGTACGATTCGCCATCGATGGTTATGAAATATCTGCCTGTGCTTTTTTCAACCGTAAAATTACCCGTACTGGCAGCGATGGTTCCGTTGGCATTTACAACACCATAAGCAATTGGAACCATATTGGCAGAACTGGTATTGGAGGTATGTAGTTCGTGGGATATTTTAACAACCCCGTCTTCCTGTACTTCCAGTCCAACCAAGTTACTGTGGTGAGCCGATATCCGGTAGTTTTCATGTCCCGCAAACAAACCGGCCCTGAACTTACGTGTCCCGTCGGTAGCGAATATTAGGTAGGCCGAGCTGGAAGCCACATTGTATCTGCCCAAATCGATATATGCACTCCCTGCGGTACCGGTAAGAATTGCGGAGGCATTTTCGCCCCTGATCTGAAACATTTGCGGGTACGAAACGCTAAAATCTCCAATGCCAACCCGTCCCGTAGGATAATAAATGCTGGTACCCTCGGCATGCCAAAGTTCATTGCCGGGAATGGTAACACTGCCTCCGCCGTTCGACAAGGTAAGCTCTCGTCCGCTTAAGCCAAGCGTCTGGATTTCGTTGCCGGGGTCGGCATCCGCATCGTCAATTTCATCGTTCGTGACCGTGTATGCATGAAACGCATAAGGAACCGATACTAATTGGGAAGTCCCCATATGTATAAAGCTGGTTCCTCCGGTTAAGTCCAGTTCAACTTTGATAAAATGGGGTGCCAGTCCCCATCCTCCCGGACCAAAAATACCGTCCACAGGTCTACCTTCTCCTATTCTAAGCGTAACCAGCCCAAATGCATTTGTGGTTACCGAATGTGTTTCACTGTACATCACCTTCCCGGTTTCAGATTCTTTTAATATGCTAATCCTGAAAGAGACTAATTGATCTGGAACAACCTCTCCGGAACTGGTACGAACTACAGCCTGGTAATTAAAAGCCTCTGGCACCTGAGCAATTAGCACGAAGCCTAAAAATGTCAGTTTAATCAAACAAAGTAATCTTTTCTTCATGGCAGTTTGTTTAAGTGAAAATCTGGGTCTTGGATATATTTATTTATATCAATGCCATTTTTATAAGAGCTTGCATATTAGTTAAGTTACGAATGTTGTGCAGGCTAGTCAAGAAAAAAGATGGTGTATGCGCAAGGGGAGGCATATTTCGTATACATAGTAAATAGCGCTCTGTATTGGCTTGCTTTAGTTTAGCATTTACTCCGGACCATGGATTGGCATGATAATCTATAAGTATTTGTGGCCTTTACCTTTAAATTGATGATTGGTTCAAAACGTTTCATGGTAGGTAGTTTAAAAAAAGCATAAAACAAAATCAAGGTTGTTGGGTTGTATATTTGTACTAATACGATTAATAATGTATTTGTAGTATGTAATATACTAATAAACAGATTTATAAAATAGTATGTCAAAAGAAAAAGTTAAACAAATACGAGATTATTCATTGGTGGGAAAAGAGTCTGAAAGGGCGATATCCAAAGGGTTGGCCGGGGCGGTTTGGTATACTTCGCCTATCCCAAGAGCTAAAATGATCGAATTACTGCAAAGAAGAAATGGTCCGGCGGTTAGGGACACCTTGTTATGGCTTGGGTTAATTATTGGCTTTGCTTTTTTAACGGTCAAACTTTGGGGGAGTTGGTGGGCAGTGGTTCCTTATTTGGCGTATTGCGTATTATATGCTTCTACCTCGGATTCTCGTTGGCATGAATCGAGTCACGGAACGGCTTTTAAGTCGGATTGGATGAACAATGCCCTGTACGAGATGGCCTCGTTTATGGTATTCCGCCAATCAACGGTTTGGCGTTATAGCCATACCAGGCATCATAGCGATACCCTGGTTCGGGGTCGAGACCCTGAGATATCGGTTCCCCGTCCTCCGGATATCAAAGCCATTATTCTGAATTTTTTTGGTTTAAGCGCTCCGCCAAACGAGATGCGTAAAATTATGATCCATGCCAGCGGTAAAATTGATGAGGAAGTGGCCACTTATTTACCTGCATATGAAAACAAAAAAGTGATTTTCAAGGCACGTGTTTATCTGGCTATTTATTTGACGGTTATACTGGCATCCATTCTTTTTAAAACACCTTTCCCAATTATGTTTATCGGGCTTCCTACTTTGTTTGGTTCCTGGTTGATGCCTATCTATGGGCTTACCCAGCATGCAGGATTGTCAGAAAATGTTTTGGATCACCGTTTGAATTGTCGTACTGTTTATATGAACAGGATTCATCGTTTCCTGTATTGGAACATGAATTATCATATCGAACACCATATGTTTCCATTGGTTCCTTATCATGCCCTGCCTAAGCTACACGAGTTAATGAAAGATGATTGCCCTCCACCTTATAGGGGAATTATCAACACTTTTAAAGAAATTATTCCGGCTGTGCGTAAGCAAGTGAAAGATCCTGGATATTTTGTCGAAAGGGAACTCCCAAGCGAATCCATTCCGCAACAGATAAATGAATCGGTCAGCATCAAAAAAGAGGATGCAGATAAGGATGGTTGGATTAAAGTCTGTTGTGAGGACGAGATGGTTTATAACGAAATATTACGTGTTGATTGTGGAGATGCAACTTTTGCGTTGTACAAATTACCGGGTGATAAGTTTTATGCCACCGAAGGTATTTGCACGCACGGAAATACACATCTGGCTGATGGATTAATTGTAGGTAACCAGATAGAATGTGCCAAGCATAATGGACGGTTTAAAATTGAAGATGGTTCGGTGCAACGACCACCGGTGTGCCTGGGATTGTCAACCTATGAGGTGAAAACCAAAGATGGATTCGTTTATTTAAATCTAAATGCATCCTATCATTACGATGCACGGGATAGGATACCATTTAAAGTGGTGAGCAATGATAACGTGGCCACCTTTATTAAGGAGTTGGTTCTGGAACCGATAAATGGAGATGCCTTCAATTTTAAACCTGGCGAATATATCCATCTCGAGATTCCGGCACATCAAACCAGGTTCAAAGAAATGCTGATCACTGAACCTTACCGTTCTGCCTGGGAGCAACTTAAACTTTTTGAGAACTTTGCTTCCAATCATACCAAAACACGGCGTAATTATTCCATGGCCAATAATCCCTTTCAAGAGAAACAGCTTCGGTTTAATGTTAGAATTGCTACTCCACCACCAGGAAAAAATGTGAAGGCGGGAGTAGGTTCGTCCTTTGTGTTTAACCTGAAAGAAGGGGATTTGGTGAATGCCACCGGACCGTTTGGCGATTTTCATATTAAAGACACGGACCAGGAAATGGTTTATATTGGAGGAGGAGCAGGGATGGCTCCTTTGCGATCCCACATATCGCATTTGTTCGAAACGGAAAAAACGAAGCGAAAAGTCAGTTATTGGTACGGGGCGCGCTCTCTTCAGGAATTATTTTACGAGGACTACTTTAATGAATTGGCAGACAAGCATCCTCATTTCGATTTTCATGTGGCCTTATCCGAGCCGCTCCCATCTGATAATTGGGAATCGCATGTGGGGTTTATTCATCAGGTAGTGGAAGAGCAATATCTGAAAAAGATTAAAGATATAGGTAATGTTGAGTTTTATTTATGTGGTCCACCAGCCATGATTGAAGCATGTAAAGACCTTTTGGCAAAATATGGTGTTCACGAAGAGGCGATAGCATATGATGAATTTTGAAGTCTTGTTATACTGAACAAATTTATAATCTAATCAAATATGGAAATCAAATATATATGCCCTTATTGGGGAAGTGAAACGCTTTCCCCAAAAACTTTTGTTCAAAAAGCCCTGGCTGGCGGTTACGATGGTGTTGAAATGAATTTTACTCCCGAGCAAGGATTTGATAAGGAAGTAAAGGAAACCTTTAAGGAAACAGGGGCTGTTTTTATTGCACAGCAATGGTTGCCGCCCAAAAATGAAAGTGTAGACGAATATCGTAAACGTTTGGTGGATCGATTAAAATTTTTGGCCTCTTTTAAACCTGTATTCATTAACTCACATACAGGCAAGGATTTCTTTTCATTTGAGGATAATAGTAGCTTGATAGAAAGTTGTCAACGGGTTATAATAGAAACCGGTGCACGAATTATCCACGAAACACACCGAGGACGGTTTAATCATCATGCATTTAGTTTGTTGCCTTATTTGGAGAAATATCCGGAACTTGAGCTGAACGCCGACTTTTCTCATTTTTGTAATGTTTCGGAAAGTTTGCTGGAAGACCAGGAGCATATTCTTGAGAAGATAATTCCGCATTGCAGGTATATTCATGCCCGTGTAGGGTTTGATCAGAGTGCCCAGGTAAACCATCCTTTTGCCCCTGAATGGAAGACGAACCTGGATAGGTTTGTTGGTTGGTGGCAAAGAATTATCGACCTGGCTAAGGAAAGGGGAGAAGAGGTGTTTTATATCTGTCCCGAATTTGGCCCATACCCGTATATGCCAAGGCTTCCGTTTACACAGAAGGAAGTTAGTGATCAGTGGGATATCAATAAACAGATGATGGAATACCTGAAAGAAAATTTGCAATAGAAGGTTAATCCAAACTATTTTACACATACCCCTGACTAAGTGTCAAACTATGGCAAGGGTAGATTCTGTTACATAATCTGAAACCATTAATTACAAATTTCTGAATGATTCAAGGGGTGCTCAAACGTTTCTTTTTTATACCAAATGAGCTGATCTCGCAAATTCTTCAACAGCCATTTCTAAATACCGGCCCGCATATTTAATTGAATCGTCTAAACTTATGGAAAGATCTCTGGTTTCTTTTAGGTAATGAACTCCCAATTCAGGCAATTTCTCCGGCGCCAATTCGCTGATGCCACAAAAAACAGCCAGCTTTTGGGTGGTCAGTGAATCCATCACCCCCTTAATTACCTTGCCCGAGAAAGTTTGTTCGTCCAGTTTTCCTTCGCCCGTAATAATCCAGTCTGCACCTACAATATTTCTGTCAAAGTTGGCCTCGTTTTTTATCAGATCGATGCCGGAGTTGAGCTGGGCATTTAAAAACAAAATACTCCCAGCACCCAGTCCGCCTGCAGCCCCGGTCCCGGGTATATGCTGTAAATCTTTATGAAACTGGTTTTTAACAACGGCGTTGTAGTTTCTTAAGCCAGAATCCAGTTGTTTTACAGTTTCGTAAGAGGCTCCTTTTTGTGGGGCATAGGTATATGCAGCCCCGTTGATCCCGAACAAGGTATTATCCACATCGCAAGCCACATCAAAATTTACGTTTTTAATACGAGGATTTACCCGTGAGCTATCTATTTTGACCAGTTTTATTAAGTCACTTCCTTTACCTTCCAACTCCTTGTTGTTCACATCAAAGAAGCGATACCCAAGCGCTTTTGCCATTCCTAATCCACCGTCGTTGGTAGCACTTCCCCCAATACCCAAAATAATATGTTTGACACCCTTGTTGAGCGCATCCGCAATTAATTCACCGGTCCCGAAAGTGGATGTTTCCAGCGGGTTCAGTTCTTCGTTTTTTAATAGCCGAATACCCGAAGCTTCTGCCATTTCGATGTAAGCCGTTTTTTTGCTTTCGGAATATAAGTAGGATGCGTTAATTTTACGGTATAGCGGATCGTGCACTTCTAAGGTGATCATTTCTCCATCCAGGTAATATTTGAGCACTTCAATAGTACCGTCGCCTCCATCTGCCAGGGGAAGTTTGACGATTTCAATATCGGAAACATGTTTTTTGATACCTCGTTCCACCGCATCACAAAACTCCAATCCAGTCAGCGAACCTTTAAATTTATCCGGGGCAATTATTATTTTCATTGTGTAAGGTTAATCACAAAGTAGGAATATTTATTATACTGCATAAACGCAAAAAGGAATATTGTAGTGTTTTTCAGATAACCAAGGTTTCGTTTATAGCGCAGCCTTCGGTAGTGTTGACAAGTTGTTATCCAGGTTCGATATTTTATTTTTTTTCGAATCAATTTTACGTACACCTTTAACCCGTCATATGCATTAGGAATCCTGTTACGCAATTCAGCTACTTCAAAACAAGGCGTTTCGCTGATTTGCTTCATCTCACCAGAGGGTGCTGCCTCGTTTTGGCAACTCCTTGTTTTATGGTATTTTAAATGCTCATTTTGCACCTCTAATACGATAATCCGGCTTTAACTAACGTTCCGTTTGGGGTATACCTTCAAACTGATAGGATCAGAATACTTCACGGCTAATTAATAATTGGTTTTTTATAGGGTATGGTAAACGAGAATTTGGAACCTTTGCCAAGTTTTGAGTCTACCCAAATAGATCCACCCAGTATTTCCACCAGGCTTTTCGAAATAGATAAACCTAAACCTGTTCCTCCATGCTGCCGCATAATTTGAGGATTGGCCTGCGAAAACCGCTCGAATATTTTTTTCTGCTCTTCATTGGCAATCCCTATACCGTTATCTTCCACAAAGAACTCAACAAATGCATCCCTAATAATGGAATAACCCATACGAATAGTGCCGTCAATTGTAAATTTTACCGCATTACTAATTAAGTTGCTTAATATCTGTTTAAGCTTACCGTCATCAGTTAATAGTATCAATTCTTCTTGATTTTCAGGATATATTGTAGTTAGCTCAACCTTATTTTCTAACACTTTTTTACTAAAGAAGGATAACATGGTTTGAAATACATCGGAAACATTAACAATGGTGTTATTGACCTGAATTTGACCTGTTTCTATCTTCGAAATTTCCAGCACATCGTTGATAATATCAAGCAATTGGTGGCCACTTTTAACAATAACCGAAGTGTAATATTCCCTTTCGGCAGGGTTCATGGTTTTTGACGATAATAACTCGGAAAAGCCAATGATACCATTCATGGGTGTCCTTATTTCGTGCGACATGTTTGCCAAAAACGAGGATTTTAAATGGTCGCTTTCTTCGGCTTTTTCTTTTGCCGCTATCAATTCTTTTTCCGCCAGCTCCTGGGTGGTAATGTTTCTAACTATAGCTAAGGTATGTTCCGGATCAAGAAACACCATTCTGGACTCAAAAGTTTGAAGGCCACCTTCAACTGGGAGTTGGTACTTATACGTTTCAATATTTTTATTTCGGAGTACTTTGGCAATCTTCTCAATTGTTAGTTCGGCAATGTCAAGCGGCAATATTTTCGTAACATTCTGATTTAAGAAATCGACGGCCTTTTTAAACAGTTTCGATTCGTCGTTGCTGTGATAGTCGGTAATATTCCCGGATCTGTCAAAGGTAAACATCATGTCGGGTATGGCAGATAAAAGGCTGTTTGTTTTTGCCATATTGTCGGCCAACTTTTGGTTCGACAATTTCAGATCGTGAACAAGTTCCTTCTCTTTGCTCACATCGGTAAGCGTTCCAAAGCCTTTCGGCTTATTATCTTTAAATAACATTAAACCGCTACCTAAAATATGTATGGGTTTATTATTCCTGGATAAAACTTTAAATTCTTCTTTCCAGGCTACACCATTTTTTTGAGCCTCACTCCATAGTTTGTTTATTTTGTTACGGTCTTCTTCATGGATGAGTAGGTTTAACTCCGAAAATTTGTTAATCGAACTAAATTTTTTTTGAATAACAGAAGGATTCCCGTACCAGGTTAACCCATCACTGGAGGGGTCCCATTCGTAAATAATGTCGGATATATTGGTCGCTACCAATCTAAACTGTTCTTCGCTTTCTCTCAGCGACATTTCGGCGAGTTTAGTTTCTTCAATGTCCTGAGCGATGCCATGGATGCCCATAAAGACGCCATCTTCTCCATATACCGGGCGCATGGAGCAGCGTATCCAATGAAATGTGCCGTATTTATTTTTTATTTTAACTTCGGAAATAACAGTAGAACCAAATTTCACCTTTTGCAGGGCGTCGTTAAAGGTAATTCTGTGACTTTCGAATATAAAATTGATGAAATGATACCCGATAACTTCATCGGCGGCATACCCTATCAATAACTTAATGACCGGGCTAACATAGGTGCAGATACCATTAGCATCTATCGAAAAAATAACGTCGTTAATTTTCTCTACCAGTTCGCGATATTTATTTTCACTCGATTTTAACGCATTCTCTATGTTGGTCCTGGTAGTGGTATCCTGAAGAATACCTATTCCACCAACAATTTTTTGATTTACAAAAACAGGGGACGCCTTAAGGAGGATATTAACTTTGGCACCGCTCGTGGAGGTGAGGTATTCGCCGTCGTACTCTTCCTCAACGCCCAAAAGTGCACTTTGAAGTATTGGAAGTACTCTTTTATCATGAATTTTTTTCATGTTAAGCCCCAATAATACCTGCTTGTCCGATTTAAGTATCTCAGCAAATTTTTCGTTCAGATCGGTAATAATCAGGTTTGTGTCAAAATAAAATATACCAATGGGGGAGAAACGAAAAAAATGTTTCAGTTTCTCATCTTCGCTCAGTAGTAAATCTCTGGTAATATTGTGTTTATGACGTTCTTTGTTGGCGTATAATATGTCTTCCTCTATTTGTATTTTAATGGTTTCAAGCTGATTTGTTTTTTCATCGGAAATATAACTTTGTTCCCTGGAGTACATACATAAACTAGCAAAACACTTGCCATTTTCGTCAACCACCGGAACACCGTACAAACATTTTAAACCGGCTTGTCCTTCCAAGGTTTCTTTGTTTTGGGAGTTTTGCAGGTTGTCAATAGAATAAGCTTCTGAATTGTCGATAATGATTTTGCTGAGACTATTTCTGATATCTTTATTAAAGAAGATGTTGTTTTCGCTTGGCGAGTTATAAGCGATTGCCGTTAAATTACCCTCTTTTAATTCGGCTAGTAGAACGATGGAACAATTCATTAATTCGGCATAAATGCCAAATTGTCCTTTCCAACGTTTTAGGTAATAATTATAATTGTGACCGGATAAATTCACAGTTTTTCTTTATGGTTATGAGGTAGTGATAATTTTAAAAAATACGAAACCACAAAATAAAACTAAATATCACGATAGCCTAAATTATTTAAGCAACAACAGTTTTTTTTTGAGCAATGTACTTATTCTGAGATTTAGTACTCCAATTATTTTAGGTGAGTTGTTGTTTAAGATATTTTCCTAAAGATATAACTATTGGATCGTTTCAAGCTGATGGTAGGTGAAAAAAGTGGTTTTGTTTTTTTTAATATCAAAATAAAATGTCTCATGACTTTGACCCGAACCGTTTACCTGCAAATGCACTTGGTGGTTTCCGGCCTGTAATGGTATTCTTGTATAATGTATGGCATAGGGCAGGGATTGCCAGTTTCGTGTGTCCGCCTTTTCTGTTAAAGCATTTACAATACTGACAATAGAGCCCAGGTTTTTGTTTTCTTTATTGGCCAATGATTCCAGCGCCTTTTTTGTGGCAAGCCTGGCAATGCTGTTCGCCATTTCTCTGGCCATTCTGTCTTTTAACGATTGAAATGCGATGGCATTAATATCCTCGGACAATTCCAATTGATATTGTTGGTTGTTGGTTCGTAATCGTGCTTGCGAAAATTTAGGTTTCCTTTCTACATATTTGGGAAAGGCCACACGAACAAAAGATAAGTTCATAAATGCACCTTGTTCTTCCCGCTTTCTGTTACCCACGTATACGGGAAAGTTTAACCCATAATTCTCGTTGGCAAAAGTAACCCATCCGTTGTTAAATCCGGTGTTGGTAAAGTTTATACTCCATTCCGATTTTACGGGGCCAAAACCGTTCATCCATAAAAACACGAGCGATCCTTCGTCATCGTTTTTGGGGGTGTATTCCAGTGAGAATTTATCCTTGTAAAAGTTATATTCTTGCATAAACCCTACCTGGTATGCAACACGTAACAGGTCCTTTTTTAACTGTTCCGGCGCAGAAATGTTAAAGAGCTTTTTATAATCATTTTCATAGGTGTCGTATGCGTTTCTATAGGCAATAAAAGCATTGTTTTTATCGCCGGATGCATCATAAATCATTCCCATTAGGTTATGGGCGAAAGCATCGTTGGCGTATTTGTTTGTGTTTTTTTTGTATTTATCGTTCAGTTGTTGTAGTTGAATGTTTACCCTTCGGCATTCTACCAGCGCATCCTCGTATTTTTCGAGCATCAGGTAATTTAACGACTTGTAATAATGCACCATCACGGTTTCAAAATCCTCCGGTTTATAAGGCTTCACCATGGGGTTCGAAAGCAGGGATAACGCTTCCGATCCAAAACTTTTTTTATAGTCTTCGTTGTATAGGTCGGCTTTTTCCAAATAGGTATTGCTTACCTCATATTGGCCCATCATAAAGTTAACCATACCCTTGTTCATGTAATGGAGCACCCTGTTAATACCGGTTTCACCTTTTTTATCCTTGTTTAAAAGTTTGTCGGCAGAATTAAAATCACCATCCGTAATATACGACTGAAGTTGATAGTTTTTCTGGTAGTAAGTAGCACATCCCACAAAGGTTAAGGATATAAATGCGGTGACAATTAAAAGTGCGAGTTTTATTTTTTTAATTGGCATACGAGTTAAATGTGAGCACGTGAAGTAAAAGATACTTTTGCAAGCACCATAAGCGACAAAAAAAATATCCATTCGCAGCTATTGTTATTGCGAATGGATGATATAACAGCTGTTTATTTGTTGACGTATTTTTTTATCTTTTTGTCCCCAATCCAAACTATTTCGTTGGTTTCAAGGTCAGAAAGTTCCAGATTCGTCTGATAATAGTTTACGCGTTCTTTTTTATACGTGTCCACAATGGAGTTGATGTCTCCGTTTAGCATAAAATCGGCGCCCAGTTCTTTCCCCCACTGCTTGGCGGTTTCCAGGGAAGCAAACTCCTGTTGTGCCGCACGTTCTTTTCTAAGTTCTTCTCTTTTGTCGGCAGCCTGCACAAGACGAACCCTGCCACTATTAATAAACGACCGCTCTACATCTTTAATAAAAGTCCCTGAACTAATATGTTCGTGCGATTTGTTATAAATTAAACCCACTACTACAACCGGTTTTTTACCGTTGTTTTTTTGCATATAGTTGTCGATCCATGCACCTGAAAGTACCTGGTCTACCATGGCTTCTGCCACCATTTTTGAGTCCGTGTCGTTCCATCTTCCGCTAAGGTCGATTGCTTCATCGGGAGACACCCTCTCCACTTTATGACTGGCGCAGGAAGAAAAAAGTAACGCGACGAAAAGTACGGACGAAAGTAATTTAGTTTTCATATCTAACGTGTTTTGGTTGGATAAATTTTTATATCAAATAATGTAAATATTATAATCCTGAAAAATCAATTATCGTGCCAACTAGTTATTTAAAATGCTAAGGTAATGCTTAATATTTTCTATTAAATACGCCGAATCACCTTTCTTTTTGCTCACATCTATCATCATGTCGTGTAGGCCTTTGTCAAGGTGCGCACAGCCTACTTTAAATTTTGCGTTCGACATCTTTAGGATGTATTCAATCGGAAATTCTTCGTCTTGGTATAAATCAATTAATATATCAAACGGGGTTTGCATAAAATGATCAACCGTATCGCCTTTGGGTTCGTAATACCAATTTAAATCATTAGCGTAAAGATAATGATGATGACTATCTCCAATGAGCGTGTCTCCGTTTTTATTCCTGTTGGAATAGCCCATCACTTCAACCGTAATCTTTAATTCTTTAAAAAACGATTCTAATTTTTTTACTGTTTGACGGTCGTTATCAATGGTTGAATTAAATACAATTCCTATGTCCCTGGCTTGTTTTAAGTTGCATATTACAGGTGTCCGTTTTTTCTTTTTAAGTTTTTGCTTTAACATGAAAGCACCCATTCGTATTCTAAGCTTATTATAGTAGTTCACAGAATTAATTTTCTAGAAGATCAATAAATTCGGATTCGTTCACAATTTTCACGCCGATCTTTACAGCTTTCGCTAATTTTGCAGGTCCGGTTTTATCACCCGCTACAAGATACGATGTTTTTGCCGAAACTCCGCTAAGGTTTTTGCCGCCATGTTGTTCAATGATGGTTTTAAGTTCGTCGCGGGAGAAATTAGAGAAGGTTCCGCTGACAACAAACGAGAGTCCGGTAAATTTGCCCTCGCTTTCTTTTTGTTCTTCGCTTTCCAACTGGAGGCCTGTGTTTTTCAACCGCGATATCATGGCCTGATTTTCATGGTCGGCAAAATAAGCTATCACACTTTCGGCCACTTTGGGGCCAATGTCATCCACCTCTGTTAGTTCTTCCAGCGTGGCAGCAGCCAGTTTGTCTATGGTGTTAAACTTTTTGGTCAAGGTTTTGGCTACCGTGGCGCCTACGTGTTTAATGCCCAACCCAAATAAAACATTGGAGAAAGGAACTTCTTTTGATCTGGATATGCCGTTTAAAAGGTTTTGTGTCGATTTTTCCTGGAAACTGAAAAGCTTTTTGTTTTCCTCATCACCGGAAACTCTGGTTAAGCCGTTGAGTTGATCGTAGGTTAGCGCATATATATCGCTTACGTCTTGTACCAATCCCTTTTCAAAAAGCAGGTCAACCACCTGCTCGCCGAATGAATCAATGTTCAAGGCCTTCCTGCTCACAAAATGTTCAATCTTTCCTTTGAGTTGCGGCGGACAAACCTTATCGTTGGGACAAAAGTGTGCTGCTTCTCCTTCCGGGCGAATAAGCGCTGTTCCACATTCGGGACAGTGTGTTATGAAATTAATTTTAGTGGACATGGGGTGTCGCGCACTTTCGTCGACCCGTGTGATTTTAGGAATGATTTCGCCACCTTTTTCAACATATACCATATCGGATTCATGCAAATCCAGTAGGTCAATGATGTCGGCATTATGTAATGAAGCTCTTTTTACCGTTGTGCCTGCCAGTTGAACAGGCTCCAAATTGGCGACCGGTGTTATTTTACCCGACCTGCCCACCTGGTAGTCGACGGACAGCAGTTTTGTGCGCGCTTCTTCCGCCTGAAATTTGTAGGATATAGCCCATCTGGGTGATTTAGCCGTATAACCCAGTTCATTTTGTAGGTTTATATCATTCACCTTTATCACGATACCATCAATTTCATAAGGCAGGTTGAATCTTTCACGATCCCAATAATTTATAAAATCGTTAATCTGATCCAGAGAATGGCAGCGTTTGTAATGTTCGGGAATTTTAAAACCCCATGTTCGTGCTTTTTCCAAATTGTTGGAATGAAGGGCAGAGGGCAGCTTGTCGCCCAACATATAATATAGGAAACAATCCAGACCACGCTTGGCCACATCGGAACTTTTTTTCATTTTGAGCGAACCCGCAGCAGCATTTCTGGCGTTGGCAAAAGGAGCCTCACCCTCTGTTTCACGGAGTTCATTTATTTTTTGGAATTCGGCTTTAGGAATGAAAATTTCGCCTCTAATCTCAAAATTCTCCAAGTAGTCGCCTTTTAATTGCAGCGGTATACTTCGTATAGTTTTAACATTGGAAGTTACGTCATCCCCCTTTTCTCCATCGCCCCGGGTTACGGCATGTTTCAGTATTCCATTTTCATAGGTAAGGCCTATGGCGGTACCATCGTATTTTAACTCGCACACGTATTCAATCTCATCGCCAATGGCCTTGGTTACCCTTTGGTGGAAATCCGCTATCTCACTTTCGTTGTAAGTGTTGCCCAACGAAAGCATAGGGTATTGATGGGTAATTTGCCGAAAATCGTTGGATAAATCGCTGCCTACACGTTGGGTTGGACTGTTGGGGTCAAAAAAATCGCGGTTTTCTCCTTCTAGTATCAGGAGCTTGTGCATCATCTGATCATAATCATAATCAGAAATAGTAGGCTGGTTTAAAACGTAATAATTATGGTTGTGTTGGTTAAGTTGTTCTCTTAAGTATTGTATTTCTTGTTGTATATCTTTGCTCATCATCTATCATTTTTTAGAATAGGTAACGTGTAAAAATACAATTTTTAGGCAAGGAACGAACCAGGGAAAACAAAAAAGCATGCTTTCCCTACATTTTGAGAAAGCATGCTTCAACAGTTATTAATTGGCAGATGATATTTATTGTACAAATAAAGCCCAAGCCGGGGCTATCCCCGTGTTAAAGGTCTTTATGAGTTCTTTATCTTTGTTATACATTAACAATTGACCATTTGCTGAAGTGCTTTCCGAGATCATACAGAATACGTCATTCGTTTCCGGGTTAACGGCTACTCCGTTTAAACCGTTTATGTTAGATAAAAAAGGTTCCGTTTCGAAAGTGCTGGTTGCTACATCAAAAGTTTGCAGCCCACCTACCTGAATCCAGTTTTCATCCGCATCCTGCACCCATGAAGATGCCACAAGGTAGATTTTTGAAAAATCATTATTGGCAGCCATGATGGAGCTGTATCCGGTGGAAACGCCACTTAATTGATGCACGGTATCAAGCTCGTCATTCTGCGTGTTGATATACCCAATCCCGGTTTCGGTAGAAGGAGATCCGTATGTGCTTATTAAGCTAACGTATAGGTTGTTGGAATTGTCTTTAAGGAAATAAGAAGATACAGCAGGAAGATCTATATATGTAAATTCTTCTGTGGCTAAATTCATTACGGCCACTTTCTGCAGGTAATTTAGCGCACAGTACAATTTACCGTTAACAATCTCAAGCCCTTCGGCACCACCTGCCAACGGAATCTTTTTTTCCACAACATTGGTTTTAATATTGTATTTGGCAATGTACGACAGGTTGATGTCATCCCAGATGTCGCCGCCCCAACATGAAATATACAAATAGTCACCATCACCAACACAATATCTTGGTTTAACAACATCAGAGGTGACGCCGTTTTCAGTTTGTTCCAGGAAAACATTGTCGAAATGATATACTTCGTCCTTGTTGTTTCCCATTACATAAATGTTTCCCTCGTAGCTATAGGCAAATTGCGGGTTTCCTGACATGGCAACGCCATTAATAGATTCGTATATATAATTGTTTATCGTTGAATCTGCCAGGTTAAATGATGATAGAGAACCTTTAGTACCTCCATAATTACCATAATTTACAATGTAAAGACTTGATGTTTCATCATTGCTAATAACCTCATTGTCATCCTCACATGATGAAAACAGAAATGGAACGAGGGCAAATAATAAAATTAACTTTTTCATTTTTATTGATTTATAGAATTTAATATTAATTTTTAAAATTGAATCGCACGCCTAAAGTGTAACTTACCATAGGCATGGCGTATCTATATTCGTTCTGATATTCTTCACTGAAAACATTATCGACATTCAAAAATATACGAAGCTTGTGTTTCTTTAGCTCCAGTTTTTTGTACGCGGAGATATTAAAAAGAAAATAGGGGTCAAGACTTCTTCCTTCCTCCTGATTGTAGTATCTGCTTCCGGTGTAAGATCCATTAACTTTTATACCCTGTTCTTTGTAGTTAAAATGGATAAACCCATTGGCCAGGTTTTTGGGCGTGTATTCCAGTTGACGACCAATTTTATCGGTTTGATTTTTCGATTTGTCTCTGACGGCTGTGTTGTGCGTGTAATTTGCGCCTAGTTTTATGGTTGTCCGATTGAGATTTAAAGTAGCATCCGAATGAAACTCTACCCCTTTGCTTTTTACGCTAAGTATATTAGCAGCGATCCAACCATCCGGTTTAGGAATCCACATCAACCAGTTGTCAACGTCCATATAAAAGTATTGTATATTGGTTTTAAGGGTAAACGATTCTGAACAGATGGTGTGTTTAATCCCTGTTTCAATGTTAAGTCCATCTTCGGGTTTTAAATTTTCGTTTGCCGTATAATTCGGTTGGTCCCAATAACGATCGTTTAAGGTTGGGATTCTATAACTTCTTTGTATGTTTCCTGTCAGTTTAAGGATGGAGTTTTTATTGGTCATTAGGTTATGTTCTATCCCTAAAGCCGGGGTAAATGGTGCGGTAAAATCTGTAACAAATTGCTGGCGTAGGTTGATTGATACTGTAGTGTTTGATCCTGCATTAATGAATAATGATGAATATAGATCTAGCCGGTCTTCTATTGGATTGTCTTTATAAGCATATACGTCGGGTATGATGTGTTTATATTGCGCACCTATTGCGTATTTCATACTTTTCCATCGATGGTTTAAACCAACTTCGGAAACTAACCTTTGCGTTGAGATAGATTGATTCGTATTGTCATTGTAAGTAGCATCATCGTAAACAAACCCTGCGCCGGCATGAAAATTTACTTGGTGCTTTTGGTTATTGTATTGAACCCAACTCCTCAAGTGTGTATCTTCATATATTTCGCGCTTAAGCGTGTCACTTGAATTGGCTTCTATGGTTGGTTGAACTTCGTGCCAATTATTGGCATACCAAAACATTGAAGTCAACGTTTCCTTGTCCGAGAATTTAAAATTGAACTCCTGCACAAGGTTTATATTATCGATAGCCGCATATTTTTGCTTTTCAGTTCTGTATTTTCCCGTTTCAAAGTCTTTGATTTCTGTATTCTTAAATTCGAAGTTGTTTTCTTTTTTGTAAGATAAAAGGCGGGTGACAGATTCGAATTTACCATTGCCCAAAAGAATTTTACCGCCTAACGTGTGCATCCCGAACGACCCCGTTGAAGCAAGCAGATCTACTTCTTGTCCTTGCGTCCAGTTTAGGGAAGAACCTAATCGTATGCTACCACCAATGGAACCTGAACCAACGGATGCGGAAGAACTTCCGTACAAAATGTTAACCTTGTCGAAAAGAAAGATGGGTACATTACTCGGATTAGAGCTGCCCAGGGTTAACGAGTTGAGGGTTAGTCCCCCAACCATCAAGGAAGTATGGTCGGCTGATGTACCCCTGAAATGAAAACTGGACAAGCCACCTGCATTCGATTTTATATAAATAGGAGCATAGCTGGAAAGTAATCCGGTTAGGTTTTGGGAAGCCATTTGCTCCAATTGTTCCGCGGATATATTTTGTGTTTTGCTTCCCACCTGATATTTGTTCGACACAGGAGAAACAATCTCAACCTCTAAAATATGTATGGTATCCTCGAGCACCAGGTGCGAGGTGTCACTCAAAAAATATGAGGTTTGTCCATGGACAACGGAAGCAATACCAATAATAAAAACAATCCCTACTAATCTTAGCATCTTTGTTAAAATCGTAGCTCGGATAGAATAGGAAAGATGCCCTTTGCAGAATACCTTTAACAGCCTAGCTCCCGAAGCCTTTGTTAAACTATATTGGCAGGTATTCTGACTCGTTCAAATTACTGATACCTTCCCAACAGACACGTGCCTGTCAGTGGTGTGAGACTTTCAGTAACAATTAATTGAACCTACAGCTGCGGGTACAGTTCCGGAATTTTGGTATACGCCAAGCACCGGATTCCCTTTTCATTCGCCGGTTGTTACAACCGTTGAAAACCAAATTTTGTGCAAATGTAATAAAATAATCGAGTTTTAATATTTATTCAAAATTTAAATAATTAATCAACGGGAGAACCATAGAAATAAATGGACGGTCTTTATAGTGGCTTAAATGGCAATAAATAAAAAAAACTATTTTTTCTTAAAGGATTTGAATCAGGATTATGTTTTGAATTAGATAAGTGTTTATATCAACCGAAATCTTATATTTGCATTTGAAATTTATAGAAAACGAAAAAATAAATGAAGAATAAAATCCATATCCCCGCAATTCTGACCATTCTTATAGCATTTGTTTCGTGCGATAAAGACTATCCGGATATCATATCTAATGATGCACTTGCCGGTGTATTTGTGGGAAATGAAGGTGGAACAGTAAGTTTTTACAATGAAAGAGACAGCAGTGTTACTGCAGATATGTATAACGAAGTCAATAGCGTTTCGCTCGGTGGAAAGCTGACCGCATTTTCCGTGGTCGGTAACCGAGGTTATATTTTAAAAGGTTCGGCAGGTGCCCAGGAGATTGACTTGGTTGATATGGAGTCTTTCATATCAATAGGCAGTGAAAACGGGTTTAGCAATTTGACAGACCTAAAGGCGGTGTCGGACCAGTTTTTATATGCTACCCAAGGAACGGTGAGTGACGGGAATTCCGGCTCTGTTTTGATAATGGACAGTACTGCCATAGAGATTGGCGAACCATTAAGAGTAGGTAAAAATCCTACCAGAATAGCATATAGCAAGGGGAAAAAGTTGTACGTGGCCAATACGGGCGGTCAGGCATATCCTGATTCAACCGTGATGGTTATTGATATTACCCTAAAAGAGGTAACAGATACAATAGCGCTGGAACAGGAATTAGATGAAACAACCACGCTGAAACTAAAAACTCCGGTTGAGATGGTGATCGACGGTTACCGGAACATATGGGTATTGTGTGTGGGATTGAATGGGGAAGGTGCCGGATTGGCCAGGATCAACTACGGAACACATGAGGTAAAAGTGTTTCCGTTTGTGGATGATTATGTGGCGAACGGGCGAAATTGTTTAATGACTTCACTTGGAGGAGGTACCATATTTTACGTAAACGATGGTACATACGCTATGCGCTATGATGATGATGAATTACCTGCCAACAAGTTTTTTAAGGAAGAAACCTATAAAAGTATGGTGTTTGATGCTATGGCCATTAATCCATATACCGGAAAATACTTTTGCGCTGTTGATGGACAGGGCGAGGCAAACGGTTCGGTATTCATATTCGACCGATATGCATATAATAGTGAGAATACTGTTTTTGAAGTTGGCGTAATGCCGCGTCATTTTGTATTTGTCCGCTAGCAAAAAATGGTTCTGCGCTTTTTGTTCATTGCGCCTTTGCAAGATATTTAATCCTCCGATTTGTCAGATGATGATTCGGAGGATTTTTTTTGCGCTTTTGCCTCTTTATTTTCTTTTGTCCTTTTTATAATTCCTTCTGCGAACGATTTAATAAAGGAGAAAAGGGGCTTCGACAATTCGTTAAATATGGCGGTAATAAAACGAATAGGATTCAGATACTCTTGAAGTTCCATCTTTTTAATCTCCAATTTTTTTTCCGATAAACGTATTTCGTAGAAAAGCCTCATTTTTTCTTTCCGGAAGTCTTCGAAAGATCTTATGTTCGAATAGTTATTCTTTGTCATAATTGCTGTAGTTAGGAAAAAATAAGTGAATAAACGCTTTAATAATTGGCTTGCTGATGAGCATTCCCTTAAACAGATAAAAAACGAGCCCCGCAAACAAATAGGCGCCGGCCACGATAATAAAGCCTGTTTCGGTGCTATTGGTGTAGTTCCCAATTGCATAGGCAGCCGCCATCGACAAGAACAGCAGTACGAAAAACGCGATGTAATACAGGACAAGACGAACAGCTAATCCTGAAGTAAGCCTGCTCAAATCTTCTGCGACATGCAGTTTTGTCAAATCTATTCTGTTCTGAACGTAAGATTCAATTTCTTTTTTAACTTCGGTGACCTCTTCCGATAAACTTTCTTTTTTGCTCATACCTTAATAATATAAAAATACCCGAACCAATTTCTAATTAATGTAAGAAATTTGAATCGGGCTTCAAAATAAAGTGTCACAAAATTGTAACTGATGCCTAATAACAGAATAACTTATGTGAGTTAAGGTTTAAGTTATTAATTAGTTAGGGCTATTTGTAGGTTCCAAAGTTCTTTTGTACTCTTCGAGTAATTTTTCAATTTTATCCTCAATATTGTGGATCTTGGCCTTAAGCTCTTCTTTTATTTCACCACTTTTTTCCTTAATTTTTTCTTTGGTTACATTCATCTCTTTTTCAAGCTCATGCAACTTTTCCTTTAATTGTTTGCGGGTTTCTTTTCCATTTTGTGGTGCAAATAATAACGCACTGGCAGCCCCTACCATTGCTCCTGCAAGCAAGCCTCCTAAAAATAATCCGGTATTTTTCATAACTCTTAATATTTAAATAGTTAATAATGATTTTATTCACCTAATAATATACCACATAAACTTATAAAAGTCAAGATTACAAAAAAGCTTTTGATAATAGTTTTGAATAAACATATCTGTACACTAAATTTGGGGATTAGCACCGGACTGGCCGTTTTTGAAACATGGACCAGTGCAGTAAGAATTTAGAATGGAATTTATATGGAGAACCGGGTTATACTTAATCATTCCGAAAAACAAGAAATAACACAGAATTATAGGAGCTTATTAAGAGCTTGCAGGAAAATATTATCTAACGAGGACATAACAGAGGTCAGGAAAGCCATTGAAATGGCGTTAAGCAGGAAGAAAGAATTTAGAAGGCCATCCGGTAAACTGTCGGCAATCCATTCTTTGGAAGTGGCTAACATTGTTGCTTCGGAGATTGGTTTAGGCCGTACTTCTATCATTTGCGCACTTCTTTATGATGTGGTCCAGCACGAAGATGTTGAGAAGCATGAGATTTTGGAGGCGTTTGGTAAAAAGGTGGAAGATATCGTGACCGGGCTTATCAAGGTGAAAGAATTATACACCAAGGATACTTCTATCGAAACGGAAAATTTCAGAAAGCTACTCTTGACGTTTGCCCAAGATGTGAGGGTAATATTGATTATTCTGGCCGACAGGTTGCAGACTATGCGCAGCTTGAATTTATATGAAGCGGAAAGCCAGCAGGTTATAGCTTCCGAAGTAGGGTATTTGTATGCTCCTATGGCCCACAGATTGGGCTTATATGCCATAAAAAGCGAGATGGAGGATGGTGTAATGAAATACACCAATCGGGAGATGTATAGTTTTATCGCCAAAAAACTAAATGAAACCAAACGGGCTCGCGATAAGTATATTGCCGATTTTATTGCGCCGATTAAGAAGGAGTTGGAGGCTGTTGGGTTAAAATTCGATATAAAAGGACGCACAAAAACTATCCATTCCATCCATAATAAGATGAAAAAGCAAAATACACCTTTCGAAAACGTGTATGATCTTTTTGCCATCCGTGTTATTTTGGATAGTGCGGAAAAAGATGAAAAAGCCGACTGCTGGAAAGTCTATTCCATTGTTACGGACAAATACCAGCCTAATCCGTCGCGATTGCGCGATTGGTTGTCTATCCCTAAATCAAATGGATACGAATCGTTACACACCACTGTGCTGGGGCCCGAGAAAAAATGGGTGGAGGTTCAGATTCGCACCCAAAGGATGAATGAGGTGGCAGAAAAAGGGTTGGCTGCACATTGGAAATACAAAGGGGGTGAAGGAGAAAAAGGAATGGATAGTTGGTTGGGAAATATCAGGGAGGTATTGGAAAATCCGGAACTAAATGCCATTGACTTTATCGATGATTTTAAGCTTAACCTGTACGATGAGGAGGTATTTGTTTTTACGCCCAAAGGTGACCTGAGACGTTTGCCCAAAGGTGCCACAGTTCTCGATTTTGCCTTTGATATTCACTCCGGGGTAGGGAAGCAATGTAACGGGGCTAAAATAAATGGCAAACATGCCTCCATTAAACAAGTATTAAAAAATGGTGATCATATAGAGGTGATCACTTCCAAAACTCAAGAGCCAAGGGCTGAATGGTTAAAAGTGGTGGCTACATCACGGGCTAAATCCAAGGTAAAACAAGCGCTTAAGGAGATCCAGTATAAAGAATCGGAATTTGGCAGGGAAACACTGGTTAGAAGGCTCAAGAATTGGAAGATAGAATTAACCGACCAGTTGATCCATCAGTTGGTAAAGCATTATAAATCGAAAACCATCAACGATTTTTTCAGGGAGATTGCGGTAGGCACCATTGACGTTACCAGCGTTAAGGATTATGTGCACGCACAGGAAAACAAAGCTCTAGACAAGGAAAAACAGGATGTTATTGCCCAACATAAAAGTGCAACAAATTTTGTAGCCAGTTATGACGAAGTTGCAAGTTCGGATGACATACTGGTGATAGACAAAAGCCTAAAGAACGTAGATTATTCTTTGGCCAAATGCTGCAGTCCTATTTTTGGGGATGCTGTTTTTGGTTTTGTGGGTGTAACGGGAGGTATTAAGATTCATAGGAAAAATTGTCCGAATGCACCGGAGATGCGCTCTAAATTCGGTTATAGAATAGTGAATGCACAATGGAGTTCCGGTAGCTCGGCAAACTTTCAGGCAACGCTTAAAATTACAGGTAGCGACGATATTGGTATTGTAAGTAATATCAGCCAGGTCATTACCAAAGATTTGAAAATGAAAATGCGCTCTATTTCCATCGATTCACAGGAAGGTAGTTTTGAGGGAACGGTAACCGTATTTGTAAATGATACGGATATGCTGGGTATGTTGATTAGAAAGGTGAAAAATGTTAAAGGGGTGTATAATGTATCCCGTATCGATTCGGTGGTGTAGTGTTCGCTGATCTGTTATCAGCACAATTAGTGATCAGCCGACTGTCAACAGTTTGCAGTTGCCAATGAGGCAGGGGCGGGCGGCAAAGGATGGAATCGTTTTAAGGGATGTTATCGGTATGGTATTACATTGATTGGTTAATGTGTTGTTATAAAAGACTATAGCGCCAAAAATAATTTAAAAAGGCTGTTCACCTAAAAAATGAACAGCCTTGGTTTTATAATAAAAGTAATTAGGCCTAATTTAATTGATAGCAACGTACCCAATCAATATCCATTGAAATTGGTAACTTATCTTGCTTCGGAATATCGGTAAAGTGGGTGCTGAAGGATACGTACATGGGTATTTGAGGTATGTTTTCAGTTTGCGTATAAACCGTTATACCATTAATTTTCCATTCCATCAGGTTTTTTGACCATTCCAACGCGTAAATATAAAAATCTTCGGAAGAGCCTGGGATTTTCACATCCTGAACGCTTTGTGAGATTTGGCCATTGTTGCCCCAAAAGTTTCCGGCTTCAATTTTATTTGTCCCGTTTTCAGGAGTCTTCAAAATGTTAACTTGAGGTGTCATCTGTTCCGATAATAAAACAAAACTGTGGGCGGCAGGTGCTGTGTGGCTATACCTAACCTTCGCTTCGAACTTTCCGAATTGTTGTCTGAAACTTTGTCCCGTGTTGATAATTCCCGATGAATATGCAAAGTCTTTTGGCACAAAACCGAACTGCGTGTCCCATATTTTTCCTTTGCAATCTTCGTTTTTCGAAATTATTCTGGCACAACTGTTTCTAAGTTCTATGTTCTCCTTCTTGAAAAATTGCTTTTCGTTAGCCTGCACATAGTTGTCATTCATTAACGCTTTTCCCCAATAATAACCGGTAATCCATTTGTTCTCATCCAAAGATGTGCCATCGAAATTATCTTCAAAAGTAAGAGCCCACTTGTCAATGTCTTTAAAAGGATTGTCTTTCGTTGTTTTCAAGAACCAGGTTACATCTTCGCTTTTCTGTAATGCTTTATATTCTTCCAGCAACTGATACTCTTTGGACTTTTTAAAGCGATTTTTGTCATTCATCTCGCTTTTTATTTTTTCGAATTCAGGTGATTCGATATAGTTTTTTAACCCCAGGTAAGTTTGAATTTCACTTGTTTTTTTAAGTTCCTCAGCTTCCGCGCTTTTATCAATGCGTAAGATTTTGTTGAAGCGTTTCACTGTTGCGGAACGCTTGTGCTTTTTATATTTTTGTTCCTGTTGAAAGGCATCAGTATCTTTAAATCGTACCTTGTCGTCCGCTGTTACTTTTTTGTTTTTAATGGCAGCAAATTCTTCCGATTCAACAAACTGCTTTAATTTTAGGTACTCTTGCACATCGGGGGTGTTTTTTAATTCTTCTAACAGCTTGCTTTTGTCTTTTCGAATATACTGATGGTAGTTTACTACATTTTTCGAGCGTTTGTGTTCATTGTACTTTTTGAACTGCTGAAACGCCTCCGTGTCCTTAAAGCGCTCCTTTTTGATCTTGATGACTTTTTGAGCAAATTCTCCCGAATGAACCAATGTGTCCAGTTCAAAATATCTTAATATAGATTCCGATTTTTCCAGCTTGTGAAATCGCTCTTGGGCATTCCTCAAGGTGTTGTATTCATTTTCGTATTTTTCAGTACTTGGGAACTTGCTCCCGAAAAGTCTGCTAAAAATATTCGCCATGTTGATATTGGATTAGTTTCTTTTTAACATCAGTATTGTACGGGGGATTGTTAAAATGGTTATTAAAAAACGGTTTTAATTATTATCATTTATAAAAGTCGAAAAGAAAAAAATGATGTTAAAAGATTATGGATTGACCCTTAGTATATTGAAGGTGTTAAGGTGGGCCAAACGGATTATATTTCAAGTTTATTTGTATATTTTTCGTTTTGATTCGTTGAAAAAAAGATAATTTTTATATTTTTGCAACCGCAATGCGAAAATAGCTCAGTTGGTAGAGCACGACCTTGCCAAGGTCGGGGTCGCGGGTTCGAGTCCCGTTTTTCGCTCATCTTTTAAATTTAAAAGAGTGATGTTATAGTCGCTCTTTTTTTTTACGCCCAGGTGGTGAAATTGGTAGACACGCAGGCTTGAGGGGCATTTACGAAAATTTAGTGTTAAAGAGCTGCAATAGCTGATTAATACTAGGTTTTAAAAGAACTTGAAACAAAAATACGGAATTTATTCGGAAACAATTCGGAAACATTCTGTAAAAAGATAATTTTACTGTCACCAGCCCAGGTGCTGAAATTGGTAGACAGGCGCGGTTGAGGGCCGCGTGTACTACGTACGTGCGGGTTCGAGTCCCGCCCTGGGCACACAAAAACGCCCGACTGATTTAATTCGGTCGGGCGTTTTTATTATTTTTGAGTATGGCTAGATATTAACTGCAACCTCTCCATTTTCATTAATCACAATCTGTTTGTTGTCGTGAGTTTCAACTAGTGAAAAACCATTGTAAAATGGTTCTATTGAAAGATACCTTTCGGTATATAGTTGCTTTCCTGTTTTATCAATATGAAACCATCCATTTTCATCTTTGGCTGTTGCAAATGACTTATGATATACCCCTAAGTTCAAAAATAACTTACCATTTAAAGCTGTTCCTGTTTTATCAATATGTTTACATAAACCATTTTGAAGTTTTACTACAGCAAAACCATCTTTAAAATCACCTGAGTATCTATATCTATCCGAATACAATATTTTACCATTTGCATCAATATGGAAATATTGTCCATCTGAATTTCGGACAGTACAAACATTTTCTTGAAAATTACCTACCCATGCATATTCTTCATTGTAACACCTGTTCCCTTTTACATCAATATGAAACCAGAACCCATTAAGAATAACTGCTGCCTTAAAGAAGTAATATCCAAACACTCTATCATATCGTTCTTTATAAATCGGATTACCATTAATGTCAATGTGATACCATCCGGTTTCATCACATACTGGAGCTAATCCTTCTGAATGAAACTTTAACACTTCTTTGAAGGTCTTATTAAAGATGTTTTGACCATTGTATTTAAAGAATGTGGAGCATTCTGAAACTTCTATATCTTTCCAATTCATTTTTCTGCTATAATTAAGTATTGAAGATTATTAACTTTCTTGACCTCAGAATATGTAAAGCCTGTAAATGTTAAGAGGCTCTTGTATTCTGATAAACTCCTTTCAAAACCTCCCGTTAGGGCATGCATATTTAAAGATAGGATGGCAGCCCCATCATCTATTTTATCAGTTAAGTTCTCTACCACATATAGAAAACCTCCTTTAGGTAAAGATTTAAAAGCATTATTAAGAATCTGAGTACATTTCTCATCATTCCAATCATGCAAAACTCTACTCATAATAATGGCATCTGCAATTTTGGGAATGAACTGAAAAAAGTCTCCACCTATTACAGGAATATCTCCTTTATACAAGTCAATCACTTCCTGTTTATCAAATAAAAAACAGTTTACTTGTGGATTATGGGCTTTAACTGCATTAATCAATGCGCCCAAGCCTCCACCTACATCAATTATAGATTGGTGTATTGAAAAGTCATGAACTTGATAGATATTCTCATAATCATCACGAGCATATTCATACATAGCTTTATGGTAATTCAATAACCTTTCCTTATCATTTGAGATATATTCAAAAAATGGCTTCGCATATATATGATTAAAAGCTTGTTTGCCTGACTTTAAGGTGTAATCTAAATTTTGCCATGCTGTTAAATGCTCTGCACCCCAATTTAAACATGCATACTTTAAAGAGTAAGGGTGAGATTCTGTTAAGAGTTCTCCTTTGATTGTCAACTTTAGCATCTCACCATCTGTATGAATTAGCTTTTGCTGTTTAAGTACTAAAACTAATTCTTTTAAAACTTCTAAATCAAATCCTTCATTATCGGCAAGGGTAGTAATTGACATAGAGGTATTCTGAATACAATCAAAGATATTCTGTTTACATGCAGCATAAACAGAAAGGTAGTCCCAATATTGAGTAAATAATCCTTTTAGCTCATTTCTATACTCAATCATTTTCCTAATTTTTGTTTTAAAGTAGTGATAGCATTTCTGCCCATTCCACAATGGTGAAGATATTTTTCTATTCCTCCAACATCATTAATAAAATCATAGAAAATCCTGAATTTGTTTTCATCAGTATCCTGTTCGCTTTGTAAATAATCAGTCAACAATTCCTCATAGGGAGAACACAAAAGCATTCCAATCAAAATAGCTATCAATCCGGTTCGGTCTTTTCCAGCTACACAATGAACTGCTATTGGATATTGAGATTCAGAAATAGTTTCAAGAATTGCCATGATTTGATTTTGACAGCATTTTATAAAAAAGTAGTAAGCCTTTTCAGGATTTGATAATCCTGAGTAAATAGTATTTGTCTCTTCAATAAACCATTCCGGTTGATTCCATGGGTCAAGAGGAAAATTGATACAATGAAACTCACGAATAAATGCATCTGAATATGAATCTGCTATAACTTCCCTTTCAGCTCTTAAATCAATAATGGTTTTGATTTTATTATTTCTAAGAACATCTAATGCTGAATCGTCATTCTGATATTCAGTTATGGATGATGTCCTAAATAAATATTTGGGTTTTATAGTAGAAATGCATTTTGAAACATCCCTAAAATTTAAAATACCGGGTTGTGCTTTATCGGCATTATTTACAACGGCTTTCTCATTACACATGCTTGACATAAAGGCTTTTGTTTGTAATTAGTAATCAAATCGTTGTAAATAGAACTATTTAACACCTCTTTAAAAGTTCTATTCTTGTAGTTTCCGAAGTCACCTAAAGAATCTCTTTCTTTGTCAGGAGCGCAGCATGGAGATATTTTTCCAGTAGCAGAAACCCATAATTCCTTACCTAAAAAAGGGCACGCATAACTTTCAGGAATTAAAGAAGTTTCCTTTTCGTTTAAATAGTCTATTTGTTCTAGTAGAACCTTTTCTCCATTGGGTTTTCTATATGTTTCGGCTGCATCATTAGCCTTATCAACTATTGAGTTCCATAATGCTATTGATTCTTTATTCGTTTTAAAGGAAAGGTCTTTTATTTCTTCAAAATGTGTCCACAAATGATGTCCTTTTATGCGGTCAACGCCCATGCTTGCCCCAAGCTTAATTATTTCCGGTAATTGATGCATGTTTTTTTGCATAAAAGTCAATTGCAGAGTTATTCTGCTGTAAAAACCTGACTTTCTATAATGTAAGTCTCTACATTCAATAAAGGCTTTTAAATTTGACACATGCTGTTCAAAATGAATTCCTTGCATGATACTTTCAGCCAAATCCTTTGTTACTCCATTAAGTGATATTTTTGTATCGCTAGTTACAGGTAAAATCAGTTCCGCCCATTCCGTTACATCTCTTTTAGGAAATGTTCCGTTTGTAGTGAGGTTTATTTTAATATCATATTTTTCAGCAAGTTGAAAAAACTTATCAATGTCCTTATATAATAGAGGTTCACCCATTGTTGAAGGTATAATCTCTTTAACATCAAGTTCTTTCGCTTCTTGAAATATTTTATCTATCCAATTGGAAGGCATTCTCCTGGCTTTTACACCTGTTGAATCATACAGTTCGTTTTTAAAATTACTATACCGACTGTGTTCCTCACACATTATGCATTTAAGGTTACAATCTTCCGGATTGGTATCTAATGTTATTCTATATAGCTTCGGCATTTTTGGATTCAATTAGATAATTATACTTTCGATATAACTCTTGGCAATGCTCAATAATATTAGGTATTTCTCCATTCTCTGAATACAAATAGCCTTTTTCTCCAAGTGATTTCATCTTTAAGGGATTGTTAACTGCAAATTGAAGACTTTCTCTTATTGATTCAACGTCCCGATGCTTAAAGAGTAATCCGTTAACATTATGCTGTACGTATTCTTTCATTCCCCCGAAATCAGCGGTAATTACAGGAATATGACATGATTGTGCTTCATGTATTACTAATGGCGAATTTTCTCCCCATATTGATGGTACTACAATTGCGTGAATATTGCTAAATACATCTTTGGCTAGATTATGGTTGATATATTCTCCACAAAATTCCACCGGATTAGCACATTCTGATGTGAGTATTTTTAATGCTTTTGTGTTCTGTCCAAGCTCTCTTCCAAATATCTTTAGCTTTGCGTTTCCCTTTAATCCTTTAAATGCTTCAATCAGTAAATTTATGCCTTTAGCAGCAATGTGTGTTCCGATATATCCAAATGTAAATGTATCAGATTCTAAATGTGTTTCTGGTTTAAGGTAATGAGTAGGAAAGCCATAGTCGAGATAAAAAATCTTTTCTTTAGGTACTGCAAAATCATTAATAAAACGATTCATTAGATATTTGGAGGGTGCGTGAAATAATTCAACTTTGTTAATGACCTCCTTTGTAATTGACATTCGTTGATTTACCCACTTTTCCCAATGCTTACCATCTTTTATAGAATCAATGCCAGATTGGTACATTTTATAGCAGGATTCTGCACATTTAGAATCGTCCTGTTTATCACAAAGATTATACAAGCTTTTACCATCAAAATTCCTTTGCAAAAATTGTCCTCTTGGACACATTAACCAAAAATCGTGAAGGGTAAATAAGATGGGGATATTTTGATTGTTTAATTCATCTATTATACCAGTTGATAAATGGTTTAGATGTCCAATATGAGCAACATCTGGTTTAATGTCTTGAATTAGTTCTGCAAACTTTTTATTGATGATTGTATGGTTGTAACCATCTTTCCCCCTGGCCATGTTGACAAAAACAAAATCAACTTCATCTTTTGTTTCCTTTCTAAAGTTGAAATCAGGAATGTACTCGTTTTCTTCACGTGTAAAAACTGTAATCTTATTTGTCTTTTTTAGTTCATCGACAATTGATTGACTGTAAACTTCAGACCCAGCGTTGTAGTTTGGAGGGTATCCGTGGATTATTTTTAGTATGTGCATGTTTTTAAATGAAATGGAATGCTCTGTTAATTGAGAGCATTCCTAAGATTAATTACTTCTTTCCTTTTTGATTAGAATTGAGCTGTGTGCCTCTATTACCTTGATTCTTGTCATAGGTTTTATTTGTCCCACTTGTTCCTTTATTGGGATTTTTAATGTCAGCTTGATGATTGCTAGTTTTATTATTTTTCATGATTACATTAATTAGAAATCCTACTTCTAGTTATAGTCTTTTTTCGGTTTGTTCAGACTTCAAATTCATAATGCATTAGAATTATACTTGTAAAAATAATTGAATAATATAGTGTAAATTTGACTACGCAATAATATACCAATATATACGCAGAAAAGTACATTAATATGCATGAGATAAGAAAAAAGGCTATCCATACACTTAAACAAATGATGGAATACCCTGGTAGATTTTCAATTTTAGTTCTTGGAGATAGTGGGGTTGGGAAGACCCATTGGATTTCACAAAATGTTAAAAGCATAACAGGTAATGAAAGCAAGGATAACTCAATATTTATAGATTCTGGTTTAACTGAGGATTCAATTGAGTACTGGGAAGATGTCTTTAATAAAGCAAATAATAAATTCCTGATTATAGAAGAAGTAGAGAAGCTTTCACAAAAAAGTCAAGAGATAATATTTAATATCATTTCCACCCATAATGGTAAATTTGGTCTTAAAGAAAAGAACTTAGAAATTAGAATCATTTTTACTTCATGTTTACCAATTGAAAAGTTAAGACAAGATAGAAGAATATTGAACTCAAAATTCTATGACCGGGTTAGTCAATTTGTTGTCACCTTTCCAAACTTTAATGAAACACAACGAGATATTTATAGCGACTTTGAAGAAACGTGGAAGAAATTCTTCAATGAACAACACGAATATCATAACAGATTCCCTCAAAGTGAAGAATTTAAAGATTGGCTCGATCTTGTTGCAGGAAATATGTATGGTAATTTTCGTGACCTTGATAAAATTGTTATAAACTGGAACTTTCATCAAATTTCAGCAGAACAATTAGAAGAATCTAAAATATTTGAATTGGTAAAAAAGGACTTTGAAGCAATTTTAAAATATCCTGCTCAAAGAATATATGACGACAATTCATTCGTTTTTATTGAAGATATAAAGTATGATGAAATGCTAAAAAATTTCAGGAGGGCATTAAGAAATTGGAGCTTAAACGTCAACTTTAATAATAAGCAGAAAGCTGCCGAAATGCTTGGTATTAGCCATCGCTCAATGGAACGATGGTAAAACTTTTATATCTCTGATTCTTCAAATTCAATCTTCCCAATCCGCTTTAACCACCCTTCAAGGAATAAATGATTTCTGCCTTTCTTGGCAATCTTGTGATAATAGCGGATTCGAGCTTTTTTGATTTCCCAAAACAGTTCCTTTGGCTGGCAATTGGCAATTGCAGCAAGTGTCATTTTACCAATAATACCATCCATCTTTAAATCAGCTTCAAAGAATTGGTTTAGCAGACGTTGAACGCCTCTGGCTCCCCATACTCCGCTATTAACACACCAATCAAAGATGATTTCTTGTAGTGAGCCATTGGAGATTTCATCAATTTTAAATCTTTTGTAAAAGGTCTGGTGATAAAAATCCTTTACAAGCTGTGTCAATTGAGGAACATCAATCTTAAAATTCCAAGGTATTTCACCATAGGTTTCTTTGTAGGCATCAATGTATTGCCAGCCTTCCCAATCGGGATGCAAATTCCGGGCAACACCCATGTAGGTTTCACCACCTCGGTCGCCTTCTACATTGGCATAATAGCCTTCGTGTTTGATTACACCATCAAACAACTCATCGAATGTTTTCATTGTTTACGTCTGTTTTTAAGTTTGACATCGTTAACTCCTGATATTGCACCACCAAAAAGAAAGTCAATAATGGTGCTTAGTTTGGTGGATATTCCACCGTTGATACTGCTTACAAAAGCAATTTGCCAATCATCAAGCTGAATGGTATCAAAGATGAAGTAGTTCAGCATTACAAAAGTCAAAGCACACCAAGCAAGTAAAAAGAAGATTGCAAAGGCTTTTTGAAGCCAACTGTCTTTCTGATACATCTCCCTGGCTGAACTCCTATCGGCAACTGCCATCTTAAAAAGTTCCATTTTCCCCTGGAGCTTTTCTTCTTGTGTGGTGAATATTTCATCAATCAGCTTTGTGCCTTCTTTTAAGGTTTCCGCAGCTCCGGCATTGATTACCTTTCCAAATAACTTTCTCATCGTTCTACAAATTTTAAAATGGTATCGAGCTTCTCGTTAAGCTGCTTAATGGTTTGGTGAAATAGTTCCTTACTCACATATATTTCCTTGGAGCTATCCCTTAAATCGGATATGCGTTTATGCAGTACCGTAAACTTGTTTTCGCATGAAGCAAGCTCCTTAGTCAAGTGCTGAATATCCTTTTCCAATAAATCGGTTTTGGCATCCACCGTTTCTTTTGTAGCATTTTTAGAAATAGCATTGCGGATAATGTTTGAGAGTACACCTACTGTAAGAGAACTCAATCCGGCTATAACCACCCAATAAAATTTAATTGTCATTTCTTCCATGCTAAAAGATTTTAATGGATTCTGTACTACCCTCCGGAAAGCGGTTTTTCTCCATCGTTGCACTTTGATTTTCAATGTGCATAATGGCATCTACAATATGCTCCCACTTCGTTCCGCCTTTGGAGCTGCCATCTCTGTTTGCCTGATTGATGATTACAAAAGAGGTGTTCGGAAACTGTTTCTTCAGCTCTTTAAATTCCTCGTGAGAAATATCCGTTGTTTGGGTACTGTCGATAAATACCACATCGTAATCTCTGAATAGCTTCGGATTGTAGTCCTCGATAATTCCAATCGGGCTGTTAATACCGAGCCTTACTACTTTCTCCTGCATTGTTCCTTTTGCACCTTCTTCATTGGCTACATACAAGACTTTATATCCGTGTTGCTTTACCAATTCATCGGCAAGCATCAAGGCTACGGTGCTTTTCCCATGAAAGCGTGAGCCGTAAATCATTATATAGAAAGGGATATACAGCTTGCCTAATAGTTTACCGAACTTTCCCCTAATGGAGATGGTCTTAAAATTCATTTTGGCAAGGTCGTTTGCCAAAACAACCTGGTCGGATGCGATGACTGCGGTTCTTGTGGTGCCGGGATTGAATGCCCTGTTTTGTGAGCCACTACTTTTGGGCATGGAAGTAGTGGCATTTACTTTCCCAATCCGGCAATGCCTTGTAGCCCTTTTAACTGAACATTGGTAACAAGCAGTTTGTCACTCTCCAGATAATCATGTAAATGCTTTTGAACGTTTTTAACCTGTTCAAATTCCTTGTCTGATTTGTCAACCTTACCGTTTTTTAATGAGTTGGTAACTGTGGTAAGTAAGCGTTGCGCTTTTGCCTTTGTGATATTGCCATACAGGTTGATAAAACGCTTAATCAATGCAACTGCCGGAGTAACACCGTAGTCATCCACAATCTTTTTCAGCTTCGTGTACAATGAATCTGGAACTTCAAACTTACAAGTACCATTCATATCCTTGTAAGTCTTGATAAGGTCATTGCTAATGCTTTTAATTTCAGAGGCATACTGGCTAGTTTTGCGGATGGTCTTTTCGGTAGCTGCCTTTTGAATCACCTTGTACAATAGCGATACCTGACGTTCGGTTACTTTCTTGTTGTGAAAGTTCAGATAACGCCTGATTACCTTAATCTCCAACGGCATCAAATCGACCTCGATGGGTTTTCGTTGTGCTTTTTTAGGTGCTGTCGTTTTCTTTGTTGCTGTCCATTTTGGTGTAGCTTTCTTCGTCACATTTTTTGTCGATTTTTGTGACGAGGCAGTCTTCTTCGCTGGTGCTTTCTTAGGTGCAGAGCTTTTCTTTTCAGAATCCTTTAGGTAAGGTTCAACGATTTTGAAATGATTATCAAGCATCTCTTTTATGTCCTTATCCTCATTGTAGAAATCGGCAAATGAATCGAACTCTTTATGTGCTTCCTGTGCTGCTTCCGGCAACTTTTTGAAGTCAATATTTTTGGTGGCCTCCTTGTAGTTTTTAACTGTAAGTTTCATATCACGATATTTTTAATTGTTTCTGTTTAATGCGAATTGCTTTAGCCCTGATTTTGGCAAGTTTCAGTTTGCGCTCTTTGCCTACTATCACACCTTTATTCACGCTACCTTTTTCGGTCAGGTCGATGTATTCATCGGCTCGTTTATCGGTAAATGGTTCAAATGATTTAATGGATAAATGCTCCTTGATTGCATAAATCAGGTTATCAAAGCATTTGTTGATGTAAATACGTTCCTGACCTTGCGGATAAACAGGATGAGAAAACATACCACCTGAGACCAGATAGTTATTTACCCGGTCCTTTTCCTTTAGCTTGTCGTACACATAGCATTCAAAGCTTCGGGCAAACATCTCTGCAATGTCTTTCCAATAAGCACCTTGAAGTTTGGAATAGTGATATAGGTAGCTGTCGGTTCTGCGCTTCTTTGTCTCGTCAAAATCATTGTAGCTAACCGCTTTATCTTCCAAAGCATAATACCCAAAGCGAAGCATTAGGATAAGCGAAACGATACTTGTATGCACCACCGATTGTCTCTCCTGAAATGTCGGTACAACCTTCTTAATAGAGGTTTTCAGAATATCCTTGAACCAATCTTTTGTTGGCGATGAATTACCTCCGATAAAATACTTCTTTTTGTACCCCAAACTTTCAATGATGGTATTTAGATAACTTTCTGAACGCAATGGTTTCGTGGATAATTCCAAACCATTCAGGTAATGGTCAAAGAAATGACCCCACTCATGGGCTACCGAGCCGTCACCGTTTCGTTTGGTCAGGTTGATGAGCTGGCGTGTTGGGTAGTAAGTAGCCATTGCTTTACCTCCACGACCGAATGCACCGAAAGCAATAGCCAGGGCTTCGTTTATGGATAGGTTGATGTCAAGCACCTCGCATAAATCAACGATGGCTGCAACAAAATGGCGAATGTGTTCTCTGGCTTCATCATCCTTCACATAGTTTCCTAATGTGAGCGATTTAAAATGAAGCTTCTTGATAACCGTATTTTCATCCGCTTCCTCAATCAATAAACCGCCTGTCCGTTTGATATATGATAGCGGTACGGCTTCTATTTTAGGCTTGCTGCTGCTTTTTGATTTGCTTGTTTTCTTTGTTTCTGCCCAGCTCCAATCCGGTTTAAATTCCTTGTATGGGAATCGTTCTTTTTGCTCATCATATTCTCTTTTTGCATCATTGATAAACCTTGTGCAAACCTGAGTAACATACCTTACATAGTCTTCCACAGTCCGAACGCTGCTCAACATGCCTCCCTGAAAAGTCAGGTCGTTTTGCTTGTGGCGTTTCATATCGGCAGGAGAAAGAATTTGCTTTGCAGAATCAATACAATCCTGTTGGCGTTTTATCCGTTTGTCGGTGTATTCTTTCAGCCTCTTAGCATGTGGAGCTGCCTGTTCTTTGGTGATGCCTGAATATTGATGGGCTTTCATGTAAGTTTCCTTGACCGCAGATGTTGTCCGATAGCCCTTAATGGTAAAGACAATATTGCGAAGTGCTTTGCCGAATATCATTCCAAAATCATGCTTACCCACAATCTCACCATTATTGGCAATGGTATCGAGTTGTTGTAAATCCGTAATTGAAATCGCATCAGAAAGAACTTTTGCAAAAGCCTCTGCCATTTTCACATATTGCTCCCTGGCTTCCTTGGTATTGGCATGTGGTTTTGCCGGGAATGCCTGACGAACCTTTACTTTCAAAAATGCACAACCCGAATCCGTTCCATTTTCTTTTTCTGCCTGTGGGTCAACCTTTGGAAATACTTTATCCTTTTTAATTAGCTCAATAGCGGTAGCTTCATCTTGTTCGATGCTGTTTAAATCGCTACTGCTGATAAGCTTGTTGTACATGGCTTGTTCTTTCCTGGAACCATGAACACGCTTTCCGGCATCTTTAAACTCCCGGTTCTTTTGCTTTTCCTGTAAAGCTTTTTCAACTTCTGTATCAATATCCCCAAGGTCATCGTTCGGGGTTGCTAAGTTGGCACAGTAGTTTTCATACAACGACCAATCATCGCTGATAATGAAGAATCCATCATTGGGATTGGGTTTGTAGCCTTGCTTTGTTTTGTAGCCATTTCGCCCTTCAATGAATCCATGTTTGGGCAATATCCAAACGAAGTCACCCTTTCTAGGTTTGTAGCGAGTGGCAATAATATCGGTTGCTTTCTCAAAACCTTTATAGATGGGCAAAGCATTGACATTAACACCCTCTTTAAAACCATTGGCTAAAATGGATGCCTTTGATTTTCCTTTGGTGCGAATATCCTTGTGGATGGCTTTGTACTTTTTATAAAACTCCTTTTCCGTCATAGTATGGTCTTGATTTTAGGGTGAGTTCCAAGCCCGGCGACTGCCCGAAGCTGTTTCTGCTTAATCAGGATAGCCTTTGCACGAAGCTTCACAAGTTTCAGTTGCTTGCCGTTGTCGATGCTTATTTTCTTGCCCTTGGGTGCGGATTGCTTTTGTTTGGCCAGTCGTTTGGGGAATTCCTTTTTGTCCTGTTCAAACATCTTCATCGCCTCATTGGTAAGGCTATCAGTTGAATTGCCTCGCTTTGTTCCCTTATCCAAAAACTCATCGTAATAATGGCGTGGAATTTTAACCGAAAGGCTGAACCGTTCACCAAGCAGATTAAGAAGTTTAGGCATCTTGCTTTCTTCAACCGAAGCCCTCATATTTCCCGAAACCATTTCAAAACCATCCCGATTATTAACCAGAAGTTTTACAACTTCTTTATCTGTATAAATGGGAATGTGAGTTTTGGTTTTAGGCATGATGACCTTAAAAGTGCCATCATAATGCCTGGCTATTGTAATTCTGTTTTCGGTAGCAATGGTAGCACCATTACGAAGGCTCATAATGTGCTTTTGTAGTTTGGCAATTGGAGCTACAACATAGTTGTCTGCTTTATTATCGTTATTGTCAGGCGACCATGCCTCACTCATTAAAATACCTTTCTGAACACCTCTGCCTTTGGTGGTGAAGCTTACCAACTTTCCTGAAAAGTCCGCAGAGCCTTGAAGTATGTTTCCTGTAACGATGTATCGGATTTGTCGGTCTGCCGTGAAGTCTTTGATTGCTTCATCCCAACGCTCAATCAAGCTTTCTTTTTGACCTGAGGTAAGCTGCATACTACGGCTCATTACACGCTCAATCTCTTTAGCGGTATCGCCCGATGCAGGGAGAACGATGTATTTACGACTATCTGAAATGGCAAAGCGAAGTTTTACCGATGACGGAGCATAAGGATTTTTGCGTTTGGGATTGATGTCAAAACCAAGAAACACACAATAAGAATTGGAACTGCTATCGGTTTCAAAACTGACTGCCGGATAGAAATAACCATGACCGACTTTGAAGAACTTGAAAAAGTTGTTCAGGTAGCGTTTCCGGTTCTCGCTTTGTGTTTTGGTCTTGGTAATCTCGGCTTGTTTTCCTTCTTCAATTTCTTCGGTTCTTTCAGCGACATAATCTCTTTGGGCTGCTTTATCGAAAACGGGGATTTTCTGATACCCCTTTTCGGAGATAATCCCCGCTTGTAGTTCTAAGTATTTGGTTTCTAAATCTTTTAAATCTGAATTTAATTTAGTTAATACCCACTTTTCATGGGATGATACAATTTCTTCAGAAATACTGTCAGGGTGTTTACTGCTTAGTTGTTTTTGAATCAGCTTTTCAAGTTCAGCTTTGCCGTAAGGTTTTTTAAGTACGTTGCATTCACATTTTTCCAAATAGGTATCGTTACCAAATACAGAACGTCCACCTTTCCCGGCAATCACAACACGCTTTTCAAGGGATTCCGCTTTTAGGTTCAGGACTTCCACTTCAAGGTCGTACTCATTGGCTTGCTTGAGGTATTCGATGTAATCGTTATATCGCTCAATAACCTCTTGGTAAAACTTCTCCTGTTCCTTAACCGATAAAACAGCCACACGACCTGTTACCTTTGAAGCATCACCTTCGGATGGTGTCTCATCGCTGTCTTTTCCCTCAAATTTGAGTGGGTTATCCAGGGCTTTGTTTAGTTCCTCATTTTCCAACATGTATTGGCGAACCACTTTGTCTCCGTACTTATTCAGAAAGTCATCGGATTCTAATTGTGATTTACTGCTCTTTTGGTTGGAGGTGGTATTGGCATCCAATGATTTCAGCTTCTTTTTAAGCATCATCATAAACCGCTTTTGTGCCGGGATGGATGAGATAATGTAATCGTAAATCGGTTTCATTATCTGACCTGTACGGTTGATACGCCCACGCTTTTGAATCTCGGTGTTGATGTTCAGTTCAGGTTGAAGTATCACCATCACACGCTGCTTCACCTTTTCTGCTGGCACCTTATCGGTGACAATGGCATGTGCCGAAGCTCCTGTTGAACCACTTTGATTGATAAGCAGACAGTCAATTTCATTGTCGTTAAACTGACGAAATAAATCGGCTGTGTTTTCCTTTTTTCGGCTCATTACCAAGGCGGTTGTATTCTTTGCCTTGGTAGAATTGTACTGAACACAAAGCTTTCGCCCTGTAACTTCGCCAACCGAATAGCCGGCTTCTTTTATCTTTTGGATAATAAGGTCCAGAGGGCTGATAGTAATGCCTGTTGAAGCCTGTTCGATTCTCCTGATAATATCATAGTAAGCCAATTGAGCATCTTCCGATAAATCGGCAATATTGAACTGTTTGCCCTGTGATTCTCCATCAATATCCTTTTCAGTATAGCGAAGAACTGAATCCAATCCCTTTTCCAAAACGGTTGAGAAGTCACCATTAATTACATCATCAGGTTTTGCCATTCCCTCTAAAAAGCTACCCATTGTTGAAGCAAAGGCAATGATAGGTTTCTTACCTTCTTTTAGCCTGTTTATGGCATGGTCGGCAACATCAGAGGCATTCAGACTAAAGAGTAATTGATTGATGACATTGAAGACTTTTGAGAAATACGGAATATTATCAACCCCGGCTTTCTCTGTTCCTTTGCGTGTTTCAACCTCTTTACTTTCGGCTGCTGCAATCTTATCAAGCTCATCAACTTGTTTATTGATGTACTTCTCCTGGAACCCGATTATATCTCGAATGATTGAAGTTACTTTATCGGCAGTTTCAGCTTGTTCTTTGGCTTTTTCTTTAAGCTCGATGTAGTTGACTTCCACACCTTCAAAAGAACGTTCACGCCTAATCATTTGCCCCTCTGAAACCAATTGGGCTGCTAATACTTCCTGTAAAGCCACACCGCCTTTGGTGATAGCTTCAACCAAATCCTCTTTGCTCATATTGGCATCGCTCATTGAAGTTTTTTGAGCGTAAATCGGCATGTTATCAGGTCGCTTTGCAAAGGTGGCTGAAAGGAAACAAACGCCTTTGGTTTGCCTTAACACATCTTGCATAAATTCACCTGTATTGGAGCTTCCCGAAGCATTGTGAGCTTCGTCCATAATGATAATATTACCACTACTTGCAGCATTTAAAAACTCTTGTTTGGCTGGCTTTTTCGGCTGATTGAACTGCGAATAAGTGGCACAAACAAAGTTGTAATTGTTGGGTACTTGCTTGCTCTTTATAATCCTTTCTTGTGTAGGTTTTTCGGGAGCTGTATATATGACTTCACCGCTTTTGTCCTTCACATTGGTTTTGCTCTCTTTGGAGTTCACGATAAACGGAACCAGGGCAGAGCTACCAATGTCCGACAAGTCTCGATATAGGTCTGTAAACAGGTTGGGCTTTTCCGAAAGGAATACAGGTTGCAGTCCACTTTTAACACCGTAGCGGATTAAAGCTGCTGCGGTTCTTCCTTTACCGATTCCTGTTTGGTCGCCAACAATAATCCCTTGGCCACGCTTTTCGATATTGTAAATTGCCAATGATACCGAATCAATCTGTTCGCACGAAAGCGACTTGACAAGTTCATCATTGCTGTAATCGAGTTTCTCGGCAACATAGTCAAACAAAGGCATCCCTATACTTTTCTTTACTTTTCGGATTGCGATGTGCATTTCATGTCCCATTGAATCGGGAACAGTTGTATCCAGGATAAAACCTTTTTCGGCTGTTGGAATATATGCCATGCCCAGCCCTTTATGACCGAACATTCCTTGTAAATACTCATGTTCATTTTGAGCCAGCTTTTTGGTGCGGACAAAGCTTTTATTGTTGGTGGTTTTAAAACCCAATTCAATAAGCCTTGCCGATATATGTTTTGGTGGAACGCTACCAAACTTAATGGTAATGCTGCTTTTGCTAAATGCTATTGTTTGTTTCATACTGCTTCTGTTTTATGAGAATTGCTTTTGCTCTCAATCTGGCAATGTTCTGGTTGATTTTCGTAAGTATTTCTGGAGATGGTTGAAGTTGAACTCTGTCCCAAAGTTCTTCATGGGTATTGACAACGGTGCTGTGCAGTTTATTTTTAAGCGGAGCTGCTCCATCGGGAACTGCTTTTGCTCCATCAATCAGAATTAACCGGGTATTGATTGAAGTTCCTTGTCTGGAGTAAAGCCTTTTGCCGTTAATAGGTATAATATCTTCAACGTTGTAAAAATGGTAGAGGTAATTCAGGAAAATGCGGTTAGTTCCTGCGGTTACACGACCATGTTCGTCCCATGTGGTATGACCGCCAATTATAATGGCAGCTTTACCATTATCCTTCATGCAACGCAAAGCGTTCAATGCCATTGCATGTTCCAACCGCTTGATTTTAAATTTTCCAAAAAGTTCAGGTTGAGAAAGTGAACCGAAAGGTGGATTCGTAACTATACCGTCAAAAGTTCTATCATAAGCTGCCGGAGGCTTTAAAGCATCCCAAGAACTAACCTTTGCAAAAGGTTGTTCTTTCAGGTTGGCAATCCTTACATCATCCAACTCGTTAACATGGGTATAGTGATAAGGCAACGCAATCGTTAAAAGTCCGTTCCCTGCCGATGGCTCTAAATATCTTGGAAAATCGTTTTTATCATTGGTAAGGTGAGCATTGCCGACAATTTTGCCTTTAGTTCCACCTTTTACGATGTTCTTAAAAGCCTTGTAACCTGATAAGCTACCTGATTTTAAAATGTAACTCGATGCCAGGAATGAAATGGGTGCCGGAGTGGAATATTGCTGCATCAATACACTCATGCTTGTTCGCATGGAAAGATTGACCTGTGATTGATACAGGGCTACAATATCAAGGTATTTTCCGTAAGTGGTTAGCGAACTGTCGTGTGCTATCTCTCTTGCGTTAAGGATTATTGCCAGTTCGGTAAATTCTTTTACCAAGTTTTTGTTGGCAATACCGAAGCTTTTGGCAATACTTTCAATAGTGGTTTTAGAGTGCTTACGTCCACCTTTTAAATCCTCACGAATCCTTGATATGTAGCCCTTTTTATCCATGAACAAACCAGAACTACATAATTGTGTGAGCCAAATAGAAAAGACCTACGAATATCTCTGCTGCCATTGTCAGCTCCAAACACCAAATTCGCTTATCGGCAAAGCCTGTTGCAATCAAAGCCGAAATAGCGATGATGATGGTGTATTCGATATTTCCGAAACTGAAATAATAGCTTAATCCAAGGAGTGTAAATCCGCCAATTGCCGATACATAGTGAGCAATACGGATAAACAGATTTCGTTTAAAGTCGGAGAATACACCCACTAAAAAGATTCCGATACCGCCTACGATAACCCACCAATCAGCAGATTCTTTAATAAAAAGACCTGTTATGATGATGGCCAGTCCACAAACCCACATCACTATCTCAAATACAAGTTTGTAGGGTTTGCGTAGAAAGTAATTACTATCGGAAATTGATTTTCGGATACCATGAACCGCTATGATTGAGGTAAGATAAACTACCAAGGCTATAAATGCCGCAAAAAGGCTTGCTATTACTAATGCTTTCATAATTATTGGAGTGTAATGGTTTTGTCTGTTTCGTCTTTGAAAGTGAGCTTCAGGTTGTTTCCTGCAACATCTACCGAAAGGCTGTCCACATCGGCATCCACGAAGTTTTTCATGAAGTTGATTTGGAAGTTCAGTATCTCAGCCAGCTTTGCTTCCCAATCTTCTCCTGAGAAAATGCCGGAATCAGCATACACCTGTAAGAACTTTTTCAGGAAGTCAGGAATGTTCTGCAAGTTGACATCCCAATCAGCTCCAACGGTGGCATTTTCTTCAATACCACTAAGTTTATTTTCATCGGCTTCGGGGTATGAACGTTTAGCATTATTGGCTTCAATAGCTGCTGCCTGTTCTACTGATATGGTTGTCGGTTTATTCTGAATATTGGTATTCCAATCTGCACCAACAGTAGCACCTTCTTCAATTCCTCCAAGCTTGGTTTCATCCGCTTCGGGATAAGTACGTTTTGCCGTGTTCGCTTCAATGGCGGTAGCTTGTTCTTCGGTTATTGTAGTTGGCTTATTGGCGATATTCGTTTCCCAATCCGCTCCGGCTGTGGCGTTTTCTTCAATGCCCGAAAGTTTATCCTGGTCAGCTTGTGGGTAGCTTCGTTTTTGGGCATTGGTTTCAATGGCTGCTGCCTGTTCTGCTGAAATGGTAACAGGTTTATTCTGAATATTTGTTTCCCAATCCGCTCCAACAGTCGCACCTTCTTCGATTCCTCCAAGCTTGGTTTCGTCAGCTTCGGGATAAGAGCGTTTTGCCGTGTTCGTTTCGATAGCGGTTGCCTGTTCCTCTGTTATGGTAGCAGGTTTATTGGCGATATTCGTTTCCCAATCTGCCCCGGCTGTGGCGTTTTCTTCGATACCCGAAAGTTTGTCCTGGTCAGCTTGTGGGTAGCTTCGTTTTTGGGCATTGGTTTCAATGGCTGCTGCCTGTTCTGCCGAAATGGTAACAGGTTTATTCTGAATATTGGTTTCCCAATCAGCTCCAACAGTCGCACCTTCTTCGATTCCTCCAAGTTTGGTTTCATCCGCTTCGGGATAAGAACGTTTTGCCGAGTTCGTTTCGATAGCGGTAGCTTGTTCCTCTGAAATTGTAGTTGGTTTATTGGCGATATTCGTTTCCCAATCTGCTCCGACAGTTGCGTTTTCTTCAATGCCTGAAAGCTTGTCTTCATCGGCTTGGGGATAACTGCGTTTAGCGTTATTGGCTTCAATATCGGCTGCTTGTTGTGGAGAAATGGTTACAGGTTTGTTCTGCACATTCGTGTCCCAATCTGCTCCAACGGTAGCGTTTTCTTCAATCCAGGCAAGCTTGTTTTCATCTGCTTCGGGATAAGAACGTTTTTCAGTATTTGCCTCAATGGCTGCTGCCTGTTCTGCTGATATGGTAGTAGGCTTGTTTTGAATATTAGTATTCCAATCAGCCCCGGCTGTTGCACCTTCCTCAATCCCTGCAAGCTTTTCTGCATCAGCTTGTGGATAGCTGCTCTTTTTGTTATTGTTCTCAATTGCCGTTGCCTGTTCAGCACTAATGGTTGTTGGTTTGTTTTGCAGTTCTTCAAAATTGGAAGTCAGGTTCATATCATTTTCCAACTGCGAAAGCTTGGTAGGAATGGCAATATTGATATTTCCATCAGGGTCGGTTACAAAACCACCGTGTACCTCGATACCACCATTGGGCATGTACACAGGGCTTTTCTCAGAAATGAGTAAGTCTTCAACATTCCCGGCGATTATCAAACCACCACTAATTTGCTGAACAATGGTTTTAGGTCTGTATTCGGGAGCGGATTTTGAACGTGCAATATTAATGAATGAACCAACCGAAGCCCTGTCAAGTATCGTGTCCTGAATATCCCTGTTCATTTTGAAGTAGGTATCAGAAAATACAATCTTGTTGTAGCCTCTATCAAATACACACGATTGATTGACCTTTGCTTCAAAACAGCAATCGTCAATGTTGGTGGTACTATTCAAAAAAGCAATTGCACCGCTTCCAGCATCAGTATATTCAAAACGAATGTCTGCAAAATTGATAGCACTATTGTAAATCTCAATAGCCTTGTCACTTTGGAAAATTACAGGCTTAACGTATGTTCCAACCACACCATCCACCTTATTGCTCAATGAACAAATGTTGATTTGGTAGGAGAAATCACGCAGGACCAGGAACGTTCCCAAATCGTTGATGTAAGTACCATCCTCAAACATGATGCTGATACTTGCACTTTTATTGGTGTGATACTTCAATGCTTTAGGTAGGGAATCAAACAGCCTTTGAAGCTTTGAAAAAGGAGTTCCTGACGGAATAATAATTGCTTTGCGTTCAACATCGTATTCAAAACCTGTTATCTGTTGGTCTTTACTCATGTCAAACACGCCCTGAAACACTTTGTATTGTTCGTGTTCCATACCTAAATAAGCGTACTGGCCATCCGAAGCCCATTCGCCCTTTTTTAATAACGGTGGGGTTGTTCCCCTAAACATTTTTATCGTTCCCATATCTAAAGTCTTTTAATTGCTAAATCATTGCGTAGGCTTGCTCAAACAATTGGTTGGAGACGTAATTACCACCTGTCTCAACTTTTGTCATCGAAAGCACCAATAAGCGGAGTGTGTTTTTTGTAGGCAGGAGCTTTGCACTCTTGCTGACCTTTAAATCCTTGCAAACCGTTTGGATATAATGGTCTGTATTGTTTTCAAATCGGGGAGCATATTCTTCGACCAATAACGGCACAGTATTCTTTCCTTTTTCAATGTCATGCTTGAGGTCTTTAATCATGGCACGAACACCATAAACCGGAGCAATAAACATTTCAAAACGTCTGTCTTTGTTTTGCTCTTTGGGCAGTTTACCGTTCCATTTGATGTTAGTAAAAATCAGGTTTCCCGGATTGTTGTTTCTGATGCCTCTGGGTGCATTGGATAGATAGGTATTGCCACCGTTCCAATTCTGAAAGTTTGAGGGTAGTTCGTTATTGTTGGTTGTCAAAACGTTTGAACCACGAGGAGGCAATAGTCCACGTTTGCGTTTGTTTCGTCTGCGAATCATTACAATTGTAGTAACTATTGCCCCTGTGGTTAACACCCCTCCCGAAATAAATAATATCTTTTTCTTCTTGTCCATAGCTTTATTGTTAGAGTTTAGAGAGGGATTCCCCAACTATCGAACTTGGGTTTGATTTTAGCAATCTCTTTATCGCTCAATTCAAAACGAAGCCAACCAATCAGATTATGGTTTTGTCCTAATAAGGCTGCCCGACCACCAATCAGATACATCTTTAATCCAAAAGCCTTTATCACAAGCAACATGTCATCCTTAGTCTGAATCTTGTCAATTGTGCTGTAAATGGTTTCTTCATCCGTGCCAAAATCAAGCATTGCACCATAGAGTGTGTTGGCAAATAGAGCTGCATCAGAAGGCGAAAGCGTTAGGTTTTGCTTTTGTATCTCCATTTCTTTAATTGATGGAGCAACACTTGCAGATGTACCATCAGAATTACGCCTTTTCTTGAAATAGCGGAACACCAGGAGACTTCCAATACCTATGGCTACCACAGGGATGCCAACCCGGATACCTGTACCAATGAGTGCTGCTTTACTTGCTCTATCCAACTCCATAGCCACTTTTTAGATGTATCTCAATGCGGTCTTTACAATCTTAGGGTTCTTGGCAACCTTGGTCAGAAGCTTAATCATATCCTGTTGCTCAACCTTATTGACTGCATTTTGCAAAAGGTTTCCTACTTGCTGAACTACCTCGGTACTGTCAGCTTCAATGGTGATTCCTACTTTGAATTTTCTCATAATCGTATGTTTTATTCGTTATCTAAATCATCGTTATCAAACTCTGCGCTCCCCGGTTCCTGTTCTGAAATGCCATTCACGGCTTGATTCAGGAAAAGGAGGGTTTTATTAATCAGCTCCGCTTTGTCAAGGCATAAGCCAACGATGTTTGCAATCTTGGCTACATCTTGCAGTTCCCATGTCTTAAGGGCATCGGATAGCTTTTTGATAATCTCAGCTTTCTTGCGGTCTTCGGGTGTATTAGCCGTACCTATGTCGGTAATCTCAACATTGGTTTCAGGTAGCTGTGCCGATTCTTCCTCGGTATCATCAAGCATTCCCAAAGCTCCTTTGAGTTCTTCGGCTGATAAGCCTAATAATTCTGCTGTTTTCGGACTGTTGGTAAGCAAGCGAGAACCGATACCTACCAATGCACCTGTGGCAACTCGTTTCATCACTTCATTGGGAGCATACCCGGCAAGACGGCTTTCAAGGTCTGTCTTATCGGTTTTCAGTTCCCTGTTTTCACTTTGGTAGCGGTCTTTTTCGGCTCGTAGTTCTGCATTTTCGTTTCGTAAACGCTCATACTTTTCTTCCAAAGTATTGTAGCGTGTCTCGAACTTAAAATCATCCAACTGCTTTTGGTAGCTGATTCGCTCAACCTCTTTGTTATTACCCGATAAGGCATTAAACACACCAAACAGACCATCAAGCTTAGATTTTACGGCAGGGTTATCTCCTGAAAATAATCCTAATAAGGAATCCAGTTCACCCAATCCATTGGTGTTGTTTTGGATTTGGCTCTGTTTCATTTCCTCCTGGATAATAGTTTGTATCTCGGCTCTCTCAATCGGTTCTTTAGGTGGGTTCAAAAGCTTGCTGATATTTACGGTATAGCTGTTCAGGCTACGTGCATTTGGGCTTTTGCCTCCAAACACATCAACCCTGAGTGAACCATGAGACTGCTTTGCTTTTTCAATGGCACTTTCAATATCACGATTAAACTTATCCGTTCCAGAGGTTCTTGAAGTGAGTGCCGTTTCCTGTGCTGCGGTAACCAGGTATATTTCGTAAGCGTAAGGATACTTTTGCTCGTCCTCCGAACGCTTTATAAACTCGTATATGCTTTGTATTTGCTCTCTGTAATCCAACATAGTCGTATTAATTTCGGTGGGGAATAATCTTTACAAACTCCAATCGGTAAGGCTTAAAGTTTTCCGCCTGGGTTTTGATGTCTATGTAATCGGTGAATACCTGGTAGCGGTACTCATCCATAAAGTCGTATTCTTCGGGTGTAGCGGTAAACACGTTATCGCTGCTTATGAGTTCCATCTCATCAATGGAGCTTGGCAGACCTTTGGTGTTCAGAATCCACATATCGTTTTTCAGGTCCAGCGAAATATCCGAACCTGTTACCATTATCACCGTTGGTTTTAACTGATAACTGTCGATGGTTCGCATTCCTGAAACACGGTCTTTTGCGATGGTATGTAATAACTCACTCGTGTTCATATTCAATGTAGATTCTAATGGTTAGCGTATTGTCTCCGCTGTTTTTGTTGCTCTTAAATACCGTATGGATATTGCTGTTTACCTCCAACGGCTCATGGAATGGGATAACTTCTTTGCTCAGATGCTTGACCTTTCGGTTGGCAGTAAGCATGTAATCACGCAGTAGAAAACTGTTGCCGTTTACCAATAGGCTGATGCTACCACACTCATAAGGTTCTGGCTGTTTGTAAGCTTTTACAGGGCGAAGAAAAACATCGGATTTATGTAGATAGGCAAAGGTTAATGTTTCCTGTGCTATCAAGTCTGCAAATTCAAGGCTTGTAATGGTTTGACCTTTTTCACACAAGCCCACTTCATTGTAGAGATAATCGGCAAACTGTGTATTGAAAAGCTCTGCAATGCTGTTATTCAAGTTGCTTTGTTGGTCTGCATCGAGGCAAGTAAATTTTATGTTGTTGCTCAAAATATCAACGATTGCCGGAAGTATATCGCTTTCAAAAAAGTCTTTGCTTTCCGCTTCGCTTGCCCTTGTTCGTAGGTATGAATAGAACAGGTTGGTAATACCATCGGTCACTAACAAATCGGAGATTAAAGCCTGTGGAAATGCTAAATCCTTTGTCACATCTTCCAATTCTGATTCCTTTTTAACCAGGGCGTTTATTGCAATGCCTGTAATCAGTTTACAGGAAGCAGGGAGCAAGTCCTGTTCGTTGATGTGTTTGTTGCCAACTGAGGTTTTTGTAATTACAAAATATCGTTTCATTGTCGGGAGATTTTAGCGTTATTTCTTTTTCTCTACCTCGGCAAGCAGATACACACGAACATTGTAGCTTTCATTAACAGCCAGGTTCTCGCTGTCGTCTTTGTAAATGACACGCACAGGGCTGTTCTTGGCTTTTTCATCCACAGGAAAAGCTACGTCCTTAATGCTCATATCATCGTTGTGGTGAAGCAATGCCACCTCGGTATCATCGGGGATTATTTCTGTATCATCAATCCAAACCCTAAGTGTGGCACCGGGTAATGCTTGTTGGTTGGATAGGCGTAAGAAAATGCCTTTGATACGGTCGTGTTCTGTTTTGGTATTGCCGTTAAACTCGTAGGTCTGACCTTTTTTAACCTCGAATTTCACGACCTGTAATTTGCGTATGTTATTGTCTTGTACTTCCATTTTTGAAATGATTAAGAAGAAAAAGGGGCGGTTAACAACCGCTGACCGCCCCCGAACGATTATGACATATCAAGCTCTTATGCTTTCTCTGTGATAGTTCCCAATAGCGTTACCTTAACTGCTGGGTGGTAAATCTTATCACCTGATACCGATTTCGGCATGTTCAGCTTTGGTGTAATATCCATTGATGGCTTTAACCACTTTGGATTGGCAAGCTTGTATTGGAATTTGCGTTTTGTGGTATCGGTGTCATCGAATACCGCACATGAGATTTCAGGTACAATTACCTTCGTGCCTAACGTCATCTCGAAAGTACCGTTCAGGATTGCCGGAGGTAAAGCAAACTGACCGAATGCAAAATCTGCCGGGTCATTGTCTTCTTCCGATGCTCCATGAGCGTACTCAAGAACAATATCAGTTAACAGGAAATACTTTCCTGAATCCAACTGCGCACGGTTCAGGTTGGTACGACCAGCCTTTTTATCGTCCGATGCCTCCATCAAATCAATATCAGACTTATCCTTAATCGACTTAACGGTATAGATTGCCGTATCAACGGTTTGCATACGTGCATCTTTCAATGCTTTTTGCACTTCCGGTGGCAACTGCTGTCTGCGAAGTTCAAACTGACCTTTTGAAGTCAGGTCTTTGGTAAGTCCTGTTTTTACAGCCGTACTTCTTGCTCCGGCATTGTATGACCTACGCACAGCACGTTTTCGGCTGGTTCTTCTGCGACTTCTTCTCCCTCTACGTCTTGTTCTACGGCGTGAACGACCTAAATCGCCAATGCCTTCGACCGCATCGTCCTGGTCTTCTTCTTTCTCTAAAGCATCTTCCTCTTTTTCAAGAATCGCTTCTTCTAAACCCTCTATTTCTTCCATCGAAGGGTACAAATCATTTTGCTCATTAATTTCTGCCATGATAATTTGTTTTGCGGCTTAATAGCCTTGTTATTAAATTGATTAAATGTTATTTAGTGAGAATCAGGATGCCATCATATCGCCCGAAAAGATGTCATAGTCCATGCTATCGGGGTCGAGGTTTTGGATTTTACCAACAGGCTCATCATCATCCGAACTACCAATCGGTTCATCGCTCATTGCATAATCATTGGCTGCATTGCCAATTGGGTCGTCACTCATCGAATAGTCCGATGCTGCACCTGATACCGAAGCCTGAATTTCACGCTCGATGTCAATGTCGGCTGCCGGGAGTGCTTGTGTGATTGGATTTAAGGCACGTAGTCCGTCCATTTCATCCATATCGCTGTAATCTTCATCACCGATAATGCCCTCTAATCCTTGTAGTATGGTTTTACCTGTGGCTTTTTTGATGATGGATTCAACACCTGCACCTGCTGCACCTACCAAGCCCAGCTTTACATACTCGTTTTTGGTAAACTGCGTACCAACCAAACCGCCCATAGTAACGGCTGCCGGAACGATGTAGGTTTTCATTTCGTTGCCCAACAGACCGCTAACGGTCTGGCTCTTTTCCAACTTCTTTAAAGCGTACTTGCCAACTGCAAACCCTGCTACGGCAGCAATGGGCTTGCCTATGTTGTTGGTAGCTTTCATAAAGTCAATTTTTGTACCGACAGAGTTGGTTCTCCTTCTCCTGGTACTTGACGTTCTTTTTTTAACTGCCATGTTTTCTAAAATTTAATTATTGATTCACAATTATTTATTGAAGCTTGATGCTTCCTAAATCTTCTTTATTGGTGGTTTTCTTGGGGGATGATTTCCGTTTTGCCGGAGTGCTGTCTTTTTTTCGGAACATGAGATAAGCACCAGTACCAACAAGAGCTGCAACACCTAAACCAATACCGACTTTTGCCCCCTTGCTCAGTTTCTTTTTGCCTGTTGCAGTAGAATTCGTTGCAGTCGATTGTGGTGTGTAGTTCCCGGATTTCATTATGGGTTGGGGAGTGTAACTGCCTGATTGTGGCATAATACTATTGGATGGAGGCATCACGCTGTTTGTCGGTGGAGCATAAGCCTCGGTTGTTGGAGCTGCCTGATTGGTAAATTGCGATACCGCTTCCGTTGCAGGAGCTGCTTTTTTGAATTTGTCTTTAACCTTGGTAAAGATGTTTTTGATAGGCTTTAACCAGCTTCCAATTTTTGCCAACACACCACTTGCTGCGGTTACAGAGGCTGCTGTGGCAACTGCACCCATGTTGCCTAATTCTGCCAATTCGCCAATGGCTTCCAAACCTTTTAAATCGGCAAGTAAACCGTCAATGCCTTTTAGAGAGAAGTCGGAACTCTTTTGCTTTGCACCTTTCAGGATTGCTTTTCTAAGGTTCTTTTCTTTACCCTGTAAACCCTTAAACAGTTTACGAACCTTGCCGTGTGTCTTTTTCAGTTTGGCATGTTTTGCCGGGTCGATGTTGTATCTGCTTGCAAGGTCATCGGGTAAATAGGCATATTGCAATTTTTTGGCAATACCGAACATATTTAAGCGTAAGGCTGCCAATAATCCGCCTCTGATTGCAATGGATAAAGGATTAAACCTTACAATTGCTTTAACTACTTTCTTGGCTACTTTGCCAATCTTTTTGCCAACACGTTTAATTGCCTTGAAGAATCGACCTCTACGTCTTTTTCTTCTTCCCAAGCCGTCCATTTCATCGTCCAACTCATCTAATTCAGCCAATCCCTGGATGGCTTCTGAATCGTATTTAATCAGACCTTTTTCGGCAAGCTTTTCTTCAATATCCGATAGCTTATCCAATACGGCATCACGTTGTGGAGTATTCCAAAACTTGATAGCCTGGTCCAACATGGAAATGAATTGGTCAGGGTTTTGGACGTGAGCCATTTTGTCCTTGTTATCCCTGTTCTTTAAGAGATAATTCCGGGTACGGACTAAATAGTTGTAGGTGGCATCTTCGGCATCACCCAATCCGTTTATGGCATCGTCAAAGTCAACACCTGAAACTATGGCAATAAGGTCTTCATGGTTGGCTTGTGCCTGAACACCTCCAACTAAATCAATTCCTGATAAAACAGATATGGGTAATCCTAAAGCACTTGTACCTGTGATGCCATCAATACCTCTAAGTCCTGCCAATTGCAATGGTGACATATCAAAATCAGAACGTTCAAAACTGTATGGCTTTTGGTAATCGAACTTTGAAAGAACAGGGTCGATAACGATTTCATCTTCGGAATCACCAACGGCAGGAACAATCACATAGATATGCTGAAAGTTCTTTTTACCGTCATACTTGGTAATGCGGAGCTTGAAAGGAATGCCCAAACACTTTAGAAGCGAACCCACAAAAATGCTGTAATCATCACAGTCAATTCCTGCATCTGATTTGCCTTTTTGTTTGAACTTTATTTGTCCATCTAACCAGGAACGAGATGGAGTACGGAGCTGTTCCGTTCCGTCATCATCTTTATGATACTGCAAATAGTTGTAAGAAAAGTTGAAGATGTTTCGGCAAGTCTCTTTTAGCGAATCACCTTGCAGCATACTTGCCAGTTCCTCGACTTCCCGAAAGTGTGTACCGATTATATCAATACAACTTTCAACGGTTTCAATTACGTTGCCGTTTTTTATAAACGTGTCCTGTCCGTTTGCCTTTTTTATAAGGTGGTTGAAACGTTTACCGTTTTGGGTGTTTCGTGGGCCGGATACAATGCCCAATTCGCCCAATGCAAATCCGTTCATATTTTCGTCCTCTGATAATGATTGCGTGGTAGTAAGAGTTTCGCCATTAACGCTGATGGTCATGGTGAAAGTCATCTCAGCTTTAAGTTGCTCGGTATTGGAAAGCACGGAAAGAGTAAGTCCTTTACCCATTAGGTTCAGGTATGGCACTTGAAAAACGATTTCAGGCTCTTGTGTTTTGCCTGCACCAATGGTAAGTCCTTTAATATCGGGGGTAGAGTAAGCAACTGCCGAACCTTTGTAATTTGCAACTACCTGGTTTACGGCTAATGTGATGGGTGCTTTTGTGGGATTGTAGCAACGAAGTTTTACAGCAAACTGAACTTCTTGTAAGTTCATCTTGTGGATGCGAAATCCTAAAAGAGCAAAGTTCATTTTTGCCCCGGCAAGAAGCTTTTTGCCTTTCTTAATCAGGTAGAAACCACCGCCAACGGCTGCTACAACTGCTAATGTGCCTAATATTTTCTTTGTGCTTGCTTCCATAATGGAAACAAACATATAGTAGGCTTATGGTGGGGGATTGGCTATGTTTGGTTAGGATTTGCCGGAGTTGTTCTGTTTTTGTTATTTTTTGGTGAAGGGCACAAAAAAAGTCGGTGATGTGCCGACCTTTTATTATTGATTCCTAATGTTTTCATATTTATCAATTAGATTATTCAGAAAACTATTATCATCATATTCAAAAACAAAAGTATTGTCCTTGAAGCTTGCTTTACAATTGTTGTTTGAATTAAGGGTTATTGTATAAGAATCAACACTTAATAGTCCTACACTTTGTATTAGGTATAATAACGCCTTTATGTTTTTTATTTTCTCACCTAAATTTTCATGTCTGTTATATTTCGCTTTAAACTTTTCGAGTTTTATTGACCACTCTATAGGTAAAAGCCCTACAATTACAGAATTAATGCCAGTAATTACAATACTATTATTCTGCAACGTATATTCGCTTTTTACTACTTCCGAAAAAAGATTGTCTTTATCAATTTGAGTAAGCGAAATTTTACCGGAAAAGCCAAGCTCATCTCTTTCCCTAAAAAATCCTTGAATTTCACTCCAATTGTTACTTGTTATATTTTTAAAGTAGTTTTCAGTATCAAATTCAGGTTTATCAATATCGGTTAAAAACTGTGTTAAATCTTTGAATACGTATTTTTTATACCACCGATATGGTTCAAAGAAAAAATAATTAGCTTCAAAGAGAGGCAAGGAGGCAGAAGATAAATCTATAAAATAGTCATAGCCGTCCTTCTGAACTGGAACCCAAAAATCTTTAAAGAAATTTGTCTCAATTGGATTGTCCAGTTGAGCAACTAATGAAATCCATTCAAGTTGAGAGGTATATAATTCCTCGATGCTAATAGGTTTAAAATTTTCATCAATATTTCTAATAATTTCAGGGTATGCAGACAAATACTTCAAAATTGCCGGAATCTTATCAAGTTTGGCTTTCCATATAGCCAAAAATTTTGAGAACAGTTTTTCTTTTTCCTGAAATTTCATAAGATATACTCAATAATACAATAGCTTACTTTAAAAACTCTTTTAAAGATAATGTCTTAAATCCCAAACCCTTGGCTTTTATCTGTAAGCCGTTATCTGATGTAAGCAATATGGGATTATCTTTTTTAAATTTTAGTACAACAGAAAAAATGTAATTATCAGGTGATTTCTTATTGAAATCATCAGGTAATAATGATAAGTCTGCCATTTCCAATCTAACATCCCTTTTATCAATGTTTTGGTTGATAGATTTTAAAGCTTTTTGCACATTAGTTTTACCCTGGCTGTTTAATGTGGCTTTTAGTTTATCTAGTTCATCTAATACTTTAGCTGAGAGAATAACAGGATATTGATTTTCTATTTTAGAAATAATGTTGGGGTAATCAACAAAAACGTTTGTGTCAATGATATAATAGTTCTTTTTGTCTTTGCTAATTTCTTTTTTTCGTCTCTCAAACTTTGAGATATCTACTTTACCGACAACTTTAACATGAATATCCTGAGTAGATATTGTATTTACATTTTTGCTTTCGGATTTATTATGTGCTACTAAATTTTCCTGTATTTTTTCATAAAGAAGGTTATATCTCTGGTCATAAATGTTACTAAATTTTAATAGGTTCAACGTTTCATTGAAAGTTTTATAACCATTTTGGTATTCAAATAAATGCTCTAAATATGCAATACCTCCAGCATCACTTGTATAGCTAGCAACGTCACATTGATAATACACAGATAAGAAGTAGAAAAAATCACTTATTGGTAATTTAGAATTTCGACACTCTGATAATATGATGGATATGGCTTCATCTACTGGAGCCTTACCTTCCATGTATTTTCCTATAATACTTGCATTTAAAAGAGCCTTATAGAGTTGGAAAACATCATCGGATATACCCAAGTCTTTTTGATGTTTTTTTATTTCATTAATCGTGGTATTATACTGATTGTTTCTGTCACCTTGTTTATAAGCAATAGATTTACCAATATCATGTAAAAGAAGAAATAATTTAAAATCTTCAATCCTAATATTTGAAAATTTGTTTGAAAAGTATTTTTCAAATTGGTTAAAAACATTTAGAATATGCTCTTTCATTATATAATGTCTTACACGAGCATTATATAATTCCGTAAAGGCAGGAACTTTTCTACAAATATTATTAATACGTTCTTTGCCTGTCATATTAAAATAGTGATTGGTTATGAAATTCTGAGTTTAGCACATAGTTGAATGCTTTTTCTAGTGTTTTTTCGCCTATACCTTTATAATTGGCTAAAGCAATCATTGATTTGACTTCACCTAAATCAATTATTTCCGTAATTTTTCTGGCGTACTGAGGTTGAATACCTGTTTCCTTTTTTATTGATTCTGAATTTAAACCAAGCCATTTAGTCTTAAACTGCTCAAATAAATCATCTTTTGCATTAGGGTCATAATCATATATCTCAATATCTATTGAACAATTTTTAAGGTGTTTATCCATTAAAGATTTCACTTCTTGGGTATCTAAGCCTCCGTTATGTGTTCCTAATAATGGAAAGGCAATTGATTTAATACCTTTTTTCTCATACGTTTCAACAAATTTTTCAAGACCAGCTTCAATCCACTCAATTTTACTTGGGTATTTCCAATGGAATTTTGTCGGGAAATTTAAAATCCAAGGAGCATTTTGTTGTTTATTAAAGAGCCACAAAATTCCAGGCTTAATTAGTTTGTTTTTACAATGCTCTTTGTATTCCTCAAACATTAAAGGATATCTTAACTTATAAACTTGGGCAATTCCTTTCCCCATAACACCAACGCAATTAACTGTATTTACAACAGTCTGGCACTTGGAATTGAAAATGTTTCCGTGTATATATTTTATTGCCATTTTTTAATTCTTATATATTAGCCAATCTCTTTTTTCAATTGTTGTGTCAACGAAATACACCTCAATGGGTTTCTCCGTTTTAATAAACTGTATTTTTGGATATGCAAAAATTTCAGTTGCAGTTGCTTTTTTAATGTTTTCAGTATCTGTTATCTCTAACTCTTTTATACCGTCTCCTTTAATTAATAAATAAGCATTACTCCGGTATTCTGATTCAATACGTATTTCGGAATCATTTTCAAAAATGAGAAGTTCTCTATTACCTCTGTGATATATACCTCCGGAACCTTCGTTTATTTTACTAATAATTGGATCATCACCTAATTGGGATTTTAGAATGTTTGCATACTCTGAATTGTAGCAGATTATTTCAAATGAGTTTAATTGAGAAAAGTCAAATTCTTCATCTACAAGAAACTCCTGCTGAGAATATTCTTTGTAAAGATTAATTCCATCGCTTATAGATGAGTACAAATAGTCAGTATTAATTGACTTTGGATTTTCCGTAACTTTCTCAACTCTTGCCCTATTAGTTTGCATGTTACCGGTACTATAAAAACATTTACTTGGCATTTTTAATAGTACTTCTTTTAAGTCAAACTTAAAGAATACAGGCATAGGGCATTTGGGTAATCCTAATTTTAATGCACGAGTGTAATACTCATCACTCTGGTCTTTACCTAAACATTCATTATAAAACTGTGTTGGGGTTTGAGGTCTAAAATAGAACCTTGCAAAATGATGTGCAGTATCTCGCCTTTCAACAAGGTTTCCTGCTGCATTTGCAAAGTTTCCATTTGCCTTATTTCTACTTAATATTTTACGCTTTTTAATTATGTCTATCGCATTAAACAGATGAGTAAAGTGATAAATAAAAGGTTCTCTACTAAATTGCTCAATAAAGTCGGCACAGTTAAACTCTGACTTATATTTATTTAAACTTGAATGTAAGCGTTCAATTACTTTTGGGTTTTGTCTTAAAGCCTGCCAATCCCATTTGTTTTTGTATTCTTCTATTAGTGTTTCTGTAAAGTTTATTCTCATTGATTGAGAAACTATTGACCAATCTAATACATCGGCTAGAGGCTCCAATAAGTCTTCTGATATTTCAAAATCCTTTCTACTGCAAATACTTATCCAGTTTAGCTTACTTTTAAATTGAAACAGATTTTCCTTTGAAGCTTTAAAGTCTTCACAAAGAGAAATATAATCCCAATCAAGGTAATCTGCATATTTACTTAAAAACGAAATGTCAGAAAGTTTAATTGCATCATTCTTTGTAATACTAACCCAATCAAGCAATTCTTTGTAGTTCCAAAGAATTTCAGTTGATATTTTTGGATTTTTTGAAATTGAAATCCAATCTAACTCTTTGCTACTAAGTAAAGATAAAACTGTAGCACTTGGAGTAAATGTTTCGTTTTGGGAAACTAAAAACCAATCAAGTGGTTTGTCATATATTTTTATAATAACTTCTTCTGAAAATCCTATATCAGTTCTTGTGGAAATTTCAGCCCAATCCCAATCCTTTCCGGAAAGTTGTATAAGAATATCGTCATTTATCTTGATGTCTTTCCTTGAAGATAAATAGTGCCAATTCCACTCTTTTTGACTATGTTCTTTTACAAATTCAATTGAAAGTTTTATTGATTGATTGACGGATATGGCTTGCCAATCCCAATTTCGGTCTATTGTTTCGTTGATTAATTCCTCAGTAATACCCGAGTCAGTTCTTTGTGAGAAAACTTGAAAATCAATATACCTAATAAAAGCATCAAAACGCTCTTTGAAAATTTTGAAATCCTTTTCTTTTTTAAAACACCTACTATGTTCGGATAAATATTCCCAATCCCATTTACTTGTTCTAATTTTCAGGATAGATGAATTCCAATTGATGTTATCTAGTTTTGATAAAGATTTAAAATCCCAACTATTTACATGAGAATTAATCAAGTCTATAACCCATTTTATCCAAGCTCCATAACTAAAAAGAGATTCGTCACGTTTTAAAGTTTTATTTAAAGATTTTGAACCAGAAAAGGCAGTCCAATCAATAAAATCAACTCTTTCATTAAGGTAATTAAGAGGGTTAAATTCAGGTAAATCGTAAAAATAGCTATAGTCCCAATTAAATAACTCTATATTATTTGTAATGAGCTTGTCTAATTCTGAGAAATTAAATTTTCTTGTAATTATTTCCCATAATTTTGTGTTAAGCTCATCATTAAAGTCTGAAATGCAAGTTGCAACTTCAATCAACCTTTGAAGCTCTAAATCTTCTTTTTCAATACGCTCAGTTAATAATAATTCCCATTTCCAATAGTTGTTATACTCTGGTAAATTATTTAATAAAAACTCTTTGCTTATATTTTTGGTTAAATAATGCCAATCCCACCTATCAACATATAAGTCAAGGTTCTCTGTTACTATATTAAAATCTAAGTTCTGAGTTAGATAGTGCCAATCCCACTTATCCACCCATTTTTCATTGCCTAGAGCCTCTATCTTTATATTAGCACAAAATCGTTTTGTTAAAACATTCCAATCCCATTTCCAATTTATGTGCTGAAGAATGAACTCCCGAGATGGCTTCTCTGTTACATCTGACCATTTATTAGGATTATCTTCAAGAAAGCCTAGAATATTTAGTTCGCTAAATATCTTTTCGAAAGTTTCTCCATTTATTGAAGAAAGCAAGCACTCAATACTAATCTTGTCTTTTAGCTCAATTATGAAATCAGAACTATTTACAAGGTTTGGATTTTTTGAAATGAGTTCCCAATTCCAGTTAAAATCTACAAAGTCAGAAACAATTTTAGTGCTTGTTATTTGTGATGATATAAAGTCAATACCCTTCTGAGTGACAAACTTCGATTGATATTTATTAAATAAGTTATAAGACCAATCAATAAAAGGGTTGCATTCAAATCCTGCAACATATTTACTACTTTCCCATGTTATATAGCCAGTGTTCTCAAGTAAATCAATAAGAGCTTCAGACCAAATGTAGTTAGAAGAATTAGCTGAATAGTGAGCTAGAGTAGCATCTTTAGCATTGAAAAGTGCTTCCTGAAATTTTGTCGATTTGCAAAAATCTAATACATTTTCTCGGGATGAAAATGCTCTATTAATTGAAACTTCTAGGTTAATGTATGAGCTAAATGTATTAATATTCTCAAGTATATACGATAAATCATATTCTTTTGAAATATATGACCAATCCCAATTTTTCATTGGGTATTGACATATTAAAGGTTGTACTTCATCTATTTTATTTTTTGTCAATTCTGATAACTCAAAATCAATCTTATCTATATTAGCTTTGATAAAGTCAAAATCTAATTGAGGCATTATTACATCCCAATCCCAATCCTGTTCTTTCAAATCAGGAATAAGTAATAATGTTTTTAATACTTCAATACTAATTTCATCTTTGGAGGATATTGCTTCATAATTCCAAGGGTAACGTACTGCGTTTTCAATTAAGAAAGCATCATCAATACGTAATGATAAAGATGTCCAATCTAGGTTATCTTTGTACTTATTGATATGTTTCTTTAAAACCTCAATTGGGCAATTATTTGAGATTGAATACCACTGGTCAGCATCAGCATTATCTGCTATAAAATCAAACAAAGAATTGTCACTCCAGATTAATCGGCTATCTATTATTAAGTTACTTAACTCCAATAAGTCTGCAAATGGTATTATAGTTTCGTAGTCTAACCGAGCATCCTTATCCTTCATAAGTTTTAAATACAAACCCCATTCAACCTTTTTCTCTTTTTGAGTTAAGTTATCAGGTTTATGTAAGAGTTCTGTTGCTTGAACACTTACTTTATCTTTGTGAAAAATAATTGGATAGTATTCTCCGCCTTTTTGAAACAACTTAATATCAACCTGAGAGCTGCCAAATGAAAATATTGGGGTTAGTTCAGAGAAAAACACACACAGTTCCTTACTTGACTGTAGCTTAATCCGTATAGTTAAATCAGTTTCATCGGTATTAAAAACTTCTTCAACTTTAATTTTGCTGTAATCAATTTCTTTTACTGCTTCAATTTCTGAAGATATTCCTAAAGCAGAATAGAATGGAAAGAAAAGGTTATCATCTTCATCATGTGGGTAAAGGTTTGGATTCTCAAACAACTCTTTTGTGCCAGAGAAAAATTTGTATTTCTTTTCTTCGATTAACGCTCTTTGACCTAGTTCTGTTAGGTAGTAAGATTTATCTACCTTTTTAGCAAGCCCCCAATCAATAACAGCTTTTATTATAGTGTTAAAAACATCTAACTCAGCTTTGTCTGCATATCGTTTGGGTGAGACTTCAAAATTATCAATAACATTAAAGCCCAATAATGTTGCAAACTTTTCTTCATCTATTTTATTATCATTTGATTGTAGAATTGAACAAACTAATTTATCAATATCTTCAATTGCATATTCTTTATAAAATGAAACCTTACACTTAGTTTTTTTCAAACTCCAAGTTCGAAAGCCTTTGTCTCCATTAACAGAGGCATATACGAGTTCTGCCTTATTTATAATATCTTGCCAATTCATTTAGTCTCGTATTTTATAATTCTGCCATTGGGATTATTTGCAATTGTTTGATATACATTTTGGTATATTTCCTTTTGACTAAATAGTTCACTATTTCCAACTATAATTAACAACCGTTTTGCACGGGATAGAGCAACATTTAGTCTGTTGGGAGATTGAGCAAAACCCAAGTCTGTTTGCTCTTGAAATCCTAAATCGCCATAAAGTGTATAGTCAGGCTTTTGGTTTTTATCTGTAGCTATTCTATTACTCCTTACCATTGATACTATGACGATGTTACGTTCCATCCCTTGAAATCGGTCAACGGTACTAACTCGAATCGGTATATCTCTGAACTTGTTTCTTAAATCTTGTAATAACCTTATTTGTTTACCGTAAAAACTAATTAATCCTATCTGTTGGTCTTCAGGATTTTCCCAAAAGTTTTGATATCGACTAAAGCTATCTGAATTTCTAAACTTTGTTAAAATTTCATGTATTGCATCTACTTCTCCATGATTAACTCTTGACGTTCCATCAATCATTTCGGGAGAATTTGTATCTACCCAAATTACATGATTATTAAATGATAGCCAGTCTTCTATTTCAATTCCGTGAAAACGTGAGGCAGGGTTGTTCATGTTGGGATCATTTACTCCCATATCATTTGGGGTAATAAGCCCACATTCTAAACCGCCATCTCCAATATAAAATTGTTTAATTACATCGTTTATATCAGGGTGCATACGGTACTGTAAATTGAAGATTCCTTTTAAGCTTGTATCAATACCATCAAATAAACGTTCAAAATGAGAAATCTCTAATTCCTTAAAATGTTTGTTAACTTGTTTTTTTAACCTCTTAATCTTTTTGCTTTCTTCCTCACTTTCAGTTCTGTCCAATAAAAAATCAAACGACATCATAAATGATTCTTTATCGAGAAGTGGGGGCAATTGACGGTGGTCACCAATTATAATATTTTTCTTGCCATAAATAAGGGGTAAGGATAATTCAGCAGGAGTTGCTTTACTTGATTCATCTTGAATTACTGTTGTAAACTCTAAATCACCTCTGTATGTTGAGTACTCTTTACCATCTTTGTTTACTCTGGTGTTGACACTGCCAAATATCTCACAATAATTTTTGAAGAAGCTTGTTGCCTTTCCTTGGGTACTATTTTCTCCAATCGAGCTACAGGTTGCCCCAATAACATTGCAATTTTTTACATAACTGTTATAAAATGCTTCTCGAATGCTTTTTGATGGTGCTAATAAAGTTTTTTCCCACAACTCTCTTAATGTGCTATCTAATTCAGTTTGGTCTATTCTATTTTTGATATTTTTTATCCAATTATGCAATATTAATTTTTGTGGTAGGTCTTCATTTTCTTCTGCTATAACATCTTCATCAATATCAAGAACTCCATTTTCAACCCATCTTTTCATTGTCTCTAATGAGAATTGACGACCCTCATTTTCTAATTTTTCCTCTCCTCCAAAACGAATAGGTTTCACTAAATTATGACTATCATTTACAATGCGGTCTATTGCATTGTCAACTGCTAAATTTGTCTCTGAAGTTAGTAGAATCCTTTCTTCCGGATTATTTCTAATGTGCTGCCATATTATTTCTGCAATTGCAGTTGATTTGCCTGTTCCCGGAGGCCCTTGTATTAGGGCTATGTCTTCAGCTAATAAAGTTTTTAATATTGCTTGTTTTTGTGGCTCATTTATCCTTTTATTTAATAGATGAGAATCTAAATCCTGAAATAACTGACTCGAACTATTGATATGGGTATTAATATCATGTGTTTTCGTAGCTTTCGATGCATCAAAAATAAAATCGGTTAATCTTGGATTCTTTAAAGTGCTATCATTAGTTATAATTTTTTCGAGTGAGGTTTTTAAACGATTTATTTTCTCAATATCTCCGGTAAGATTAGGCTCAATTTTATCTATAATTTTTACCTCAAACAAATGCTTGTTTTGCTCATAAGTGTCCCCTGAAATATCAAATACCATATCAGGATAGTTTACACGAAACAGTTTTCCAAAATAATTTCCATTAATGCAAAAATCAGCTCCTCTGATTTCTTTAATGGCTGTTATTTGTGCTTCTTTTTTTGCAATACTGTCAACAGATAAGATATATTTTTCTTTACCTTCCGGAATATCACACAATTTTGCATTTAAAATATTTGCATCTAAAGTTTCAAGCTCGGATGTTAGCATAGCATTGAGCATAATTCTTTGCTCTGGAGATTGATACTCTTGATAAAAATATAAGCTCCCATTTCTGTTATCCCTCTTTGTTTTTATTGAAGGAAATTTCTCTCTCAACAGGTCTTCTGAAGAATCTAGTGATACATCCTGAATTTGAAAATCAATATTACTTCTGTGATTACCAAATAAACGAAAACCAAAAACCGGGCTTTTATTGACAAAACTCAATATCTTATCTTCTACTGTTTCACTTCTCCATTCAAAGTCTATTCCAATGCTTTCAGTATTTTCACTTATAGAAGCATTATCTTTTATTGATGAATTATAAATATCTTGCCAAAACTCATCACTTGAATATTCAGCACTAGGAAGAAACTCGGTTGTATATTTATAAAAATCATAACCATAAATAAACCTTGATTCGAATCTAACATTTTCAGCACCAAAGAAGGATTTTAGAAACTTACTTAACCTGGTATACTTCAAATCAAAATCCCATCTTTCATTAAGTTCTGAATGCAAGTCATCAGATTCAGAGGAGATATTAAGATTTGTATGAAACAAAAATGAGCTATCATCTTTGTTGAAATTTGGCAAATAATATGGTGAATCGTTAGGGTTGTATCTATCGACTACATTGGGATTGATGTGAAATTTATAATCATAACCTAAAAGGAACAAGCCAAAATCATCATAAAACCTTTGTAAAACATGTTGCTTTAAATATCCTCCTGATATTTCTATTTTCCTATTCCAAAAAATATCCTCCTCATTCTCATCTCGTGTGTATGTTTCTGTTTTATGTGTTCCATTTATAAACGGAAACTCCTTTTTTATAAAGTAAAAAGGATTGGGGAAAACAGGTATTATTGCACTAGCTTTTTCAGGAATTTGAATGTCAATCGTACCTTCTTGGCTTAACTTGTTTAGAACTTTTAAATCGTTAATTGAAATTTGTAATCTTCCTCTTCGGTCAAAGTCATAATCAAGATTTGCCCTAGTCATCAAATCCTGCAAAATAGAAATAGGAGTTTCAAACTTTCTAATATATCCGTCAATAATTGGATTTGGAATAAACTCAACAAAATTGGCAGCTGCTTTCTCTGCTAGTGCATTTTTTTGGTTAGAATTTACATTTGCGTTTTGACTTATATCAATATAGAAATACCCTTTTTTTATATCAATGCTGTTTGAATCAATCTCAAACAGACTCATAATAGATTCTATGATTCTATCAGTATCATCATTTTCATTTGCTTTCAGATAAAGCTTCTCACCAACAACTTTTGCAGATTCAGGAATAACCAGAACAGGGGCAGACCGTAATTGAAGCATCCGTTCTTGAACATCTGTATGTATCTTCCAAATATCTTGTATTTGCATCTGTTCTTTTGCAATATTTTTAATTATCTGTTCGGTTTTATTTCTTCACTCGATGATAAAATGTTCTAAACTTGAATAATGTAAACTTAAATGTCATACTAGTTTTCTAAAAAGTACATTTTACAGCTTCTTTTTCATATCCATAATTGCTTCGTGGTTTTTTAAAACTCCAATTAATCGTATCAACATTAGCTTCAATTTGTTTTTCAATTTCATCAGGTAAACTTGGAAAAAAATCAATGTTTGTAAAACTTTCAATGCTATCCACAGAAACTACATAAGATTCCAACGGTAACGAACATTTTTCATTTGGCATTAAAAAGCCAATACCCTTTGTAGATAAAGAATCATACTCAAGTATAACCTTGAAATAATAATTCGGAACACTTATCTGATTTGTTATACCGATTGTTTTAGTGATATTTTTTAATACTGGTCCACAAACAACATAAAGAGACCCATTACGTTCAACCATGCTTCTTTCTAATGATTCAAGGTGTGCCCATCTAATTCTGTTAAGGTCTTTATGTTGGGGTGACATATTGGACATGAAGAAAGTTTCATCCATTGCTTCGCAACTAAACTGCATGTTTCTTGAGCAAAGCATGTGACCTGCATCGTAGTTTGGGTCGGATGAATAATCATCATAAGTAGCGGAAGCAGTCAAAACAAATGGGTCTTCTCGAAAGTTGTTTTTACGCTCTACAACCTTATAAAGCATTTCTGGCTTCAATTCATAGGCAACCCATTTGGGTTGCTCATGTTGTTCTGAATAGGATAAAGTATAGTACATATGCCTAATAATTGTATCCTGATTGATTGCTGGCAGATAATTAAAGTCTTGAGAATATAGGATTAAGCTAGAAAGCATAAATCCAATAACCAAAAACAACCTATTAAATTTACTTACAGCATATCTCTGCATTTGATGTTTGTTTAATAATGACATTAAATTAGTACTCCTACCACCTTGAATTCTTCATGGTTTTTAGAAATGGAATGAAGTATTGAATCATTACTAGATAATTCAATGATAATTGATTCTTCGCTAAATAAACCTTGCTGAATAGTTTCCTTTCTAAAATTGAATTTCGAAATAGATAAATTGCCTTTATACGAATTCTTTCCTATTGTTGGGTGATGAGCAATTATAATCCTGTTTTCAAGCTTATCAACGGCTGGAATTTCAGAATTCATTAAAACCCAAGTGTTTTTCAACTCAGCACCTAATGCATCATCTTTAACCATCGTAGCAAATATTTCTTTCGAGTATTCACCTGACTTAACTTTTAACCACTTTAAGCTTTTGGGTTCTTTATGGTTGATATACTTATTGTAGGCTTGTTTTGCCTCAAAGGCTGGGACATATTCTACATATTTCATTCCTTCAGGAACATCGGAATCAGAAATTAATTCAGATTTATTCTGAATCTGTTCAAAATATTCTTCGGCTTCTGTGATAAAGTTATTAAATGACTTTTCGAAGTCGGTCATTTTATTTAACTGCACTTCAAATACTACAAGTCCTTTATAGCCTTCTACATCTCCAATTCCTTCCACTTTATTAAGCTCAACCAACAGCTTATTTTTCTTTACGTTGGAGAATTTTTCACCTTTGACTTCAAGTACATAAATAATTTGGTTGTAGAAGAAAATGAAATCCGGATAGTACTTGTGAGTACCATACTCGAAGAATATATTTCGTTCGTTCCGAATCCAGAATGGTTTTTCTTTATCCGGATTTATTTCAATAAGTTGATTTACGTAATCTGCAAGTATTTTTTCCGGATAGGAATCAAATTTATCATACTGATATGCTGAATGGTTATAACCATAGAAGTAAAAGCCATCTTTTATGAGTTTAGTTAGTTCATCCCGATTGTCCGAAAGGCGAATTTCATTTTTGATATCTTTTGAACGAACCTTAATTTTTTCGTCTTTAAATTCGTTTTGCAGCAACCATGTATCTGATTCAGTATCAAGTGTATCTAGGTCTAAATCGAAATAATTGTTTTCAACGTAGTTAATGTAGAAATATACAAAACTGTCCTTAAAACGATTCTTTGCAAGCTTTACATCTGTGTCATCCAAATTATAAAACTGAATACCTATTTCATTTAATCGGTTGGCGTATTCTTTGAATATCTTAAATGTCTTAGGAACATCGGGGATCGGATTTAACTTTGCAATAACACGTCCGTAAATTTCTTTAATATCCTTTTTAGATATTTCCAATTGGTCATAGTTCCAGTTTTGGTCTTCACCAAGTTTATGGAATACTTCTTCATCTGCAAATAAATCAACTTCTGTAAAGAAATTATTTGGAGCATATTTTATGAAGTGGGTCTGAACATCTTCAATGTCTCTATTAAATGAGTTTACATCAAGAAAATCTCCAATAATTTTATCATAGTTCTCAATAACATCCTTAATCGAAACACCTTCTTTTCGTTTGAAATCAATTCTAATTTTTGGAATCTGAATGCCTTTTAATTTAGAAGTATTTACCTTGTTTTCAATTGTTTTCTCTTCGCTATGCTCAATAGAGAAGTTTTTATCGGTAAGACCAAATTCTGATTGAATTTCTTTTACAACATCTTCGAACGATGCGCCTTGGTCTGCAACTATATGTAATTTTTCTGTATGGGTAATAAGGTCATTATCATAAACTTCATCGTACAAACGCTTTTCTCTATTTATTCGAACACCACGACCAACGATTTGCTTAACAGATGTTTTGAATTCTGAAGGTGTATCGTTGATAATTACCATAGAAAATATGTTAGGCATATCAATACCTTCATTAAGCATATCAATGAAGATTACAATCTCAACTTTATTTCGCTGAATATCATCAAACTGTTTTTTTACTAGTTTATCTGATTTAGAATGGAGTAATATTGAAGTCTGGGCTATATTATTAATAGCTTGCTGTAAAAGAGTTATGTCGGAATCATAGTCTTCCTTAAACATCTCTAATATTAAGTTGGTAGTTTCAGTATCTTCCTTTTCAGCTTTTTCTAACAATATCTCTAAGGAATCTGTATCTGTTGATAACTCCTCTTTAATATATCGTTCAACTTTCTCAGCATATACTATTTCATTTTTAACCTTAACAAAGCCTATTGGTTTCAGGTCTCTTGATGCTACATCGCTTAATACGGCTTTTTTCTTTAAAAGATGAACAAGGAAAAATGTCTGGAGTTTGTATCGTTCAGTTTCCGATATTTCCCTTTTCTTTCCTTTTGTTCTTCCATCACCGGGCAAGGCAAGTATTCTCACTTTTTTGCCATGTTGGTCTTCAAGGAATCTCCTTATATCGTATTTATAAACAATTGTTTGATTTTTCTTACCCTCATTTTTTTCTGTTTCAACCGCAGTTGCAGTATATTCTATAACTGCCAAAGGTTTAAAAGAGCTAATTATATTTTTTGTCTTTGTATTCTGTGCATGATGAGCTTCGTCAGTTATAATTACCAAGTCATTTTGAGATAAGTACTCTAATAAGCTGATAGTATTCCCTTTAGCATCCTTCCATAAAGAAGCACCCTCATGGCCTAGCTTAGTTTGAGTGGCATTTGCACCAAACTTATCAATGTTGAAGATGAAAATATTTGCTTCATTTTCTGCATCATAAAGCCCTTCCTTTGCATTTTTAAAGTTATCGCCTGTGAAAATGTTAAACTTAAACGGCACTTCTTCATGCCAGACAGTTTCTTTGGTTCCTTTATTAAAGTTTCTTATTGTCTTTTTGTAAATCTCAGTTGAAGAGGGAGTAATAATTAAGAAATTCTTTACTCCTTGCATTTTATTTAGGTAATATACCGCAGCACCCATTAACATTGTTTTCCCTGAACCAGTAGCCATTTCAAAACCAATGAATGGAGCTTTACGACCAGTCACTGAATCAACCTTTTCTAAAAGAGGACTAATATGCTTATACTCGTTTTGGCGCAACATATTCTTCTGTATCTTATCATCAGCTTTTGAAATACTTACAGCATCTTCATATACACTATGTAAGGTATACATGGCTTCTCGCTGATAATAACGCATAGGGTGTTTAGTTGCTTCTTCTGCCAGTTCTCTTAGGAAAACAGTTTCGGGTGAAGCACCAAATAAATCTTCAGATGATGAATTTGTAAATCCTGATTCAACCTTTAGCTTAACATGGTTTAGTTTTTTTTCTAAAAGTTTTTTGTATTCCTGATAGTATGGTTTTATAACTTTCTTAGTCATTGGTATTATCTTTCTAATTCTGAAAAAATTGCATGAGGAACTTTAATTATACCTAAATCTTCGGGTATAGCTTCTGTAGCCATATCTATCCCTTTATTAGTATAGATGGTTAATGACTTAAAGTCCTGTTGTTTTCGCAAGGTGTGAAGTATCGTTTTGACATCTTCATTTGATATTGTTACTCCTTTATCTTCAGGAGATGCCAAAATAACTACTCCATAAGTAGCTTTAGTCCCATTAGATATTTTACCAACAGAAGGGCTATTTTCTTCGTCCTTAAATATTTGAGCTGGAAATATATTTATCTCATCATGCGGAATATAGTCATAAGACTGTAAAAGTGAATCTTGAATAAACTTTTTGCCAAGTTTCCAATTAAATTCACCTTTCCCAGTCTCTTCATCTACATTAATGATTGATTCCCCTAGGTGATAAAATTTAAAAGAACCACCTCCTTGCCAGTTAACCGATTCCGTGATACCGCCTTCATCTTTACCATTCAATACCTTTTTAAGTCTAGGGATAATCAATGACTCTGCATGATTTCCTAATTCAACGCCGATCCATTTCCTTTTCATTTTATGAGCTGTAGTAAATGTGGTTCCGCTTCCCCCAAAAATATCTAGAATTAAATCGCCTTCCATCGTAGCAAATTCAAAAACTCGTTTTATCAACGCTTCTGGTTTTTGGCCTCCATCGAACTCTGTTCTTTCCTTGGACATTGGATTAATTACATATATATCCGACCATAGATTAGATATAGGTTGCCCCTTATATTCATCCAAGTATATTTTTCTATTGATGTTTTTGGACTTATCATCAGGAAAGGCAAGCTTACCTTCTTTATCCCATTGTTCTAAAACTTCTCTGGACACAGAGTAACCTTTAGTTGGAGTTTTATAGCCTTTATAATCATAAATTAAATTTTCACGTCTATTGGGACTCTGTATAGGAGATTTCATATATCTCCTTCCATTTTCATCAATATTATTAAATCTTTCCTTAATATATTTTTGAGTATGCTCATCCTCCAAGGAAAATATTTGATTAAATGTAGATGCCTCTGAATTTCTATACCACAAAATATAATCAATAACATTATTTAATCTGTTAGAAGGGTTTGCACTTCCGCCTCGTCTTTTCCAAACTATATCATTAATAAAGTTTTCAGCCCCAAACACTTCATCTAATAATAATTTTAGTCTAAAAACCTCTCTGTTGTCCATTTGAACAAATATAAACCCATCTGAAGCCAAGCATTCTTTTAGTATTACTAATCTATCTCGCATAAGGGTTAACCATTCCGAATGTTCCAGGTTATCTTCATAGAATTCGAATGCTGAGCCTGTGTTATATGGAGGGTCTATATATATGCATTTTACTTTTTCATTATCAGGTAACTTATCAAAATGTTTCTTTAGAGAGTTTAATGCTAATAGATTATCTCCTTTTATCAGCAGGTTATTAATATCTTTTGTTTCACCCTCTTTGGAAATTTCTTTTATCTCAAATTCTGTATCTGTTCCTGGAATTGTTCCTACTTTATCTTTAGCAACTGCCCGATAAGCTTTTTGAAATATTAATGGACGTGCTTCTTTTACTCTTATATCATTTCTATCTACCCAGTATGGTTTTTTTCCTTTACCATCCTCTTCCGAAAGCTCATAAAATAGTGCATCATCTTTGTTTATCCAATTAATTGCCGGAGCTGGGACATCATCAGATGATTTAATTGAATTTTCATCAAGGTTTATAATGGATTTTTGTTTGTTATACCACTCTAGGGTTAGTGAACCTGTATATTTTTTTGCCATCTTAATAGTTATTTATTTTTTATTACCCGAACATAAAGCTTTATAGTAACACTTACTACAAGCAGATGCATCACATGATTTACTAAGGTTGTTATTTCGTATTTCGTCTGCTGAATGCAGTATTTTTGTTTTTATATCATCAAGTTTAGTGTTATCTAAACGTTGTTGCTGCTTGGAGTGACCATCTTCATCAAGGTTAAAAATCTGCAATATATCAGCCTGTTTGCCAGAAATTTCTCTGTACCCAAGCGCATATAATGCAAGTTGATCCATGGTCACGTCTTGTCGTTGAGCCTCCTTTTGAGATTTAAAATCAACTATTGTAGTTATTTCTTTTCCACCTAGTTCCTTCTTCTTAATCAAGTCCATCCGGCCATTAATAAGTATCCCTTCACCTAAGTCGATTTGAATTTCCTTTTCTGCATACTCAATATTGTCAAAGTCTTTAATATTTTCTTTTAAATATTCAGAAGTAACGGTATGAACACGTTCCTTTGTTCTTTCAAAAACGCTATCAGAAGCATGTGGCATATGAGTGTGAGTATCTACAATATCAACAATATTTTCCTTCGAGACATCTGTGCCACTAAGGTGCTTGCGATGCAACTCCATTAATACATTGTGAACAGAATTACCATAACCAACTGTTTCGCTAATTGGCTGCACAAAGCCATACATGCTAATTAGTTTAAATCTGTATGGGCAATCGAAAAACTCTTTTAACACTGAAAAATTTAATGCCATTGCAGGCTTTTCAATTTTAGCTTTTGGAGGAAGATTTTCAATATTGCTGTAATCAGGATTAGGGTCTGAAATTACATAATCAGAATTACTAACTTCTTTAGCAAAAATTGATTCCTTTTGATACAGCTTGGATTCCTTTGCTCGTGTTAAGTATAAGTATTTTTGTGAACGTGTAAGTGCTACATACATTAATCTACGTTCATCTTCTTCTGCTGAAAGGAAACGTTCAACATTTTTTACAGGTAATGACTGAATAAGCTTTGCAGTAACAGCACGGTTACCCGTTGGTTTCATTGAGGGCAGATAGTTTTTATTAAGCCCAGGAATAAAGACCACTGGATACTCCAATCCTTTCGATTGGAATATTGTCATAATTTGTACTGCATTTGGTGTTTGATATGAAGCGTTCAGCCAACCTTCAGGATAATACCCATCGGCAGAATACTGAAGAAACCTTAGAAAACCATTTAGTTTATAAATAGGTTTATCTTTATAATGGATGCTTTCATAGTCATTGATAATCTGTGAAAACATGCCAAGGTTATAAAAAACAACTTCATTTATCTCGTTTCCTACCAAGCCCGGATGTTCTTCATCATTAAAAGCTTCTTCATGTAATTTTGCATTCTGAATGAAGTCCCAAAATATTTGTTGCAGATTGAAAGATGAGAAATAGCCTTTTGGTTTTGGTTTCTGCTTATCTAAATGAGCAATTGCAAAATCTAGGTCTTCATCTTTTAAGTTTTCAGATGCTGATTCCCAATATAATTTTAGAGAATCGTCTTCTATTTCATTTGTCAGATATTGATAGATTGCTCTAGCAGCTTTTATTTCAGGCCTCTCAAATAATTCATTTACACCACCTACAATGAATGGAATACCTTCATCTGTTAAAGCATGCATGAAATTTTCAGCCTTTTTCCATTTTCGTAACAGAATAGAGAAATCTGAATAATCAAGTCCACGAGGCTCTTTTCCTTTCGCATCAAAAAACGATTTACCACGGAGTTTCTTTATCGTATCAATTACAAATTCTATTTCATCTTCTTCATCGTCATATTGATTGTAGATAATATTACCAAATTCGAATTGTTGATGCCCAGTTGCATTCATTACCTTTGGTAAACGAAAGGTATTATTGCTTATAGACTTATAGGCAGTATCAATAACACCCTCTGAACTGCGAAAGTTATCCTCAAGCTTGATATACTCAACATTAGGATATCTATCTTTAAACTTTTGAATGTACTGTACATCACCACCTCGCCATTGATAAATTGTTTGGTCATCGTCACCAACCACACAAACATTAGAGCCAGTTTTTGATAATTCTACTATTAGCTGTTCTTGAATAGGATTTACATCTTGATATTCATCAACGATTAAATATTTAAGGTTTGATAATATTGCTGCACTAAAATCAGGATTGTTTTTTAGTTGATTTATAGTCTCTGTCATAATTGAAGTAAAATCAAAATATGAATGACTATTTAATTTGGCAGAATATAATTCCAGAGCTTCTTTCCATTCTTCTGGTAGACTATCACTTACATCTGCTTCCCTCAAAACGGAAATAGCTGTAAGAAAGCGGTCTGTTTCTTTATATCTACTCATTCCGACATTTACCATGCCGATTTCATTATAATACTTATCTACAAAGAGCTTTTGCTTAATTGCGTCAAGAATGCTATACTTCTGAAATTCATATACATTGTCCTGTAATGCTTGTAAGCACCATGAGTGAATTGTTCCAACATACATTTCAGACAGCCCTTGAACATTACCTATTTGTTCTTTGACCATTCGTAGAACACGGGTTTTAAGCTCGGCAGCAGCTTTTTCAGTGTATGTAAAGGCTATAATGTTTTTAGGTTCAACCTCTTTCTTTTCACTTAGTATTGTAACTATCCTTTGAGATAAAACTTGTGTTTTGCCGGAACCAGCACAAGCTATTACTTGCAGATTCTTATCTATTGTACTTATAGCTTTCTGCTGCTCATTAGTGTATCTTATAGAATGTTTACTCATGCGTTATTTCAATAATTTTAAAGCAAGAGCCAAAGCTTCTTCTTGGTACTCATCTTCCTTTATAGTTTTAACAATTTTATCAGCAAGCCATAATGTGAGTAGGTTTTTGCTGTCTTGTTTAAAAATTTTAGCCAGTGAAACAATATCCTCCTTTTTAAAGAAACGTTCGCCACGTTCCATTTTACTCAACATGGCAGTATCCATATCTAGTTGTGCTGCAAGTTGGCGTAGTAGAATGTTATTATCTTCTCTTAATTCTCGGATTTTATTACCAATCATTTTTGGTCTATTTTAATGGTGACTTGACAAATTTTGACTAAAATATAAAATTTTCCTTATTCATTTTTATTATTTCAGAAGTTTATTTTTTAAACATACTTACTTGAAGTTATTCAACAAATTCACCACATCTCCATATAAGTTTTTCATTAAAGATGATTCTGTCTCCTCTATTTTCTTAAGCAAATAATCTTGTGGCACTTCCTTTTTTATCAGCACTTTCGCAAGTTTCCCTAATTCACTTAATAATTCATTTTCAGGAGATGTTTGATGCACATTACTAATTGTATTGCATTTTTTTTGCAAGCTTAAAAGAAATTCTTTGTATTCAGTTTGCATCTTCTGAAAGTCAATGGCAGTTCCTCCGCCATCGGGGTGTAGTTGCTTTGCTAATTTTCGATAGCGTAATTTGGCTTGTTCAATATCAGTAATACCTAAAAAATACTTCATAGTTGTTCAAATTCTTCAAGTGTTATACAAAAATGTTCCAGGATTAATAGGAGTTGTTGTTTGTTGTAGTAATGGCGTTTCGTATTTCCAGCCTGTTCAATCCGTTTTTTGAGTACTGGGCAAATATCAATTTCGTTTCGGAGCTGCTGCATTGCCGACTTCATTGAAATACTATCGGGGTAAAGTTTCTTTACCAAATCCTGCTTTAATATGGTTCTGCGTACAATCATAGTTTAGGATTTGGGTTGAAAAATGAGCGATAATGCAACTGAAATATGAGGAAAAGCAGTATTGTAGAGTATATTTCAACCGCTTTGGAAGGCTTTTGAGTACTATTTACCTTAGGCAGACTGCTTTTGAGTACTTTAAGACAATATTTAAAGTGCTTTTTTGAATATTGTATTTTTTGCAGGGGACTTTCAGCTATTAAATGAAAAAACGGTCGCTTTGTAACCAACAAAAGCCTCGAATTGAGACTTGCATTTAGAATGTAATTAAGAATTTTGGGCATAATCTATATAATTATACCCTTGACGGCTATGAATGTAAAGATAGCTTTTTTAGCAAAAACTTCTTTTCAGAGCCTATGGTATTTTTCAAAAACTGTCCTCATTCCTCATATTTGCGTTAATACATTAGTATTCAATTAAATAAAATGAGGGCTTTGAGGAGGAGTGAGGGAAAGGGTATGTTATTTCCTCTTTTGTCCCTCAATAATCCCTCATGTTTCCCTCAGCCGTCCTCACTTATTATTAGAATAGAAAAGTATATAGTATTATATATCAGTATATTATTATACTCTATACTTAATAAGTGAGGAAATGAGGACGGTTTTTGCATTACTACTATTAATTAGCCTTAATAATGTGTTTTGATATATATTTAGATGAAGCGTTCAATCTCAATACCTTGTTCTTTTAGGGTATCATAGTTCAGTATGTAAGCACTTGTTCTATTGCTTCCGAATTGTACGTTCTTTCGGCGATAGTCAATAAATGAACGATGTTTCTTTAGGTATTCACCAATCACCGCCTGGTCTAACACGGTTATACCTTCTTTGCGAGCTTGTTCCCTGTATAAACCATGTATTGCTCCAACTCTTAGATAAAGATGTTTTACGCTATTTTCAGCAACTACGATTTTGTAATGTGTATTATCCGATATTTTATAAAGATTAAGCAGGGACTGTAATACGTGAAAATACTGTTCTACTTCATCGCTTTGGTTTTGTACTGAAATGGTAAGTCTTGCTGAACGTATTAAGGCTGTTTTTGCTGTGTGATAATCAAAAGGGAATTTCAAATCGGATTGTTCCATTAGAATTTTCATAGGTGTAAGTACCGATGAAATATTCAAAACAGTTCTGCGGTCAACGTTACCAAATTCGCTTATCAGCTCATCCATAACCTCCGAACTAATACTAGGTTCTTCTTTAGCATAGTTCTCCTCAATTAAATGTCGATTGTCGAATACTGAACAGGTGATATTGGTAAACTGCAAACTTTCTTCGGCTGCTTTGAACTCTTTTAGGTCTTCATAGTTTCCCCGATTGGTATCATCAAATTCGCCTAATAAACTACGACTTGAGAGAGCCGGGTCTTGTGTTGGTAAATCCTGACCGCTAATAATACCCGAACCCCTGGGCTTTGCAATACGAGTTTCGTTACCGCCAGACTTTACACCTGTAAGTTTTCCGTTTCGGTCGGCAATACCTTTTAATGCTTCAATGGTATTTTTATGGATGCTGTTCTTATACTCATTGCCCCAAAACGGATGGTTGGTTGTAGAATCCATACTTCGCTGCATACCTGTACTTGTACTACCGGAAGCAAGGTTAATACCGTCTTCCATTGGTGGCTTGCCAAACATATACATGATACTTCGAGCTGCGGTACTTTTACCTGATTGGCGTTTCCCAAACAGGAACAACAAAGGGAAGTACCCGAAATTAGCTTTATAAATTACATCGCTGAAAACGGTGGCTATGTAGTAGGCAATTAATAGTTCTGCATTACCCGGATAAACCTTGTTCATTGATGATGCCCATTTGCCAAAATCCCAACTGCTGTTCTTTGGCGGTTGAATATACTTTGAGTTTTCCTTAAATGGGTTTCCGCTATCGCTGGTACCAATTCTCAATAACTTACCATAGGGCAGAAAGAAGAAATGTAAAAGATGTACTTGGCCCTGTTTAATTTTATCTTTCAAATTATCTGAACCATATTTACCTATAAACTCTGCGGTGGTATTCAGTACATGAAAGGTGTCGCATATGCGAATCTGACTTTCGGGTGGAATTTCTTTAAACTCATCCATGCTGCTTATTCGTTTTGCATGGGTGGTAACTCCATACTCATCAATCTCATGGAATGTTTTATCGTAATACAAACCATTGGCAAATACCCAAAATCGATTCTTTTCATTGTAACCAACTCTTTCAAGTTCCTTTGCTTCAGGTATTCCCAAAAGCTTCACGTTTTTAATGCTATCGAGTTGTGTGTCGTTCCCATACCAAAAGAAACCATGCCTACGGTGAACTTGCTTTTTAAAGGATGCAGGGGTACAAAAGTCATCCGATGATATGGTGGCAAGTCGTTTCCGTCCGTATTGACTCATCAGGTTAAGAATGTATTTCAGGTCGGTTCGCCCTTGTGCATCCCTATGGAAAACACAGAACAAAGCTTCAAAAGTAAAGTTTGATATTTGTTTCGGATTCTTACCTTCCACAGTCCAGTATGCCCCTTTTTCTTCATAAAACTGATTTTCCAAGAGGTTTTCCTGTTGCTCTTTTTTCAGTTTTATAATGTCGTTAATGTTCTCCTTCTTCTTGACTTTTTTCTCTATTGGCTGGCTGTTTTCCTTTAGAGCATCCTGCCAAGCTTTTTTCGGTTTAATCTGCTCAGAAACAAAGTCAAGATAAACCTCCTGGTTAGTTTTATCATAGCAACTAATCAGGGCAGCCATCCGCTTAATTACTTCCGATTTCTTAACCGGGTCACTGGCAAATCGTTCAGCGTATTCAGAGGTTTTGTATATGATGTAATCTTCCTGTTTTTCATCGTACTGAAGAAACGTCTCGCTATCGGTAAAAAGTGAATCAGGGTCTTGTTTTTCGGGTAGTACAACTACCGAAACATGGAATTGATTTTTAATTAGGATTTCTGCATTTCGGCACATGGCATTTCGTCCTGCACTATCTCCATCGTAGATAAGTGTAGCCTTATTGGTGTATTTTTTCAGGAGCTTTGCCTGTGCGCTGGTTAATGCCGTTCCGCCTGTTGCAACTGAATTTATTACTTCAATGGAATGCATCCGAAGCACATCGGTATAACCTTCAACTATATATGCCCGGTCTTCGTTTTTAATGGCGAACCTTGCAATATTCAAAGCATACAATTCATTGCCTTTAGTATAGATGCAGCTCTCGTGTGTATTCAGATACTTAATCTTTGGGTTTTCATTTAAATCACGTCCTGCGAAAGCAATGGTTTGCCCTTTGGAATTGCAAACAGGAAATATCAATCGGTTGTAGAAAAAGTCATAAATGCCTTTGTCGTTGCTTTTCAGCACGCCAATTTCTTCAAGTATTTCCGTTTTTACACCTTTCTCTCTGGCATGGGCAAGCAGAGCATTTCCACTTGGAGCATAGCCAACATTAAAGTTGTTGTTTTCAGGAATAACAATGTTTCGCTGCTTTATGTAATCCTGTACATTCTTATGATTGACCTGTTCTAAGAAGAATCTTTCAATGATATTACAAGCAATTTTCAGGCTTTCTTCATGTTTGAATTTGGCTTCATCCCAATTGGTGCTTTTCTTCCATTCAAAATTGAGGTTTAAAAGTTTTGCGCCAATCTCAACGGCTTCTTTAAACTCAACATTTTCATGCTCTTTAATAAACTCAATGGCATTACCACCTTTATCGCAACCGAAGCATTTGAAAATACCCTTTGCCGGATTAACGCTGAACGAAGCCGTTTTTTCATTGTGGAATGGACAACACGCTTTGTAATTGCTCCCTGATTTCTTTAGTGTGACAAAGTTGGAGACAACCTCATAAACTTCATCATTGATTTGCTCTATAACCCTTTTTGCATCCATCGGCTACCAATCTTTACCTGTCAATAATTCACGGTTGTTGCTATCGAGGCTCATAAAGAACTCGTGAACGTTACCCCTGAAATCGTAAAACTTATCTAGTAAGTGGTAGCCCATGTCTGAACCCCAAATCTTGTAAAAGAGAGCATTCAACTCAAGCTGAGAATCCTCAATCATTTTCTGAACTTTTGTGCCATCAAACGGGATGCTGTTATAGCCGTTTTTCTCATAAAAACTCTTTATGCGGTTATCGAAATAGTATAACTTCGATACCGTATTGGGTGCTAATGCTGTCATAATAATTTGTTTTGAAAATGAAGTTTTTGTGTAAATGGCAGGATTGCCCTTGTTCAATCCTGCCTAAACCATTATTAGCCGTCAAGGGTGGTTATTAAATTTTTTATATCATCAATTGAAAAGCAGAGGTTTTTTTTCTCTTTCATTGCTGCTGTAAGTTCAATTCTTGCAGTAGTACTATCTTTCCATTTAGGTAACATGTAAATGGTGTCGCTTTCAAGAATTAAACTCAGGCGGTGAGTAAGGCTTTTAGACCAACCAAGCCTATCATGTAACTTTTCATCGGGATTAACTATGGTACATCCTAGATTCAATAATTGCCTTTTTAAGCTTTGAATGAAATTTGCATCGGTTTCGTAGTGAATTCCGGAGAGATATATTGTCATTGCTTACGATATTGAAATTATGGACGACCTAATAAATCATAAATCATCTGAACTTGTTTTGGGGTGTATGCTCTTCCTCTATATTCACCAAGTTCATCTTTAATTGGTTCAAGCCAACGTTGAAGGGTTAAATAGCTTATATTGTATGCCTCCGTTAATTGATGCTTGCTTTGAGCGACTGGTTTTTCATTGGTTTCCATTATCTGAATGTTAAATGGTTTGTATTCGCCTCCTCTTTAAGCCTGTTTATCTCGCTCGCATAAATCTGCCAGGAACCTCCTTTAAATTCCTGTCTTGCTTTTAACATGTTTTTCTTACAATAATGAATAACAGTGGTGTAGGGCATACCTGTCAGTTTGCTGAATTGATTGGGTGTGTAAAATTCTGGTTTGTCTTTTTCCGATAGCCTGTGAATCTCGCTTATAATTTTCTCAGAAAAACTGTTTAAGTCAGCTACGGTAACTAAATTATTTAAATCTTCTTTCTGCATAATCGTATGTTTTTATTTCTACATCAATTTGTAAGCGAACATACATTTGCTGCAAACACGAAAAAAGGGACAGTGGGGGATGTCCCCCTTTGTCCCCTTTTGGTAACTATCATTAAATCAAGATGTAATAAAATTGATTTTTTTGAAAAAAAATTACAAATGCTATACGGTATTGGCATTTGCCAATTCATCAAGTAGTGATTCGACTTTATTTTTTACGTTGTCATTAACATCAGTAAACTGTTTTCTAATTTGTTCTGCTTTCGGAAACTCAGCTCTTTTAGTAGAGAAATTATCTGCTAATATCCTGGATAAATGAGTGCGATTGAAATTTGGGTCTATTGACACTTTATTCATTATCCTAAATGATAGATAGGCAAGTTCCGGACTTGAAAGATTGGTTTTAAATCTTACAGGGTTTTGCTTATCCGAAATATCCATTTCAAACCCATCATTTAATGCTGTCAGCTTTAAAATATCAACCGCAGTTTCAATTTTATCAATACGTAAAGTGAATACAACATGAAGTTTCCGATATGCAGTTCTAGCTGTTTTCAAATACTTCTTTTGAAAGTATTTAGGAAAGCAACATTTAAACCTCACTTTTTGCAAGGTGATACAATCGTGACTTTGGGATATTAATTGAATAAATTGTTCGTTAAGGCGTTCCCTGGTATAAAGAAACTCATCGTATATATTGTGCAAAAATGTTTTTCTTGACTGTTTTGAATTCAAACTAAAAGGTAAGCTTTGAATTTCTTTTCTAAACTCAATTAGATACTCATCCAACTGCTGATTGTATTCCTGTTCAGAAGAAAACTCCTCGGTAAATGTTAAATACCGCTTTCTAAACTTCCTTGAGTATTTCACCTCAATCTTTCCAATCTTCTCTATAAAATCATATACGAACATTATGTGTTAATTTGAAAATGTTAATAAAAAATAATTATCAACGTGCAAAAGAACTGAGTAAGTTCCCTTTCGATTTATTATTGTGTTCGTATATGATTTCATTTCTTGTCTTTTTAGTTATTCAACTACATAAGAGAATTTTGTGGAGCAAGATTGACAATGAAGAGTGAGTTTTTTAATCCTTATCACTCCCTTTTCAAATCTTAATACTTCATTGTCGCAGTTCGGACAAATGGCTAGAGCATAGGTTAAATTTTCATTATTGAGGTTATTTAACCTATTCCATTTCGACATTTCTTCCTTTCGCTTGTCATCAATGATTTTAGCGTAAATCTGAGTGGTTCTTAAATCATTATGCCCCATAATATCTGATACAGTCTCAAGTGACATACCTAATGTCAATGCACTTACAGCAAATGTATGTCTAGTGCAATGAAAAGAGAGACGTTTTTTTATGCCAACCTCATTCATTATAAAGCGTAACATGGGATTTATATCGGAACTGCTTCGCACGAAGCCTTTATAAATTTTATCGTTTGGCTTTTTATCACCATCTAAATCAAGAACCGATTTTAGTCTTTCGGTAATTGGAATCCTAAGCATCTTTTCTTTATCCCTTCGGCTCTTATCCATCTCCATTATTATCATGTTGTTCTCAATATGTTTGTATCGTAATTTTCTTAGGTCAGATAGCCTTAATCCACAATAACAACTAATTAAAATGTGTTGGAGGGTTTCCTGGTACTTCATACCAGTTAGGTAAGTTTTACCTCGCTTATCCTTCTTGTAAATTTTTAGGAACTCTTCTTTATTATAGTAGTCGTGAAGCATGTCCAATTCTTTAAGGGTAAGATGTTCCTTTTTGCCATCTTCTTTTAAGAAAGAAAAATTGTGAAATGGATTCCGGTCGATTATTTTTTTCTTGTAAGCGTAGGTTATGTACTTCCTTATCATGGATATATTGCCATAAATAGTATTGGCTTTGTTATCTAATGATTCGATAAGGTAGTTTCTGTATTTTTCAAGCCAATTTTCATCAATTTCATAAATCGTAACGTTGGCTTGGTATCTTTCAAGCTTTACAATATCTAATGCTAGACCTTCATAGGTAGATTGCTTAATTCGGTTGCGTTCTTCCTTTAATCTGGTTTTAGCAAATTCAATAAAGCTTCCATTAACCTCACTATTGGAGTAGAGGCTTAAAATATTCTCAAAAGTTACTGATTGTTTTCTTCGCTCTAATTCGATGATGATTTGTTCAACCTCACTTTCCTTATCTTTTAAATAGAGGTTGTTTTTTTTCGCATCAGGAACTTCCCTGATTTCTTTAATCTTTTTTGTTTTGGGATTGTAGTACTCCGGTTTAAGAAAAAGATTTAAAGGAATCTTTTTAGTTTTTCGGTTTAGAGTTACCCTAATGTAAAAACGAGACGTACCATCTTTTTTTGTGTACGAGCTGTCTAAAAAAATACTTACTGTAGCATTTGCCATAATTTAATAAATTTGTGCTATGGCAGTCTTTAGAGCTATTCGGAAACAATTCATAACGACCAATATTTATTCGGAAACAATTCGGAAACAAATATTGTATTTGTTGTAAATATGGGTTCGAATAAATCGCACTAAATCGGAGTAAATGCGATAAAAAGCTAGTAAATACAGGTATTTCTAAAACTCATTGTAAATTTGATTACAATAATATTTGTATCCCACTAGTTTGAGGGGCCTGTGGAAGCAATTCCGTGCAAGTTCGAGTCTTGTTCTGGGCACACCACTACATGACAAATGAAGTTGAAAGCACTTAAAATTTTGATTTTAGGTGCTTTTTTATTTTCTGCAAAATCCATAAAAAGTATCCATAGGAGGGCATTGTAACCAATAGGTCACTTGAAATTTTTTGGTTCTGTAACGTGCAGATATATAGCATGTTGTTTGACTTGTTTTAATATTGTTTGTGTTAGGTTTTTAGATACAAAAAGCTTAGTTCAACAGTATATAGGTGACCGCTAAAATAATAATCGATGGTCGTGAATTCGATTTATTTGACAAATCATTCTCAACTACCAACCCTACAAAGTACATACGAGTTAACAGAAGAATCAACATCATTTGCTATGAAAGAAAATAATTAGAATTGTTACAATTATAATTAGCAACATTGATTGAGCCTCCAGGATCTACCCATTATCTATTGGAGAAAAACCAACCGTTTTCGAATCTCGGGCTGAAATACTATTTTCTCCCCTGTATTATATGCAATATATATATAAATCTTATTAATATTCTTACCACCTTTAAGCAATGTAAACCGGCATGGCCTCCAGACAGCTGCAGACAGGAAGCCAATAATTAGGCCAAAAATAAGGATCAAATGTCCCGAACTAGTTTCGGTAGACTGGTTTATAACAGGATTAGAAATTTCAATATGCGCTGGTGATCTGTAGCTTATACCATTTTGACTATGGAATGATCACTTGGTATTGTGCAGATGATTAATGATAGCGTTTAATACGAAGTAAATTTAACGCTAATATCATTAACATATCGGTATTACTATTTTTAAACATAGGAAAACTAGAATTTATGAGGAAAAAAAAACTGACATTTATTATCTGTTTGATGATGGTTATTGCATCTGTTCATGCAAAGATAAAGGTCCTTATTGTTGATGGACAAAATAACCATGCGGTATGGCCCAAGTCAACCATTATGATGAAGCAATACCTGGAAGAAACAGGATTGTTTAAAGTTGATGTTTACCGAACTCAATATACCTGGAAAGGGCAAAGGGAAAAAGAATTCTTGCCCTTGGCCAAAGTTGGTGAAACGAAGGATTTAAAAGAACCCAAACACGATCCTGAGTTTGCTCCCAAGTTTAAGAAGTACGATGTGGTAGTTTCTAATTTCGGATGGAAAGCAGCGAATTGGTCGGAAAGTACCCAAAAAGCGTTGGAAGACTATATGGAAAATGGAGGCGGATTTGTTTCGGTTCATGCGGCTGATAATGCGTGGCCCGATTGGAAAGCGTTTAATCAAATGATTGGCCTTGGAGGCTGGGGCAACAGAAGCGCAAAAGACGGCCCCTACGTGTACTATACCAATGAGGGCGAGTTAAAGAGGGATCATTCCGAGGGCAAATGCGGTGCGCATGGACCGCAACACCTTGTGCCAATCACGGTTCGGGTAGCGGATCATCCTATTACCCAAGGAATGCCGAATGTTTGGTTAACGGCTAAAGATGAGTGTTATGCCAAGCTAAGGGGACCTGCCGTAAATATGACTGTTTTGGCTACTGGTAAAGATGCTTCGGGTAAGGCTCCAACGGATAGGCATGAACCTATTCTTATGGTGGTGGATTATGGCAAAGGACGAATTTTCCATACCACCTTGGGGCATGATGATTATTCGTGCGAAGGGGTTGGGTTTATTGTTTCCTTAACCCGTGGAGTGGAATGGGCTGCTACAGGAAAAGTAACGCAAGCCATTCCGGAAGATTTTCCGACAAAAGAGAACAGTACCAGCAGAAAATTCGTTTTAAACAGTAAGTAGCTGTCTCGAGAGTATTTTGTTGAACTGTCTTATTGCGCATTGAATGCTATTCGTTTTTTTACCGCTCCCAGTGCAACTGACAGACGGCAAATCTCTCCGGCACCTGCCGGAAGGCTAAAGTTCCCTTAAAAGGAGGTAGGCGCATGCCTAAAGGAGCGCTACTTACAAATTGAAAGTTTCCATAAATAAACACAAACTATAGAAACAATGCCATTTGCGAAAGCATGCTCGACAAGACTTCTCCGTTGGAAAACTGATTATTAAACAAATCGAAATAACTGCGTAATTCTATTTTTTTTTGTGCGCTACTTTTGCTAATTAAACTAAATAATTTGCTTTTGAGATTTTGAACACCGACCTTACAGAGCTACAAATATTATTGAATAATTATAATTAATCGACGTTAATTAAAACTGATATACATGAAAACAAAAATCTTGCTTCTGGCTTTAACCGTACTTATGTCGGGCAATTTGGTTGCTCAGAAAACAGTCAAAGTAAAATACCCTGCTAAAAAAGTGAAGTCCAAAGACTGGAAAGTTCTTTTGGACAACGATCTCACGGCTTGGGAAGTATGGACCGGCGTTCCTCACAAATCGATAAAAAACCTGCCCGAAGGATATCAAAAAGAAGCCAATGGGGAAAACAAGAAACCGGTTGGATTAGGTGATCCGTTTGACTTGTTTACGGTCAGTACCGATGAGGATGGAGAACCGGTGTTAAATATATCGGGGCTGGCTTATGGGGGGCTTACTTCAATAGAATCCTACTCTAACTATCACCTCACTTTGCTTTTTAAGTGGGGAGAAAAGAAATATGAACCACGTTTGGATAAACCAAGGGATTGCGGATTGTTGTACCATTGCCATGGAGAACATGGTGCATTTTGGGATGTGTGGAAATCCTGTCTGGAATCTCAAATTCAGGAGCGTGACTTTGGTGATTTGTTTACTTTGGCCGGCACCAGTGCCAAAGTCAGGGCGAATGATGAAAAACGCTGGGATCCCACTTCTGATAATTTTGTAAAAAGTGCAAAAAGATCTTTTGATGCGGAAAGCCCGCATGGTGAATGGACAAGGGTTGATCTTTATGTGATAGGGGACAAGGCCGTACATGTAACCAATGGTGTGGTTGTGCTGGCTTTAACCGATGCCAAAAGTAAAAACGGGAATCCTTTAACAAAAGGTCAAATTCAGATTCAATCGGAAGGTGCCGAATGCTATGCCAAGGATATCTGTATTCGTCCTATAAATAAATTCCCCAAAAAGGTTTTGAAAGCTGCTGGTTGGTAGTTAACTATGCGGACACAACTTGTTTCTATTTTGTATGGAATGATAAATAACCACGAAGTGCTTAAATATGAAAAGAGGTGTCCGAATTTAAGTTTGTGAAAATTGTAAACTTACGAATTATAATTACAGAACGAATGGCTCTTCCCCTTAGCTCCGAAGCTGGGGGAAGTACCGTATCAAAGATGTGGGGATGGGGGTTACAGAGTCTCTCTGCTTTTAATCTGTTAGTGCCAGGGTTAATTAAAAACATTATTGGGCACCCCCATACTAACGAAATACACCAAAGCATTCACACAAATTTAGAAATACAAATAAACTTTGTGTCGGAAACACTAAAAGTGGATATCTAAAGCTTCTTTATTCTTGATGTTTACGATAAATTGAAGGACGAACATATAACTACCGGTACCACGACTAATCCTATACAAAAATTGTATTAGCAAAATCCAATCTTCAAAATGAAAAAACAAAACTTCAATTTGCTAGCACTTGTAACCCTTATCCTGTTGAATTCCTGTGCGCCTGACCATGAGACCAACTTTGTAAAACTATTCAACAGGGTAAACTTGGATGGTTTTTATCTTAAACTTCGCAAAGATGATGCAGAACTGGCTAGCAAAGTATTTGTTGTAGAGGACAGTATGATTCATGTTTTTAACGATCATTTTCCCGATAGCATTGATTTGGCTGCGGGAACAAATGCGACACATGGATTATTCTATACCGATCAAACATACAGCAAGTTTATATTGAAATTCGAATACAAGTGGGGAAGTAAGATCGCCAATAACTTTGATCAGTACCAATACGATGCCGGATGTTATTATCATGTAGTGGATGACAAAATATGGCCTGTGGGTATTGAATACCAGATTCGTTACAACCATATTAAACACATGAACCATACAGGTGATTTCTGGGCTACACAGCCATTGATGTGGTTTGGGGCAAAGGATAGCTCACGGTTTTTGAATCCCAAAGATGGCGGGATTAGCATCCCAAAGATAAATGAGGTGTTGGCCTCTAAACCCAAACAATACAATGCGTTAAACAATCGATGGAATAAGTGTGAGGTTATCGTGATGGAAGACAGATACGCGATTCACAAACTCAATGGCGAAATTGTTAATATGGCCACAAACCTTCAGCTTAAGGAAGGTAAAATAGGGTTCCAATCCGAAACAGCAGAAATTTTTTATCGTAACATCGAAATCAGGGTATTTGATAAAGTGGTACCCATGATGAAGTTTTTACAGTAAATTTTGCGATAATAATCTCAGGCATATACATGGTCCAGAAAATCATTCTAAAAAGACTGAGGAAATTGGAATGAACAGAGTACAGACCATCATATTATTCGGACGAAAGAAATTAATACTTAGATTTTCTACGAATGTCATTTTGACTAAGTAATCAGCACTTGGTATTATGCCGATAACCTGTCCCGAATATGTTTCGGGAATTAATGATAGCGTTAAATACGAAGTAAATATAACGCTCATATCAATAGCATATCGGTAAAAAAACGACAAACTGTGCTAATCTGTTACACCATCGTACAAGTAAATCGAATACTGTAAAGCAGTAAACAATAAAAATCGAATAATCGTTTGCTTTCAAAAGCAGTACTTAGAATACGAAATAATATAACTTGAAATACCTTTTTTATAACGGGCTGAACGCCAAAGTAAGGGTTCCATTTACCAACCTGTTCTCATTGTCAACCCCACTGATGTTAACACGCTCCATTACGATAATACCCGAAAAATTAAACCTGAAATTCAGGATGGATCCTTTGTTGATCAGTTCTATTCTGTCTTTTTCAATACGGACGTTTTTTGCGGGTTAAAGCTCTCTTCAACATCAAACTTGATCTTGTAATATCCGGGTACCTTGCCAAAAATGGATGCATATGGGCTGTTAGTGGACAGCTCCAGAAAGTGCCTGGCCGCTAACTTACTGTCGTTTACCATGCGCTTGTCTCTGATCTCCATAGCAATATATGGTGGGATTTCCGGTGTGCTGGCCATTTTATCCATTTTTTCCTTGGTGTCGCATCGCTCCAATATGGCTCTTCCGGCTACCGTATTGGTGTAAATGTCGAATGTGCAATAGGTCCCTACCAAATAATTAAGACTGGCAGGAGATTTGTGCCCGATATAATAAATCTCACTGGCTCCTTCAATATATCTGCCACCCGAAAGGGTTTTGGTTTTTATGGAAATGGTATCGCCTTGCCGTATCACAGATCCGTTGCTGTAATGTTCTCTTATGGTACCATCGGGCAGAGGATACATAAAAATAAGTTGTATTTCCAGTTGTTCGAGATAATGGTTTTTCCTTTGATTATTCTCTCATCTTCACCAAAATAATAGATGATGTAGTAATAGGTGAGGTTGGCTTTATCACCGCTAATTAGCGAAAGCTGCTTCTTGTTTTCTTCATCCGTTAGTTTGTATTTGTCCAGAAATTTTTGAAAATCTTCAAAACCAATATATAGCAGAATGATGGATTTGTAGTAGTCGTATAGTTTGATGGCGGTTCTTCCCTTTTCAAACTCCCTGTATTTGTCGTACATATATTTGCCGTTAATAACCTCCGAACCTATTTCTTCAAAGTCAGTTTTCAAACTGGGTTTACTTTCGTCAAATGAACCATACCCATACAACTGAAAGGCTTTTGGTAACTTATTTATAAGATGCTTTTTCTGAAAAGTATCCAAAACCAAATCAATTAGTAGCTTGAAATACTCGGGTGTAAGTGTGAGCGTGCGACTTCCATATCTTGAAAAAATTAAGCAGCTTTTTGCATCAGCATTATAAAAAGATGAAGCAAAACTTTCTGCTCCACTACTTCTATGGCGAAAATGAGAATGCTATACGTACACAAGTATGGTGTACCCTAATAGGGCAGCTTTTGATGACTGTTGAAAAAAAGAGGCACAAACCAATAAAGCTTTTTCTGTGGTCGCATCACTTGTGAGAATATACCAGGTAGGCATGCTTGAATGAACAGAGCCTTTAGGTAATACCAGCAGATGTTTTAAAAAGCAAGTTGGAGGTTCTCCACGGCCAATATAGTTAAATTGGTATGGGTCTGATTTAAAAATGAAAATTGAACGCCCAATTAATGGGCGTTACAGAAGATAGTTCTATGAATCTCGACTTTAAAATAGTGATGTTTCTAACATAATGCACAGTAGTCACCTCTCTAATCTCTTAGCTCCATTCCCTTTGTCTTTGGGCAACTGATAAATGCGAACTGCTGACTGTTGACTGCCAACAGAATCAGAGCCTTTCTCGTTTACTAAAGAAAAAGTTACATTCCTTATCTGCGCTTTCATCGCTATCCGAACCGTGAATGGCGTTATGGGTTTTGTCTGTGGCAAACATTTTCCTGATTGTTCCTTCCTTTGCTTCATTAGGATCAGTAGCGCCAATCAAAAAACGAAAGTCGGCAACCGCATTTTCTTTTTCCAAAATAGCGGCAGTAATGGGGCCTGAAGACATAAAATCAGTTAAATCATCAAAAAATGGTTTTCCTTTATGCTCTTCGTAAAATGTTTCCGCATCGTGCTTGTCAAGTTTTAAAGTTTTAATAGCAGCAAATCGGTAACCGGATTCTTCAATTTTATGTAGGATGGCGCCCAGTTTTCCATTTTTTACCGCAAAAGGTTTGATTATCGTTAGTGTTTTGTTCCCTGCCATAGTTTATTTGTTTTATGTAATAGCTTTGATATTAACATCCCAACCGAAAGGTTGTTTAAAATTTTTCTTCTTCTCTAATGATAGTAATAATTTGTAGCATGTCAAAATCCTGTTATTGATATTTATTTATCTTTGATCTTTCAAAATGTTGATATGATAGATAAGTTAGATACGCCTTCGTTAAAGGCGACATTACATGGAGCTGAGCACATTGTCATTATCCCGCACCTGAATCCGGATGGAGATGCCATGGGGTCTTCTTTGGGAATTTACCATGTTTTGCGAAATATTGGAAAAAAGGTTCAGGTTGTTTCACCATCCGCCTACCCCAAATTTTTGTCTTGGATGAAAGGAGCGGAAGATGCCGTTAATTTTGAGGTAAACAAGAAAGAAGCGATAAAAAGTTTAAGCAATGCCGACTTGCTGATATTTGTAGATTTCAACAGTTTGAAACGTGCTGGCGATTTAGAGAAAGAGATAGGGAAACTAAATGCCAAAAAAATAATGATAGACCACCATCCATATCCCGAGGAAATAGCGGATATAATGATTTCTGTTCCTTCTTCATCTTCAACTTGTGAATTGGCCTATAATGTAATAAACAAATTGGGGTGGAACGATTATGTGGACACCGATACTGCAGAATGTTTCTACACCGGTATCATGACAGATACGGGTTCGCTCAGCTATAATTCCTCCAACCCTGAGACCTATAGGATGGTTGCCGGATTATTGGAAAAAAATATTAACAAGGACAAAATTCACCAGTTGGTGTTCCATAGTAACTCGTTTTATAGGATGAAATTATTGGGACATGTTTTAGGAAACAAGATGTCTTTAATGCCTGAACAAAAAGCTGCCTTTATGTGGTTGGATAAAAAGGAATTGGAGGCACATCATTTTCAGCCTGGGGATACGGAAGGTTTTGTGAACTATCCGTTGGGTATTGAAGGAATCAATGTTTCGGCCTTTTTTATGGAGAAAGACGATAAGGTAAAATGTTCATTCCGTTCCAGGGGAGAATTCCCGGTGAACTTGTTTTCCGAACTTAATTTTTCCGGTGGCGGACATCGCAACGCAGCGGGAGGAGAATCTTTAGTATCTTTGGAATTAACTTTAGAAAAATTTAAAACGGAACTGCCTCGATTCTATGAAAAATTTAAAAACAATGCGTTGTAAATATATCGTCGTTAGTGCCCTATCGTTAATAATAATGGTAGGATGCAAACTGCAAAATAATGAAAAACCTCAGAAGCGGAAAGTTACCGCGGAGGAACTTATTTCTGTTAACAGGTACATGGTGGAACAGGATGCTTCTGCCATTAAAGCCTATGTGGAGAGGAACGAATATCAGATGTTGGAAACACAAACCGGACTATGGTATCAGATTGAAGAAATAGGTGAAGGGGAATTGGTGCAGAAAGGGGATGTGGTAAAAATCGCCTATGATGTTTCCTTACTGGATGGAACGCATTGTTATTCGTCTGATTCCCTGGGTTACAAATCCTTTAAGGTAGGACAAGGGGGCGTAGAGTCGGGACTCGAAGAAGGGATTTTACTGTTGCGCAAAGGATCCAAAGCAACTTTTATTATGCCGCCGCACAGGGCGCATGGTTTGGTAGGCGATGACGACAGAGTGCCGGGAAGATCTACCCTTCTGTACAAAGTAGAGTTGGTGGGTTTAATAAGGAATAAATAAGCATCGTATTTTGTAGGATTACAATAAAACATTTACTTTGTGGTTCAATAAAAAGGAGAACATATTAAATGATTAAAATACTTACAAAGTTAGTTGGCCTGTTGGTGTTGGTACTGGCTATTAGTTGCGAAACAGATACTGTTTTAAGTTCGAGGCAAAGGTTGGCTATTGAGCAAGAGCTTTTGCAGGAGTTTTTAGAGAGTGTGCCCGATTCTAATAATCCAGCAGGATTGAACTACAAAGACTTTTGGACGTTGGAGGCGGTGGACACCATTGACAAATCGTTAGAGACAGGCTTGATATATTTTGAGCTGGAAACCGGCACAGGAAAGGCTGTTTCTGTTGGTAATCAGGTGGGCTACAGGTATAACAGGTATGTTATAGCCAGGGATTCACTGGATCAGCCCGGGTTATTCTGGCATTCATCCGACCCTTCAAATTACGGTTATGTAGATCCTGATGTTTTTGTGGCTGGAAGTGGCTCAGGCGTGTACAGCGGAGTAGAGCAGGCCATACTGAATATGAGAAAAGGGGGGAAGAGCAAGGTTATTGTACCCTCAACCGTTGGTGATGGTACTTATGTAACCTCTATATTTGATATTGAAATCACCTATCTGAGCGATAATTAGTTAATACCAGGATATAGATTTAAATCACCGTTCTACCAGGGGCGGTGATTTTTTTTGTTTGGCGGCTTTTTTTGTTCCGTTTTTACGGTTGGAGGTAAAAATGAAAAGGCCGTTTGCTTGAGACAAAAGAGCTTTTGGTTTTTAGGAGCGTGTTTTTGTCGGACTCTAGTGATTCCAAACTTGGAACCTCAATTCTCAACATGGAGATATCATTTTCTGACTCATGAACATCTCCGATTAAGTACAAACCTCTCTGGATCCTTCTTCAAGCTTATATTGAGTCCCCTATTTCCTTGATTGCCCCCTCACCGCCAAGCGTAAATCACGAATATACCTGAACGAACTAACTTCGTTTTTGATCAAATTTTAGAATATACAAGTGAAGAAACATCATTTACAAAAAAATCCCCTACTTATATCATGAGCAGGGGATTTTTATATTATAATGGTCAGGATCTTATCCCTGAACTAAGTCTAGTACTTTTGCATCGGCAGCAACGGTATCACCTACTTCAACAAAAATCTCGTTAACGGTACCGGCAAAGTCGGTCGTAATGCTGTTTTCCATTTTCATGGCCTCAAGAATTATCACAACCTGTCCTTTGGTTACAACATCACCCGGGGTTACCTGGATATCAAGAATTTTACCCGGCATAGGTACAGTTACAGCTTTTGTTGGACCGGTTGCTTTTGGAGCAGCTTTTTTAGCCTCCTTAGTCGGAGTAGCAGCAGCGGGAGCCACGGCCTCGTCAACAATATCCATAATAGCAGCATCGGCAGCAACAGTTTCGCCTTCTTCGGCAATCAGGGTGTTTACATACCCTGCATAGTTCGATGTAATACTGTTTTCCATTTTCATGGCTTCCAATACGGCCACAGGCTGATCTTTTTCTACTTTATCACCCGGCTGCACAAGGTACTGAATTATTCTGCCCGGCATTGGAACCGTGATTTTTTTACCACTTACTTTTTTAGCTGCTTGGGGAGCTTCAGTTTTGGTGGTTGTAGCTTCTGCTTTAGGTTCGCTGGCTTTTTTAGCTTCCCAGGCTGCTTTCTTAACTCCTTTTAAAAAGTTTTTCGCAACCATTGGGAATAACTCAAGAAGCAATACCTCCTCTTCGTTTTCCGCAAGTTTAACACCTCCACAATCCTCTAGCACAGGATTCGGTTGCATTTTATATTTGGATGTATCAAATGGGCGCTCATCTTTATGTCCACAAATTTTTTCGCGGAACTCCGGTTTGATGGGAATTGGAGTATCGCCGTATTCACCTTTAACCAAGCTAATAAACTGGTTAGATACGTTGGTGTACATTTCGCTTCCTTTTTTGATGTCCATCGCACAGTTCACCGCTTGAGCACCTACAATCTGGCTCGTTGGCGTTACCAATGGAGGCAGACCTGCATCTAAACGAACCTGAGGAATTAATTTCATGGCATCCTCCAGGATATCTTCCGATTTAAGGGCTTTAAGCTGAGCCACCATGTTGGTGTACATTCCGCCAGGTATCTGGGCGTTCTTAACCAACTCGTTTGGTTTCGGAAAATTAAAATAAGCTTCAATGGCATGGCAAGAGCGCACCAAATCTTGCTCGTTACCTTCTTTGGCATCTTTGATAGCTTTGTCAAACTCAGCTTCAATTTCGGCAGGAAGCTTATCGGTAAGCGGATTAAATGGATTTGGGTAGTGTTTACCGGCATCCACATCAGCTAATTCCTGGCGTATAGTATATAACTCTTTGTTGATTTTGGCAACAGCTTCCATGTTGACATCCATCTCGACACCTAACTTTTGGGTAAACAGGTAAATCAACTCTATGGCAGGAGCAGCAGGACCGCCTGCAAAGTTCCAGATATTGGTGTCAACCACATCCACACCGGCTACTATAGCGGACAATACAGCAGCTAATCCGTAACCGGGAGTACAGTGCGTGTGAAAGTCAACGGGTACCTTAACCGCTTTTTTGAATGCGCTAACCAGTTTGGCAACGCGCACCGGAGGAATAAGACCACTCATATCTTTGATCGTGATCATATCAGCTCCTAACTTCTCAAGTTCCTTTGCCTTGTTCACGAAGTAGTCATCTGTAAATACAGGCTTTGGAAGTGGCTTTCCTTTTAGTAAAGCTTTATAGCGTGCTGCTCTTCTGTACTCAGGGTCAATGGTGTAACAAACAGCACAGTCTGCAATGCCACCATGCTCTTTTACATACTTGATCGTAGATTTAACGTTGTTGATGTCGTTAAGGGCATCAAATATACGCATGATACCTAAACCTGAGCTGATGGCGTTTTTACAGAAACCATCAATAATCTCATTGGTGTAAGGTGTGTATCCGAATAAGTTTCTTCCCCGAGAAAGTGCAGTAAGCTTACTTACATCACCCACTGCCTTTTTAATGGTTTGAAGACGTGTCCAAGGATTTTCGTTTAAATAACGCATTACCGAGTCTGGTACGGCTCCACCCCAAACTTCCATTGCATAAAAGTTCGCGTCCTTGTAAAAAGGTAACACACGATCAATTTGCTCCTGTCGCATTCTGGTTGCGAATAACGACTGCTGACCGTCTCTGAGCGTTAGGTCTCGAATCAATAATTTCTTTGACATGTTTTTGGTTTGCTACGGTTATTACTGAATTATCTTTGGCACAAAAATAATATAATACCGCTTGTATGCAACCTTTATTAGTTAGGTAATATACCTATTTTATAACATGCCTTTTTGTAATAAAGAAATTTTTCTTTAATATTACACTGCCTTTATAGGTATTCGCGCTAAAGAATCCCAAAAACTGACTTTTATCCTGTTTTTTAGCTTACGTTCCTTAAAAAAGACTGATGATACAAACTTGGAATGTGTAATTTGTTACTTAAATGATTAATTTGACAAATATTGATGCTATTTAACGTTTAGTTAGCAACTCAATCATAATAACAATTTATAACTGGACTGCCTTATCGTCCATTTTTAACCTTTTATAAACAACCTTTAAACAACTTGCAATTGTTTTATCATTGGGTGATGTTTCGTATGCTTTCTCCAGGTAAGGCAGCGCTTTTTTGTACCCCTCTTTAATTTGATCTAGCTTTTTTACAGTATTACTGTAGTCTACTCTGCTTGGTTTAGCAATTGCCTCGTACCTTTTGGTTTCTTTCTGTAAGAGGTTATCGGTTTTTTTGAAATATACAATTCCCAATTTTTTAACAGCTTTGGTGTTGGACTCGTCCAGTTTCATTATTTGTAGCAACGCATCAGAAGCTTCGTCATACTTTTTAAGTCTTTCCAATGATGAACCATATAAATATAAACTGTTTAAATCGTTAGGATTATTCTCAAGAGCAGTGCTTAACGCTGCGCATGCTTTATCAAACTGACGAGAGTTATAATAAAAATAACTAATTTGTTTAATGTAATTTTTTTTGTGGTTAGGGTACATCTCTTGTCCCTTTAATAAAGCTTCCTCTGCTTTTTTCAGATCTTTATTACCTGTATAGGCTTGCGATAGAGTGATATATAAATTGGGTTCTTGATAATTTAAATCATCACATTTAATTAAAAAAGGTAAAGCTTTATCGTAGTGTTTACACCTGGAATAGCTTTGTCCAGCTTTGTAAATAGATAGGGTGTCTGTTAAGTTTTCATTTTCGTAAGCTATAGTTGCTTTTTCGTAGGTAATAGCCGCCTTGGGGTAATTTCCTTGCCCTTCGTACATAATTGCTTCACTTTTTAAAATATCACCTTGTTGAGCATTTAAATATAATGAAGAGGTGGTTAAGAGTAGTAAGATAACAGAGAATCTAATTTTCATTGTGGTTCTTTTTTACAAAGGTATTAATTTAGCCATAGTCATCCATGTTTGACCTGGCACAATATTGTAAAATTAGTTATCCTTGTTAGTGAAACAGTATAATTTGGAGTTTGAAAGGATACATAAAAAGAGATTGCCGGTACCAACAATCTCTTTTTAGTTTTTAGTCATTGAAACCAAACTAGCTTGCATCTCTAATCGTCTTTTGTATCCGTTTGTTCCGAATAAACTTGTCAGGCTAACCTGTTGACAACATGTTTGGCAAAATAAACATCTAGTAGTGTGTCATATAATTCGCGCATGGTTTCCCTGGCATCTCCAATAAGTTCCGATAATTTAATAACGGTATCGTCATTTAGCGTAATCTCCAGGTCTTTTTCCTTTTTACAGAAACTTGAACCTTCGCCCGAATCATCAATAATCTCTGTTACTGCAGCAGATTTTTGTAACACTACTCCAACATATATTTTGTGAATGGTAGAATCTGTTTTTTGGTCGTTAGTCCTGTTTAAAGTAATATTAACATTGGTCAAATTATAGTCAATGGGCGTGTAGGGATGTCGCTTCTCTGGATTTTTAATAATAGAGACAGTTTCGTCATAAATTATATCACTCGATGATAGTAATTTATATAAATAGGTAATGGTATCAGTTTTAGCTTAGCTTATGTATAGTCCTTGTTAAACGCCTATTTGGACTGGTAACTGATATCTGAAAAACTTCCGTAATGCTCATTAATGTATACGCTTCCTGCATCCTCTTCATCTATTTTTATAGAGCTGTTAAGTAAAAAGTTGTAAGCAAAAAAGCCTTCGAGGTCTTCGTATTCAGATTCTTTTGTAGTGATTGTAAAAAAATATTGGTAAGTGTAGAATCCGTTTCTTCTATTGCCTAAAATAAGATACACAGTGCTGGTCGTCTTTTCTTCGGGTAATCGGATAATAAACTCCTCCGAATCGTCGGTGTTCGAGAAAAAACCGTATATGACCTTGCTGGCGTTGAGTCCCTTTACGGTAAGAATGGCCTGAGACATTCAATAGTAAATACCGCTTAAATCGGATAATGAAATATAATAAGTAACTTCTTCATCATATCCATCAACCGCCGATTTAGTGGAGCTCTCGCTCATGGTCAAAAGGTCGTAGCCAGTCTAGTTCGTAGTTTTGTCAATGCTGGAGGAGAGTTCGTTGGAGGTGTCAACAATACCCTGCTCTGCTAGTCCTGTGGTTTCCCGGGAAGAGCCATTTTCTTCCAAATTGTTGCAGCTAAAGCAGATAAAGTGTAGCAGCGCAAGGAGACTTAATAACTAACCTATCCGTCTTTTTTTTTGTTGATTTTAGGGTAGAAACTAATAGCCTTCAACTAAAATAATAAAGGAATTAGATAAATTAATTGTTAAAGATATAAAGTAAAAGAACGTAGACTTATGGTTATTTTTAACCCATGTGCCAGCAGTTTATAAAAACACTTGGGTGTTCAGTATTTAGGAATAAGTAGGTGTAATTTTTTTTGATCAGTTAATGTTTTACTTAATCATTTTTAAAAAATCTTCTTTATAGATATCTCCAATCGGAATCCACTGGTCGTTAATCACAATACGGTTTTTGGTAATGGATTTTATGTGATGAATAGAAACAATAAAAGATTTGTGAACTCGTGCAAAACCATGTTCTTGGATTGTGAGCATTATGTTTTTAAGTGTGTTGTGCGTGATAATCGGTTTTTTTGAATTAACTAAGTGAATTTTAATGTAATCTTTAAGTCCCTCAATGTATAATATGTCTCCAAAATTAACTTTACGATCTTTGTAATCAACCTTAATAAAAAAATAGTCCTGCTTTTGCACCTCAGTTTTTACCGGTGAATCTGCGGCTGTATTCTTGTTTTTTAATGCAAAGTAGTTAATGGCTTTGTTGGCCGCTTTTAAAAAACGTTCGAATGGAATGGGCTTAACCAAATAATCCACGGCATTCAGGTCAAATGCCTCAATGGCATACTCGGAGTAGGCAGTTGTAAAGATAAACATAGGTTTCGTCTCGATGCTATTGATAAAATCAAGACCGGTAACATTGGGCATGTGAATATCCAAAAACACAAGGTCAATCTCGTATTTGCGGAGGCAGTCAAAGGCTTCAAACGCCGAACTGCATTTGGCTTTCAGGTTTAAGAAAGGGATTTTTAAAACGTAATCCTCAATTAAATCCTGGGCTAAAGGCTCATCGTCAACAATAATACAATTAATGGTCATTTAAATACAATGTTAGTTTTACCATGAACTTTTTCTCGTTTTCACTGATGTTTAAGGTATAGCGATGTTTATATAAAAGTTCCAATCTTTTTTTAATATTGCTCAAACCAACACCCGACTGTTTAGATATTTTTTCTTTACGGCTGGATGTACTATTAATTACCAATAGAGTTATTTCGGTGTCTTCTATCGATATTTCAATATCAATAGAGCAATGGTTCGCATAATCTATACCATGTTTAAATGCATTTTCTATAAAGGGCAAAAAGATAAGCGGCTCTATTTTTTTGTTTCCTATTTTTCCTCTCACATAATAATCTATATCAACGCTTTTTGCTAAACGGATACGTTGCAAATCAATAAAATTCTGAACGTAGTTTACTTCATCCTTTAAAAACACCAGCTCCTTATCCGCTTCATAAATATTATAGCGCATTAATTCCGATAATTTTAATATCGTTTGCGGAGCTTTATCGGACTTAAGCTGTGCCAATGAATATATATTGTTTAAGGTATTAAAGAAAAAATGAGGGTCAATTTGTGATTTAAGATAGGACAGTTCTGCATTCAACTTTTCTTTTTTTATCTCATTTTTCTCTTTTTCATTGAGCAACCAACTGCCTGTTACACGTATACTCGTACCTATGCCAATTAATGCCAGGGTTACCACTAAAAAAATATTTCCTTTATCACGACGTATAAAGTGTCTGCGCAATTCATCTTCCGGTACTATATTATTTAATGGGTCAAAAAAACGCTGGTGCTCCGCAAAAGGGTGATTCGATTCAAGGTAACGGATTACCAATAACACAGAAACCAATAATACTATGAGTGAGGCGAAGTACAGAAAAAATTTCTTCTTAAACAGAAACAAAGGTACCAGTCCTGAATAATTAATATAAAAAATACTAATTATTGTCGCATTCATCGTGGCAAACTGCTTCATTGGAACCATTGCCAAATCAAAGTTGAAAAAGAACAATAAAGGGCTCGAAAATAGCAACAGCCAAAACAGGGCGTGGATTAACACGATGTATATATTTATCTTTTTGCGCACCAAGGTTTTATTTTAAATATTTTTATCCGCGATAAAAATATTCTTTTTTTTAGGTATTGGCTAATTATTTACTCTCAACAAGCAGTTTTGTTCTGCAACCTAATACTTTTCTCCTATGAACTAACTTATGAAACGACCATGCAAATTTGATTATCCATATTTACGCACAGCGGATGATCAAAATTATTTGGGAGTTCCATCTGACAAATAAAAATAAATTTAAACATGAAAATTTGTTTTGAGCGATATGCATAACTTGTTCGTAAATTAGCGATATGCAAGACCTACATTTATAAGTATTTTTCTATTTTTGTGGGTTATTGGAGAAACTTTTAAAGACCTTATGCAGCATTTTGATGTAATCATTGTATTTGTCGTTCTGGCATTTATTTTAATATCTTTATATAGAGAGCTTTTGGGAGCAGCCTTTACTTTTTTTGTGGCGGTAATGGTCCTGGGTTTTTTTGGTGTATTAACACCAAGTGAGATATTGGCCGGGTTTGCAAACGAACAAATTGCGGTTATTATGATGTTGTTATTGTTGGGTGATGCCATTCGACAAATTTCGGTCATAGAGATATTCTTCAGTAGAATATTTCCGAGAACCAGCGGGTATAAGGGGTTTCTTTCCCGAATTATGTTTTGGATTGGAGGTTTTTCAGCTTTCCTGAATAATACGCCATTGGTTGCGGTAATGATGCCTTACGTGCACAACTGGAGCAAACGGAATAACATTTCGCCATCGAAGCTACTGTTACCATTGTCGTATGCGGCTATCCTTGGCGGGTGTGTAACCTTAATAGGTACCTCAACCAACCTGATTGTCAATGGGATGGTAATTGATCAGACCATATTTCCCGATATGGAACCTTTGCACATGTTCGATTTCTTTTGGGTAGGTTTTCCCATGCTGATCATTGGTTTTTTGTATTTGTTCTTTTTCGCCCACAAATTATTACCTGACAGAATTCCCTTGACCAAAGAAATTACCGAAAGCGAACGTAAATATTTAGTGGAGGCGGTTGTGCGAAAATCCTCTAAACTAATTGGTAAAACCATTGAAGAATCTGGATTAGGAAATGAAAAAGGACTGTTTCTGGCCGAGGTGGTCAGGGGCAAGTATACATTTCAGGTATTTGATAAAGATTTTATTCTGGAAGCAGGCGATTTGCTGCGTTTTGCGGGTGAGTCAGAGGATATTGCAAACCTGTTGTCGGATGGTAGCGGACTGACTTTGCCTACGGTAGGAATGATGAGCAAACTAAAAAGAGCAGATGTTGTTGAGATCGTCATTTCCCATAACTCCTCACTCATATCAAAAGAGGTGAAGGAGGTCAACTTTCGCGGCAAGTACGATTCGGTGCTTTTGGCCATGCATAGGAACGGGGAGCGCGTTATGGGAAAGTTGGAAGAGGTAAAACTGAAAGCAGGAGATGTTATTCTTCTGTTAGCGGGTGATGACTTTATGTCGCGTTCGCAGGATGACATAGATTTTTACCTGATATCGAAGGTGAAAGAAGTACGAAAACCCGAGCGTTATAAAATATGGACTTTGTTTGGCGGAACGTTATTGGCCATTTTCTTATCGGCCCTGAACCTGATCCCATTGTTTATGGGATTGCTGGTGGTATTGGTAGTTATTAATATATTAAAAGTGGTCAGCGCCAAGGATCTGCCTAAGAACATTGACTATAACCTTGCAGTGATTATTGCACTATCATTGGCCTTGGGAACGGCTATGATAAAGACCGGAGTGGCGGATATGATTGCTAATTTTCTGATATCTATATTCTTCCCTTTAGGGAAAATTGCAATATTGACGGGTATTTATTTGATAACAACAGTGTTGGCTGCTTATATCACAAACAAGGCTGCAGTCGCTATTGTATTCCCTATATCATTAACCGCAGCCCATACTTTAGGATTAAACCCATTGCCTTTTGCATTGGTAGTTTCGTTTGCGGCAGCGGCCAATTTCTTAACACCTATCGGTTATCAAACCAATATCATGGTTTACGGACCGGGAGGATATAATTTTAAAGACTTTTTTAGGGTAGGTTGGCCCTTGACCATTATTTATATGGTGGTTACTATTACTATTCTATACCTTATGTATTTTTAGATTGGCTATCAGGTATTAGCCAGTAGCTTCGTGCTAATGCCCAAAAGCCAATATTCTTTATTACTTCGCCGCAATAGTTTCAATCTCCACTTTTACACCAAGCGGAAGTTCTTTAACAGCAAAGGCTGCCCTGGCAGGAGGGTTTTCTTTATAGTAGCTACCATAAACCTCGTTCATCGCCTTAAAATCTCCCATGTCCGACAACAGACACGTTGATTTTACCACATCAGCAAAGGAATAGCCTGCCTGGGTTAGGATGGCTTCAATGTTTCTCATCACTTGTTCTGTTTGGGCTGTTATGCTTTCGGCTTCCACCTTTCCGGATTCGGGGTTGATGGGCACCTGACCGGAAATAAACAGCATCCCATTCATTTCAACGGCTTGGCTATACGGACCAATGGCCGCAGGGGCGTTTTTAGTATTGACAATTTTCTTCATTATTATTGATTTTTTACAAAGGTAGTTGATTTTAATAAATAAATACCGGGTTTATATCAGGGGGCAGGGAATTCGCCTTTAAACGCGGATTTGGTATTAGAGGTAGGGTATGACCATTTAAAATACCATAAAACAAGGAGTTGCAGAAACAACGCATAACTTTTACCGATTACTTTCGGGAGCACTGCTCTGGTGAGTTGAAGCAACTTAGTGAAATACCTTGTTTTAAAGTAATTTCAATGTGTAATAGAATTTCTAATGCATATTGCGGGTTAAACATTATTCCACCGCACACCTCTATACATCCGAAGGGTTGCGGAAGGTTTTAAAGAAAACCGTGCCCACGGCACCCATTTGGTAATTTAAGGATGCGGGAAGGCAATAAAACAGAAAAGCCTTCTAAAAAAAAGAACGTTTTGATTTATCTTTAATCATATCCTATCAAAAATAACTGGAGTTGTCTCTGGCGCTACTGCGTTTTTCGTATTTTAAATCCTGAAGTATAGAGGAATTAACACTGATGGAGAAAAAATAGGATTTGTATGTTCCAACCGGAACCAGGTTAAAGCTCATTCCCCAACAATGAAGATCCCTTGAAATCCTTAGGTTTGTATGCGATATTTCTTTGGTGTCAAAGTTGTATCCCGATGAAAATGAGAACTTCCATTTGGGGGTTAGCGAAAAATCCCCGTTGAGGTTTACGTCAGAGGTTATGGTACGTTTATACGCCATTTTTTCTTTGTTAAAATCCCCGTTTACCATCCTAAAGCTGTAGTTCAAAGAGAGGTTCCAGGGAAAGTCAAATTTGGTATATCCATCGTCTGTCATATGGGAGCTACCTCTTTCTGTACCTCTGGTATCTGCAAAAGCATCTTCAACCCTGTCGATTCGCTCTAACGGGTTGTCAAATTCCTCTTCCTCCGGAAACTCCCCTTCCCCCTCTTCTTCGGAAGTTGATTCTCCCCTGCGTTTTTCGAGCCATTTCTTTATTTTATCGGAGCCAATTGAAATACCGAAATTAAGATTGGCCGACTCCAACCGCATCAGTTTACCCGTAGCCTTGAAATGAGAGGTGTTGATCCGTATAGGCGATCCTGTTGAGCTTGTATCTAGCGCATACGGATCGAATGTAGCTCCGAAGTTAATGCTTGTTCCCAAAATTTTAGTACGACCGCTCATGCTGATTCGAGACCATTTTAAAGAATCGGCCATAAAATTGTGCGAGGTGGAAAAGTTAAGTCCCTCCAATATTTTTATTTTCTTAAAACCGGAGGTGTCGCGTTCGCTTTTAACCTTCATTTCAAGGGTGTTGCCCAATGACAAGCCCAGCGATCCGGATTTCCCTCTACCCGGTGTTCCATACAAGGCACCATCATAAAGCGAATAATCGTGCCTGATGATTGAGTCCTGGTCGGGATCATAGTACTCGAACCAATCGTAGTAGCCATATTTTTCATCCCCGAAATCGGGTCGGTACGATAAGCTGGCGGAGGGAGTCATTACATGACGTATTTTATCCACTTTATCGCCAAACAACTTTTTCCATGGTGTAAAAAACGAATAGAATTTAGTGGACGTACTCACCGAATAACTGTAGTCATATACCCTTTTAAAGCCTGTGGTGGTATCCGCAGTGACTATACTCTCCGAGTCCTCGTCCCACTCTTTTGATATGGATTTCGTGTACCATCTTTCCGTATAATTAAAGGAAGGGGTTAAGGTGAAATATTTCAGCATCTTTAAATTTAACGATACAGGCACACTATGTTTCATTCCATTCTGCCATTCACTGGGAAACGACTTATCGCCAAGTTCATACTCTTTGGCACTGATATAGTTTTTAACATTACCGGTATATGATAAACTCAGCTTTTCGTACCAAGCCTCATCGCTTCCGACCTTATTTTTCCTTTTAAAAGGAAATTTACGGTTCATGGTTAAGGTTAAGTCGGGTGTGGTAAAACTAACCGTGGTATCCCTTGTGTTTTGTGAGGCCAATAGGTTGGCAGAAAAATTAACGCCAGATTTCGGAAATCTTCTGCTATAAGAAATACTTGATCGTTTTGTGTTGGTTGCCAGCAAGGTAGCGTTGATGATACTGCTAACGTTGTTTCTGTCGTACGAACTGCTGGAATAGTTAACACTGGCAGAAAAGGTTTGATACGGATTGGCCTTTGCATCCTGCCGGTGCGACCATGAAAGGGAAAAGTCCTTTGATTTACTATAGTCGGGCAAATCCTTTTCGCCTGTAATATTAACAATGTAGTTTACGTTAATACTACCACTGTAAGAATAGCGTTTTTTATATTTTGATGCTAGTCGTGAACCCCATGAATTGTTTGCATATAAATCGCCGGTGACTGCCAAATCAAAATAATCGCTGGCCGCCCAGTAATATCCCCCGTCCCGTAAAAAAATCCCACGGGTTTCTTCCTCTCCGTACGAGGGCATGATAATGCCTGAACTGTAACTCGAGGTAGACGGGACAAAACCAAAGGGTATTCCAATGGGATAAATTGGGATATCCTCTACGACCAGATATGCGGGTCCGGTGATGATTTTTTTGCCGGGTATTACTTTTGCCTTGGTCATGTTAAGATAAAAGTGCGGATGCTCATGGTTATCACAAGTACTGTAATGACCGTTTTTTATCGAGAAGGAATCATCGGGTGACTTTTTTGCCAGGCTACTTACAACATATCCCTCACCTTGTTCGGTAACTACATGTTCAATCAAGGCTTTCTCGCTCTTAAAGTTGTACTTAATGGTTTTCATTTCGTACGAACCCTGTTTATCGGTAAAAACAGGCAAACCGGTAACAACGCCGGTTGTGTCCTCCAAACCGTAGGCATAGGTAAGGCTACTATCCAGGTCGAGTTCAATACAGGCCGCTGTTAAGGTAATGTCCAGGTATTTTACTTCGGCATCACCATATAAATAAACCTTTCTCGATTCTCCCTTTTCAATATTTCCGTTAGTTAATATAATGGAGTCTTTAGCGGTATAGGTAACTTCTGCATCAATGCCGAGTCCTCCAGGACGCTTACCGGACATTGTTGTGTCAGATGGAGCCACTATACTATCCGCCCGGAGAATAGGCCGCAGATCGCCTATTGCCGGATTTATGCTGTCCCGTGCCGCCAGTGCAGGTTCTCCAATATTTTGGCCAAATGATAATCGAAATAAAGAACAGAATACCACCAGGGTAGTCAAAGTCCGCAGGCAAGGCCTTAAACCTTGGTATAATTTGTGTTTAGAAACAATCAATGAATTAGCGATTATGTGATTCAAATTGGCACAAAAATAAATAAAAATTGATGACACTATTGGTTTATTTAATAAAATAAACCGGACACCCATACATTGTATTCTGTGGCTTTCGTTAAACAGTTTGACCGAAAACAAAAATGATACCATAAAACCATGGATAGTGTAGGGAAAATACAATTGTTGGCATAAAATCAGAAATAGTATTAACCGTATCATATCTAGATCCATAAAGAATTATTATGTAGATATCGGAAGGAATATCTATTTTTACGGTTATATTTAAGTTTAGAGGTAAATATTAGTTTATCTAATTGCTAATTTTATTGATGAGCCTAAAAGGATAATATATTAATTAAACTATTTTTGAGCCAGGTTAAATGATAAACCAACGTTGGCCATAAAATTAGGAGTTGAAATGAGATTATTAAATATTAGCATATTTACGATATTATTTTGGTTGTGTGCAATGGGAATTGAGGCGCAATCGACAGGAAAACTCAAGAAAGTTGTAATAGACGCGGGCCATGGAGGAAAAGATCCTGGCGCACATGGTAAGTTTTCAAAGGAAAAAGATGTTGTACTGGCTGTAGCCCTAAAATTGGGTAATTATATTGAGAAATATTTACCTGAAGTTGAAGTGGTGTATACGCGAAAGAAAGATGTGTTTATACCGTTGAACGAAAGGGCTGCCATTGCAAATAAGTCGGATGCTAATTTGTTTATTTCCATACATGCCAATTATATCAGTAACCCCAGAATTATTGGTACCGAAACTTTTGCGCTAGGTCTTCACAGAACAGATGATAACCTGGAAGTTGCAAAGAAAGAAAACTCGGTAATTACACTGGAGGATGATTATAGCATTACCTATGAAGATTTTGATCCCAATCTGGCGGAGTCCTACATAATATTTGAGTTGTACCAGAACATATATCTCGACCAGAGTTTGGAGATGGCGAGATTGGTGCAGGAACAATTCGGTAAAAGAGTGGGACGCAGAAACCGGGGAGTTAAGCAGGCCGGTTTTTTGGTGCTTAGGGAAATTGCCATGCCTGGAATACTGGTTGAATTAGGTTTTTTAAGCAACTCGAACGAAGAAAGGTACTTGTCGTCCAATGAAGGACAAGCCCTATTGGCATCGGGGATATTTAGAGCGTTCAGAGATTACAAGAAACAGTTTGATGCCAAGAACAACCTGGGTGTTCCAACCCAAATGAATGTGGTAAAAGAAGAAACTCCTGAAATTATTTACCGGATTCAAGTGGCATCCAGTAAAAAGAAAATAAAACCTGGCAGTTCCATTTATAGGAAATTCGATGATGTATTTGAGTATCAGGATGGTAATATGTATAAGTATGCCATCGGAAAATCAAATAGTTTTGATGAAATCAGCCAGGAAAATCTTGTCGTAAAGAAAAAAATTAAAGATTGTTTTGTTATTGCTTTCGAGGATGGTAAACGTATATCGGTATCGGAAGCGCGTAAAAAAACAAAGGAATAACTCAAGGGGTAAAAAACAACTTTAATCCGATGTGGGGGCATCGGTTGTATGTGAGATGGTGAGGCCATCATAAATAAAACGACCATGAGTAACTTTATTCCTAAAGTAGACAATAATTCAAGTGTGCCTAAGTTTTTGCAATTGGTACGCTCGTTTGAGGATGCGGTTAAAAGCAAGTTGCTGAATGTTGGCGAGCTTTTGCCATCCGTTAACGAACTGTGCAAAGAATGCGACCTGTCGAGAGATACCGTATTTAAAGCCTATACCGAGCTTAAAAACCGTAAATTGATTGAGTCGGTGCCCAATAAGGGCTATTATGTGGCCAGTACCACGCAAAACGTGTTTTTGTTTCTGGATACTTTTAAAGCCTACAAGGAGGTGTTGTACGGAGCATTCAGGAGTGCCTTACCAAACAGTTACAATGTGGATGTTCATTTTCACCACTATAACACCAGGGTTTTTGAGGATATCGTGTTAAATGCCATTGGTAAGTATAGCCATTACATTATCATGAATTACGATGATAAGAAAGTAAAGGAAACGGTGTCAAAAATTGATCCTTCTAAATTGTTATGTATCGACTGGATTATCAATGTACCTGACAAATGTTCTTATCTCGGACAGGATTTTGGTGATCCGGTATTTGAAAATTTGGTTTTAATAAAAGACAAGCTAAAAAAATATAAGAAGCTGGTTTTTATTTATCCGGAGTTTACCAATCATCCAACCCAAACCATCACCGCTTTTGAAAAATTTTGTGCGGATCATGGTTTCGATTATAAAATAATATATCATGTTAAGGATATTGAAGTGATAAAAGGCGAACTGTATTTTACAGTGAGCGATAGGGTGATGGCAAAAATATTGGATTTTGCGCACGAACTGAATTACTCCACCGGAAGTGATATTGGAATTATTTCCTATAATGAAACACCCACCAAAAAATATATCAAAGACGGCATTACGGTTATATCTACCGATTTTGATAAGATCGGGACTAAAATGGCTGACTTTATCTTAAGCGGACAAAAAATCAGAGAATTTATCCCAACTAAGATGATTATCCGAAATTCTTTGTAAATTATACGGCAGAACTACTTTTCAGGAAAATTCCTATTGACTTTATAAGATTTTTGTTTGTAATTGGGCTTTGTAATAAACAAATGTGGCATTTGTGAGTTGTAAATAACGGAATTACAAGATTCGAATATTTAAATAAATTATTGTATGGTTTATAAGTTATACTTTTAATCCAATTCATGTTTAACCTAAATAAAATTAAAAGATGGAAGAAGTTATGGATTTTTTTAGGAATTCACAAGATGTGATTCTTGGTTATGCCGGACAGTTGGTGCTGGCCATATTAACGCTGATAATTGGTTTTTGGATAATCGGGAAGATTACCAAGGCCATGAAGAAAGGTTTTGCTAAAAGAGGTTATGATGAAACGCTGCAACCTTTTTTAATAGGGGTGTTCAACGCTTTGTTAAAAATAATGTTGGTGATCAGTGTGATGACCATGATCGGGATTCAGATGACCGCCTTTATTGCCGTTCTCGGTGCCGCAGGTCTGGCAGTGGGCATGGCTTTGTCGGGTACGCTACAGAATTTTGCAGGAGGGGTGATGTTACTAATTTTAAAACCCTTTAAAAAAGGTGATTTTATTGAGGCTCAGGGTTATGCCGGTGTTGTGGACGAGATTCAGATTTTTGTTACGAGACTTAAGACTGGGGACAACAGAAACATTTATATTCCCAATGGAGGCCTTTCAACGGCTAGTTTAGTTAATTTCTCGCAGGAAAGCACACGCAGGGTTGATTTTTCATTTGGCATTGGCTATTCGGATGATATCGCCAAAGCCAAAAAAGTAATTGCAGCGGTAATTGATGCCAGTGGTAAAGCACTAAGTGATCCTGCACCATTTATTGCGGTTGGTGAATTAGCAGATAGTTCAGTAAACATTACCACTAGGGTTTGGGTTAATGCGCCTGATTACTGGGGATTCTTTTTCTATATGAACGAAAATATTAAAAAGGAATTCGACAAACAGGGTATTTCCATTCCTTTCCCACAAACGGATGTGCATTTATTGAAGGAATAAACAAATTTTATTCTATGGTTTTGCAGGCTTTAGGTACGTGAGCAAAATTTATAATGCATTGTTATTTGACAATCAAGGGTGAAATACTTGATAATTAAGTTCAAAATAAATATTCATAAGTTTTGCCGAATAACCTGGACCAGCCAAAACCAAGGAAGTTTTTGGCTTGTTCAGGTTAGGTAGTTAAAGCTCATTTTTTTGTATTGAGGCAATGAATAAACCCGGATTATGCAATAGAGGTACGTAATGCATATTTAAAATACCGTAAAACAAGGCGTTGCTGAAAAAATGGCACCGATGTGGTGAGTTGAACCAGGTTGGTGAAACGCTTTGTTTTGAAGTCGTTGAATCGCGTATTAGGATTTCTAATGCAAATTGCGGGATATTGGGCGTTTTAGTCAAACATTTACAAATTAAAACTAAACTATCAAATGACAAAGTATACACTAACAGCATTTTTATGCTTTCTAACGTGGGCTTCCTGGGCTCAGAAAGCGAAGAACGATTCGGTTAAAAACTGGAAGGCAGGGGCTACTACTTCCTTGAATTTTTCGCAGGTTTCGTTAACTAACTGGGCGGGGGGTGGAAACAACTCCATTGCAGCAACATTGCTGTTTAAAGGACATTTAAACCATAAAAAAGGTAAGTTAGCCTGGGATAATACCTTGGATGTGGGTTATGGGCTTACCAAAACGGGAGATTATAAAATGGCCAAATCGGAAGATAGGCTTCAGTTTACGACAAAGCTGGGTTATGAAAACGGTAATCACTGGTTTTATTCGGGCATGGCTGATTTTAAAACTCAGTTTGCAGATGGGTATAAAGATCCTTTGGTTCAGGCAACTAAAATATCCGAATTTATGGCGCCGGGTTATTTGCAGTTTTCCCTGGGTATGGATTATAAACCTTCCGATAATTTTTCATTGTTTATTTCGCCTATAGCATCAAAGATGACCTTTGTATTAAGTGATTCCTTATCGAATATTGGCGCTTTTGGCGTAGAAGAAGGAGATAAGACCAGGAGTGAATATGGTGCCTCCATCAAACTGTTGGCCCAAAAGAAAGAACTGATTAAAAACGTGAACGGATATACCCGTTTAGACCTTTTTTCAAATTATGAGAGGGCTCAAAATATTGATGTGGATTGGGAATTGGGTCTAGATATGAAAGTAAATAAATATTTGAGTGCGGTATTTAAAACCAATATCCTGTACGACGATGACGTAAGCTATGTAAATAACGACGGGGAAAGTGAAGGTCCGAAAATACAAGTTAAACAACTATTTGGAGCAGGATTAACTTATTCGTTCTAAAGAACAAAAAAAATCTCTTTACCAACAAAAAGCCCGGAGCATTGCTCCGGGCTTTTTGTTGATCAAGAAAGTATTTCAAGATACATTAAACGTTGTTGAACCAGCTTATCTTGCTGCGTAGCCACAGGGATTTTATCTAGTCTTAAATTGAATTTATACTTGTGAACACAATCTTTCATCAATACAATGGAGTTTAATATGAGCAATGCTTCGTTTGGATCAGCCGAAGTATAGAGTGCATGGGTCATTACCTCAACCGGATTTCCATAACCCGTCATACCCATAAATTCGGCAGCCCTCACCCGGTTCATCAACTGCTCATCGTATTGTGCTATGTTTTGGATGATGTTCGTAAACTCCTGCGCTTCTTTTTCAAACTTTGTTGAAACAATCAATGCCCAATACCTGCTTAACCAGTCTTCCGATTTTAGCAATTTCGCTAATTTCTCCTTCGCATCATTAAAACTAACTAGCTCCAGATTGGCGATATCGATATATTTCTGAATCTGCTCTTTATTCTTTTTACCAAAAGCAACCGGGTTTTCAAATGCGTTTTTAATCAGGTAAAATTCAGGATAAAAAGATAGATCGGGCATACTTTTTAGTTTGTTTGTAAGCAATGCCCGCATTTCCTGAAGTTTGTTTTTATGCGTTTCGTCGTTTATTAGATTGACGGTCTCAAATGGGTCTGCCTCTATGTTGTATAGTGCTTCGGCTTGTTTTGTGTTAAAGAACTGGTCTTGTATCTGGTTCAGTTTTTCGTCTTCGTGCATCTGCGCCCATTCTTTGTAAGCCAATTGTTTATAACGATAGTTGTTCATCAAACCATCAAAATTAAAAGGCTGGAAATGACGGATATATTTATATTTCCCTTTTCTGATGGCCCTCACCATATCATATTTTTCGTCGAATCTATCCGCATAACTAAAAGTCTCGTCACGTTGACTTACCTCTTCAGCGGTAATGTTTTTTCCCAGGAAGGGTTTGCCATCAATTCCCTTAGGTATTTCAATACCGGCCAAATTAAGTATCGTAGCTCCAAAATCAATAAAGCTGACAAAACCATTGTTTTTGGTTCCCGGCTTTATGTTTACCAGATGCTCGTATTTTTTTGGAATGTGAACAACTAATGGAACATGCAGTCCCGTCTCAAAAATATAACCCTTGCTACCCGGTAAAACACCACCGTGGTCGCCATAATAAAATATAAAAGTGTTTTCCAGCAAACTATCTTTTTTTAACTCATCAAGTATATCTCCCACTTCCTTGTCCATCTGCATTATTTTATCGCGATACCAGGCATTGGTATATTTCATCAGTTTAGTGTCCGGATGATTGGGTTGCACAAAACACTGGTCCGGGTCGGTCAGGGTGGACTTTGTATTAAAATCCTCCTCCGAAAAATGTACCCTGCTTTCATGAGTGGTGACAATATTCTGGATATAGAAAAACGGTTGTCCGGGTCTTCTGTTGCGCCAGTGTGCCTTTCTGCTGGAGTCATCCCAAACCGTGTCCGATTTAAAAATGTTGTAATCTTCTTTGTTATTGTTACCCGTATAATAACCTGCAGCTTTCAGGTAGGCCGGGTACATTTCAATACCTGACGGCATGGGAACCATTTCAATTTTGCGGTGGTAGTGCGATGCGATTCTTGGTCCGTAACAACCCGATATTAACGTTGATCGGGCGGCACTGCACACAGCGGCATTAGAAAACGCGTTGGTAAAAATAATGCCGTTATCAGCCAATGATTCAATGTTTGGAGTAGGAGCTCCGTGTTCATCGAAAATATCCATATAGTGTTTTGAATTATCTTCGGATGTGATCCATACAATGTTAGGTTGTTCAAGCTTGGGCTTTGGTTTTTCGCAAGCGATGAATGTGGTTGTTATTGCTAATAATAGCAGGAGTTTAGAGATATTCATTGATATTAAATTTTGATTTGTTTTGAATGGCCAAAGTAGGAAATTATACTTTTTAATAGGATGAATAAAATGAAGAATAAAGGGGGATAAATGATTATGTATTCAATTGGTAAAGTGTAAGGGTGAAAAATATACCCGCCGAATTGGTAATCCTTTACTTAAATGTCGAAACTTTATTGTTATATTAATGGAAAAGAAGCAATTTTGCAGACTTGAACATAAAAGAAGCACCCAAGGTTGTTGGGAAATAAAAACACAAGGGAATGATGGAGATAAGCTAGGAGGAATTCGTCTCTTATCTATTTTCTCTCCGTTTCTTTTCTAATTTTAAACAGATGAAGAATAGTTGTATTATAGTTGTATTGATTTGCGTACTCATCCAAAATATAAATTCTCAAAAAACAGAAAGAGATTCAACATCGATATATAAAATAAATAAGACCATTGAAATACCGGTAACTGTTGGCTTATTTGTTGGGAGTTATTTTGGGTTTAGGCATTTATCTGATAAAGGTGGGCTTTCTCAAGCGGAGGTAGAAGCATTGGATACAAAGGATATTTGGAGGTTCGATAGGTGGGCGGCCGAGCAGGATGCCTCACAACGTAACGATTTTCATAATTCTTCAGATGTGTTCCTAAACAGTTCTTTAGCTTTACCCATTATTTTAGGTCTGGATAAAGAAATCAGAAAGGATTGGTTTGATATATTGGTCATGTACACTGAGATGCATGGCGTTAATAACGCATTTTATGTGGCCGGGGCTTCCACTTTTAATAGAAAAAGACCTTTTATTTATAGTGATTTAGTGCCCATGGACGAGCGCACGGCACCGGAAACAGAAAACTCTTTTTTCAGCGGACATGCGTCCACCGCAGCAGCATCCGCATTTTTTGCTGCCAAGGTGTATAGCGATTACCATCCTGAGTTGGGTAACAAGAAATATTGGCTGTACGGTGCGGCGATGGTACCTCCCACACTGGTTGGATATTATAGAATTAAGGCGATGAAACATTTTCCTACGGATATTATTGTGGGTACTGCAATAGGGGCAGCTGTTGGTATTTTAGTGCCTCATTTTCATAAACGTAAAAAAGAAAGTAGTTTTTCCTGGTCGCCAGTTGCTGGAAGTTATATGACTGGAATAACAGCAAAATATACTTTTAAGTAGTTAGAATATAAAAAACATAACCACACCTGCAAAAGCGACCACGGCACCAGCAATTTCCTTGGGTGTAATTTTCTCCTTAAATACAATTACAGCGGGAGCAATAATTAATACGGGAACTATAGCCATAATGGTTGAAGCTATGCCTGTTGTGGTGTGTTGAATGGCCAATAAGGACAAGGAGACACCCAAAAAAGGACCGAATACAGCACCAATTGATATACTTGCCATGGCTCTTTTGTTAGTAACAGCAGAAAATACGCTTTTCCATTTTCCCAGCGCAAAAAACAAAATAGCAAACCCTATAATTCCGGCTAAAATTCTTATTTGGGTAGATAGGAAGGGATCATAATCTTTCATGCCCAGTTTGGAGAAAACCAAGCCCAGTCCCTGACCAACTGCGCCGCCAAAAGCCAGTAATATACCTTTGACAGGGTATCGGATTTTTACAGCTCTTGAGTTTGTTTCCTTTGCCATTATAACCAAGGCAATTCCAATAATGGTTACCGTCATCCCAATTAATCCTGAAACAGACATCTGCTCATTGAGGATTATCCAGCCGAAAAATGCGGCGATGGGAGGGGTAAGCGCCATTATAAGCATGGAAACCCGTGCGCCAACAACAACAAAAGCCTGAAAAAGCAGCAAGTCGCCAATGACGAAACCTATAATTCCACTGATTGCAAGCCATCCCCATGCATTAAGCGAGGCATCCGAGGCAACAAAAAGCCCAGACCGCACAAAGGAAAAAATTCCAATTAAAAAAAAGGCAATAACCAGGCGAATAAGATTGACCGGTAAGGATCCAACTTTTTTTCCGGCAGATTCAAACGCCAACGAGGTTATGGTCCAGCATATGGCTGTCGCTAATGATACAAGCTCTCCGAGTATATTACCCATCTATAAAGGTTTTTTATACCTTGATTTCAGAATTTTTTTCTTTTTTCTTTGAATGAAAAGTGCAGGTAGATATGCACACGTCATACCCAATGCTAAAAGAAGCATACTCAGTTTAATGGTGCCAAAGTTACGCAAGGTAAAAGCCAGAAGCACGAAACCGATATTTACCAAACCAATGATTAATGAGGTTTGTAAATGCGTAAATCCAAGGGTCAACATTCTGTGATGGATGTGGTTTTTATCGGCGGCAAAAGGAGAATTTCCTTTTGAGATTCTAAAAATAAATACACGCAAAGTATCAATAACCGGAACTATCAATATTCCCAAAACCACGGCAGGAGCCGAATCCATGGAATATTTTAAGTTTCCGGCATTGGATGGAACATTAAATTCGGCAAACTTAATAGCCACCACCGCCAACAAGAAGCCTAACAGCAACGATCCGGTATCGCCCATAAAAATCTTTTGTTGTTTAGAGAAAACGTTATAGTAGGAGAAGGCCAACAATGCACCTATCAAGGCCGCAGAGAATACGGGAATATGATAATTACCGTTAATGTAAAACCAAATTGAGAAAGCAGACATGGATATTATACCGGTTATAGATGCCAATCCGTCTACGCCATCAATGAGATTAAAGCCGTTTAAAATAAAAACAAATAAAAGAAGTGTTATGGTAAAACTTGCCAAGTAGTTTGGTTCAAGCCCCAATAAACCGTGAAAAGAAGTTATTCTGAGATCACCCCAGCCTATGATTATAAATGCGGCCAGTATTTGTCCGAAAAGCTTCACCATAGGTGCGGTAATCATGATGTCATCTTTAATTCCAATGGAAAAGATGATTAAAAGTGCCGGAATCAAAAAAGGTATCTGGGTGAAACTGAACCAATCAGAGAATAGGGAATACGTGAATAAAAAGCTTAAAAAAATGGCTAAACCACCCAGGGTAGGGATTTTTATTTTATGAACTGTTCTTTTGTTGGGTTCGTCATATAGGTTTTTAGATTCAGCTACGCGCAATATGGTTGGAATAGACAGAAATACCAACAAAAAAGATAGCAGTCCTGCAAATGGAATTAGCAGTTTAATCAAATATTCACTCATGGCTTAAATAAATGTGGCGTAAAAGTATAAAAAAAACTGTGTTAAGCCTTTTTTATGCTTAATAAATACGAAATAGATATGTGTTTAGATAAGTTGCGGTGATAATGGTTTAAACAAATCCCATGTGCGCTGGATGAAATTTAAGGCCTGGATTGCATTCTTCATAAAATAGGGTAATAATGCACCAAAGACCTATTCAGCCTGCGCGGAATCGCGTGTAACCCCCTTTAACGTTTTAATGCAACATTCTCTGTTTTTAGCTAATTATCTGTCCTGTTTCTGAAAAAGTGCGCTCTATTATTTTGTGATATTCTGTTAGCGTTTCCATATTTCTGTCGATACCCTCAAAATCAAAATTAGCGGAATTTAGGGATATTTCGTTAGCTATGGAGGCAAGGTATTCAAAACTGACCTGTTGAGATAACAGATCCAAATTCTGTATGAGAAGTTTTATTTTTGCCGAGGAATGCAATTCTTTAATTTCATTTATTAACGGCAATATCGATTGATTTAGTTTGTTGTAAACGGTTTCCATATCCTCTTTTTTGGGTAAAGGGAACGATTTGTTAGACTGAATTTCTTTCGTTACTTTCTTTTTGTTATGTTTAAGGTACCAAGATAATACAATGATCAGCTCATCGATATGTATGGGTTTTGGGATATAATAACTAAAGCTGTTTGGGCCCGTAATCAGTTTGTCAGTGTCGCAAGAGGCAGTTAACGCCACTACCGGAATGTGTTTGACGCCATGGTTAGACTTGAGTATTTTAATCGCCTCAAAACCACCCATTAAAGGCATTCGAATATCCATTAGCACCAGGTCGGGTACTATTTCGGGGATCATTTCAATCGCGTGCTTACCATTTTCGGCCTCATATATTTCTAACTCATAACTTGTTAATAAACCTTTGATAACTTCCCTGTCTATTTTCCGGTCGTCTACTAAGAGAATCTTGGAAGGAAGAAACTCGATTCGGTTAGGATTAAATTTTAATTGCGGTAAACCGGTGTGGTTATTAACTGCAGCCAGGTTGGGTATTTCAATGGAAAAGGTACTGCCGTGGTTTTTCTTGCTTTTTACCTTGATATTGCCATTCATCAAATTAACCAGTCTTTTGCTGATGGAAAGTCCCAGGCCCGTACCTTCAAACATCCTGTTGTCCTGATCTTCTCTTTGTTTGAAATCATCGAAAATGTTTTCAATTTGATCCTGTTCAATACCAATCCCGGAATCGCTGACCGAAATATTGAGGCAGTAGAGCTGATTCATCTGAACCTCCAATTGACACGATACCTGAACAAAACCGGAAGAGGTAAACTTAATGGCGTTGCCAATTAAATTGATTAAGACTTGCTTGAGCCTTACACTATCAATTAAAAGGGTTTCGGGGATTTCACTTTTTTCTATCGTTTCAAATACGAGTCCCTTTTCCTGTGCCTGTACCTGAAATATTTTGGTGGTTTCGGCTATTAGTTGCATCACATCTACCTCGGATAGTTGAAGTTTAAGTTTGCCAGCTTCAATCTTCGATAGATCTAATACTTCGTTCAATAATGACAGCAACGTTTTACCACTTTTGGTGATAGAGGAAATATAGTTCAGCATGCTTTTATCCGAGATCTTCTTTTCCAGAATTTCGGAGAAACCTAATATGGCATTTAAGGGTGTACGTATTTCGTGGCTCATATTGGCCAAAAATGAGCTTTTGGTTTTGTTGGCTGCCTCGGCCAGCTCTTTCGCCCTCTGAAGTTCTATCTCGGATAGCTTTCTTTCCGTGATATCCGTAAAGCTCCAAATACGGCCTATAATGGTGTTGTCCATAATTTGAGGACCGGAATAGCATTCCAGATATCTACCATCGTTCAACAATATTTCGGAACAAACCTGGTTGTCGTTTATGTTTACATTTTCTTCAATCAACTTTTGACAAACACAACCATTTACGGTTTGACTTTGCACATAGTATTCAAAATCATTTTTTGATTTTAATTCAGTTTTATACGGGATTTTCCATAGCTCATAAAGCTTTTTGTTATGAAGAACAACTTGATTGCTGTTGTCGATTACGATGATGCCTGATGCAGTTGATTCAATGGTTGCTTTCAGCAGCGACCCTTGCTTGAGTGTGTCAATTTCTCTGTTTTTCCGTTCTGTAATATCCTGAAAGTAGCCCACAATACTAACTGGATTACCTTCTAAATCCCATTCGGAAAATATGCCGGTGCACAATACCCATTTATATTTATGGTCGTCTATAACTATCCTGAAGGTAGATTCGTACTTCGGACTTTTACCAATCGTAAAATCAATAAATTCTGCCTCAGCCTTTTCTTTGTCTTCTGGATGAATGTAATTAATGAGCCAGGAAACATTGAAATGCTGAACATCAATGTTAGAGTGCTCGATAATAGTTTTAAAAAACGGATCTATTTTGAATTGTTGGATGCCCATATCATACTTCCAAATGGCTATCTTACCGTTTTTTGTGGCCAACGACAACATGTAATCCCGGTCGGCATTTTCAGAATTGGTAGCATAATGATTGCTCTGGTCTTCAATACTCAATAGGTATCCTGTAAACCCGGAACTGCTGTCCTCGGTTGGGTTAATTTGGGCCGAAACCTTGTACTCTACACCTTTCTCGGAGATGAAGATGAAGGAGTGGACAATATTTTTGGTATGACCACTATTGTTGGTTTTTGAAAGAGAAATAAAATTTACTTTCTCACCACTATAACTATCATAAAAATTTAATACGTCGTTTATATTTTTGTATACAAGGTCACTTTTGGTTAAATCCGAAAATAAACACAGTTGCCTGTTGACAGCACATATCGTACCGCTTTTGTCGAAGGCAACAAATCCCATTTCCGAAGAATTGAAAATCTCAAAGCTTAGTTCTAGATTTCTATTGTTTTTTGAAGGGTAGATTTCCGGCATAAACGTACATTCATCTATTAAGTTTTCTTTCTATAGTTCTATTGGCACATGCCCTGCTTTTTGCTTCCGGTCTGAAACATAAAGCACGGGTTTTTATCTATAACCAATCATAAATCCTGAGCATTCATAAGTGTTATTGCTCTTCCAGTTAGGAGCAAATATTTCAATAAAAAGTTTTTGCGTGTTTTCAACTCCAAAGGTTTTGTGGTCGATTAATCCCTCGGAAGCGTTGTCGTATAATACCTTGTTGCCGTTAGTGTTAATTATCTTAAACTGCAATGCGCCTACCTTGGGTTTGGGATAAGTGGAAAAATAATATTCCTTTCCACCCAATGCGTTTAAAACAATTCGGGCTTTTTTCCCCTTCCGTAATTTGATCGATCTTGAAGAGGAACTTATTTGAAACGATTTATCCGGATATTGGCATTTTTTGTAGGTGTTTGAGCAGACATTAGCAAGCGATGTGTTGGTGCCAACATTTAAACCGCTCACAAGTGCTATCAAAAATAAAATTCGTTTCATAAGTTACCATCGTTTCACAGTTATACCCATATGGCCCAACAAAAGTTAAGAATACATATTTCAGCAGCCGGGCAAATTACAGCTTAATTAGTCTTCTAACAATATGTTTTAATGTGGGATTTCGCCGTGGTAATTTTGCTATTGTTTTATCATTTTTGTTCTGAAATCCTGGATGTTGTCTGAGAAGATAAAATAGTTTTCTTCCGTAAGCGTTATCTCACTTTTTCCCTCAATACGCAACGATCCATCCGCAAGCCTTCTTGCTTCACTTTCGCCAAGCGTAACATTCAGGTTGTTATATGAATGTTCCAGCACTTTTAAATCGTTTATTATATCCGATATGGTTGGGTTGCTTTTATAGGTAGTAGCCATGGTAACAATATCTTCGAATAACAGTTTCTGTTCCGCAATTCTGTTGATGGCATCCTTTTGTTTTTCAAAGTCGTTGTGCAGACGGGTTGTCAAATAAAGGCTTTCGATAAAAGTTCCAACCGAAAGAAGAGATAATGTTTTTCCCTCGTCATACTCTTGCAGGTAGCTAATCACCGTATCATAAAGCTCTCTGGAAATAGCATATAAAGAATCCGGCTCCATGGATGCATTGATGATTCTTGCTTGCTGCTCCTTGCTAAACTGCGGGTGAATATTCAATTCCTTCAATAAATAATCGACCGTAGAAATATATTCCGCCGAGAAATCAGATTTGTTGAAAGCTGAGATATAAGCCAAATCGGCAAAATAAACACCACAAACCAGTGCTTTTTTCTCCAAACCATCATACAATTTCGACTCTTTATAATTATGCATAAGCTTTGGGTCAAAACTTACCTTGTTGTCGTTTATATATGAGATAATTTCTTCAGGCGAAGGAAGTGCGTAAAAAACAGCGTCGATAGAATCGATTACACTAATGGACTCAAAATCCAGTGAAGCATCTTCTTTTGTGGCATCCTTTTTTGTGTTGTCACTGCAACTGGTGCAGCTGCTAAAAATGATGATGAACGCCGCCATTGTTGGCATAAAAATTTTTTTTATCATTGGAATGTAGTTTATTTCTTTTTTGTTTATTCGATCTGATTTTAATTGAACAACCATTTAAAAGTTATTAAATCGCTGCTGTCTTGTTTAATTATAAACGAACCGTTGTGAAAATCCATCACTATATCCGCATAAGAAAAATATAGAACCGTTTCGTCGGGCATAGTGTTAATGTTGTTGTAATCCCAATTGGGCGGATCAAATGAAATACTTAACTCATTTCTTTTGTCATAGCTGTCCAAATTAATATTGATAAAGGAGTTTTCCTCTGTATGTTTCAGTACCGTCTCCAAAATACCCAGTATGGAGTTTTTAATTAATTCCTTGTTTCCATTTATCATTATAGAATCGTCTACGTCACAATTCAACTCAAGGTTTTTATTTTCTATTAATTCGTCGTTGTGAATCAGCAAATGTTCCAAAATACCGTTTAGATAGAATTCCTGATAACCGAGTTCCTCCTTGTTGTTTATCTGGGTTATCTGACTGGCCAGCTTAGTGATAAAATCAAGGTTGTCGACAGATTCTTCCAATAACCTGACCATTTCGGATAGGCGAGAAGATTCTGCGGAATGTTTTATTAGGTTAACAGCCTTATTCAAAGAATTAAGGGGAGAAGTAATTTCCTTGCCAATAAATGATAGGAATTTATCTTTCGTTTGGGTTATAGATCTTAACTTTTCGTTGGAAGCTTCAAGTTCAAAGGTTCTCTGATGTACCTTTTCCTCCAACTGATTGTTAGCCGCTAAAATTTGTTCCTTGCTTTTTTTAAGCTCAATATGTGTGCTTACCCGGGCCAATAATTCGGCAGTATCGAAAGGTTTGGTAATAAAATCCTGACCCCCTGCCTTAAAACCGAGTACAGTGCTCTCTTTGTCGTTTTTTGCGGATAGGTAAATAATGGGCATGATGTCGTATTTGGGGTCTTTTCGTATGGTCTGACATACCTCAAAACCGTTGATCTCGGGCATCATAATATCCAGAAGCATTAAGTCAAAAGATTCTTCCTTGATCCATTCTATCGCTTCTTTTCCACCCAGTGCCACTTCGACATTATAATTGTTGTCGTTAAGAATATTTCCTAAAACTTGTATGTTTTTGGGATTGTCGTCGACAACTAATACTTTACCTTTTCTGTCCATTTTTTATGGTTACCTTATCAGTTTTAGGCTACCTTTATTCTCCAATTGTTTCATCGCCGTAAGTGGCCACTTTTACCACATAATTTTACGCGTCCGAAGCTTGAGGTTTGCCCTTCTAATTCCCGCTCCAACCGTGGCCTAAATCTGTTGATTCTTAAATCACATGACCCAATCGGTTAAACACCCTAAAGTAAATTAACTTTTTAATTCCCCATCCTCTTACGTGAATTGTGTCGTTTAGGTTATCCCTATTTGGGGTAAAAACGGGTGTTACATCTACCAAACACTTTTTAATAAAGGTTATTTTCGGTTGATATTCAGTACGAAAGCGGTCACGGGAGTCTGTTCCTGAAATTGAATAATTTGTTGTTTCTAACGGGAATAAAGTTGAACCCGGACAGGATGTACAGGAAATATTACCAATACCTACCCGGGAATGTTTTTTAATATCGTCCCTGGCAAGATTCATTTTTACCGATTCGCCGATAATCAGAGTTGTATCAGTCAGGTTCCCCGGAAGTAAAGGAGTTGGCCCCTATAAACAGAAACGGGTTGGATATGGCGGCTTTAAATCAATTGAACCCAACAAAAAAGCGGATGGTACGTATAACCCCAAAGTAGTGCAATAAACGCAAGTGCAAGGCGTTGACAGATAGATAGTAAGGGTATAAAAAAGGAAATGATTGAATATGGAGCAATATTTTAAATATGACACTTTAAAAAGTGCCGTGGAACTGTTTGGGCTTTTTATAAGCTATAAGAAGCAAGCCCACGAAATGGTGAACTATTCATATCTTGACCAGTATATGGGTTCTCGGTTTGCGCAAAGGGTACGTATGGAGATGCTTGATTATTACAAAGACTATGCTGCTACTTTAGGGGAGGGAACCCATGAAGATCAACAGAAAGCGACTTTCAATAAACATCTAAACTATTTGAGCGATGAACTTTCCAAAAACCAAAAAGTTGAGTTCTATATTGTTCTGCTAAATTATACCATCGATACAGAAAAGGTTTCCAACAGAAAGGAATACATAGGCATATTGTATGAACGATTGAAAATAGTTGCCAATATATTTAAACTCGAGGAAAGCAGGATGGAAAGTCTGGCCCACTTTATTGGGGACAACTTGTCCATGGAAAAAGATTCTAAACGGTTAATTGTAATTGGGAATTTTAACCGCGTAAAATTAAGATCCTTTAGAATGTATAACAAAAAGGATATAAAGGGGAAGATAGTTGCTTTGTATGTGCCATCCATTTCTTCTTTTTTAATCCGGTATAGCGGATCCCATGAACTTCACCTCAACAAGCAGATATTATTTCCCGAAAGAGTGTACCAGTTTGCATTGGGGGGGGTGATTGAAGCAAAAGGTATGTCGCCAATTTATTTTGCCGATTTATTCGCTGATTTTCGGAAGGAGGATACAGATCGCCTGGAATTGGTTGCGCAGGGGGTTGAAAAGAACTTTAGGGATACTAATTTAGGGGTTAAAAAACTATCTTTCAAAGTAAAATCGGGGCAATTGATGGCGGTAATGGGACGCAGTGGTACCGGCAAAACAACCCTGTTCAATATTTTAAGTGGTATTGCAAAGCCTAATAGTGGAAACGTATTTCTGAACGGACATAATCTGCACGAGAATATTGACAAACTTAAACGACATTTGGGTTATGTGCCGCAGGAGGATTTGTTGATAGAAGAGTTGACTGTTTTTCAGAACCTAAAATTTGGTGCTCAATTATGTAGGGACGATCTGTCGGAAAACGAAATCGAAGACCTGGTACTAAAAACTTTGTTCGATTTCGGATTGCACAATATCAAGAATCTTAGAGTAGGTAGCCCATTGGACAAAGTAATTAGTGGAGGTCAAAGAAAAAGGTTAAATATTGCCCTGGAACTTATCAGAAGGCCCGATGTGCTTTTTGTTGATGAACCAACATCGGGACTGTCTTCGTCGGATGCCTTACTGGTGATTAAATTACTCAAGCAAATTGCGGGAATGGGGAATATTGTCATTATCAATATTCATCAGCCACCTTCTGACTTGTTTATGCTTTTTGATAAGTTGTTGATTCTCGACGAAAACGGATATGCGGCATTTTACGGCAATCCTTTTTCTGCTTCGTCTTATTTTAAAAAGCACCTTGAGTTTGTTGATTCTATCAACGACGATAGTTTGAAATTTGGGCAATGCAACCCAGAACAGGTGATCAATCTTCTCGAATACAAGAATCTGTCGGATAACGGGGAACCAACCGGGGATAGAGTGTATGAAAGTACGCAATGGCACCGTTTGTTTACCCAAGAGGTACAGGATGATGCCAGTCTGAAATATAATGAATTGGATGTTTCGCTCACAACAATACCCAATAGAATAAAGCAGTTTTGGATTTATCTAAAACGAAATGTTCAAATCAGAAAATCAGACACACAGTACTTGGCCATGATATTTCTGGGCTCGCCGGTATTGGCATGCATAATGGCTTTCTTTCTTAAGTCAACTGATCTGGAAACCCATACATATCGTTTTATCGACAACGAGAATCTGCCGGTGTACCTGTTTATCAGTGTGGTGGTCTCTCTTTTTCTGGGATTAATTTTAAGTTCAGGCGAAATTTACCGGGATCTAAAAGTGATTAAACGGGAGGGTTTTCTCAATTTAAGCCCATCATCCTATTTAAACTCAAAAGTTGTGTATGTGGCTTTGGTAAATGCCGTACAAATATCATTGTATGTTTTGGCAGGTAACTCCATTATGGAAATTAAAGGGTTATATTTGCCCTATTTTGTTGTGCTGTGGTTAACTGCCTTTTCGTCCAGCATGATGGGGCTTTACATATCGGCCAAATTTAAATCCATTTTATCCATTTACATTACAATTCCGTTTTTGTTGATTCCCCAGATTTTATTGGCGGGCGCCATTTTAGATTTTGACAAAGTACATCACTCCCTGGCTTCCAAAAAATATGTTCCTGTTTACGCCAATATAAATATTTCAAGATGGGCATATGAGGCACTGGTTGTTCTTCAATTTACCGAAAATGAATATGACAAAGGACTGACAGACTTATTGGTTAAGCAGAGTAAAATGAGCTATCATGCCAACTTCTTCGTGCCTAAAATAGAAACATTGTTATCTCATTTTAATCAAACCGCAGATGTAAATGAGGAGGTGGAATTGATGTTAAAGGAACTAATGACACAGTTTCCGAAGCTTAAAAAAGAGGTGAGTAAAGTAAAGGTGGATCAGGATAATATAAAGGAGATACAACAGGTTGTTTCAAAGGTGAAAAAATGGTTGAGACTCAACTTGAATCACTTATATGAGAAGGTGGAAGAGCAAAGAAAAACAAAGCCGAACAATATTGTAAAAAAGGATTTCTTTAACCAAAAGCTGTCTGATTTTATATTAAAAAGTAGCGATTACGTAAAATATGTGTATTCCGATGGGGAAATGATCAGGAAATTTCAGCCCGGATATTATGTTTCGGACAATACTTTTGGAAGATCACATTACTATGCGCCAAGAAAAAGGATAGGGAAAATGCTTGTTGCAACATGGGTGTATAATTTAGCAATAATGGTAGTTTTTGCCTTGTTTTTTTATGCTGCCACTTATGTCCATCTTAAAAGAAATAAGTTCTGATGTAAATAGGATTGGATAATAAATAGATGCAGGAAATTTTTAGTGTTTTGATAGATAGGGCCCTCCATGCATTTTGTTTATGATCGTAAATCGTTCAGTTGTATAGATCCGGTCTTCATAAAAATAATCGACTCATAAAAAAGAAACTTTATTCCACGAAGTACGTAAGTTTAATAACTTTAGTAAAAAGGAATCATTACCTACCGAAAACTGGTTGTTTAATATGATATAGATGAAGAATATGATAAATTTTACTTCGAAAGTTATACTTGCCGTTATATTGCTATTTGTTGTTGCAAATAGTACCCGGGCTCAGTCGTGTGCCGATGTCCTTAAGTTATGTTCGCCTGTTGACAAGCTTTACAATAAAAAAGCCATGGCTCGAACTTATAAGGTGAAGCCGACCCAAAAGCTTAAGATCGTCCATGTATTTTATGGGAGTACGGCATATCAAATCAGTGTTTGTAAGCCTGATCGATTGGGGGATTTCCGCCTAAAAGTAATAGACTATGAAAACGGGAATGTTTTTTGGGATAATGGTGAAGATAACTTTACCGATAAAATCAACATCAGTTTTGGTTCAACAAAGCGTGTTTTTTTAGAGATAACAGCTGAGAATCCGGAAAAATTTAACGGGCAGGAGGGCTGTTTAGGTGTGGTAATAAATTATCACCGGGAAGAGAAAAGAGAAGAAATGGCTGCACCTTCAAATCTTCCGGGAATGTAATAAGTTACCCCAGTAACGAACGCTCACTTTGGAGAGTGGGGTTCGGGGTGTTATGATAATATATTTTTCGATTTGAATAATAATGTTTACTAAACAAAACATAAAAGTCAAGCTGTTTGACGGTTCCAAGATAACTCTGAAGATGAAGGGTGATTATTTCATTGGGGAATCACAAAGACGGATTTCTGGAAAATGGGATATATACATTAGCGATGACAAAATTTTTCTCGAAGACGAGATTGAAATCGTAATGTCTTCGAGTGATGTTTATTTGTCTCCTGTAAATAAAGAGATGGGAGGATGTGTTTTTGAGTTGGATCAGGGAGACAGTAAGTACAGTAAACATTTGTTTAAAGGCATCATTCTCCTTAAACGAGAGGGGGAAGATGTAGTTGTTGTAAACGAGGTAGATGTTGAAAGTTTCGTAGCCAGTATAATGTGCAATAGGTTTCCCAATAACACACAAATAGAGTATCTAAAGGTTCAGGCTGTTGCACTGAGAAATTCCTCTATCATATTAGCCATAAATCAATACTCCGAGAGGAATGGTTCTGTTTTTGAAGAATCTGATTATTGTAAAATATTAAATTTACGACCGCAGCACCTTATAAAAAAGTATACAGGAGTTTCAAAAGTCTGCAATCAACTTGCACATGATGCCGTTAAAGAAACCGAGGGGCTGGCTTTGGTTTCTCATGATTCGTTGAGCTATATTCCGCAAACACTTTGTTGCGGTGGAGTCACCGAACAGGTGACCGGTTTGCTGGATCGTGTTTGTGATTCGGTGCAAAATAACAACATTGATTTAAGCAATAACGATAATATCGAACAATGGGTATTTTCCGGTTCCGACAGTTATTGTAAGCATGAAGATATAGCAGCAATGGACGATCTTGTTGCCGGAAGTGGGATTGATTTGTCTCAAGCCCACAGATGGAAAAGGAACGTTGAAGTCGTCTATTTCAACTCATTGCTCCGAAATAATTTCGATATCAATGTTGGAAACTTTAAAGGGGTTGAAATTACAGAACGAGGTACTTCCGGCGCTGTTAAAAGCATTTCGGTGTTTGGCGATGCCGATGAAGTGGTTTTAAAAGAAGGCGATTTGGATCGTTTGATTGTATTATTGGATTTGCCAAGCAGGTCTTTTGTGGTGGAAGAGAATCTGGAAGAGGAAGAGGCCACCCTCGAAATAAACGGGGCAGGTATGGGAACCGCGGAAGGAATTTGCAATGTTGGGGCAATGGCAATGTCGGTACAAGGCAAGTCTATGAAGGATATTTTAGACCATTATTTGCCCGGGTTTATTTTAGAGAAGCAATATTGACTGTTTTCATCCGAGAGCTGTCATTAGGAATTTGAAAAATTCCTTCATGTCAGCAGGCATCGGCTGTCCCGATAGCTATCGAGATAGAATTTATACCACTTTGGCTATGAAATTAGCACTGGGTATAATGCCGGTAGATTAATTATAGTGTTAAATGCGAAGCATTATTAACGCTAATGTTCGTCGAATTGGCATTTAGATGAAGTCAAATGACAATTTTGCGACAATTTTTTAAATCATAAAAAAGGCAGCCTTAATTCAATAGGGCTGCCTTTTAAGTTTATCGAATACCAATTTACAGAATATTGGCAATTTTATCGCTTTTATAGTTTCCGGCAACTAATTTTTCTTTTACCTCAGCAAAAGCTTTAATGGTATATTCAACATCCTCCAATGTGTGAACAGCGGTTGGTATAATTCTTAACATCAACTGATCCTTTGGAATAACAGGGTAAACCACGATAGAGCAGAAGATGTTGTAGTTTTCTCTCAAATCCATGGTCAGCTGGGTAGCCTCTGGAACCGAACCGTTCAAGAATACTGGAGTTACAGGCGATTGTGTATCACCTAAATCAAACCCTTCCGCTCTTAAACCTTTTTGCAACGCATGAACAACTTTCCAAAGATTATCCTTTAGCTCCGGCTGTGTTCTTAATAGCTCAAGTCTTTTTAAGGCACCAATAACCAATGGCATAGGAAGCGATTTTGCAAATATTTGAGAACGCATGTTATAACGAAGGTAGTTCACTACTTCCTCTTCACCCGCCACAAAAGCACCAATGCTTGCCATTGATTTGGCAAATGTGCTAAAATATACGTCAACACCATCGATTACATCAAAGTGCTCGGCAGTACCTGCTCCTGTTTTTCCCATGGTACCGAAACCGTGGGCATCATCAACCAGTAAACGGAAGTCGAATTTTTCTTTTAAAGCAACAATTTTATCCAACGCTCCAAGGTCTCCCGCCATACCGAAAACACCCTCGGTAATAACCAGGATACCACCACCTGATTCTTTGGCTCTTTTAGTTGCAGTAGTAAGCATTTTTTCGCAACGCTCAATATCATTGTGCGGAAAAACAAAACTTTTTCCTCCTTTGGCTTTATGTAAAAAAATACCATCCATGATACAAGCATGTGATTCGGAATCGTAAACGATTACATCATTTCTCGTACACAAGGTGTCAATAATGGAAACCATTCCCTGGTACCCAAAGTTGAGTAAATATGAATCTTCTTTTCCTACAAATTCAGCTAAGTTGGATTCCAGTTCTTCATGCATGCTGGTATGACCGGACATTGCACGCGCACCCATGGGGTATGCCAAACCGTACTCCGCGGCGGCATCTGCATCAGCTTTTCTAACCTCCGGGTGGTTAGCTAAACCTAAATAGTTATTCAAACTCCAGGTAAGAACTTCCTTGCCCCTAAATTTCATTTTAGGACCTATTTCGCCTTCCAATTTAGGGAATATGAAATAACCGTGAGCGGCTTTTCCATATTGACCAAGTGGTCCCATACTCTTTATCTTGTCAAAAATATCCACGTTGTATATCTTTTTATGAATTAACGGGGCAAAGGTAATATTTTTTAATAATCGTGATAGTTAATGAATACGAAAAAATGAAAATATAAAAATATGTTGTTCGGCTACTAATTTTTTTTTATTTGGCTTTAAAAGATTATCTTTGCACGTTATTATGAATAAGCCTATGGAACAACCATTTAAAAATCTTTGCCCCAGAAAGGATTGTTTTAAGCGGGTTTCATCAAATACTTATGGTTTCTAGTACGTGTTATGAGATGGTATTTGGTATGTTTGTTTTTGGTAGGCCTTTTATTTTTAGATGGTTATAAATTTTTGTACATATAAAACATCAATTCTTTAATGAGAAAAATTCTTGTTGTATTATCCATTCTCCCACTTTTATTTAGTTGTAGCCAGTACCAAAAAGTGTTAAAAAGCACCGATTATGAGCTCAAATATTCCAAAGCGATGGAATATTACGAGAAGGAAGACTTTATGCGGGCCGCAACACTATTAAACGAATTGCAAGGTGTTTACAGAGGTACCGATAAATCGGAAACCATTAGTTACACGTATGCAAGTTGTTTGTACGGACTTGATGATTATATGATGGCAGGCCATTATTATCGTCAGTTTCTTAAAACATTCCCTTCCAGTGAGCAGAACGAGGAATGTCAGTTTATGAGCGGATACTGTTATTACATGCTGTCCCCTAAGCCCAGATTGGATCAAACGGATACCTACAGCGCCATCAACGAATTTCAACTTTTCGTAAACTTATATCCTACCAGTTCAAGGGTGGAAGAAGCTAATCGGTTGATGGATGAGTTGAGAGACAAGTTAGTGTATAAATCATATTTAAGTGCCAAATTGTATTTCGATTTAGGTAACTATATGGGCAATAATTATTTGTCGGCAGTTATTGCGGCACAAAATAGCTTAAAGGATTTTCCGGATACCAAATACCGGGAAGAATTGTCCTACCTGATTTTAGAGGCTAAGTATATTCAAGCGGTAAACAGTGTGATTGAGAAGAAAGAGGACAGGATGAGGGACGCGATAGATGAATATTTCTCGTTTATTAACGAATTTCCTGAAAGTGATTACATGAAAAAGGCCGTTAAAATATATAATGACGCCTCTAAGAGTATTAATTTTGAAGAAACAAATTAGAAATAGATAACTATAAATTCATCATGGATTATAAAAAGACAAATGCTCCGGGCACCACAATTACCTGGGATACTCAAAAGCTTTCTGAGGATACCGTGAATATTTATGAGTCGGTAAATATTATTGCCAAAAGAGCGAATCAGATTAGTGTTGAGATGAAAGAGGAGTTAAATAAAAAACTTCAGGAGTTTGCATCTTATACCGATAATTTGGAAGAGGTATTTGAAAATCGTGAGCAAATAGAGATTTCAAGGTACTACGAAAGATTGCCAAAACCATCTTCTATTGCCACGCAAGAATTTGTGGAAAAAAAAGTGTATTACCGCAACGCGGACAAGGACGTTTAGCGCTTATTCAAAATTCGGCAGGAACCTTTTGTCGAATCGGCAATGACAGATACATTTATAAAAAGATAAAGGAGGTTTTGCATATTTCTTTTATCTTTTTTTATTTTCGGTATTATGATATTAAAGGACAAAAAAATCATTCTGGGGGTTTCGGCTGGTATTGCGGCCTATAAATCGGCTGTGTTGACCAGGCTTTTTGTGAAACAGGGCGCTGAGGTTAAGGTAGTGATGACGGAAAAAGCTAAGGAGTTTATTACTCCGCTGACCATGGCAACCTTATCCAAGAATCCCATTCTAGTCGATTTTTATAACCCTGAAAATGGCGACTGGAATAGTCATGTCGATTTAGGTTTATGGGCCGATGCCATGGTTATTGCCCCGGCAACAGCAAATACGATGGGTAAAATGGCCAACGCAATAGCAGATAATTTGTTGGTTACCACTTATTTGTCTGCCAGATGTCCTGTTTTTGTGGCACCTACCATGGATCTGGACATGTACCTTCATCCGGCCAATCAAAGGAATATGAAAACACTTCAGGGAGATGGTGTTCGTTTGATTGAAGCACAGACCGGAGAGTTAGCCAGCGGCTTAAGCGGTAAGGGCAGAATGGCAGAACCTGAAACGATTGTGGATGAACTGGAATCTTATTTTCAGGAAACATTAGAGCAGGAGAGGGGGGCACTGTCGGGACGAAAATTTCTGGTAAACGCAGGGCCTACGTACGAAAAAATTGACCCCGTTAGATATATCGGTAATTTTTCGAGCGGTAAAATGGGGTATCAGATTGCCGAGGTTCTAGCTGGGAAAGGTGCAGATGTCACTTTGGTTTCCGGCCCCGTATCGGTGAAAACGGAGCACCCAAAAGTGAAGGTGGTATCGGTAACTTCGGCAAAAGAAATGAGCGACGCATGCGTAAAGTACTTTCCCGAATGCGATGGTGCTGTTTTGTCCGCCGCAGTTGCGGATTATACGCCAAATATACAAGCCGACCAAAAGATAAAGAGCAAGGAGAAAGAAATGGTTCTGTCGTTAAAGGCTACCCAGGATATTGCCCGGCAACTGGGCGGAATGAAGAAAAAGGGACAGCTACTGGTTGGATTTGCTTTGGAAACGGAAAACGCCATAGAAAATGCAGGGAAAAAACTTGCCGAAAAAAATCTGGATTTTATTGTGTTAAACTCCCTGGAGAACGAAGGCGCGGGCTTTGGTGTGGATACCAATAAAATAACCCTTATAGACCGGGAAAATAATACAGAAGAGTTTACGTTAAAAAGTAAGCGTGAAGTGGCTGTCGATATTGTGGATAAGATAATGTCATTATAATTAAATCATCAAATCCGTGAAAAACCATATTGTATTATTCCTTTTGTTATTGCTGGCAAGAGTTTCTGTTTCCCAGGAACTACAGTGTTCGGTCTCTGTGGTTTCCCCTAGTGTTCAGGGTACCAATAAGCAGGTTTTTGAAACCATGCAAACTGCCATTATCGAGTTTATGAATGGACAAAAATGGACAGACAATGTTTTCAGTCCCGAGGAAAGGATAAAGTGCAGTATCATGATCAATATTAAGGAAATCAATTCTGTAGATGATTTTTCAGGCACTATTCAGGTGCAGGTGCGTCGTCCGATATACAATTCGGCTTACAGCTCTATGATCCTAAATTATCTCGATCAGGATTTTGATTTTCAGTATGTGGAATTTGAGCCCTTGATTTATAATCCCAATTCATTTAAATCGAATCTGGTAGGTGTTTTGGCATATTATGCCAACGTAATATTGGCTCTTGATTATGATTCATTTGCAAAAATGGGAGGTACAAAATATATGGAGAAAGCCGAGGATATCGTTAATCAGGCTCAAAATTCGGCACAAAAAGGTTGGCGTTCATACGAAAGTACCCGCAACCGTTATTGGTTGGTGGAGAATTATTTGAATGAGCATCACCGACCGTTGCGCGAATGTATGTATCAATATCATCGCCTGGGTTTGGATAAGATGAGCGATAAACCAGAGGACGGACGAAAAGAAGTGCTGTCGGCGATTGAAAGACTTCAGAAAGTGCACAGGAACAAACCGGGTTCTTTTGCCATGCAGGTATTTTTCGATGCTAAGTCGGAAGAATTGATCAACATTTTTTCGGAATCTTTCTCAATGGAGAAGGCCAGGGCAATTGAAGTTTTATCTGAGGTTGATCCTGCCAACGCATCAAATTACAGTAAATCATTATCGGGTAATCAATAATTATTGAATCGATTATGCTAAAATCGTTATTTGTTTCAAATTACGCATTAATAGATCAGGTAGAAATAGATTTCAGCAACGGTTTTTCGGTGATAACAGGAGAAACCGGGGCAGGAAAATCAATTATCTTAGGGGCACTTTCGTTAGTTCTCGGGCAGCGTAGTGATGTTTCCGTTCTAAAAGACAAAGAGAAAAAGAGTGTTGTAGAAGCAGTCTTTAATGTGTCGGGATATGGTTTTGAAAAATTGTTCAAGGAGGAGGATGTGGATTTTGAAGTAGAAACTACCATTAGAAGGGAAGTGTTATCTTCAGGAAAATCCAGGGCCTTTGTGAATGACACACCCGTAAACCTGGGATTTTTAAAAAGTGTCTCGTTGCGCTTAATCGATATACATTCGCAACATCAAAACTTGCTTCTAGGTGAAAGCGGTTTTCAGCTTAACGTAGTTGATACCGTGGCCAAGAATATGGCTCTAAAAGATAAATACCTCAACGATTACAGTACATATCATGTATTGGTAAAAAGAAAAAAAGAGCTGGAATCTCAAAATTCAAAGTTAGCTGAAGAGGCTGATTATATGCGGTTCCAGGTTGACGAGCTGGATCAAATGAAATTAATTGAAGGTGAGCAGGAGGAGTTGGAGCAGGAAAGGGAAATGCTTTCACATGCCGGGGAAATTAAAGGAAACCTTTTTGCGAATGTTGAAATTTTAAATGGTGAAGCCAGCCCGGTGCTGTCTGCCTTAAAAGAGGTAAGCAGGAACATGGATAAAATTGCTTCGTTTATTCCGGAAGGGGAGGAGTGGGTGAAAAGAACTGAATCCGCTTTTATCGACCTGGATGATCTGGTAAAAGAGCTCGAGGACAAGATGGAAGGCATAGATCATGACCCTTCACGTCTCGATTTTGTTTCTTCCAGATTGGATCAGATATATGCTCTTCAGCAGAAACACAGGGTGGATAATTTATCCGCACTCATCGAAATAAGGGATAACTTAGCCGCGAAGCTGCAAAAGATTTCCTCGTTCGACACCGATTTAATGGAGTTGAACAAAGAAATAGAAGCTGCGTTTAAGGTACTGAAACAATCGGGTAGTAGATTGTCAGCATCCCGTAAAAAGGTAATACCTGCTATCGAAAAACAAATTGTAGATCAGCTGGTGGAACTGGGAATGCCCAATGCCAGATTGGTGGTGGATTGCAAGTTGCTTAATGAATTTTCCGAAAACGGATTTGATGATATCAATTTCCTGTTTTCGGCCAACAAAAAGGGAGAACTTTCGGCTATTCCAAAGGTAGCATCAGGAGGTGAAATGTCGAGGGTGATGTTGTGCATAAAAGCATTGTTGTCTGTATCAAAAGGCTTGCCTACTATTATTTTTGATGAGATAGACTCAGGGGTTTCCGGTGAGGTGGCGGATAAAATGGGTCGTATAATGCAGGACATATCTAAAAACATACAAGTGATCAGTATAACCCATTTGCCGCAAATTGCAGTTAAAGGTAAGCATCATTATAAAGTATATAAAAAAGATAGCAAAACGGATACACGTTCGAGTATTGAAAAATTGGACTATGATCTGCGGGTAACGGAAATCGCAAAAATGTTGAGTGGTAGTAATCTTTCCGATGCTGCACTTTCCAATGCAAAAGAACTTTTGGGAGCATCGGCTTAGCTAATCCTGTATTAATATTTTTAATACTGGAAAGACCAATTTCGAATATTGATGTCAACAATTACTTGTCAGTTTTCTCTTTCAAATGATTAGGCATTTTATCGAATATGCAACCTGGATATTGTGAAATTTTAATTAATTGTACTATAAAGTATCGTCGAAAGGCTTAATCATATATATTTGTACGCTCAAAATAGAATATAACAATGGGATATAATTTATTAAAAGGAAAAAGAGGGATTATTTTCGGGGCATTGAATGATATGTCTATTGCATGGAAAGTTGCTGAAATGGCACATGCCGAAGGAGCCACTTTTACGTTGACCAACACTCCGGTCGCATGCAGAATGGGTACGTTAAACGAACTTTCGGAAAAATGTAATGCGGAGGTTATTCCCGCAGATGCTACCAGTGTAGAGGATTTAGAAAACGTTTTTGCTAAATCGATGGAAGTGCTTGGCGGAAAAATCGATTTTGTATTGCACTCTATCGGTATGTCGCTTAATGTTCGCAAAAAAAGAGTATATCACGACCTTAACTATAGTTATCTGAACAAAACTTTGGATATTTCTGCTATTTCGTTTCATAAACTCCTGCAAGTAGGTTTTAAAATGGATGCAATCAGCGAATGGGGTTCAGTTGTTGGATTGTCATATGTTGCAGCTCAGCGTTCTTTTTATGGATATAACGATATGGCCGATGCCAAATCACTGCTTGAGTCGATAGCCCGCAGTTTTGGTTATATCTATGGCCGAGAAAAGAAAGTTAGGGTAAACACTATATCACAGTCGCCTACCATGACAACCGCAGGAAGCGGTGTGAAGGGGTTTGATGGATTGATGGATTTCTCGGAAAGAATGTCGCCACTCGGAAACGCAACCGCTGACGAATGTGCCGGATATTGCCTTACCTTGTTCTCCGACCTTACCAAGAAGGTAACCATGCAGAACCTATTCCACGATGGAGGATTCTCTAATGTAGGAATGAGTTTAAGGGCAATGACGCAGTACAACAAGAGCTTTGATGTAGACGATATCAGTACCCTTGACTAGATAAAAAATGTTGGCATCTAAACTGGTGCTTTTTTTGTCCTACCAGTAATGGTAGGACTTTTTGTTTTTAGGCAACGTAGTATAGTTTTAAAGTATGATTAAAAACATTAACTTTGGCTGCGTTTTTAGTAACCTACTAGGTTAAAATCATTAAAGTAACTATGGATAAATACCAGATTAATCACCTGAGGGAGCTGGAGGCTGAATCTATTTACGTTATTCGTGAAGTGGCGGCACAGTTCGAAAAACCGGTGATGCTCTTTTCCGGAGGGAAAGATTCAATTGTAATGTTTCACTTAGCCCGTAAAGCCTTTTATCCGGCTAAAGTACCGTTTTCGCTATTACATATAGATACCGGACACAATTTTCAGGAAACATTGGATTACCGCGACAATCTAATGGCCAAGACGGGGACTAAATGTATTGTTAGATACGTGCAAGATTCAATTGATCAAGGAAAAGCGGTTGAGGAGAAAGGAGTGAATGCTTCCCGGAACAAGCTGCAGACTGTAACGCTACTTGATGCATTGGAGGAGTTGAAAACGGATGCTGCTATGGGTGGTGGTCGACGTGATGAGGAAAAAGCACGTGCCAAAGAACGTTTCTTTTCGCACAGGGACGAATTTGGTCAATGGGATCCTAAAAATCAGCGTCCCGAGCTTTGGAACATCTTCAACGGTCGCAAAAATATGGGCGAGCATTTTAGGGTATTCCCAATAAGTAACTGGACTGAGATGGATGTTTGGCAGTATATTTACATGGAAAACATCGATTTGCCAAACTTATATTTCACGCATAGGCGCGAGGTCTTCAACCGCGATGGGGTTTGGATGTTTAAGGCTCCGTTTATGCAGCTAAAACCAGGTGAAGAATTGGTTGAGATGGATGTAAGGTGCAGGACCATAGGTGATATTACCTGTACTGGTTTGACGCTTTCAAAAGCGGATAACCTGGAGGACATTATTCAAGAGGTGGCCGCAACCAGAACAACAGAGCGTGGTGGCCGTGCGGATGACAAACGTTCCGAATCGGCCATGGAAGACCGTAAAAAAGAGGGGTACTTTTAAATCAGTGTTTTAGCTAGCATCAAATTATTATGAGCGATAAAAATTCAGGATATTTAGATATGGAACTTTTGCGTTTCACCACTGCGGGCAGTGTTGATGACGGTAAAAGTACTTTAATAGGGCGATTGTTGTACGATAGTAAAGCCATTTTTGAAGATCAGATGGAAGCCATCGAAAAGGCCAGTGAACGAATTGGTAACGAAGAGGTTAATCTGGCTCTTTTAACCGATGGCTTGCGAGCCGAGCGCGAACAAGGTATTACAATCGATGTGGCATACCGTTATTTTGCCACCCCAAAACGTAAATTTATTATTGCCGACACTCCGGGACATATTCAGTATACACGCAATATGGTGACCGGTGCAAGTACCGCGAATGTGGCTATTATTTTAGTAGATGCGCGTCACGGGGTGTTGGAACAAACGTTGCGGCATTCTTATATTGCTTCTCAGTTGCAAATCCCTCACGTTATTTTCTGTGTTAACAAAATGGACTTGGTGGAATATGCCGAGGATACCTTTGAAAGTATTAAAAGTGATATTGATGCTTTCTCTTCAAAGTTAAGCGTTAAGGATATTCGTTATGTACCTATTAGTGCTCTTAATGGGGATAACGTGGTAGACCGTTCCGAGAAAATGGATTGGTATCAGGGTCCTACCTTGTTGCACTTGTTAGAGAATATTCACATCAGTAGCGATATAAACCATACCGACTTCCGTTTTCCGGTGCAGTATGTGGTGCGTCCACAGTCAGCAGAATTTCCTGACTACCGGGGTTATGGTGGTAGAATTGCTAGTGGAGCAGTAAAAGTGGGCGACCCGATTACCGTATTGCCCTCCGGTTTTACCTCAAAAGTGAAAACAATAGATTTCTTTAAGGATTCCTTAAAAGAAGCTTTTGCACCGCAATCGGTAACTATAACATTGGAGGATGAAATTGATATCAGCCGTGGCGATATGTTGGTGAAATCGGATGACCTGCCTATTACAACACAAGATTTAGAGTTGATGATATGTTGGTTTAACGAGCGTAACCTGGTTCCAAGGAGCAAATACGTAATAAAACATACCTCTGCTGATGCACGTTGCATGGTTACTGGTGTTCAACATAAAATGAACATTAATACCCTGGAGAAAAATACCGAAGATTTAACCGTGGGAATGAACGACATTGCTAAGATAAATTTGAGGGTAACTAAACCATTGCATGTGGATTCATATAATACCAACAGAATTACAGGAAGTGTAATTTTGGTAGATGAGGGAACCAACGAAACGGTTGCAGCTGGTATGATTATTTAATAACGATACAACCATATACAAAAACACCCGATGTTCTTTTTGAGCATCGGGTGTTTTTTGTTTAATGGTATATAATAAGGATATTGCACTTGTCTCTATCTTAAATTGAGGTGATTACATTTTTTTTACCGGGAAGCACTGTCCAACAAAGCATAAAAAAATCCCTAATACAATTTGTCCCAGGGATTTTAGATATTATTATTCTTTAATATTTAGAACTTCCAGCCCATCGTTAACGCCACGAAATGGTCATTGGTTTTAGCAACGGTTTCGTAGGGTACACCTAAATCCTGATCATATTCTGCATCCCAGTTGTAGTTAAAAAAACGGTTGTCGAATGACGATAGTTTGTAGGCCAAATCAATAAAATAGTTTTTGTTTCTGAATCCAAGGCCCGCAGAATAACTAGTAATTTCTCTATCCTTTTCCCCTACTTTATATGGAGACTCCTGCCAAGAATAACCGCCTCTTAAACTAACTTGTTTTCCTAACTTGAACTCCGCTCCGGCTCTAAAATTATGAGTACTGGTTAAATCATATTTTAAAGCATCACTCGCATCTCTAATAGCAAGAATATCTTCGTAGTTGGTTGAGTTTGTTTTGAACTTGCCGTTTGCATAATCGATATATTCATAATCGGCGCTCAATATGGCAAATTTTCCTATTACAAAAGATGCACCAGCAACCAGTTTTTCAGGAGTAATCACCTTATATTCAAACACGTTTTCATAGTCATATGCATAAGTAGAATTGCCCCCAACGGCATCAATGTCGTTAAAGAAAACGGCATCTATCCCGGTACCAAATTCTTCTTCTATATTGTACCATGTTGGGGTGTGGTATGCGGCACCAATTCTAAAAAAATTTACAGGTTTTAAAATAAACCCGGCTTTTAAATTAACCCCTACGCCGGAAACATCTAAATAGTTTCTTACCGAAAACCTGTCAAATACATCATAACTGTTTACCTGACCATTGTCCAAACTGTATTCCTCGTAATAGTTAGCTTCTTCTTTGTAACGCATGGTAACAATATTAACGCTACCTCCAACCATTAAAAAATTACTGATGTTAACGCCGCCGGTTAGGTTTATTTCTCCGGAATAACCTTCTTTTTCGAGAATATTGGTTTGGTGAACCATATCTCCAGGATTCATAAACGAAGAATAATAAGAACCGCCATTGCCATCATCAATCTCATCAATAATATAAGCATCAAAGGCAAGGCTGGTTAGTTGACTCCAATAACCGTCTGCATCATTGGCGTTATGTTCGAAGTAGCCGCCCAGTGATTGGCTTGTATTGCGCGCTGCAGCCAGTGATTTATAGTTAAAGTTGTTGTTTCGTGTGTACCCTATGGCAAAGTGAGAACTGACCAGCCCTTTTTTTACGTCTCTCATGGGTTTGTAGGTTCCTACAAAACCAATTTGACTGGGTGCAAACGAGAGTTTTGTTTCATCCGTTTTATTATCCAGGAATGTGCTGGATGTCGAGTTCATGATCACCGAAGGTGTAAAAGTGAATTCCGATGAGCGGTATACTCCTATACCTGCGGGGTTGATGGCAAGGGAACCATAGTCGCCTCCAACTGAAGCAAATGCATTTCCCATGGCCATGGTACGAGCCGTTCCGCTATACTGGGGTTGGGAATACCGTAACATGTCTTCGTAGTTCTGAGCATTTAAGGAGAGGACTATAAATGACAGAAGCAATGCTGTTAAATGTTTTATATTGTTCATCGTTATAGTTGTGAAAAGGTTAAACAATTAAAAATATGCTTGCAATTATATGATATTTTTACCTACTTCGGCTCGATCGGCTACTGCTACCGCTGCTTGATCGACTGCTGCTACCGGAACTGGAAGATCGGCTACTTGAACCGGAGTAGCTGCTGGATGATGATCCTGATGATCGGGATCCGCTGCTGGATGAGGGACTATAGGATCTCGATGACGAACTGCCACTGCTTCTATAACTCGAACTTCTGCTACTGGAACTTCCTGTATTGTAACTTTTGGTACTTCGGTTGGAAGAACTTCTACTTGGAGAGGTGCTGTAGCCGGAGCTTTTAGTACTGCTACCACTTGAATATTTTCTGCTTGAACTATTGTTGCTATAAGTACGGCTGGTTCCACTACTCGATTTGGAACTTGGCGTACTGCTGCTTCGGTTGTAACTACTTCTTGTAGTTGTTGAATATTGTTTGGTGTTGTTGTATATAGGTGTATAAGAGCTTCTTGTTGTCCTACTGCTACTGGTTGCTCTGCTACTGGTAGTCGCGCTTTTGGTGGTAGGGGTGTAAGATGCTCTTGTGCTTCTGCTGGTATTAGATCGTGATTGCATTGCGGCTCTTGAGGATCCTGAGCTTAACTTGCCTTGTGTCGCACTGCTTGAAGTAGACGTAGATTGTCCCGCCGCTTGTCTGCTGCTAGAATAAACTGGTCTATTTTTGTAAGTGCCTCCATGGCCACCATAATAACCTCCATGGTGGTGATGGTTATAGTAAGGATTATAATATCCGCCAAATCCCCAGGCGAAATCCCATCCAAAATAAGGGTATCCCCAAGAAGAATAGTATGGCGAGTTGAAACCGTACCAACTGTCGTAGAAACCGTAACCGCCATAGTATCCAAATCTGTTGTAACTTCTTCCAAATCGCCAATCGTAATAATAACGGCTGTGCCATTTCGGTACAACAAATGCATAATCACCATCTATGTATACGTTATAGTCAAAACCACTGTTAAATATGACATCTTGGTATAAAGGCGACCAGTATGGAATGCCTCTGAAAGGCCCATGGAAACGCGCTAGTCTTTCCGCATAATCCCTGTCCATTTCCGAACCTTCAAATTCGTTCACCCAATATCCGGTGTTTTCGTCATAGTACAACAAAGAATCCACTTCTTGAATCGTGTCATTGGTCAATAAGCTGGTATATTCTTGTTGAATTTGCGAAAAATCTCTCAGATCTTCCTGCTGTTCAGCTCTCTCGGATCTGTTATATTCGCTTTTTAAGTTTGAAATTCGTTTGTTATCTTCTTTTTTTATCATTTTATCCGGTTTGGGTAAAGCCGAATATTTTTGGGCAACAGCAACAGGTTTGTCTGAAGGTGTGTAGTAAATATCATCTTCGTAAATGTCGGAAGTGTATGACCTTTGAGTTGTACATCCACTTAAAACAAAGGTGACAACGGATATAAAAAATATAAACTTTTTCATGGCGTACGCTTTTAGTTATGATCGGGATATTGACCTGAAACGATAAAAAACGCTACCAAAATAACAATTCTAAATCATAAAAGGTCTAAATACCCTAATAAAGGTTACAACTGGTTTGATAACAACAATAAACGTACCATACTTTTGTTATTTTGCAATTATTATTTACAAAAATTAACAATAATAAAAGTTAATTCTTTACTGGAATGTAGTGCTGTTTTTATAATATCCTAACCAGGAAAGCTATAGACAAACAGGTTTATAGCTTGCCCAAGTTAGTGGGTGAAATAATTGATAAATATTATTAATTAATAGATAATCAGGTATATATGTATTAAGACTAAAGAATTTAAAATTCTGTTTACCTACCTTCCTTCCAGTATTCCGCTATTTTTTGGCAGAATACAGGAAGGAAGGAAGGAGTTAATGCATTACTTTTTCTTAGACTACGCTTAAATATGTGCCTGATTTTTTGTTATTTTGCGCACTCTAAAAAACAGATAAAGATGTTATCAAATAGTAATATTATTCGTCGACATAATCGATTTAAAATAACTTACTATTAGTGGCTAAGATATAAATTGATTCAAACATATGGCAAAAGGATTAACAAAGAGGAGTGTTGACTACTCACAATGGTATAACGAGTTAGTAATGAAGGCCGATTTGGCAGAAAACTCGGCAGTACGCGGATGTATGGTAATTAAACCTTATGGTTACGCTATCTGGGAAAAGATGCAGCAACAACTGGATAAAATGTTCAAAGAAACAGGACATGAAAACGCTTATTTCCCCTTGTTTATCCCGAAGTCATTTTTTAGTAAAGAAGCAGATCATGTTGAGGGTTTCGCAAAAGAATGTGCAGTCGTTACGCATTACCGACTTAAGAATGATCCTGATGGAAACGGGGTTGTGGTTGATCCGGATGCTAAACTCGAGGAAGAGTTGATTGTTCGTCCTACTTCGGAAACTATTATCTGGAATACGTATAAAAACTGGATTCAATCCTATCGCGATCTTCCCATTAAATGTAACCAATGGGCCAATGTGGTCCGTTGGGAAATGAGAACGCGTTTGTTTTTGCGTACAGCCGAATTTTTGTGGCAAGAAGGGCATACGGCCCATGCAACCCAGCAAGAAGCTATGGAAGAAACTGAAACAATGATTCAGGTATATGCCGATTTTGCTGAAAAGTTTATGGGCGTGCCGGTCGTGCAAGGATGTAAAACTGCGAACGAAAGGTTTGCCGGAGCGTTGGAAACCTATACAATAGAGGCCTTAATGCAAGATGGTAAAGCATTGCAGTCGGGAACGTCGCACTTTTTAGGACAGAACTTTGCAAAAGCGTTCGATGTGAAATTTGCGAATAAGGAAGGAAAAGAGGATTATGTTTGGGCTACTTCGTGGGGAGTTTCAACTCGTTTGATGGGCGCGTTAATTATGGCGCACTCCGATGATTTTGGTTTGGTATTACCTCCAAAATTGGCGCCAATTCAGGTGGCCATTGTTCCTATTTATAAGAGTCAGGAAGATCTCGATAAAATTTCGGCTGTAGTTGATGATGTAGTTGTTAAATTAAAGCAACGAGGAATTTCCGTAAAGTTCGATGACAGCGATAACCGCAAGCCAGGTTGGAAGTTTGCCCAGTATGAATTGAAAGGTGTACCGGTCCGTTTGGCTGTTGGCCCCCGCGACATTGAGAACAATACGGTTGAAGTGGCCCGTCGCGATACTTTGACTAAAGAAGTGGTTTCTATTGATGGTGTGGATGGATATGTTGCAGCGCTGTTAGATACTATCCAGGAAAACATCTTTAAAAAAGCGTTGGACTTTAGGGAGGAAATGACCTCAGAGGTAGGTACATATGAGGAGTTTAAAAAGGTCTTAAACGAAAAAGGTGGGTTTGTTGTAGCGCATTGGGACGGTACCTCTGAAACAGAGCAAAAAATAAAGGACGAAACCAAAGCAACCATTCGTTGTATTCCTTTAAACGGAGATAAAACACCGGGAAAATGTATGGTTACTGGTAAACCTTCGGCACAAAAGGTTTTATTTGCGAAATCTTATTAAGATTTAGTAGCGGAATTTCTTTATGATATTTGTCAGGGGAGGCTTTTTATTAGCTTCCCCTTTTTGTATTTATTTTATTAACACCTACTTTTATCAGTTAGCATTGCATTTTTAACTTCGGTAGAAAGAATATTTGTTTTAGTTTTAAAATTATATAAATAATATGACAAACATAAAAGACAGGTTTTTAAAATACGTGAGTATTGATACCCAATCGGATACGGATACAGGACTGACCCCGTCTACCCCGGGACAGATGAAATTTTCGCTACAATTGGTAGAAGAGCTTAAAGAAATTGGTTTGCAGGAGGTTGAGTTGGATGATAACGGGTACGTGATGGCAACAGTTCCCGCTAATGTTGAAGAGGAAGTGCCTGTAATGGGTTTTATTGCTCATGTAGATACCAGTCCCGATTTTACAGGGAAACATGTGAACCCTCAAATAATAGAAAATTACGATGGCAACGATATTGATCTCAACAAAGAGGACCATATCATTATGGAAACATCTGATTTTCCCGAACTAAAGAAATATGTTGGGCAGACACTAATAACCACAGATGGAACAACGTTACTTGGTGCGGATGACAAAGCTGGAGTGGCCGAAATAGTGACTGCGGCTGAACACCTGATCAATCACCCTGAAATTAAACATGGAAAAATAAGGATTGGATTTACGCCGGATGAAGAAATAGGGGCAGGAGCCGATCATTTTAATGTGGAAAAATTCGGGGCTGAATATGCCTATACCATGGATGGCGGTGAAATAGGGGAGTTGGAATATGAAAACTTTAATGCCGCAATAGCTAAAATAACAGTAGCCGGCAGAAACGTGCATCCTGGGTATGCAAAAAACAAAATGCGAAATTCGATACGTATCGCCAATCAAATTATTTCCATGCTGCCAAGGGTCGAGACTCCCGAACATACATCCGGATATGAGGGTTTTTATCATTTGATGTCATTTAAAGGTGAGGTGGAGAAAAGTGAACTCACTTATCTTATTAGAGATTTTAAGCGCGAAAGGTTCGAAGACCGTAAAAAGGAAATGGCACACCTGGCCAGTAAAGTAAACAGCGAATATGGCAGTGGTACCGTCTCCATAGAAATAAAGGATCAGTATTATAACATGTGCGAAAAAGTAAAGCCGGTAATACATATTGTTGACCAAGCTAAAAAAGCCATGGAAGAAGTGGGGGTGACGCCAAATATAAAGCCAATTCGCGGCGGAACCGATGGGGCTCGTTTGTCTTTTATGGGTTTGCCAACGCCTAATATTTTTGCCGGAGGGCATAATTTTCATGGAAGGTTCGAGTTTGTCCCACTTCAAAGTATGGAAAAGGCAGTTGAAGTAATCATAAAAATAGTTGAGCTATCCGCGAAATAAAATCGTACGCGGATTAATTTTAATCCTTCAATTCTGACAATGGAAAAGAGGTGTCCGCAGAATCAACAGATTTCTGAACAATATAAATATTGGTAAGCCACTTCATCTTCCAATCTGTAGACCTAAAAAATATAAATGAGTCTATTGATATCAAATAAAGTAGACTGAGTGTATTGACAAGGTGAAAAAAAATTTCTAATTTATGAGAACAATATTTATATCCTTTTGTTTGAGGTGTGTAATCAATAATATTTCAGAATTAAATAAACAAATAAGAAAATTATGGCAGTACTAGTAGGAAAAAAAGCACCGGCTTTTAAAGCGGAAGCAGTTGTTAACGGTGGTGAAATAGTGGAGAATTACTCTCTGGATCAATTCGTAGGTAAAAAGAGTGTTATATTATTCTTTTATCCGGCGGATTTTACATTTGTTTGTCCAACCGAGATTATTGCTTTTCAGGACAAGATTTCTGAGTTTGAAAAAAGAAACGTTGCGGTAGTTGGCGTATCTGTTGACTCTGCTTTTTCTCACTGGAAATGGTTGCAAACAGATAAAAAAGAAGGCGGTATCAAAGGAGTGAAATTCCCGTTGGTTGCAGATAATGCGATGACTATTTCCGAAAACTATGATGTGTTGGCTGGGGAGTATGATTATAACGAAGAAGGACAAATGGTATTTGAAGGCACACCAATGGCCTACAGAGGACTGTTTTTAATTGACAAAGAAGGTATTGTGCGTCATCAAGTGGTAAATGATATGCCGCTGGGACGTAGCGTTGAAGAAACATTAAGAATGATTGACGCGTTGCAATTCTTCGAGGAGAACGGTGAGGTTTGTCCTGCAGATTGGCATGCTGGTGATGAAGGATTAATCGCTTCGCAGGAAGGTATTTCTGATTATTTAGGAAAACGAGATTAAAGCTGGTTAAAAATATGATTAAAAGCATCTACATTAATTTGTGGGTGCTTTTTTGATATGAATAGGTTCGGTTATACCATTTTGAATTAAATTTGCGCCATGCGTAGGTATTTTTCTTTTCACGTTGAAGATTCAACCGATTTCAAACAGAAGATAGTTCTATATTGCAGAAAATTCGAATACGGTGCCGTTTATGATAGTTGTGATTACTATCGGAATCGCGAATCAGAAGTGGATTATCATACAGCGGATTTAATGGTAGGACTTGATCACATAGATAAGGTGATTGGTGGATTTGAAGCAGTTCAAAAATTTCAATCGGAGATTAACGATTGGATGTGTGGTTATTGGGGTTATGATTTAAAGGATGACTTAGAGAAATTGTATTCGGTCAATCACGACGGATTAAATTTCGATAAAGCTGTTTTTTTTCAACCGCGCTATGTGATCCGGTGCATAGGCAATAAATGGACTATCGGTTATTTGGCTGACATAAATAAAGAAGAGGAGGCAAGGGAAATAATCTCGTCCATTTTTTCACAAAACAACGGAGAAAGAATAGTTGACAAGGTGCAGTTTACGGCAAGGGTAAGCAAGAATAAGTATTGTCAGTCAATTAAATCTATTTTGGAACATATACATAAGGGTGATATATATGAGTTGAATTATTGCATGGAATTTTTTGCTGAAAATACGGAAATAAACCCATTCGCAATATACAATACATTGGTGGAAATTTCCCCAACACCATTTTCCGGTTTATTAAAAACGAAGCACCATTATGTTCTTTGTGCATCTCCGGAAAGATATATTAAAATGGAAAAAAATAAAATTATCAGTCAACCTATTAAAGGAACCGCCAAGCGAGGAGCCGATTCTATTGAAGACGATAATTTAAAAAAGGATTTGGCATCATGTATAAAAGAACGATCGGAGAATATAATGATTGTTGATTTGGTGCGTAATGATTTATCCCGGGTGGCAGAAAAAGGTTCGGTAAAAGTAGAGGAACTTTGCGGTATTTACCCTTTCCGACAGGTATTTCAGATGATTTCTACCGTAACCGCAAAGTTGGACAAAGATAAAACAGGAATGGATGCTATCAGGTCTTCATTTCCGGCAGGTTCAATGACCGGGGCACCTAAGGTTAGGGCGATGAAACTTATCGAGAAATATGAAGAAACCAAAAGAGGCGTATATTCAGGTGCGATAGGGTATTTTACGCCAGAAGGTGATTTCGATTTTAATGTGGTGATTCGTAGTTTGCTTTATAACTCAACAAATAAATATCTGTCGTTTATGGTGGGAGGTGCCATAACCGAAAAAAGTATACCCGAAAAGGAATATGAAGAGTGCCTGTTAAAAGCAAAGGCTATTTTACAGTTGTTTAATCAGGATAAAATAATACCCTATGAATAATCGTTTTTTAAATTACTTAATAGATAAATGCAAATACAAATCCGGGCAAAGGGTATTGGTGGCGTTGAGTGGAGGTGCTGATTCTGTTGTTTTGTTACATCAATTAGTTTCGTTGAAGGTAGGTGTTTGTGCGGCACATTGTAATTTTAATTTAAGAGGCGATGAATCGGATGGGGATGAGCATTTTGTTGTGGATTTATGTGCGTCGCTTGGTGTAAAACTATTTCAAAAGTCTTTTGACACAAAAGGGCATGCGACGGAAAATGGAATTTCCATTGAAATGGCAGCTAGGGATTTGAGATATGCCTGGTTCGAAAAACTAAAAGAAGCAGAACAGTTCGACTGGATTGCAACAGGTCATCATAAAGACGATAGTATAGAAACCTTCTTTTTAAATCTTGCCAGGGGAACTGGCATTAAAGGTTTGTCTGGTATTAGACCTGTTCACGGCCATGTTATTCGCCCGTTATTGCAGTTCTCGCGAAGTGAAATAGTGCAATATTGTTCAGTGCATAATCTAAGTTACAGAACGGATTCATCCAACCTGGAGTCTGTTTATCTGCGAAATAAGGTAAGGCATCAAATCCTTCCTCGGTTGATGGAATTAAATCCATCTTTTATGGATACCATGGAGACTAACATGAAGCATCTGGATCAGGTAAGTAGGTTTGTTAAGGGTTCTGTGGAGGAAATTAAAAAGGAGTTGGTGGTGGAACAGGATGGTCAGATGCTAATATCGTTGCAGCATATCCATCGCTTTGTGGATAAGAATTTGGTTCTATTTGAAATTCTGCATCCTTATGGGTTTAACGGGGCTATTGTAAATGAGTTGGTGGAAAGTATCGAGAACAATGTTTCTGGAAAGCAGTTTTATTCAAAAGAATATCGACTGATAAAAGATCGATTTAATGTGATTCTTCTGCCTAAGGAGGAAAATGATCACAATGAACGTTTTTATATTGAAATCGACCAAAACGAGATCGATCTTCCCATAAAACTCAAGTTAGATAAGGGTATTGAGGCCAATGGATATAAAATTGACAAAAGCAGTCAGGTGGCTCAGTTTGATGAAGAATTGCTCAATTACCCCTTAGCGATACGCAAATGGCAACAAGGCGACCAGTTCCGTCCACTGGGCATGAAAAATTTCAAAAAGCTGAGCGACTTTTTCATCGATGAAAAGTTTTCTTTAAAAGACAAAGAAGATACCTGGTTGTTGATTTCGGGAGATGATATTATTTGGGTGATTGGTCACAGAACAGACGACAGGTATAAAATTACGAAAAGAACCAATAGCCTTACTAAGATTCAATATGGGCATTGAATTGGATATCATCCACAATGCCTCCGCCAACAACAATATTATCTTGATAAATAACGATGGATTGCCCGGGCGTTAATGCCCATACGGGTTCATTAAAATGGATGTGAAGTTGGTTGTCGATGAGCTCCACTGTTCCTGGGGTAGGGGGAACACAATCTAAGCCACGGATTCGCACATCGACTTTTTGCGTACGGTTTAAAAAATAAGGATTATTTGTTAAGTAGTCGCTGATGATTAGGTGGTCTGAAAAAAGCGAGTTTTTAGGAGCAGTGATTAACTTGTTATTTTCAGCATCAATTTGAGCTACGCATTCACCATGGTTCTTGAGCAGGTTTAGTCCTCTTTTTTGGCCAATCGTATAATAAGGAAATCCTTCATGGGTTCCTATTTTATCTCCATTGCCGTTTAGCACTTCACCATTATCGAGGTTTTCTCTTAGATCGGGTTTTATTTCATCAATAAACGACCTGTAATTCTGACCATGTAAAAAGCAAACCCCCATGCTTTCTTTTTTGTTGGCCATGGACTTAAAACCAAGCTCTTTGGCTTTTTCCTTTATTAGTTTTTTATGCAAGGACCCCAATGGGAATATGCATTTCGATAGTGTTTGTTGGGGCAAGTTCCAAAGGAAGTATGATTGGTCTTTAGCGGGGTCTAAACCTTTTAGAATATGAAAGTATCCATCCTTTTTTACTACATTAACATAATGTCCGGTGGAAATTTTATCACATTTGAGCCGTTCAGATTCTTCCAACAACAATTTCCATTTAATGGTTTCGTTACATCGGATGCAAGGGTTTGGCGTTCTGCCCCGCAGGTACTCGTCGACAAAATAATCGATCACCTCTTTTTTAAACGCGTCATAAACATCTATCAAATGGTGTTCGATGTGAAGCCCGGCTGCCAGTGCTTTTGCTTCTAAAATAAACTGACGGGAACCTGGTGATGCCAGTGGAGATACTGTGTTAAATGTAATTCCGACTACCTCGTACCCCTGCTCCTGTAAATACCATGCCGACATGGAACTGTCTACACCCCCACTCATTCCCAGCAAAACCCTTTCTTTCTTCATGGATAGTTAGAATATACAAAAAACAAACTTCTTATGTATTTATTATCGGGCTGTAAATTAACAACCACAAACAAGCTGCAAAAATAATAATAGTTTTAGTACCGTAATGCTAATATCTTTGCATTTTTTGTCGAATATAGGGTTAAGGAGGGTAAGGAAAAAATCGCCCAGTAATTATACGGATTAACTTGGATATATTCATTGTTGTTAACCACACATGTCACTTATTTTACTACTTTTATTCTCGATAAACCCAATTATGCATCTAAAATATAAATGCATAATTTAATGAAAGAAAATCAGCTAGTTAAGCTAAATAATCAAACACCAATATGATGATTTTGTATGTCAGGGTTTATTCCTGACAAAATCTTGTATTGCAAGAATTTCTTCACTTCTTAGAAGTGAAGATGCATTAAAAAATGCATCTTTAGGGTTCAATGGATCTTCATCTTAATAATAAAGTAGTTTAATATGCTTCGAAATATCATATTGATCGGTTCAGGAAACTTAGCCACTCAGTTAGGTAATCGTTTGGTAAAGAAAGGACTTAATATCCGACAGGTTTTCAGTAGAACCCTTGCAAATGCGGAAGAATTGGCAGAGCAACTGAATGCTTATGCCACGGATGACTTTGAGGAAATTCAGGTAGATGCCGACTTATACATAGTTGCGGTTACAGATGCAGCTTTATTAGCTACCATTGAACAAATGCCAAAAGTCAAAGGTATTGTGGTTCATACTGCTGGTTCTTTGGGAGTGGATTTACTTATTCGATTTAATAAATATGGTATTTTTTATCCATTTCAGACTTTTAGCAAAGAAAGGGAAGTCGATTTTGAGGAGGTTCCCATTTTAATTGAAGCAAATAAAGATGAAGTTAGCAAAGAACTTGAACATTTTGCCAGAAAAATATCGGGAACCGTGATCGCTTGTGATTCAAACCAGCGTCAGCAAATACATTTAGCTGCAGTTTTCGCCTGCAACTTTTCGAACCATATGTATGCCATAGCAGATCGTATTCTGAAAAAGAACAATGTCAGCTTTGATGTAATGAAACCGTTAATTAAAGAAACAGCATTTAAAACGGAATTTTTGTCACCCGTAAAAGCACAAACCGGACCGGCTATAAGAGGCGACAGAAACGTAATTGACAAACATCTGGCTATGCTCGATAATGATGATGAGCTGGCAGTTTTGTATAGTAAACTATCGCGCAGAATTGCAGCGTTTAATTTAAAGGGAGACAAAAAAGTAGATTAGAGGAATAAAAAAAGCCAGGTTCATGAACGATCCTGGCTTTTTTTAAGTTTCAATTAATTTTAATCCGGATTATGTATTGGAGGTTCGTGATGAGTATTGCAAGTACCATAAAACAAGGCAGTACTGAAACGAGGCATCACTTGTCCCGATTACTTTCGGGAGCATCGTTCTGGTGAGTTGAAGTGATGCAACGAAGTGTCTTGTTTTAAAGTAATTTCAATGTGTAATAGAATTTCTAATGCATATTGCGGGTTTAAACAGCTATTTTATCAAAGTCATCTCATCCAATAGATATCTTGCTCCTGCAAATTTGTCTATCAAAAATAAAACGTATCTGATATCCAACGAAATATTGCGGCATTGTTCGGGATTGAACATTAAATCGCTCATCACGCCTTCCCAGGCACGATCGAAGTTTACGCCAATTAGTTCGCCGTTGGCATTTACTACCGGGCTACCCGAGTTACCTCCTGTAGTATGGTTAGTGGCGATAAAACAAACGGGTACTGTACCGTTACGTGTGTACTGTCCAAAGTCCTTTTTTTCGTAAAGTTTTTTTAACTTTTCCGGAACGCGGTAATCGTAAATGTCCGGATTATCTTTTTCAATAATACCCTCTAGCGTAGTATGGTTGTTAAATACGACACCGTCTTTTGGTTTGTAGCCTTTCACTTTCCCATAAGATACCCTTAATGTAAAATTGGCGTCAGGATAGAAAACAGAGTCTGATTGAAAAGCCATTTGAGCCGCCATATATTTTTGATCGAGGTCTTTTATTTCGGAAGTCAACTGACTGTAGGATTCAGAATTTTTTTGCCTATAAGCGTTATAAAAACTGCTAAATAGTTTATAAGCAGGATCTTTTTCGAGTTTTTTCAGGTCTTTGGCCGTAAAGTTTTCAGCAAACGACATTGTGGATTCTTTGTTAACAAACAGAGTTTTGGCAAATAACTGATTTACAAACTCCGAAATATTGCCTTTGTACTTTTTGTCAATCCAACTGTAAATTTCGGGATGAAACTTAGCGTCTACACTTTCCCTGAACATGGATAAAATGGCAACCGTTATTTCTTTGTCAATAGGTTTATAATAATCTTTAAAAAATGCAGTAAGCTTCTTGTTTAAGTCCGATTTAATCAATTTTATTTGCTCCTGATCCAGTGAATCTTTTTGATAGGCTGTTTTTAACCGATTAAAAAGGCTCGACGTTTGAACTGCCTCCATTCCGTTTCGGAATATGGCTTCCAAGAAGTAATTGTTTGCCAGGCGATAATCACCATAAGTTGTATAAATCGATTGGTATTCTTTTAACAAACCGGAATATTGTTCGGCATTTTTATCTGCCCAGAATTGAAAATCAGCTTCGAATTTTTCCTTCTTGTCAATGGCATTTAGTTTTTCCAAACCTTTGATTTCACCAATCCACCTTTTCCATGAGTTGGAAATTCGGGCCGCCTTTGTAGCATATTGGATTCGGACAGCTGGATCTTTTTCCTGATATTTTTTAATAATATCAAGTTTCTTTGTACGTAGGTCTATCAATTCAGGATTTACTTTTTCGGTAATCATCTTAAGGTGATAAGAAGGGACGTACTGTTCCGTTGAACCTGGATAGCCAAACACCATGGTGAAATCACCTTCTTCGACTCCCTTTAACGAGATAGGAAAGTGCTTGAGCGGTTTATACGGTACATTTTCTTTTGAATAATCGGCGGGTCTGTTGTTCTTATCTGCATATATCCTAAACAGAGAAAAATCGCCGGTATGGCGAGGCCACATCCAGTTATCGGTATCTCCGCCGAACTTTCCGATGGCGGAAGGTGGGGCGCCCACCAGGCGAACGTCGTTGTACACTTCGTTTACCGAGAGGAAATATTGGTTGCCTTGGAAGAATGGCTTAATGTTTGCTTTGTAATGCGTACCCTCGGTGGCCTCTTTAATGATCGTCGTAATGTTTTTTTGGATGGTATCGGTTTTGCCTTCCATACCCTCTGTTACACCTCTTAAAACCCGATCGGTAACATCTTCGATTCTTTTAAGAAAGGTAACGGATAAATTATCGTTGATGAGCTCATGTGCGCGATCTTTGGCCCAGAATCCTTCAGTGAGATAATCGTGCTCTACGCTACTGTGTTTTTGAATGGCATCAAAACCGCAATGGTGGTTGGTGATGATGAGTCCTTGATCAGAGATAAGCTCTCCCGTACATCCGCCACCAAATATTACCACGGCATCCTTCATGCAAGCTTGGTTTACACTATATATGTCTTCTGCAGTAAGCTTAAAGCCCATTTGCCGCATTTCTTCAATATTATATTTTTCAAGCAGGATAGGAATCCACATACCTTCCCTGGCTTGTGACGAAAGGCAAAAAACAACTGATACAATCAGTAAAGTAAGAATTTTCCTCATGTGTTTAATTTTATAGCTATCTGTATTTTTATTGAGTTAAAATTTCATTAGTTCAGTATATAATTTTTGTATGGGTAATCCTACCACATTAAAGTACGAACCTTCTATTTTTTCAATGCCAATCATTCCAATCCATTCCTGAATGCCATAAGCACCGGCTTTATCAAATGGTTTGTACTCATCTACGTAAAACGCTATTTCTTCATCATTCAGTGCTTTAAAAAATACTTTTGAAGAAACAGCAAAAGATTGCATTTTGTGGGCACTCAACAAGGTCACGCCTGTTATTACTTCATGTGTATTGGCCGAAAGTTTTCTGAGCATCTCAATAGCATCGGTCCTATCCTTTGGTTTACCCAGAGTCTCTTGCCCTAAACAAACGATGGTATCCGATGTAATCACCAATTTATTGGTATGCTGAATTTCTTGTTTGAACGGTGCGGCTTTTAGTTCGGAAAGATAGGTGGCAATTTCTTCTTTGTTTAGGCCATCCGGGTATACTTCTTCAATACTTTTACTTTCAACGGAAAAATCAACCCCTATTTCCCGCAACAGTTGCGAACGCCGGGGAGATTTAGACGCCAATATGATTTGATAATTTTTTAGATGTTGCTGAAGCATACGCTATATTGCATTAAAACAGTTGCCCTGCTACCAGGATATATAAAATTCCAAACAACATAATCAGTTTGTAAAATGTGTTTAAACGATGGTATGCCTTTGGTGTTTTACTTTTATATAAAAAATAAATGGATAAAATAAGGGGGGCTGTTATTAAAACAGCAATATACCAAAGCGTAATTATAGAGCTGTTTAAAATATCGAAGGTAAAATACAAACCCCATATGGACAATAATGTACTGCAGGTAAGTATAACCACAAAAATTTTCGAGAATTTCATTCCTATTTCAATGGGCAAGGTTCTGCACCCACCTTGTTCGTCCCCAAAAACATCTTCCATGTCTTTTACGATCTCGCGGATAAGGGTGGTCACAAACGCAAAAAAAGCAAAACCTAACGTCCAGAACCATGCGGTTGAACAAGCTTCGGTATTTACAATCGCATTGCCGTGAACACGCACCAACATGGCAAATTCCAACGAAACTACAACAATGGTAACCAAGGCGGTTAAACCCGCTACAATCAAGTTACCAATAAATCCTTGTTTTTTAAATGTAGTGGAATAATACCAAAGAAAGACGGGTATTAACAAAAACATAAGCGCCCAGGTTTCCTTGCGCGCGATATAGGAAATAAACAGGCCAATAAATACCCCAATAAACGATAGGATAACATGAAAAAACATGGCTTGCCGTCTTTGCAGGCCATTGTCGATTATCATTTTATCAGGACGATTTAAACGGTCGATTTTAATGTCGAAATAATCGTTAATCACATAACCCGATGCGGCCAAACAAACCGATGCCAATACCAACAACCCAAATCGAAAATCGGACAGAACAGGTTCATAACCAAAATGGTTTAAAATTGGTATGATTAACCCATACCTGATCAAGCATTGCAATAACACTATTATCAGTAGATTGGGAAGGCGAACTAAACGCAATAATGATATCATAGTATTTTTTTTACCAAGAATGATCCAATCCCCACTTTCCGTGTGCCCTTAATACCTGTTCAATAACATCGCGTGCACATCCCTCTCCTCCGTTTTTATGGCTGATATATTTGCATAGTGACTTTACTTCTTCAACCGCATCGGCCGGACAAACAGGGACACCAACCGCATCCATTACAGGGTAGTCCGGTAAATCGTCGCCCATGTACATCACATCCTCCGGTTTTAGGTTTCTTTTGTTTAACCAATTCTCAAAATGAGGAACTTTTACCGAGGCACGCATGTAAATATCTTCAATACCCAATAACTCGTATCGTTTTCTCACAGCTTCGGTATTACCTCCTGTAATTATTGCGACTGGATATTCCAGTTTAACGGCCAATTGCAGGGCATAACCATCTTTAATATTGATTGTTCGCATAGGAACACCTTCAGAATCCATAGGTATAATCTGAGCAGACAAAACACCGTCTACATCAAAGGCAAAAGCCTTTACCTTCATTAAGTCCTCTTTAAAATTGCTCATGTAACATGTAGTTTGCTGCGAATTTACAAAATACAAACTTATTGTTTTGAGTTAAAAGTAGAAAGTTCAAAGTTTTTTACTTGCTGTTTTTTTGTTGGTGTTGGTTCAAAGTTCTATTATGCAGTATGTTGATGATGATTTAATGGCTGGCCGTAGCGTTGAGCCAGTGCCCTGTTCCGGAATTATTTTCTATAAAATGATAAATCTTATGCCCGGTTAAACTTTTACTAAAAGAATCCGTCTAAGCATAAAAAAGTTATGCGTTACCTACTATTTATATTGATATGGTGGAATATGAGTTGTACCACTAAAGGTGAAGGTGATGATGTAGAACCTGTAATAATTAAGTTCGATACCTATCAATACAAGAATATTGACGGTGTTTCTAAAAATCTATTAAGTTTGGATGTTTATTATACAAGCGATATATCCAACAAAAAACCTATAGTTGTCTATGTGCACGGAGGTGGTTGGAGTATTGGCGATAAAGCTTCCCAGTTAGACAATAAAATAGATTTGTTTCGCTTCTTAAACTATGTTTTTGTAAGTATAAACTACAGGTTGAGCCCTTTTTCTTTTGAAATTGATAATACAAGCAGGATAAAATATCCCGATCACAATATTGATGTTGCTGATGCATTGCTGTGGATTTACACCCATATTGGTTCGTTGGGAGGTGATAAAAACAAAATTGCACTGTTAGGGCATAGTGCAGGAGCGCATTTGGTGGCTCTTACAGGTACTAACCCAATGTTTTTAAATGACGTAGGGTTATCCTTATTTGATATTAAAGGTGTAGCTTGTATAGATACCGAAAGCTACGATGTAGACGAACAGGTAAAAAATGGTACCAATCAGGAAATGTATATCAATGCATTTGGATTTGGTGAAACCATAAATAAAGAAGCATCACCTTTGTTCAATATTGCTAACGGCAATACATACCCTGGATTTTTTATAGCCAAAAGAGGTGCTGCCGGACGAATAGCATATGCCGATGAATTCATTGATACGTTAAAATCAAAAGGTGTATCTGTGTCAGAGGTGGACGGAAGTATTTACGACCATGCCGGAATAAATAATGCGATTGGCGACTATGGTGAAACATTGGTTACAGATCCACTAATACAATTCTTTGCGAAGTGCTTTGAATAAGACTTTAATCATACAATTTTTGATGGTGACTATTTTAATGAGGAAGAAATACAGAATTGGGTCTAGGATACGTTGCCTGGTTGGTCTAATTATGCTGTGGCACAATTGAATTACGTTCGGAAAGTTTAAAAAATAACTTATAATTTGTATTAAAGGGAGAAGGTCAAATTTCTTCATTAAATTGTGAATTTTTGTCATTACGCGGTTAATAGAAAAAAAATGTATATTTTTGCGCAATTTTTCATTCGAACTACTATGGCAAATATCATCAACGAAGTATCAAGAACCTTTAATGAGTACCTCATTATTCCGGGTTTAACCACAAAGGAACACACGCCCGATAAAATTAATTTGAGGACACCATTGGTAAAGTTTAAAAAAGGTGAGGAACCGGCAATTTCATTAAATATTCCATTTGTATCATCTATCATGCAGTCTGTATCAGATGATGGAATGGCAAAAGCTTTGGCCAAGGAAGGTGGATTATCATTTATTTTTGGTTCGCAGGGTATTGAGGAACAATGCAAAATGGTTAAACGGGTTAAGGAACATAAGGCAGGGTTTGTGGAGAGCAGGGCTAACCTGACACCAGAGCACACTCTAAAAGATGTTATCGCTTTAAAGGAAAGAACCGGGTTTTCAACCATTGGTGTTACCGAGGACGGATCTGCCACAGGTGCTTTCAAAGGACTTGTTACAGGCAGGGATTATAGACCGAGCAGAGACGATCACAGTAGAAAGGTGAAAGAATTTATGACACCATTAAAAGATTTAATTTATGGAGAAGGTGGTATCTCGTTAAAAGAAGCGAATGATGTGATCTGGGAGCATAAGTTAAATACCTTGCCCATCCTGGATGAGGATAAAAATTTGCAATATTTTGTTTTTCGCAAAGATTACGATAGCCATAAGGAACATCCTAATGAGTTGCTGGATAAGCACAAGCGACTTTTGGTGGGTGCAGGTATTAACACCCGTGATTATCAGGAAAGGGTTCCCGCTTTGGTAGAGGCTGGGGTTGATGTGGTTTGTATTGATTCGTCAGATGGGTTTTCAGAATGGCAAAAGGAAACTATTCAGTATATAAAAGGTAATTTTGGGGAGGTTTTAGTGGGAGCTGGAAATGTGGTGGATACAGATGGATTTATGTATTTGGCCGAAGCAGGTGCCGATTTTATTAAGGTTGGTGTTGGCGGAGGCTCTATCTGTATTACGCGTGAGCAAAAAGGAATTGGTAGAGGGCAGGCCACGGCTTTGATTGAAGTAGCAGCAGCAAGAGATATGTATTACCAAAAAACAGGGGTGTATATCCCAATTTGTTCAGACGGTGGTATCGTGCAGGACTATCATATGACACTGGCATTGGCCATGGGTGCCGATTTTTTGATGATGGGTAGGTATTTTGCCCGTTTCGACGAAAGCCCAACCCGAAAGTTGTTGATCGGTGGTAATTACGTGAAGGAATACTGGGGCGAAGGTTCTAACAGGGCACGCAACTGGCAGCGTTACGATATGGGAGGTAACAGCAATCTTAAATTTGAAGAAGGGGTGGATAGTTACGTTCCTTATGCGGGTAAACTAAAAGATAATGTAGAAGTGACCGTAGGTAAAATAAAAGCTACCATGTGTAGTAGCGGAGTTGGTTCGTTGAGCGAATTGCAAACGGATACTAAACTTACCTTGGTGTCCTCAACAAGTATTATTGAAGGTGGTGCACATGACGTTATTGTAAAAGAGACCAAAAACTAAAAACTAGTTAGTCACCGAAATAAGGACGTCCCTTCTTTGCAGTCGCATTGAAGGGGCGTTTTGTTTTTAAAAGGTAGATGAGCCAAAGCAAATAAAGTTGAATAAGTTTTTTGGTGCGTAGAAACATGTTCTTCTGATTATAAAATATTCACATAAAAAAAGCCGCATCTCTGCAGCTTAAAATATTTTCCTTAAACCCGGATATGTATTATAGGCAGGTAATGAGCATTTAAAATACCATAAAACAAGGCGTTGCTGAAATAAGGCATAGCACCCCTCTGGAGAGTTGCAGCAACTCAGTGAAACACCGTGTTTTGCAGTAGTTTAATTGCGTAACCGGATTCTAGTACATTATGGGTGGAACGGCTAAAAGACACGTTTACCTGATTCTATCCATTGATCTTACCAAGGCCTCATCTTTGCCAATAGCTCTTAATGCCAGAAAATTAAGGATGGCACCAGCAATAGGAAATACCGTGCTGATTCCATAAGTTAAGTGGGTTGCAGAAAGTTGTTTCAACCCAACGGTTCCGAAATAGTAAATCAGAGCGGTTGTCCCCAACAACAAACCGATATTTGCCGCACAAAGTCTAATTTGAATCATCCTTTTCTTAAAAAGAAATATTGCCATTAACGATACCATTGGAGTAAGCACCAATAGTATGGTTAAAGCAATGGTGGGGATGCTTTTAGTGTTTTCAGTTGCCGCTGCTGCTTTAATTCCAGTATAGTTTAATATATATTCAGTATCCGCAGCAAACGTTATCTGAGGTGCAAAAAACATGGAAGCACCAAAAGCCAATGCTATCAATAAATAAATAGTCTGGATTCTTTGTATCATAGTCAATAATTTTGGGCAAAAATAGAAAGAAAAAATGAATTTTTGTCGTATTCTTCCTAGATGATAAAAGGTTTTATTAGGCCCAACATCCGGAAGCAATATCTCGGGTACGATGTTGTATGCGTTGTGGATTCGATGCAGTGCATCACTCAATTGGTCTCGTACTGCACCCCAATGAGTGATTTGCCAAAACAGGGTTAACCCTTGTGCCTTAGATAATTTAAAAGTAAGTTTATATCGGTTGTGGCTTTGGGGTACAACATATAAAAAGTTTTTAAAAGTTTTTTTATGATAAAAGATTACATGTTTTACAAAAAAAATATACCTTGCTTTAAATTATCACAATATAGCATGGCACGAAGAATAGAAGAATCAGAATTAATAATAAACAAGGATGGAAGTATTTTCCATCTTCAGCTAAAACCCGGCGAACTGGCCGACAATATTATTTTGGTCGGAGACCCGGGCAGGGTAGAAACTGTTGTATCCTTTTTCGATACGGTTGAACTTGAGCGCAGGAACCGCGAGTTTGTATCTGTTACAGGTACCTATAAAAGGAAGCGATTTTCGGTTGTGGCAACAGGAATTGGTACCGATAATATCGATATTGTGGTTAATGAATTGGATGCCTTGGTCAATGTAGACTTTAAAACGCGAACGGTCAAACAGGTTTTGAAATCCCTTAATTTGGTGCGAATAGGTACTTCTGGTTCTTTGCAAAAAGACCTGCCGGTGGACAGCTGTTTGTTAAGCAAAAAGGCAATAGGATTCGATGGTTTGCTAAATTTTTATGCAGGAAGAGATGAGGTAGTGGATTTGGATTTTGAGCAACAGTTTAAAGAAGGTTTGAATTGGAATCCACTGCTTGCATCCCCTTATGTAGTAGATGCTTCATCGGAATTGTTGGACAAACTCTCGGTAAATGGATTTCATCAGGGTGTTACTATCTCGGCTCCCGGTTTTTATGGTCCACAAGGAAGAATAATACGTTTAGGTATTCAAGATGTGGATATTAACGAAAAAATCAGTAATTTTAGACATGACCAGCACAGAATAACTAATTACGAAATGGAGTGTTCGGCAATTTATGGATTGTCGAAGTTGTTAGGGCACAATGCAGCCACAGTTTGTGCCATTATCGCAAATCGAAAAGCAGGGGAATACAGTAACGATTATAAGCCAGTTATGAAGGATTTGATAGAGAAGGTACTGGATAGTTTGGTTTAACAACATTAAAAGTGGGAGCCATGGATAAGACAAAAGTACACGCATTAATATCTTTATTGGATGATCCTAACGAGGTGGTATTTAGTACGGTAGAGGAGCAGTTGCTTCAAGAAGAGATTGAAGTAGTCGATGAGTTGGAAAAAGCCTGGGAAATATCTCATGACGACGTTTTTCAAAAAAGGGTTGAAAACATTATTCATACACTTCAGTTGAATGACGTAAAAAGTCTTATGGCCAAGTGGGTGAATGAGGGCGGAAAAGATTTGTTTTATGGGGCGTTTTTGGTTGCCAAATATCAATATCCCGAACTGAACTACGATGAATTAAACGAAAAGGTAAACAAATTGCGTAAAGATGTTTGGCTGGAACTGAACGATCACCTTACCTCACTGGAAAAAGTTAGGATTATTAATCATGTTATGTTTGATATCCATAAGTATGTAAGGAATAGTGCCAACTTTTTTGCTCCGCAAAACTCATATATCAATGAGGTGGTTGATACTAAAAAAGGTAATCCGATATCCTTGTCTATCATATACTCGGTAGTGGCACAACGATTAGGTTTACCGATATACGGTGTTAACCTACCGAAGAATTTTATCCTTTGTTTTTTGGATGAAAATATTCATCCTTTTACGTCTGCCGGGCATAAGGATAATGTGATGTTTTACATTAACCCTGTAAATAAAGGGGCGATCTTGGGAAGAAAAGAAATAGAATACTTCATTAAACAACAAAAATTAAACAATATATCGTCTTACTTTAATCCTTGCGCTAACTTGGATATTATTAAAAGAGTGCTGTTCAATTTATCGTATGCATACGAAAACCAAGGTAATGAACATAAAAAGGAGGAGATTATGCTTCTATTGGAATTGTTCAAATAATCAGGGAACAAGTCTCATATTCTCTTGATAGCGGATCGGATGTAATTTAACGGATTAAGGTCAGTTTTTTTTCTCGGATATACCAAAGACTTCCTGGTGTAAGTATAGCTGAGAATGCTCATCTCATATGCTAATTTTACGTTTTATTTTTATAGCTTCAAAAAAATAACCGATGAAACGAGCCAGTGGTGCTGCTTCGCTTTGAAGGGTGTGGTTAACTTGTTGATTTTCATCAAGTGTGTTTAAAAGTTAAAATAATAATGAAATGAATATTTTAGAATCGTTAGAACCGGCTGTAGTATGGAAATATTTCGAAAAGATATGTCAAATCCCCAGGCCATCGAAAAAAGAAGAGAAGATATTAGCGTACCTGGTATCTTTTGCCGAGGAACACAGGTTGGAATATAAACAGGACGAAATAGGGAATATACTGATTCTCAAACCTGCCACCAAGGGATGCGAGGACTTGGAATCCGTGGTATTGCAATCGCATGTGGATATGGTATGCGAAAAGCATTCCCACGTAAAACACAACTTCGATAAAGACCCGATAGTCCCGAAAATTGACGGTGAATGGGTTAAAGCTACCGATACCACATTGGGTGCCGACGATGGAATCGGTATGGCTGCCCAGTTGGCTTTGCTGGCAAGTAATGACATCAAACACGGCGATCTGGAGTGTTTGTTTACCGTTGATGAGGAAACGGGGCTGACCGGAGCATTTAGCTTAAAAAAAGGCTTCTTCAAAAGTAAAATACTCCTGAACCTGGATTCTGAGGATGATGGTGAATTATTTATTGGGTGCGCAGGGGGTGTTGACACGGTGGCCACTTTTGAAATCCAAATGGAAGAAACACCGCTTAATTGCTTTGCTTTTAAGATGGATGTTTCTGGTTTAAAAGGAGGGCATTCTGGCGATGATATACATAAAGGTCTTGGGAATGCCAACAAAATACTGAATCGTTTTTTATGGAACGCTTCCCGGGAATACGGATTAAGGTTGAACAAGTTTAGTGGCGGAAACCTGAGGAATGCCATCGCACGTGAAGCTTCCGCTTTAGCTGTGGTTCCCACATCTCAAAAAGAACCCATTAGAGTAGCATTCAATATTTTTTACGATGAATTGTGTTCTGAGCTTGAAGTCACGGAGCCTGATTTAAGGATGCACCTGGAATCGTGTGATATCCCGGATAGTGTATTTGAAAAAGGCTTTCAGGAAAGCTTGTTAAACTCAGTTTATGCTTGCCCGCACGGGGTAATAGAGATGAGCCGAAAAATAGAAGGAATGGTGGAGACTTCGACTAACCTGGCTGCAATTAAGCAGGAAGACGATAAAATGATTATCACCACCAGCCAGCGAAGCTCTGTAGAATCGGCCAAAGAAGATATTGCCGCCATGGTGCGCAGTGTGTTTGAATTGGCGGGTGCAGAAGTTAAGCATGGAGAAGGATACCCGGGATGGGCACCCAATACCGATTCGGAAATTTTGAACATCACCAGGGAATCATATGAGCGACTGTTTGGAGAAGCTCCCGTGGTTAGAGCGATACATGCTGGCTTGGAGTGCGGTCTTTTCCTGGAAAAATATCCAAAGTTAGATATGATCTCGTTCGGACCAACCATCCGTGGCGCCCATTCGCCCGATGAAAGGATTAACATTGAAACGGTAAATAAATTCTGGCTTCACCTGCTCGATGTGTTGGTTAATATTCCGGAAAAATAATTAGTCGTAATAGAAGCTGTCCCATGGCAGCTTCTATTACCTATTGGTTAATGAGTTTAAGGTTAAACTTACTTTCCCGAAATATTCGAAACAGGTTCATTTAACGATGTTATTAATTGCCAAAACATATTCAGGACAACCAGTTGCGCAGTATTAAGGAAATAGCTGTCGTTAATTCCATAATCAAAAAAGTATTACTCTCCACAAATCCCGATATCAACAAGTTAATACCAGGATAATCATCTTGAATTTGCCGAAAAACTTCGTAATCTTTATGTGAGTGCTTTTTATTCGAATGAAGCCATATTTTGATCATTTTAAGATTTTTGCCGGCACACAGGTCATTGAAAAGGCAAAGTTCCCAGTCGGAACCAGGAAAATTAACTGAAATATATAAGGCAATTTGATGCAAGTTTTCAAGGCTGTCTGTTACACCAGGAATCAATGGTGTCCGTATCTCTATTTTTAGTTTAGGGAATTGACTTTTTTATAGTTTTCACCCTAGAGGTATGTAATGAGTGTTTAAGGAATTGTAAAACAAAGAGTTGATAAAATTAGACATGGCAACGCTCTGGTGAGTTGAAGCATGTTAGTGATACGTCTAGTTTTATTATAATAGATAACAATGCGGAAAACCGGACCGATATGGGTGTTTATATTATGTATATTGTATATTAGCGTTTTGTTCATTCATTGATTTGGATAACGGGCGCTTTTGAATGGGCACCAATAACGACTTCATTTATAATAGGATTTGCACCTTCGTGTTCTAATATTTCCAGCTTAAGGAAACGGGTGTTTTTTGATTCGAATTGGATGCTTTTCATATCGCCATCGGCTAACCATTTTTCTTCCTTAATGAGCTTAAATTTATTTCCATCTTTACTAACCCATAGTTTGCAATGTTTAATATTACCATCTGTTAAGCTGGTCTCCGGAGCAGGTTTACATCGATGTTTGGGAGTTATCTGCATTAATTCGATTCCGTTATAAACACTTCCTAAATCAAAAGTTACTGATTGTGGATTAGAACCATGAGGAATCCAGTCGTAATAGTTTTTGCCTGCGATTTTTGATGCATCAAAAGTGTGGTTTGCTTCACCGCTGGTTGCTGAGGCTGAAACGGGGCGTATCTCGAATAATACAGGAGGGTGTTGTTTTGGTAATTTAGGTCGGTTAAAATCGGGTTTCCATAAGGTGCCTATTTCCGACAAGAAGTCTATGTATATGGTATCCAATAAACCATCTCTGTTAGGCATACAGTTTAGCAAAAAATTACAGTATCTGCTTTCCAAAGTTTCCAGTTTATGCGTAATGTTTGGAGCTGATTCTCCCATCTTTAAACCATTGGGTGTTTTGGGACTCCAAAACCATCCGTTGCCCTTTACACTGCAATGTCCCAATGCGGAGGCCATTGTGTTCGTTTGTTTCGGAAAAGCACCAAAAGGGCCTTCAAAATAAGGAATATCAACATGAAATGTTGATTGCATATGGGTGTGGTCGGTAATCAGACATTCGGGTTGCAACGAGCGAACCAGTTCCCTTATTTCTTTATATGGAACCTCATTGTGCCCAAAGCGCCAAAACCATCCGTCAAATACTAAATATTTTATTTCTCCATAATTGGTGAGCAGTTCTGTTAACTGGCCTTTTATAAATTCTAATTCCTTTTCGTTAACCTTACCTTTATCAATCTGATTGCTCGAATCCCAAATAGAATAATATAATCCGGGTTCTAAACCTTTAGCCCTAAACGCATCCACATATTGTTTCACAATATCCTTTTTGTAAGGTGTTGATGCCACATCGTAATCGGTATATTTACTATCCCACAAGCAAAAACCCTCGTGGTGCTTTGTGGTGAGCAAGCCAAATTTCATTCCGGCCTCGGCAGCCAACTCTGCCCATTGGTTACAGTCCAATTTTTGCGGGTTGAACCTACTAATGTCGTAGTTAGCTTCGCCCCACTCAGCTCCATACGACATGATGTTGTAACAAATAAACATTCCAAAGCGCATGTCAACAAAATCTTCAAGTCGTTTTTGATGAATACTGGTGTTATCCTTTTTTATATCTGTACGACCGCAATTCATTAAAGCTAATGGTATTAGCAAGGCTGTCAATAGTCTATAGTTCATGCTTAAATAATATAATAATTAAAAATTATTTTATCGAAAGATTTCATTCAAGCGTCATATGCTTCTAGTCTATAATCTAATAACCTCTAATATATTTTAATAATATTCCTTTTCAATAAATTCTTTCTGGAATTTTTTATCCATGGTAACAAAGAGGCTCGAATATCGGGTAACCTTAACATTAATGTCATGATAAGCTGGATTCCGGCTATCCTCCACGGAATCTTCCAACAATTTTAAATCTGTTAAATTAAAATTGATCTGAACCCCGCCTTTCACAAAGAAATTTCTTGAGAAAGCATCCATCAATAGCGCCGAATTGCTACCTGCTTTAAAAAAGTTTGGTGTTAGCTCAATTTGGAACGAACCACCCTGGCATTTACTAAAGTCCACAATTTACAAAAAGATTTTACAGTTACACCAATAATGGAACAAAGACGGTCGGAACAATGAACCCTTGATATTTTGTTTGTTTTCCAATATTTCTCTAACATTTTATGAAGCACGGAAGGTCATGTTGTCACTTTCGTCTTTATCATTTCCAAACTTCGAAAAGTTAAAGAAATACTGGCGCATTACTTCTTCTCCTTCCCAAACTTTTTCCATGGCCATTTGCATCTCAGCCAAGGAGTATTTTTTGTCTTCAAAAACAAGTTTTTTAATGGCAATAAGAGAACCAGACACATTGGGAGTACCAAGAACATTAACGGAAATAAAGTTGTATCTGACGAAACCATATCTGTACAGTCCTTGCTTTTTTTTACAGCCGCGCGTACATAGGGGGGTGCCATTTCAGGCCGAACCTTTGCTTGCTATTTGCAGGAGGTATTTTGAAAATCGATAAAAGCATTGGCTGTTTTATCCACTTTGGCCGTATACATATTCCATTAGGGATGAAAGTCAGATATCTTCTGTTGTTAAGAAAATACCTTTGAGCCCCAAGGCGTGATTGGTTTAATGAATTATAAATACAGGATATCCATACCTGGGGATTATTAGTATTAGTCTCCTACCTCATCATTTCTATATTGCGTTGGCGATTTTCCTATGTGCTTGGTAAACAGGCGTGAAAAATAGTAAGGATCATCATATCCTAGTTCGTAGGCAATATCTTTAATTTTTAAATGAGTGCTTGATAAATAACGGCAAGCGCGTTGCATCTTTTGTTGCAAAAAATATTCAATAGGGGAGCAACGCATCTTTTTCATAAATACTTTGTAAAGATTAGATTCAGAACACTGACATACTTCTGATAATGCTTTTAAAGTCAATCGTTTTGTTAAATTGTTTTTCATATAAGTAACAGCCGTATTTACATGATCTTTTATTGAAACCTCCTGCGAGATTCGATAACAATCGATATGTTTTAAGGTAGTTAGAAAGTATTTAAGCGATACATTGGCAAACACTACACTTTCAAAATTGCTGAATTGTTCCATGTTCTGAAGCATTTCTTCAAACACGATCAACCTGTCTTCCAAACGAGAATATTTACTCTCTGGAATAGTTATTGGTTTTGAACAAGTTGGTGAATAGTTGATCGCATTTTTTCCGGTGTAGTGAATCCAATAATTGTCCCATGGATTAGAATCGTTAGCGCCATAGGAACATTTGGTTTTAGGAGGAATGATAAAATATTGATTTTGTTGTAAAATATATTTTTGATCATCCAATATAATCCATCCTTCACCACTTCTGCAATAAATGAGTATGTATTGACTACACCCGAATGGTCTGTTTCTGTAATGTCCCTTGGCATTTGGAAAATGCCCGATATGGGTAATATATAAATCATTAATCCTACTTTCCGCTTGAATACTTTTTTTCGTTTTACCAGGGGTGTATGTCAATCGTTGTCCGGCAAAACCATCTTTGATTTGGTTTGAGTTCATAAAAATACAAAATAGTCCATCAAAATTAAATTTTTTACCATTGAATGACAAGCCGTAGGCTATAACTTTGCGAGATAATTAATTTTAATATAGAGTGTAAGATATCATAATATCGAGTCTTATAAACTAACAAGCTAATGTATCATGACACCCAGAGAAAGAGTATTAAGCGCTATTAACCATAAACAACCGGATAAAGTGCCCTTTGACATAGGGAGTAATCCCAGTTCGGGTATATCGGCCATTGCTTATTCAAACTTGTTGCATTATTTAAATAAACCGGATTTGCACACCCGGATTTATGATGTGGTTCAGCAATTGGCGCAACCCGACGATGAAATTATTGATTTGTTGGGTATAGATATCATCGATGTAGGAAGAACCTTTAATGCTTCGGATTCAGATTGGTATCCGATTACCATGGCCAACGGTGCCATCGGATATTACCCCAAATGGTTTAAACCAGCGTTAATGCCAACTGGTGAATATGTGGCTAAAGATGCACAAGGTGAAGTTATTGCCAAAATGCCGCAAGGTGCCACTTTCTTCGACCAAACGATTTATCCCTGGCAAGATGGTTTCCCTTCAGATTATTCAGGACTAAAACCGGCTATGGATAAGGTTTTGTGGAGTGCATTTGCACACAGCCCATGGGATCATGCCAGCGATCCCGGATTTTGGGATACTTTGAGAAAAAATGCGTTACATCTTCGAGCAACAACAGATAAAGCTTTAATGATAGTTGTGGGATGCAACTTGTTTGAATGGGGATCTTTTTTGCGACGTATGGATAACTTTTTGATGGACCCTTATTTGTACCCTGCCGAAGTACATGGGCTGCTGGATGCTTTGTTGGAAAGTCATATGAAAACATTGGAGAAAGTGGTTGCGGCAGTGGGGGATGTGGTAGATATTATTCGTTTTGGGGATGATCTAGGTATGACCAGCGGGCCATTTATGCCCAAGGAATTATATCAGGAGTTCTATAAACCACGCCATAAACAATTAAACGATTATGTGAAGAAACATAGTGAAATGAAAACATTCCTTCATTCATGCGGATCGATTTACCAGTTAATTCCTGATTTGGCAGAAGCCGGTTTTGACATTTTAAATCCTGTGCAGACCAATTGCACAGATATGCAGCCGGAAAGGTTAAAAAAGGAGTTTGGTAGGGACGTTACCTTTTGGGGTGGAGGTGCTGATACCACAACAGTTTTAAATAAAGCAACCCCGGATGAGGTTCGTAAGCATTCGTTGGAACGTCTGGAAATATTTTCGAAGGATGGTGGTTTTGTTTTTAACGCCGTGCATAATATTATTCCTGATGTACCCCCCGAAAATGTTATCGCCATGGTAAATGCAGTGCGCGAATTTAATGGAGATACTTTTATATTATAATTTAAACGTTTGTAATGCTATCTTGGTTATTTTTGGGATGGTGTTGGGATATGCCAATTAGTTTGATAAAACAATTCAATTTTAAAATATGAGAGAAACGGAACACATTGTTATAAATAGTACGAAGAGCAGAAAAAGAATTTGCCTGACCTGCGATTTGAAAGATAACCCGGAATTAATCGAAAAATATAAGTATTACCATAAACCCGAGAATAATTGGCCCGAAATAAACCAGGGCATTTATGATGCGGGCATCGAATTGATGGATATTTATCTCGTGGATAACCGTATGTTTATGATTTGCGAGATTGACGCTACTACCGACTTTGATGAATGCTGGAAAAAGATGGGAACCTATCCCAGACAAAGTGAGTGGGGGGAGCTGATGTCTAACTTTCAACAAGCCATTCCAGGACATAAACTGGAATGGGTAAAAATGGAAAGGGTGTATTTTTTAAAGGGGTAAGCAGGTTATCATATATATCATAATATATTAACAGTCAATTGCTATATCAATCTGCATTCAACATTTTATGGCATGTGCAGCATGGAGTTTTTATCATGCAAGAAAAAAAAAGAAGCTTAAAGTCTTATGTGATATTTGAATAAAACCCTCGTGTCATGAACAAATGATTACAATTTAATCTCGCCCCGTTTGTTGCGCTTCAAATCTGTCCTTCAACAATTGCCCATCATACTCCCGAACAATTGGTCCGGGAATATTTCAAAGCATTTTCTAATTCGGATTATGCATTTTTAAACCCGGATTATGTATTGGAGGTTCGTCATGAGCATTGCAAGTACAATAAAACAAGGTATTACTGAAACGAGGCATAGCATCGTTCTGGTGAGTTGAAGTGATGCAACGAAGTGTCTTGTTTTAAAGTAATTTCAATGTGTAATAGAATTTCTAATGCATATTGCGGGTTAAACGAATACATTACGGATGATGTTGTGATGAGGGAAGGCGATTTAAAAATTGGCAGTAACCGTCAGCAATTTTATACCGTTTTACAATGAGATTCCGTATTTATTTTCAAGTATGAGGTAAGTAGCCTAAAAAAGGTTGGGGAAACAAGATAGACGGTGGTTGCCAAGAGTGGTAAAATAGTTAAATATTTGCGTGATAAACCGATGGTTTCGAATGTACAAATAAAGCTACTTGATGCTACAGAATAAGCAAGGTTTGATATGACTAAATGGAGCGGCCGACTTAAAAACATAACCAACTGGGTGAGCATACATCATCCTGAATTAAACGGTTTTACCAGGGATATAACGCCACACGGTTCAAAAAACTATAAGAAAGCCATTCAGCTGTATTCCAATAGAAAGCAGAAAAGAGAAGAGAACATATTTATCGATAAGGATCTGTAATTGGTTCATTTCAAAGATTCGTTTTTTGTGCATATTTAGCGGGCATTCAACAGAAAAGTACAGTCGTTTTCCTTTATACGGGTTAATTAATTCCAAAAAAACGGTCGCGCTATCATGGTGAATGCTCCTTTTACGTATAAGAAAATGGAGCGCCAGTATACTTTCCTGAAAATAAAATGGGGATTAAGGTGATCCAATTGGTTCCGGGCATTTTCATGATGATGGTATGGGAGGTATGCGATTTATGCAGGCCCATATGCCTGTATAACTCCGGCAGGTATAATTCTTATCGTTGTTGTGTTTAAGTTTTTAGTAAGACAATCCCAAAATACCGGAAATGCCCATAGCTATAAGTACTATTGCTATAACTATTGAGAGCAGCAATACAGCGGTTATTTTCTTTCCAAAGAATTTTATCAGCATTACGATGGAAGAAATACAAACGGCCGAAGAGGTCAATGAAAAGGTCATAGCTGATGCCAAGGATAAATCGGTAAAATCCAGGAGAGGTTTTAGAAACAATACATCAGCTCCGTTGCATACGTAAATAGGAATACCAACTAGCATCATAAGAGAAGTGGCTTGGGTTTGGTTGCTGAAGCTTAGTGTTTCCAGATATCGTTGTGGCTGAATGTATTCAAAAACAAGCGTTAATCCTCCGGCCAATAAAATATAAGGGATTAGTTTTTTTAGATATTCCATTGTCTTTAAAAAAGGGCTATTGCCGGAGGTTGAACAACCGGTATTGCAGTTGTCATATACTCCTTTAATATCCATTTTAAATATTCGGGCTACCATTTCTACCATAACACCAACGGAAATTGCCAATACCAAAGAAGCCACAATCCTAAAAACAGCATACCTAACGCCCAATACTGAAACGGACATAAATACGATATATGGGTTTAGTAAAGGAGCTGCAATAATAAAGGTCACCAGGGTTTTTAAACTCACCCTTTGTTTCATAGATTCCACAACAGGAATCACCCCGCAGGAACAAATAGGAAGAAAGGAAGCATAAAGAAAAGCCAGAAATTGATTTTTGGGAAAAAAGCGTTTTACCTTTTTGGTATGCTGTTCGATTAACACACCACCGAAAATGCCCAGAATGACCACCATAAACAGCTCCATGAAATGCTCGTAGATAAAGAAAGCCCAACGGGGTAAAAATTGGTATAAAATACACTTTTCTTTGTGCCCGTACTGTATGCCGGAGATGTTCATGTAAATAGTGTCGGCCACCATTAATACAATTGTAGACAATACTATTATTTTGGATGTCGTCTCCTTATCAAAGCCCCGGTTTAGTTTATTGCTTACAACCGAATTCATTCTGCAATACTTATTTTTTCCTGAATAAAAAACTCTCCCTTATCTGCTTTTCTAAATGCAGTTATCTTTCCCATGCCTTTTTTATTAGGCCTCACCTTTAAGGTCATTTCTTTTGCCCAATTACGATTATCCATTGCGTTCCATTGACTTTGTTCGATAATATCTAATCCTGATAAATAGATTTTAGTTTTTTGCATGCCATCGCTACAAATTTCAGGGGGAATATTAACCTGAATTTTGATTCGTAACGTGTCGCCAATAGCATAATTACTTTTTTTAACTCCCCAAAAATTAATTGTTGCTTGTGCGTTTTGGGCAGTAGCTATGTTTAAGCACACCGATAATAAACAACCAATAACAAATAATTTTATCATATGATTATAAAAGAATTAAGCGCAATTAGCCAGATTATGAATTAAGAATCGCATTCTCGGGACATGCCTCCTGACATTTTCCGCATTTTGAACAATTACCCTGAATAATATCAGCCGTGTTCAATTCCCTGATTATCGCATCGTCGTTACACACGGGATAACAATCACCGCAATTGGTACACAGGCTTTCATCGATGTATGGTGTTTCGTCGGGTACTTCTTTGTCCACAGCGTCGAAAGTACATACATCAAAGCAGTCGCCGCAACTTACGCATGAGTCCTGATCGATATACGGTGTTTCCGGAGTAGCTGCCTGTTCCACAGAGATGGCATCGTCGTTACAAACAGGCAAGCAAAGTCCGCAACTGTTACATTTCGAAACATCAATATTAGAGGCGGAACTTCCCGATTCACCACTTTTAGTAATGGCATTCTCATCGCAAACCGCATAACATTCACCACATTGTGTACACTTATCCTGGGTTATACTGACCTTGGCATTGGTGATGGCGCTATGGTCGCATTTGTCAAGGCATTTTCCACATTTGGTGCACTTTGAAGTATCGATGTACGCCTTTCCGTTAACGCTTGAAATGGCTCCGTAAGAACAAGCACTGGAACATTTATTGGTACACCCATGGCAGCGACTGGTATTAACAGAATAGCTTTCCACAGTATAACTGATGGCGTTGCCTTCGTTGACACACTTGTCGATGCAATCGCCACAGCCTACACAATTGCCATTGACGGAGTACGAAACATTTGAAACACTCAAGGTGATGGCGTCTTGCTCACAAACACTAACACAATTACCACAATCGGTACAATTCTCGTCTATAATACTATATTGTTTAACCGCAACCATGGTAGCATCATAAGTGCAGGCTGAACTGCACATGCTACATTCGTTACATTTTTCTTCGTTGATATTAAATGTAACCGGAGCTACCTGAATAGCGTTATCTGAACAAACATCAGAACACAATTTACATTGGATACAATTATCTTCATCAATAGAATAGGCCGATGGTTCGGCTATAGAAATGGCATCGTAATAACATACACCAACACATATCGAACAACCTGTACACCTTTCCATATCTACCTTATATTCATTGTACATGCTGTTACTACACGATTTTAACAAAGGAGGTATGGCTATGAGGCTGGTCGCTTTTCCCAGGGTTAATAAGAAATTTCTCCGATTAAATTTATTCGATTCCATGGTCTTTAATAATTAGGATGAGATAGCGCCCTCTTTACAATGACTCACACATTTACCGCAGCCAACACAATCTGAGCTGGAAATACTTGCTTTACCACCATAAAGAGTAATGGCATCATTGGGGCACGAAGAGACGCAATCACCGCATCCGGTGCACTTGCTTTGGTCGATACTATAGGGATCGTCTTTGTGGCATGAAATACCCATTGCAAACACACTGACGGAACATGCTGATATTAATATCTTATTCAAAAATTCTCTTCTATTCATAATACACCATTAAAAGTTTAATCTTAATTCTAACCTTCCCAATAAAGCAGAATCATCAACAGGTATTAAATCGCTCTTTACATAACCGAAAATTGCATTGGCTTGCAGGCGTTTAAAGAATGTTTTTCCCGCTTGAATATCGAATTCTTGCATGGATGTGGTTGGATTAGAGAAAGCGTATTGACATTTAAAATGTGTTTTAATCTTAGGGATGGTATGTTTTGCTGACAACAAGAAAAGTGGCATTTCAGTGGCATCTAGTCTTAATACTTCCCCGGCCAAAATATTACTGAATCGGTTTAAGACAATAGCTTCATCGTCAATTTCAGTAAAGCCATAATGTGAGGCCATTAAAGAGGTTTTATGTCCGTTGTTCCACAGTAGATTTTTATCCAATGTTAAAACGGATATAAGTCCATTGTTGCCTTCGGCAGACTGGAACAGAACTTCCGGTTTAAAATTTATTTCACCAGGTAGTTTTATGTTAGCATACAAGCCACTAGTAAAGAATGAAGTGTTCACCTCACTTCCAAATTCCGAGTAAATAGCCAAGCCAACTTCATCGACTGATATTAAACTGGGTGTCTCAAATTCGTCCATTGAACCAAATTCATCATTAGGAGATTGGCTGCTCTTTTTACCCGGGTTAAAACCCAGGGTAAAACCTAACATATTGGTTTCACCTATACCGGAGCCTATATTATTAATTGATCTTCCCGGAATAATATCGTAGAGATAGCAGGTGCTGCAAAAAGTGCCGTTCCTGGAAAAATCATCAGAAACACTTCCTGCGGTAATATTTATTTTCCAATTGTCGCTGTTGCGCTGATAACTGAGCCCCAATATCCTTTCGTTGAGCAAATACTGATCGCCGAGCTTGCTGGATTGCAGGCCAACTGTCAGTTTCCCATAATCGCAACGGTAACTATAAAACAATTCGCGCAGTCCCCAGCGGAAATTATCAAATTCAAAATTGGTATCAAAATCGTATTGATTCCAGTATTTAAAACCACCTTCAAAATACAGGGTAGAGTTCCCACCTGTATAATCCAGACCCAGAAACCCCATAGTATTGGATATTGTACTATTGCTGAGGTATCCTGTTGAACCCACCAATTCTCCTGCCCACATCAAGTTTGATTCTCCTATCGGTTTTAGAGAAGCACCCATTTTACTTCGGCATTCCCATTGGGCAAATAGGCTGTTGCTTGTAATTATTAATAGTGATATGATTAAATATATTCTCATTTGTTTTAAAAATAGATTAGAGACTAAGAGATATTAGATAAGAGACCATTGTAGCTTAACTAATTTACATCATGCTCTTTTGAGTTGAAATTTTCAGTGCGTTTTTATGGCAGCTGCTGAAACAATCGCCACATGCTATGCAATCCTGAATATTTATTTGACTTGTTTTGTTTTCGTAAATAATAGCCCTTGATTTACACGATTTACTGCATCGGATACAATCTACACAATCCTCGTTCTTGACTATTCTTTTTGCTTTGGGCAATAATGCCACCAAACCTAAAGCCAATCCAACCGGACAAAAGGCACGACAAAACGGACGGTAAACAAGCACCGATGATACCAAAAGTAAGGCCAGTAAAACATATCCAGTTACAGTAGCTGAGAATAAATTGAAAGCAACTTTAAATGGATCATAATGGATAAAAACATTACTGTGGGTAATAGCCAGTTGTAACAACAGAACTACAAATACGGTTATTTGAATACCCTTGATTATTTTTTGGTGCTTGGCACTTTTCAAGAACTCTATTTTTGTAGCTGAGAACAGGAATTCCTGCAATCCCCCTAAATGACAGAGCCATCCGCACCATATCTTCCCTAGAAAATAGGTGATTGGGATAAGTCCCAAAAACCATAACATGGATACCCAGGAAACATCGTTTCCTAATATTATCAATATCACATTATGAAAAGATGAAATCATACAAGGACATCCTCCTCGCATAAACCCAAGCCACACTAACATGGCTAGCAAAAACAGCGGACGAAGTTTACGAAAGGTGGGATTGTTAATAAAAAAGCCGATTACAATCAACAAGGCCAGCAAAATCCCCAATTCTGTTAAGTGGGTTTTGTTTTTACCTATCCAATCTTCGTTCGAACTAACATTAGCCTCTGCCAACTCACCAAAGTCTTCGGAAAATTCGTTCATATCATTGGCTGAGAACTCATCACCTACAGAAGAAAGCTCATCCGTATTATTAAATTCTTCAGAAGTACTTACCGGAGTAAACACATCGGCAGAATCTTTAAATTCTTCTTCGTCACCAAATTCAGTGGGTTTTTCAGCTGAAATAAACTCGTCACCTGCTTCGCGAAATTCATCTACGGAAGATGATTCAGCCAGAACAATGCACGATTCAGGATTGCTTGCTGAGGGTTTCACAAAAGAGGATCCAATAAGAAACACAATAGCAATACCTCCTACAGCTAAAATGTATTTTTTTTTGTATTGCTTAAAGAAATAATACGAAGCCAGCGCTAATATTAATCCCAGGGTAAATATGCCTGAAGTACCGGATTTTGGACCTTTGGACTCTGATGCATACGGACATTGAGCACAGTCTTGCTTTTCGGTATTGCACGACGTTTGTACCCTATTTTGCTTTATTTCACTTATTGGAGCAGATGAAACACCCAAGCAAAGCAGACTAAAAATGAATATGCAGAAGACTATTTTCACAGTGTCTCTATTTCAATGTTTCCGTAGCCCCCTTCTTTGTCGCAGGTGCGAACAGCAAAAATCTGACTTTTACCTTTTTTACCTTTTTTCAACGCAGTAAGCTGAACCTTTAACTTTCTGGTGTATTTCATGCCGGAAATCTGCTTCCAATCCGTAGCACCCAAAATCTTAACTCCCTGATATTTGAATTTGGTTTCTTTTAGCGCCACGGGACATGTTCTGTGTGTAAAAACCACTTCTACTTCAACAATTAATACATCCCCAATAGCATATGCTTGCTTTTTATCATCCTGTATCTTAAAATTAATTTCACAAGCGTTTACAGTCATTAAACCAGAAAATAACAGTACAAACGGTAATACAATTCGTAATTTCTTCATAATAAAACTTTGTATAAAAGTATTCCCATACCTATTCTTATCCAACAATATTCTATGAACCCAGACTTTTTTCCTACGAATACTAAAGATTCTCCTTCATACTCAATTTGAGGGATGAGGGTAATGTATTTACCATTAAATATTAATATGTGGTATATCATTACAAAAGCTAGAAGAAGAGTCTGTTGTAAAGTGAAAATATTTTTGAACTAGCTTAAAATTTTATACGATATTTGTATAAAACCCCTTCCATCATGAAGAGATATCTACAATTTAATTTGGCCCTGTTAGTTACACTGCAGCTTTGTACTTCGATATTAGCGCAACAAACTCCCGAACAAATAGTCAGGGAATATTTTGAAGCTTTTTCTAATTCCAATTATGCATCTTTAAACGAATACATTACGGATGATTTCGTGATGAGGGAAGGCGATTTTGAAATATGCAGCAATCGACACCAGTTTTATACTGTTTTTCAATGGGATTCTGTATTTGTGCCTAAGTATGAAGTAAGAAGTATAAAAACGGATGGAGAAATAATTAAAGCCGTAATTGCTAAAAGTGATAAACGAGTTGATTTTCTGCATGATGAACCGATGGTTTCGAATGTACAGATAAAGCTTACAGATGATAAAATAAAGCTACTTGATGTTACAGGTTATGCAAAGTTTGATGCGGCAAAATGGCGAGGGCGACTTAATAACGTAAATAGTTGGGTGGGCAAACATCAACCTGATTTAAACGGCTTTGCCAGAGATATCACACCACACGGTTCAAAAAACTACATGAAAGCCATTCAGCTGTATTCGAATAGAAAGCTGGAAAAAGAAGAGAAAATATTTATCGATAAGGATCTGCAATTGGTTCATTTAAAAGATTCGGTTTTTGTGCATATCACAAAGTATCGCTTTAATGGTGGTAAACCATTTCCTTCCAATGGTTTAATAGTTGCTAAACAGGGTAAAGCCATTATGGTAGATACTCCTGTTACAATGGAACAAACGGAAAGACTATTTAATTACCTGAAAGATAAAATGAATATAAATGTGACTCAATTGATTCCCGGACATTTTCATATTGACTGCATGGGAGGGATCAAATATATGCATAGTCAAGGAGTTAACTCATTGGCCAATAAGCTAACAGTGGATAAATGTTTGTCGTCTGGATTAACTGTGCCAAAAGAATCATTTGAAAACTCGAGAGAATTAAATTTTAACGGACTTCCTGTAGAGTGTCGTTTTTTTGGAGGTGGACATTCATTTGATAATATTACTGTTTGGTTGCCCGATTCGAAAATATTATTTGGCGGATGTATGGTGAAGAATATTAAAGCACAAGGAATGGGAAATTTAAGCGATGCCGTGGTCAAAGATTGGGATTCAACGGTTGAGAAGGTTCAAAAAGCTTATCCCGATGCAGAAATTGTTATTCCGGGACATGGTAATTACGGTGGACAAGAGTTGTTGAGTCATACGTATGAGCTTGTGAAAAACTATAAACTAAAGTATGGCATCAAGTAAATTCTCCATCTCCAAACGGCTAAAAAGCTTTGTTTACGCTTTTAATGGTTTAAGGATATTATTGACAGAGGAACATAATTCGCGTATTCATTTACTGGCGGCAATCGCGGCGGTTATTTTGGGATGTGTTCTGCAAATAAACTACACAGAATGGTTGTCCGTTCTGTTTTGTATAGGCATGGTTATATCGTTGGAGTTGGTAAATTCGGCTATTGAAAATCTGGCCGACTGTGTTAGTCCCGAAAAGAATGAACGCATCAAAACAGTAAAGGACATGGCAGCGGGAGCCGTTTTGTGGGGAGCGATCATTGCTTTCGTAATCGGCACAATCATCTTCCTTCCTAAAATTTTAAATCTAATAACGCAATAATGGAAAGCGACTTTTACAAAAATAAGCATACCGTTGATAAGTACATACGGATGGCCAAAGATCATGACGGGACAGAAATTATTCAAATATTAAAACCTTATTTAAAACCAAAAGCTACGGTTTTAGAAATAGGTTCGGGACCGGGATCGGATTTTGAAATATTGCGCAAGGATCACAGTGTTGTGGGGTCAGACTATTCTCAGGAATTTGTTACGCGACTCAAGATGTTGTTTCCCGAAGATACATTTCTGGAACTGGATGCCATCACGTTAAAAACAAACATGGTGTTCGATGTTATTTATTCCAACAAGGTATTGCACCATTTAACGGACGAAGAATTAAAACATTCAATAGTAAGCCAAAGTGAAATTTTAAATGGGCACGGTATTATTTGTCACTCCTTTTGGAAAGGAAATGGAACTGAAAACTTTAACGGGATGTTTGTAAATAATCACACCGAAGATAGATTACGGCATTTCTTTGAACCCTATTTTAAAATTTTGCTGCTTAAAAGGTATAAAGAATTTGAAGAAGGTGATTCTTTGCTTTTGATTGCCCAAAAGAAGTGAACTCAACGATTGTCGCAAGTATGTCAGGGAAAATGCTTTTAAACAGACTTTAAGTTGTGTAGCAACCTTTTTGAACATATATTTTTAAAAATAATTTCTCTAACAACTTTGTAGACCATAAATTTTCGTTAAACCCGGATTATGCATTAGAACTTCGTCGTGAACATTGAAAGTGCAATAAAACAAGGCTTTACTGAAACGAGGCATAACTTGTCCCGATTACTTTCGGGAGCATCGTTCTGGTGAGTTGAAGGGAAGCAGCGGAGTGTCTTGTTTTGAAACAATTTCAATGTGTAATAGATTTTCTAATGCATATTGCGGGTTAAATTAACCTTTTAAATTACTTTAAATTATCTAAACCAACTATTAAAATACAGAAGAAAGATGCAAAAAATCATATTGGTTAATTAGTTTTACGCTAGTTAAATTTATTAAATAATCTCTGCGCCTCTGTGCCTCATTGTTCGTTTTTTCAAATGACATATCAATCTACATCTCCTCGTTATCATGTTGTTGATGCCCTACGTGGTTTTGCCATTGTGTCCATCATGTTACTACACAATATCGAACATTTCGATTTTTACTTTAAACCACCAGGTTTACCCGTATGGATGGTTAGTATGGATAAAGGTGTTTGGGATACTTTGTTCTTTCTGTTTGCGGGAAAATCATATGCTATATTTGCCATGTTGTTTGGACTGACTTTTTTTATTCAAACCAACAATCAGGAGAAAAAAGGTAAAGATTTTAGAGGACGTTTCGCATGGAGATTGGTATTGTTGATGGGTTTTGGAATCATAAATTCTGCTTTTTATCAAGGAGATATTCTTACGTTATACGCAGCGGTGGGCTTTTTGCTCATTCCATTTGCCAGGGTAAATAATAAGGTAGTTTTGGTGGTGGCTGTTCTTTTGTTTATCCAACCGCTTAACCTTTGGCATTTGTTTACCGTTATTCAAAATCCTGAGATGGAAATAGCTAATCCATTGTCATGGTCTTATTTTGGTAAGATGGCTCCATATATAAAAGACCACTCGCTTTGGACCACCATTTACGGAAACCTAACCAATGGAAAAACAGCGGTGGTACTTTGGAATTGGGAAAACGGTCGATTCTTTCACATGTTGGCTTTGTTCATGACCGGAATGCTGATGGGAAGGAAGCAACTGTTTGCTGAAAACAGTCAAAATAAAAAGTTTTGGCTGCGGACTTTAATTGTTTCGGCCATCGTATTTATTGTTTTGTTTGTGATTCAAAAAAATGCCGGAAGTTATTTAACCACTAAGGCGCTAAAGCGTGCTTTTATGACCCTTGAAAAACCGTGGACCAACATAGCCTTTATGTTTGTATTGGTTTCCGTTTTTACAATGTTCTTTTGGAGTAAAGTCGGTAGTAAAATCCTGGGTATATTTTCACCAATCGGAAAAATGAGTCTGTCCAATTACATTTTTCAGTCGATAATGGGCGCTACTATTTATTATGGTTTTGGTTTAGCGATGTACCAATACACCGGCGCAACATACAGTACTTTAATTGGCTTACTTCTGGCTGTTTTAATGGGAGTGTTTTGTACATGGTGGGCAAAGCGTTTTACACATGGTCCGCTTGAGCATTTATGGCATAAGGCCACTTGGGTAAAGATTGGGAAAAGGGAGTAGGTTTTAGGGTATAGGATTTTGGAGATAGGTGAAAGGCAGATTAAGGCCTTCAGCTATCTCCACATTAGAGTTACCTACCGTTTATTATCCGTACTTACTTGCAGATTCGTTTTTAATGACTCGTCCAATAATTAAAGGTCACTATTGACTTTTGACTGGTGACTATTCAGTCCCAACTGTTATGCCTCGAAACAGCAAATTTTCCGCCTCCCATCAATATCAAGGCCAAAGCACCAAAAAAATACAATCCCAATAATTCTAATTCCCATCCGCCGTGTTTGTTTAGGGAAAAAATATCATTGGCATAAGCCAGGTAAGCAGCTACTGCCACATTTCCTGCAAAAATAAATGCCGCCAGGCGGGTTCTGTATCCGATAATGATCAATATTGGAGCTATAATTTCTCCCACATAAACACCATATGCCATAAATTCGGGCAATCCTTTGGCAGCCAACATTCCACCTATAAAATCCACTCCTTTTAGTTTTGCTATTCCGTGTAACAGCATTAAAATTCCTACTGAAAATCTGATGATTAGCAATCCTAAATCATTATTTTGTCTCATGAATGTCTTTTTTGTTGTTCACAGAAAAAATAACAGGAAATCGAATAAAATGTTTCATTCCACCCACGCTTATTAACTTTCCATTCTTTTAATTTTTCTTCATTCACTGGTTTTAATTCATTAATTTTGATTATACGCTGTATCATCAATAAAATGAGAGCATATGTTTAATGAACTGGTAAAGAAAGTAAAAGAAGAATATCGCAAAGCAACCCAAGCAGAAGTGGTTCATCCGGAAATATTTCAGGATACGCTGGCAACCAAGGTTAGCTGGGTTCCCCTGAAAAACGGGGGAGCCAATTTTAGAACACATAAGGTAATAAAGGTAGATGAGAATAATCTCGAAGTACAGCCAACCTTGATGTCCAAAATATTTGTGCATATATTTATGATAGCCGGGGCTGTGATGATAGCTTATTCACTTTATAAACTGTCTGAAGTGGCATGGCAGTTTCAGGAAGAGGATTATTTTTTATTTGGCGGAGGTCTTTTATTCTGCGTAATTTCCATAGTGTTCAATATTTTTATGGTTCAAAAAAAGTACTTTGATAAAACACAAGGTTACTACTGGGTTGGTAAAAAAGGGCCTCGAGAGGTTTATAATCCGAATGAAGACAAACATTTTACCAAACTCTCCGCCATTTATGCCCTTCAAATTATTAAGGAAAGGATTAGAAGCGACAAGGGTAATTACAATAGTTATGAGTTAAACCTGGTTTGCAAGGATAAATCCCGGGTTAACGTAATGGATCATGCCAAGATAGATTCGCTCAGGGAAGATGCGCAAACCATTAGTCAGTTTTTGGGCGTACCCCTGTGGGACAGTACCTAAAACTCTCCAGTCACCAGTCTTTTGACTCTGACTGTCGACTAAAATACTACCTGCTAAAATTAACTATATTTGCCCCAATAATATCCAACAACAAAACATAGAATAAAATGAAAAACTATTTGTACCTGTTAGGTTGTGCGGCGTTTTTGTTTTCCTTTCAATCCCCTCAAAAGGAGGAAACCAAGTACATCGCATCTATACCTAATGTAAAAGAAAAAGTAGAAGAGTTTACTGCTTTTAAACTGACAACAGATGTATCTAACTTATCTGCCAATCAAAAGAAGATGTTACCCTTGTTGTTTGAGGCCGCTCAAATAATGGACGATCTTTTCTGGAAGCAAGCCTGGGGCGATAAGGATGCTTTGATGTGCAAGATAGACGATGAGTACACTAAAAAATACCTGGAAATCAACTATGGGCCCTGGGAAAGATTAAATGGAAATGCGTCCTTTATTAAAGGAATAGGAGACAAGCCGGCCGGAGCTCAATTCTACCCTGAAGATATGACCAGGGAAGAGTTTGATGCTTTGGAAGATGAGACCAAAAACAGTCTGTACACCATTATTGTACGAGATGAGCATGGCAAATTAAAAGTGGTACCCTATCATGTGGCCTATGCCGATGAGTTACAAAAGGTAGCAGGCTTGCTTAAGCAGGCCGCAACTTTGGCCGATGATGCAGGTTTTAAAGAATATCTGGAGAAAAGAGCGGTAGCATTGATGGATAGCGAATACTTTGAAAGCGACCTGGCCTGGATGAGCATGAAAAACAACAGGATTGACTTTGTGGTTGGCCCCATTGAAAACTACGAAGATGCGCTTTATGGAGCAAAGACAGCTTTTGAATCATACATATTAATCAAGGACATGGAATGGTCGGATAAGTTAGCGCACTTTGCTTCTTTATTGCCTGAGTTGCAAAAAGGGTTGCCGGTGGATGCCAAATACAAAGCCGAAGTTCCGGGAAGTGACTCTGATTTGGGAGCCTACGATGTGGTTTATTATGGTGGCGACTGCAATGCCGGAAGCAAGACCATTGCCATCAACCTACCCAACGATCCGAAAGTACATCTGCAAAAAGGAAGTCGTAAACTGCAGTTGAAAAATTCCATGAAGGCTAAGTTCGACATGATTTTGGTACCCATCAGCAAGTTGTTGATTGCAGAAGAACAGCAAAAGAACGTAACGTTTGATGCCTTTTTTGAGAACACCATGTTCCACGAGGTAGCGCACGGGCTGGGAATTAAAAATACCTTGGACGGTGCCGGAACGGTTCGTGAGGCCTTAAAAGAAACATCGACAGCCATTGAAGAAGGCAAAGCCGATATACTTGGACTTTATATGGTGGATATGTTAACCCAAATGAACGAGTTGGGCGAAGACCAGGTGCTGACGGACAACTACGTGACCTTTATGGCCGGACTGTTCCGTTCTATACGTTTTGGTGCTTCCAGCTCGCACGGTAAAGCCAATATGATTCGTTTTAACTATTTTAAGGAGAAAGAAGCTTTTACCAAAGATGCAAGCACCGGAAAATATAAAGTGGACTTTGATAAGATGCGTGCTGCCATGATCGACCTTTCCAAAGAAATCTTGGTGATGCAAGGCGATGGCGACTATACCAAAGCACAGAAGATGATCAAAGAAATGGGTTTTATCCAACCAGAGTTACAAGCTGACCTGGACAAGATAGCTGCCGCCGGAATTCCTCGCGACATTGTTTTTGAACAAGGTGTGGAGATGCTTGATTTATAGCCTCCCCCCGGGGGAGGGTACAGGGAACGTGGAGCATAGCAACCGATTTTTCTATTAATAACCCTTTAAATATACACATAGCAGTTACTTTTGTTACCCAGGTTAGGGAACCACCAACGGCGTACCGTTCCGGAAGACAGCACAGATTAAACTTAATGAGAAGATATATGGAAAATTATTTGCAAAAGATTTTCACTAACTAAGCAATTACAACTGAAGGATATGAAAAAAAACGTAACAGTAGATAAAATGTAAATGATCATTACAGCAATTCTATTGACGATTTAAAATCAGAACTTAAGGTATCTGTAATTAAGCAATCTGGATTTTTGAAAGGCGGTTATGGAGCCGATTTGTTTTTAATTACAGAAGGTAATTTCTACAGACTTAAATTTGTGCTTCCCGAACTTCAGTTCTGTGTGATACAATAATTATTAAACCCGGATTATGCATTAGAACTTTGTCGTGAACATTGAAAGTGCAATAAAACAAGGCTTTACTGAAACGAGGCATCACTTGTCCCGATTACTTTCGGGAGCATCGTTATGGTGAGTTGAGGTGAATTAGCGGAGTGTCTTGTATTGAAACAATTTCAATGTGTAATAGATTTTCTAATGCATATTCCGGGTTAAAAGAAAAAGTATAAAAACAACTGCGTAACTAAGTGCAAAATTAAGTGCAATATTATGGAAAAAGTCAAACTGAGTAAAACTGATGCTTTGGCGATCGAACGGACTCGTCTGGCCAATGAACGGACTTTTTTAGCTTATTTTAGAACCTCAATCGTTTTTCTTAGCTCGGGCGTAGCAATTATTAAAATTGAAGCACTGAGTGATATTATGAATATTGGATTTTTTTTAATGGTGGTCGCACCATTATTATTTGTCATTGGAATTATTCGATTTTTTTATGTGAGAAGGCAATTGAGAAAATATTACGATACGCAATAGACCTAAGATTACAATAATACATATTTTAAAGAATACAAAACTTGTATAGAGACCTTAAAAAACAATTTATATATGCATACGGTAATATCTTTCAGTTTGAACGCATTGAAAAAAAATTCCAGATCAATAAAATACTAAGCATTATTAATACCGAATAAAAAAGCCTGACGATTGCCAGGCTTTCATTCATTGTAATTAGATTTTTTACTTCTTGATGGACCATCCTCCCTTAAGTCCAAAGATAAAATATCCTAAGTATAAGGCTCCAACAGCAAAGATGGTATCTCCAATAGCTCTGAGCCAACGTATGGTTTGCATAGTCGGGGTTCCCAGGAATTCAGCCGAACGGGCATACCATAAACCATGTTTAACGCTAGCCACCGTTTGCGCCAACCCTACGGGTAAAACACTAATGAGAACCATTAGTAACAATCCGATATTCATTGACCAAAATGCGATTTTAATAGGTCTTTCTTTCCAATCTACTTTTAAGTCCATATCCCTTAGAACAAATAACATCAGTCCAATACCTAGCATACCGTATACGCCAAACATAGCAGTATGACCGTGAACAGGGGTCGTGTTTAGGCCTTGCATATAGTAAAGCGCAATGGGAGGATTGATTAAGAATCCAAATATTCCGGCTCCCAATAAATTCCAAAACGCAACTGCAATAAAAAAGTAGATGGGCCATTTGTAGGCGTTTACCCAAGTACTCACCCGGCTAAGTTTTAGGTTGTGATAGGCCTCAAAACCCATAAACACCAGCGGGGCTACCTCCAATGCGCTAAATGTTGCGCCCAGGGCTAACACGGCGGTGGGCGTTCCCGTAAAATATAAGTGGTGAAACGTGCCTAAGATTCCCCCTGAAAGAAATATGATAGTTGAAAACAGGACGCTTGATGTAGCTATACTCGATTTAATCAGTTGCATACGAACAAACAAAAATGCGATAGCCACAGTGGCAAACACTTCAAAGAATCCCTCCACCCAAAGGTGTACTACCCACCAACGCCAGTATTCGGCAACAGCGAGGTGTGTTTGTTGTCCCCACATCAATCCGGCACCATAAAAAGCTGCGATTGCGATGGAAGCAATTAAAAACATCAACAATAAATGACGGTTTTCGTTACGTTCCTTAAGAGCCGGCAGTAGTGCCCGTCCCATTAAAAACAGCCAGATAAACAAACCCAGAAAAAGGAAGATTTGCCAAAAGCGACCTAAGTCCACGTATTCGTATCCTTGGTGTCCGAACCAAAAGTTCTGAGCCAAACCTAATTTCTGCATAATCCCCATCCATTGTCCGGCCAAAGAGCCCAGCACAATAACAAGTAGAGCGCCAAACAGTATGTCAACACCAGGTTTTTGAAATTTTGGTTCTTTGCCGGAAACAGCAGGAGCGATAAACAAGCCTGTTGCTAACCAAGAAGTAGCTATCCAAAAAATTGCCAACTGTATATGCCATGTCCTTGATACGGAATACGGTAAAAAGTCTGCTAAAGGTATACCATAGAATCCATTTCCTTCAACGCCAAAATGAGCGGTAATTACGCCCATGATAATTTGTACTATAATGAGCGCTGTTACCACCCAAAAATATTTTAAGGTTGCTTTCATCGAAGGCGTCTGTTTAACACCGGATAGCGGGTTCACTGCTGGAACATTAGCAATTTCGTCATCCTCTTCTCTGTTGGTAGCATAATACCAGGCCAATAATCCAATTCCCACCAAAAGTACAATTACGCTAAAACCAGTCCAAAGAAGTAAATCACCCGTTGGCTCGTTGGCAACTAGCTTTTCGGGTGGCCAGTTATTGGTATAGCTTATTTCCTGCCCGGGACGTTCTGTAACCGTTGACCATGTAGCCCAGAAGAAAAAGGTATTCATTTTATCCATCCTGTCTGCATCTTTTATGCTGTTTGCAGGAATGGCATAGGCTTCGCGTAAATCGGCAAGCGCTTCGCCGTCCATGAATAATGCAGTATAATGACTGCTTACAAATTCAATGGCATCTGCTCGCAGATTTGAAATATGCAAGGTCTTTGTGGATTTATCATAGGTATTGGTGCGCATTTCCTTCTGAAGCCTGATTTCAAGCATGGCTTGTTTTTCTTCCGTAAGGTCATCGTAATTTAAGTTGAATTCAGATTGTGCAAACCTGTCTAAAATGTACATGGCCTCACGGTGAAGCCAGTCCGCGGTCCAATCTGGCGCTTGGTATGCACCATGTCCCCACACAGTTCCTAACTCCTGACCTCCAATAGATTGCCAAATATTCTGACCGTCCTTGATGTTTTGGCCTGTAAATAGCACTTTGCCGCTATTGTTAACTACTTTTTCGGGTATGGGCGGAGCTTCCCGGTAAATCTCCCAACCATAGTAACCTAATATCCCGAATGAAATTACCATCACCAGGATAAATCCAATCCAAAGTTTTCTTGTATTCATATTTCTTAGATTTAAAGTTTGAACAAATGTATAACATTTTTTATAAAAGGACATGAGTGTCCTTTTATAAAAAATGTTTATCTTTGCAGAAATAAAAACAAGAAACATGGATATAGATATTAAAACAAGCGTTGGAGACATTGTAAAAGCGAATTTCAAAACAGCTCAGATATTTGAGAAGAATGGCATTGATTTTTGTTGCGGAGGGGGAATCAGTTTGGGTGAAGCCTGCAAAAAATCCAATATTGATGCCAGGCTATTAGTTCCTGAATTACAAGCCAAGGTGGAACAAAATGATGCCGATTCAAGATACATTGACAGTCTTGAACTTGATGAATTATGCGATTACATCGAAAAAAGGCACCATTCTTATGTGAACGAGAATATACCGTTTATCCAACAGAAATTGCAGAAGCTATGCGATGTTCACGGGGCTAACCATCCGGAGCTTTATGAGGTTAAAGAATTGTTTGATGGTGCAGCTGCAAATTTAAGCATGCACCTGAAGAAAGAAGAATTAATGCTGTTTCCATATATCCGCAAAATGGTAAAATATAAAAAGGAAGCCTTGAAGGGGGATAGCGAATTTGGGGAAGCGCAAAAAAACATAGACTTATTGGATGAAGAACATCAAACGGAGGGTGGGCGTTTTGAAAAAATATCGACACTTACATCTTCCTATACCTGCCCACCCGATGGCTGCGGTACATACCAAGTTACCTATCAAACCTTAAAAGAGTTTGAAAACGATTTACACCGGCATATACATTTGGAAAACAACATCCTGTTTAAGAAAGCTTTAATTATTGAAAACGAACTTATAAATTAAGATACTATGTTATCCAAAAGCACCGAGTATGCCATTAGGGCTTTAGTATATGTGCAATTATGTAACTGGGAGCAACAAAGACCCGGTGTAGGGGAAATTGCCAAAGAAATAGAGGCCCCCGAATCTTATACGGCCAAAATCCTCCAGACACTTACCAAAAATAAGTTGATGGATTCCATGAAAGGCAGAGGTGGTGGTTTTTTCTTTAACAACAACCAATGCGATTTGACCCTGTACGATGTAATTCATGTTATTGAAGGAGATGCCTGTTTTCATAAATGCGGTTTTGGGTTAAGAAACTGTAATAACGATAACCCTTGTCCCCTGCATGAACAATATAAAGTTGTTCGGGATGGATTTTTTGCGATAGTTCAAACAGAAACCATCAAATCCTTATCGCAAAAAATCAAACAAGGCGAAGCGGTATTAAATAGATTATCTGGATGACAATATACCCTTTATGAAAGGAACTATCGGAAAACGGACTTTCCAGATATCTGATGGGATTAACTGCAGTAACGGAAAATATTGAAGACATTCTATTCCATTCAGATAGTGGACCGAAAGCGCGATCGAATGGTAAAACGGAAATTAAAAAGGAACGGAGGGAAGTACCATGAAACCAAATAATCGACTCATCAATGAAATAAAAAAGCTTAAAAAAGCGAAGAATGCAATCATTCTGGCACATTACTATCAGTATGGTGAAATTCAGGATATAGCCGATTTTGTGGGTGACAGCCTTGATTTATCAAGAAAGTCTGCGGAAACAGATGCTGATATTATTGTATTTGCAGGGGTCCATTTCATGGCTGAAACCGCAAAAATTCTTTCGCCATCGAAAAAGGTGTTGATTCCCGATCCGGAAGCCGGTTGTTCCCTGGCAGATTCCTGCTCTTATGCAGATTTTAAACGCTTTAGGGAAAAATACCCAGATCACGTAGTGGTTTCTTATGTAAATACAACGGCGGAAATAAAAACACTAACAGATATAACTTGCACGTCGACCAATGCCAAACAGGTTATTGATAGTATCCCTGTTGATCGTGAAATAATATTTGCACCCGACAGAAACCTGGGTAACTACCTGAACGGCATCACAGGCAGAAATATGGTGCTATGGGATGGGGCATGTCATGTTCACGAGGAATTCTCTCTGGAAAAAATTCTGGAAATAAAAGAAGAATACCCCAACGCCAAATTAATTGCCCATCCGGAATGCCAGAAACCTATCCAGATTGCAGCAGATTTTATCGGTTCTACATCGGCATTATTAAAGTTTACGCAAGCTGAAGGGTGCAAAGAGTTTATTGTCGCAACTGAATCAGGGATATTGCACCAGATGCGAAAAGCAAACCCGGAAAAACACTTCATCCCGGCACCGCCCATCGATTCAACCTGCGGATGCAACGACTGCAGGTACATGAAACTGCATACACTTGAAAAAATATGCGATAGTTTGGTTTATGAACAATTTGAGGTGAACCTCTGCAGTGACATCATTGAAAAAGCGAGGGTTCCGATTCAAAAAATGTTGGATTTATCATAAAACAATAAAAAACTTACATACATGAATATTACAAAAATTTTATCTGATGAGCATCAAACAATACTGAAAGTTATAGATGCCGTGCTTAAAGAATGTAATGAAATTGAAAACGGAAAGGTTTTAGAGATAGGCTTTTTCCAAAAGACGATTGATTTTATTAAAAACTACGCTGATAAATTCCATCACGCCAAAGAAGAGGATATTCTTTTTAAAGCCATGCTGGAGAATATCGAAAATTTACATTGTAACCCTATTCCCGTAATGCTTCATGAGCATGATGAAGGGCGTAAGTATGTAAAAGGTATGGAAGATGGGTTAACCAATTCCGATACAAGGCAAATACTTGAAAATGCAAGAGGATATTGCTTCTTGCTGCAACAGCATATTTATAAGGAAGATAACGTTCTATATCCAATGGCCGAAGAAGCTTTAAGTGATGAACAGAAAGATCTGGTGAACCAAAGATATCAGAAGATTGAATCAGAGCTAAATAAGGAAATGAAAATGGTTGATTTGAAATTTATGTAATATGAACTATTCAGTGCAATGAGTATTCATAAAAAATTTATTGCTTTTCTTTTTGCTTTTTGGGCAGGGTTAATAAGTGCCATCAGCTTTCTGGAAGCATGGTTAAAGTTTAGGGCAAATGGGGTAACCAGGGAAATTGGTTTAAGTATTGGAAGTTTGGTCTTTACGGTATTAAATCGTATTGAATTGTTAATTCTGTTGATTGTTTGGGTATTGTTTTTTCAAACATATAGAAAGCGGGTTTTTAGTCTGTCTTCTCATCGTATCATGTTCTGGCTGCTGAACATCATATTATTGATGCAATCTCTTTGGCTTTTACCTCAGTTGTTGCAAAGAGCCGAACAAATAATCGCAGGCGATAGGCCATCGGGTTCAGCGGTCCACCTGATTTTTATTTTGTTTGAAACAAGTAAACTTGTTTTGCTGATAGCATTGTCATTTAAGGTTTTAAATAACAATGAAAAATTTCTATCGCAGAAGTAGGATTTACAAATAAACAGCATACCAAAAGACCAGTCTTATTAGAGCGCATAACGATTAAACCTGCAATATGTATTAAAAAATCTATTACACATTGAAATTGCTTCAGAACAAGACACTTCGTTGCTTCACTTCATCGCACGAGAACGAAGAAAAACAGTAAGATTGCCCTTTCAATGTTCATGACGAAGTTCTAATGCATAAGCCGGGTTAAAACTAAACAATAAATTACGGCAAATGAAAACAATAGGAATCTTAGGGGGACTAGGACCGGAGGCTACCGTAGATTATTACAAGGAAATAATTAAAGGTTTCGATAAAATAAATGGCAATGGCAGCTTGAATTATCCAGAGATTGTTCTTTATAGTGTTACCATGTCAAGGTTTATTGGTTTACTCGAAGAGGATAAGTATGACAAAGCATCCGATTACCTGGCCGATTGTTTAAACGGTATAAAAAATGCCGGGGCGGATTTTGCCGTGTTGAGCGCCAATACACCTCATCTGTTGTTCAACGAAATTCAAGGCCAGGTTGATTTACCGTTAATTAGCATTCTGGAAGTTTGTGCTCAAAAGGCTCAATCTATTGGCGCAGAAAGGTGCGGTTTATTGGGTACGAAATTTACCATGCAAAAGGACTTTTATCAAAAGGTTTTTCAGGAATACAACATTGAAATATTTGTACCGGATGAACAACAGGTAGAGTTCATTCATTCTAAGCTGTTTGACGAACTTGAATTAGGCATTTTTAAAGAAAAAACAAAACAAGAGTTACTTGAAATTGTAGAAGATCTGAAGGAAAAACAAAGAATTGATGCTGTAATACTGGGCTGTACGGAATTTCCTTTAATGTTTACCGAAGATAGGTATTTGAATTTGCCCTTCTTGAATACAACATGTATTCATGTGAATGCTATTATTAATGAATGTTTAAAATCTGAAAACAATGCAAGCGAAAAATAAATATTTACCGGTTAATCCGGTCTTTTTTGAAATTACCGACTCATTTATGCAGCAAGTGGTAAGAGTAGTATATTTTGGTGAAAATCAATCATTAGAAGAATCTAATGGGAAATTAAAAGGTATTTTAAAAAACAAATCAGGTGAATTTATGAATATTCAATCAGATGAAAATGTCAGAATAGACAGAGTAATAACCATAAACGGAAATCCCGGTCCCGCTTTTGATGAATATGATGCCTACGCCAACGCGTGTTTATCTTGTCAGGCAGGTTATGATGATTGATGATGGGAATAAAGAAAGTTTGGAGAGACGATACGGTAAATACCTGCGTGGCTTGCATGCTATGCCAGTCTTTTGCACCACGAGTGTTTAAGGTATTCGGTAAGATGGTAGTAATGCCCGACGTGGATTACAATAAATATGAACTTGAGATTCGGGAAGCTGCAGAAAGCTGCCCCACAGGCATAATTAAAATTGAAGAAGAAAAATGAAGGTAGCAGTTTGGGATACATATGTGCAGCGTAGCGATGGTAAGAAAATGCATTTTGATATTTTAGTACCGGAAACATTGAAAGAAGAATCGGTTATTTATGCTTTCGGGAAGAACTACCTGAAAGAAAAAGATGTGAAATCGGCAGACATAAGCACAAAGGAATGTGAGTTCTGTCATCTGGAAGAAGCTGCACTGGCTGTGGTTTCGGAAATTGAGAAAAAAGGTTACCATATTGTTGAATTGGAAAATTGTGATTGAGAATGGTAAAATCACAAAGAACCTTAGCAAAAACCTATAAGAAATTCCATAAATGGCCTGGATTAATAATCGCCTTTTTGCTCTTGTATTATGGCATTACAGGTATTTTTATGAACCATCGGGAGTTCTTTTCAGGTTGGGACTTAGCACGAACCGCACTTCCCGAAAACTTTCACTATATCAATTGGAACAATAGTGCCCTAAAAGGGAATCTTATACGCAATAAAGACAGTATTCTGGTATATGGGAATATCGGTATCTGGCTTACCGATTCAGCTTGTACGAATTATACTTCTTTTAATTCAGGTTTTCCTAAAGGTATGGATAACAGAAAAATTTTTGATGTTCATCAATCCAAAGACGGGAATTTGTATGCAGCAACACATTTTGGGTTATATGCCTATAATTTTAATCAGGGGAGTTGGAATAAATTTCCATTAGATGTTGATATAAAAAGGTTTGTTGCCATTGAGAGTGTGGGTGACACAATTTTTGCTTTAAACCGTTCCTTTATGTTTAAAGGAATATCCAGGGGCTTAAAAACGAATTTTAATAAGATTGAATTAAAAGAACCTGTTGGTTATAAAAAAGAAGTAAGTCTCTTTGAAACAATATGGCAAATTCATTCCGGCGAAATTTTTGGTTTGCCGGGGAAGTTATTTGTGGATATACTGGGTGTCATAACGTTATTTTTATCGTTAACAGGAATTGTTTATTTCTTCTTTCCGGGATGGGCTAAGAAGCGAAGAACGAAATCAAAAAAATATGCGCTAATAATAGGTATAAACAAATGGTCGTTAAAATGGCATAATTATATGGGTGCTTGGACTTTTATGGCACTGATTGTGCTATTTTTTACAGGAATGTTCTTGCGCCCTCCATTGCTTATTGCAATTGCCAAATCAAAGGTAGCACCCCTTAAATTTTCGCACCTCGACCAAGCCAATCCTTGGTACGATAAATTGAGAGATCTTTTGTATGATGCCGACAACAACCGGTTTTTACTTTCAACATCAGAAGGTATGTATTATTTGTCCGCAAATAACTTTAAACCCATGCCATTTAAAATTCAACCACCTGTTAGTGTTATGGGCATAAACGCCCTAAAACCATTCCATAACGGCGCATATTTAATCGGTTCTTTTAGCGGGTTGTTTCTTTGGCATCCTTTGCATCCTGAAATATATAATTATGCACAACAGGGAAAGATATATGAGGGAAACACTGCTGGTCGTCCCATTGGTGATTTTAAAATTACGGGTTACCTAACCGACGCGAATGGTCATCAATATATGGTTGATTACGATAAAGGAATTATTCCATTGTACCACAACCGCCCATTTCCAAAAATGCCAGATCATATGTTATCAGAATCAAAAATGTCGTTATGGAATTTATCACTTGAAATACACACCGGAAGATTTTTTCAGCAGCAGACGGGTATCTTTTATATCTTCATCGTTCCAGTCTCAGCATTGGTAGGAATTACGGTAGTTTTGAGTGGTTATTTGCTTTGGCGAAAACGGCACAGAAAGAAAAAGAAACACGAGAAAGTTCGTACCTTGTAAAATAAAAAAACTTCAAGAAATGATTTCAAGAAATTACAAAACAGAACCTTTAAAGGAAAATCCCCACAACGTGGAAGTAAGACAAATGTATAATGATGCATCGGCTCAGATCATGCATATTACCCTAAAATCAGGGGAAACCCTAAAACCACACAAAACACCTGTGGATGTAACCTTTTATGTGTTGGAAGGAACACCGACCGTGCATGTGGGCGAGGAATCAGCGGTATTTGAAAGAGACAATTTAATAGAAAGCCCGGCTGATATTGTTCATTATTTAAGTAATGAAAGTAATAGTCAGGCCAGGATATTGGTTACTAAAGCACCAAGACCCGCTAAACAAACCAAGCTATTATAAATTGGACTATGGCTAGATATGAGCGAACTACTAAAAATTTCGTAATACAGAAGATTGAAGTTAAAGACTTATCCTAAAACTCATTTCGGAATGATATTGATAAATAACCCGGTTATCAATAGGTTTTTCTGTTATCCAGCCCCGAGGGATGTAATATGGGTAAAGCTTTTACAAAGGGAATATCAGCGGGGGCAAAATTATACTTGCACAAATCAGATGGACTTACCCATGCCATCTGATCATGGTCATGTAGTAAGATATCTCCGGATAAATGACGGCAAAAATATGCTTTGAGCACAATGTGTTTTTCTTTATAATGATGATTGTTCTCCATAAAAAAGTCACCGACCTCAACCTTAATGTCCAATTCTTCCTCAATTTCCCTTGCCAGGCATTCTTCATCTGTTTCACCGTTATCTATTTTACCACCAGGAAACTCCCAGTAACCGCTGAGGTGCTTGCCGGGCGCCCTTCTGGTGATTAAAATTTTACCAGAATTAATTATTATAGCTGCAGTTACGGTTATCATTTTTTTAATACTTACTGGCATTCATGTTTGTTATAAGGATAAAAGAGATAGCAAATATATAACAATAGCTTCAATACTAAAGGTTGTGGATCTTGTTATGTTGATTGGCTTTTGTAATCAGGCAAAAAGCTTTTGAAGGCATGGATTACAAATCTGCGTTATAAATCACACTCCTAAGTTCTCTAACTTGTTTTGAATAATTGAAGAAGGGGTGTAAAGTGGTAATATTTTAAACTGAAGAAGAAAAATGTTTTTTGAGCTGTAAATCAAAGTGGGTTGGCCTGTCGAGGATTAGAAGGCCATTGAGGGTGTGAATTACCAATGGTTTTATAATTCCAGGAAGGGGCTTGTCCTTGTGTTTGAAAAACACTTACTTCTGCAGAATTATAAGCTATTGGGAAGAGAGCGTTGGCATTCTTCTCGGCTAGAGTTTTTTGCTTCGTTTTTGGGGCGATGCCAAAAATGAAGATGGGATAAGGCAACATCCCATTATTGAGAGATTTATTAGCGATTTTTTTAACGAAAGGTATGTGGCGAGGACGACGGTGTATAAAAAACATTATACACAATTCTCTGGAGGTAATATCATTTTAACCATGAAGTTAGCGCTTAATACGCTGCTGATGAGTAATCATAACGTTGAATACGAAAGTATATTTAACGTTCGTATAATAAAAGTTATTTAAACATCACCGTTTAAATATAAAATAACCCCCTATGATGTTTAGTTTTCTGGCATAATTTAGATTTTCATATACATACCCTTGAAAATCTAAATTATAATGAAAGTACTAAAAATATTATTTCTATTGGTGGTTGTCAATATCTGCATTCAATCATCCATATATGCCCAGGCATTAGGCTACAAAAATAACCGCATAGCTTGTAGTGCCGACGGAAACAATCAACCCGACCTGGAATATACCGGAACGTATAACACTGCCGATCCGGATGATTGGGGAGCAACACCCATGTCATTAGCTATATTGGCTAAAGCTAAGCTGCAGGATAAATTGGTACATTTTTCTTACAATAACTTTATGCCTTCTCCTGCTCATTCAACGGAGAAAAACTATATGAAGGTGAATGCCGAAGATGCGGCTAATCGTTTTAAGTATGACCTGGATGTATTTTTTGATGTAGGCACGCATAAAACAGAGGCCATTGCCAGTTTAAAGACTGAGCTGCAAAAATCAACAGCTGCTGATCCTTTGTACTTTATTCATATGGGACCATCAGAATTTTTCTATCAGGCCGTTAAAGCTGTTATTGATGATGGTGGAATAGAATCATTATCGCATGTTTACGTGATATCTCATAGTAATTACAACGATAATCACCTGAGGAGACCTACAGAGCATACCATGACACAATGTATTGAACTTAGTGGTAACAGATTAAACTATAAGTTGATAAAAGACCAGAACACTTGTGATATAGGTTATCAGGGGCTGTGCTCCAATCAGAATGCCTACCCTTGGAGAAATTTTAAAGACCATCGCGATCCTAATATGGTATGGTTGTACGAAAGAATGCAAGACCATAAACATGGTAAATACGATGTGTCGGATGCCGGCATGGTGTATTATCTATTAAAAAACAATGAAAATGCAAGTCCTTCTGCTCTGGATGATTTTTTTGGTTATGGTATTTTATTGCCTGGTGATGAACTTACAGAAGCGATAGATATTACGAAGGAAAGCGTTACTATATTTCCACAACGAAGATATCAGTTAAGTTTTTCAACAGTACCAGAGGAACCATGGGACGATTTTATGAGCTGGACTACGAGCAATGCTGAGGTAGCTTATGTTTCTCCTGCCGGTAAATTGGTTGGAGTTACTCCAGGTACCGCTACCATATCAGTAAGGGCAGGTATAGATGAAATAATTGATCAAATTGAAGTGAAGGTGGTAAGTGTTAGCAAATGCGAAACTTGCTCAGAGGATTGTGATTTAGTTGAAAAAGATGGTTTACTGGTGTTTGAAGCCGAACGCTTTGATTTAAAAGGAAGTTGGCAAGTGGTGAGTGGCGATAACTATGCCTCGGGAGGTAAGTACATAACTTATATGGGAGCGAATAGTTATAATTCACAAAACCTGGCAAATGAAATTTCTTACACTTTTACGATTAATAATCCGGGTCGTTATACCGTTAAATGGTTTATGCGTCAACCTGATGAAGCAGAAGGAGATTTATCGAACGATATATGGATTTACATAGATGGAGATTTAGGATATTCGGGAAGTGATAAGCTTACCTCGTATCAAAAATTTGTGGGCAGAAGCAAAACGGTATTTACCATGAACGGGCAACTGGATATTAACCACAGCTCATCCTCCCTGGTGGCCGATTTTGCTGCGGCCGGAGATTATACCCTAAAGGTTTGTGGTAGGTCGGAAAATATTCAGATTGATAAATTTGTCTTTTATAAAGGTTTATCGGCTGACGATGCAGAGTTTAAAGCATCGGATGTAACAGAAACAACTACCTGTATGGATGATGTGATTAGTGGTACAGTTGAAGACACAAGTATAGGCAAAGGGATTAAAGCACGGACTTTGAAAGTCTATCCCAACCCTGTAAAAGGTGAATTTAATATTGAGGCCCGGAAAACTGGCGTACTTAAAATTATTTCGATGGATGGAAGAATTATTCAAGCAAATGAGGTAAATATTGGAACAAATACCATAGTTATAAATCAATTGAAACCAGGTAATTATATCGTTCATTTAAAAGACTTAGATGGCTCCGATAGAGCAGTTATAACGATACGTAACTAAGAGTAGTTCAAATGTAAGATAGGCACGCTTTGCAAAAGCGCGCTAGGACTATGCCGAATGAAGTAATAATCTTATAGTAAAAGAAAACCTGTCGGGTAAGACAAAGATTAGGTCTAAAACTGAAAGAACTTTTTAATGAGTTTTGCATAGCCTAATAATGAGGGGACTATGTATTCTACCGCAAGTCTGTGACTTGTGGGTTGTTACATTTTATGTCACAAGTAGCAAACTTGCGATAGTTGAGGGGATAATGCAGGAGGTAAGGGAGTACCACTAGCGCATTCTATGCACACTGGCGCGCTTTTGTAAAGCGTGCCCATTGTCTATAAGGTTTTTCAAACCAAAATTTAACTGTTTTTGATATATTTGGTTTATTGTAAAACTAAATCGAGAGCTCTATGTCATCAAAGTATAAAGTTCGTAATCAGGAAGCCTTACATTTTGTTACAGCTACAATTATAGATTGGGTTGATTTGTTTACCCGACCAATATATAAACATATTTAGGTAGAGTCTTTAGAATATTGTCAGAATAAAAAAGATTTGAAAGTTCATGCTTATGTTATAATGACTAGCCACATTCACCTTATTGTAAGTTCTTCAGGTTCAAATCTAGAAGATATTATCCGTGATTTTAAGAAATATACATCTAAAGAACTGCTGGCTGCAATTAAAGAACATCCCGAAAGTAGAAGAGAGTGGCTTTTGAACAAGTTTAGTTATGCCGCAAACCGAATAAAAAGAGGTGCTAATTTTAAGATATGGAAAGATGGTTTTCATCCTGTTGAATTGGCAACAACTGAAATGTTAACACAACGATTAGATTATATTCATAAAAACCCTGTAGAAGAAGAGATCGTCATAAAACCAGAAGATTATAAATATTCTTCAGCTATTGATTATGCAGGCGGCAAAGGGGTATTAAGTTTAGTTCAAATATAAGATAGGCACGCTTTGCAAAAGCGCGCCAGAGGTATTGTCAATAATTACTACATTGCTGGCAAATTACAGCGTTATTTGATTTTAATGGAAAAACATCGTCATTTTATTATACATAAACCGTCAGGATTTCTATCCCAGTTTGTGAGTAACCAAAAAAAGTTGAAGAATAAGAAGTTATTAGGAGAGCTTTTTGATTTTCCCGAGAACACCATGTCCATTGGACGTCTGGATGAAAACTCTGAGGGTCTATTATTACTTACAACCGATGGTAAAGTTAGTGAACAGGTGAGAAGTAAAAGGGTAGAAAAGGAGTACTTTGCACAGTTGGATGGATTGCTAACGGATGAGGCTGTTAAGCAATTAGAACGTGGTGTAGAAATTGGTATACAAGGAAAAAAGTACACCACCTTACCATGCTCCGTAACACGTTTGGATTGCGCCCCTAACATAGAGCCATCGGGAAAGAAAATAAGAAGCGAAAGACATGGGCCAACCAGTTGGGCTTCAATAACCATAACGGAAGGGAAGTTCAGGCAAGTACGTAAAATGACCGCTGTGGTTGGTTTCCCTACGTTAAGGTTAATCAGGGTGCGTATAGGTGATATAAAACTGAACAACCTATCCACAGGCAGCGTTATTGAAGTGGATGAGATTAAAACTATGACTGAATAATCCTATAAAAGTTGTTATTAATTGTTTTAGGTTATAACCATACATAGTGCAATAAGCGGGCTATAATAAAATAAAAGAGCTAGAATACTAAAAGGATGTGCTCTTTGCTGTGTGTATTAAGATTTATAATTCGGTAGAGAAATGGTATTAAAAAAGCGCGGATTACAAATCCGCGCTAAATATCATCTCATATTGTATTAAATTTTAATAAACCTGCCAATGTGGTTTCCAATTACGATAAAATACAACCCCTTTTGTAAATCACTAACATCAATGGAACTATTGAGTAGGTTACCGGTCGAAATTATTTTGCCCAATGTATCGCTGATGGTATAGGTTTCGTTTGGTTTCATTTTTTTTACATAAATCTTCCCGTTACTTACCGGATTGGGGTAGATTTGTGATGGGTCCATTTTGGTTTTTCTTACTGAAATATCAGAGCTAATCGTTATCGTAATAGTATCTGATTTACCCAGTGCAGAAACCACAATTCTTGCTTCTCCGGCTTCAATAGCTGTAACTTCTCCTGTTTCAGAAACTGTAGCAAATTCTTCATCCAAAGATTCCCAGATTGCCGTTACTGGTGTAATTCCTAAAGGAAATACATTTGTTTCTAATTGTAGTTTTTCGTTTACCTTCATTTCTACATTTGAGCTAGTAATCGAAATACTATCAATTGTGCCAATCTCCGAGGATTGTAATAAAGCAGTGTAAACGCCCGATGATTCAACCGCACACCAAACCCTGTTGGGGTTTCCGGTATCAAAAGTAATATCACCTAACATCATACTGCCCCTGCCTTCGTTCATCTTTGTCCAGGTGTTTTTGTAGTCTAACCCGCCACCGGTTAAAGTATAAAAGGTTCCGGCATCTTCTTTATTATTGCTCGATGTTTCACGGGTAGCCACCAATAAAATATTCTCATCGTTAGGGCTCGTTCTAACAAGAGAGGTAAAAGGATGGTCGAATATTTTTTTCCAATCCGATATTTGGTAATCACCATTGGATTTATAGTCCGCAACCCAAACACCACCTTCGCCCCAATCTGCAACTGAACCTTCGCCACCTGCTGCAATATAAATTTTTGTGGGTTCACTATCTGTTAAGTGCAACTGAACATCCCACACAGATTTGATATTAGCAGGAATGGTTATTTTTGACCAGTTACTACTTCCATCCTCAGATCGGTATAAACCACCATCTACATATCCTGAAGTTCCTGCAGGGGCACGATATCGTTTAACGGCAGCATATAAACATGTTTCGTTACCTGGGTCCATAACCAAGGCTTTTACGCAAGCACTGTTGGTACCAATAAGGGTACCTGAGGTGTTTCTGCCTCCGGCTGTCAGGGGCAAACCACTGTTCATACAAGTCCAGGTGGTGCCTTCGTTGGTAGATTTATAAATACCTTTTTGGTCCTCGGGATCGTAAATCTTGGTTTGTCCCATGGGGCGGTTATCCGTGTCTATCACCTCGGCAATAGCATACATGGTTTTCCCATCGCTAGCAATCCGTAAATCGCTCCAGTAAATACATTTCATGTCCGCTACGTTTAAAGTATTCGGAACTTCAATGGGTTCGCCCATGGTGGTATGTGTATCGCTGGTGCGTGTACATTTTCTAATCTCACCTGTACGTTGCGACATATAATAAAACACCTCAGGATCGGTAGGGTGACAAGCCATGGTAATAGGCGTATTTAAAGGCTGACCAGGTGCCCATGTGGGACCAATATCAATCAATGCAGGAATGCGTTTAAGACCTACAATACCAGGAAAATTAGGATGCACCTGTGAAGTTGATTTAAAAGCCGAAGCTTCATATTGCATCACAAACATTTCGCCGGGATGATGAATGTCAGCTACTACCCCATAGGCTCCTGTGTCGTTGTTGCCATGTCCGTAGAATACATCATCCACTTGCGTATTGTCTACACTGGTCCACTCATCATTTTCGGCATCGTATTTATAGGTATGGTAACCTTTAACAGCAGAAACATATACAGTGCCATCCGCAGCTATAGCCATGGAACGAACTCCCCGGTTTTCGTAGCTGACAAATTCGGGTAATTTATGATCGGCTACCCCCAGTTCTACGTTTCTGTTGTTTCGATTGGGGTGATTAGTTGACCAATATGAATCTTTTGAGTAACCTGTTCCAATTCTAAAGGCAGGAAACCATTTGTCTCCACCATTATTGGTGCTCCAAACGCAACTGACAGTTGGTTTTGTGATGGTACCTCCCCAAACGGATAAATAGGCCTTGTTGGCATCTGTTGGATCGCAAAGTATATCAGAAAAATCTTGCAAAAATGAGTTAGGGATGTTTACTGAATTTTCTTCATCGTTAGTATATCCAAACCATTTTTCGAGCATGTATTTAAAATAGGTTTTATTGATATCCAACTGTGTTAAGTCCAAGTATAATTTGCTGGTTTTATTAGTCCAACCTAATGAAGCAGATGTAGTTTCAGGTGTTGTAGTTTTATAAATACCTCCTTTAGATGTTAATATGCTACCGTATACTTCGTATTCAATTTGTTGCAAGGCATAAACGGTTAATGTACCATTGCTCCATTGGTAATCGGCTTTTGAGCAGCCTTCTAAAATCTTGGTCCAGGCAGTGCTGGCATTATCTTTACGGTAAACACCCGATGATGTAGCAGCAAATAACATATTGGGGTATGTGTTGGTATTAGGATGACAGAAAACATCAAACACAGCTGTTGTGGCCTCCATTCCAGTTCCGGATATAGCTTCAATAGTGCGGGTGTCACGTGTAATATTCGTGATTTTCCAGACTTTAGGTGCGTTAACATCAATACTTGTAACAGGATTTGGATTAACACCTGTGCGATAATACTTATTGTCGAGCCCATTGGCCAGATACCAGGTGCCCTCATCGGTAGGGTGGGCGAAGGCAGTATACCAAACAGAATTGGGTTCCTGCCCCGAAGCATAGGAGCTTATTTTATCAAAATTTCGTCCTCCATCAGTACTCAGGAAAATGTCTTTCTTGTTTAAGCTTAAAACAATATCATTATTCTTAGGGTCGCTCACCACGCATTCGTCGCTCAGCGTATTTCGTTGTGTCCATACGCCGTTATACGGAACAGTGCTTTCCCAGTGTAAACCACCATCGGTGGATATATAATCGTTACCCATATCAGGAGCAGTCCATAATTTTAAGGGGTCAACCGCATCGGTATAAATAGCCCTGTTACTTCCTGCCATTCCAGGAGCTACCTGTCTCCAAACACCGGAAACATCCATGCCGTAATGTGCTGTTTCGTCTGAATTGGTTTGACTTTGCGCTACATTTATTGGGAATATTAAACAAGCTATTAATACTATCAGTGCATAATTATTCTTCATATCTATGTTGTTTTCTGTCAATCTGCTACTTATGCTATTAAAGGTGAATAACAAAATTTTCTTTTTACGTTTACACCAATCCGGCAATTGCCGGAGGCTTGCTAAAAGAAGATTTAAAAAGTCCCCTTTTGGGGATTTAGGGGTGAAAAGAAAATTCTGTCCCGTACCTCTATTTGAAGTTAGGTGATGTTTACAAATTTTTATACTTAAAAAAAATCCCATGCTTATATTTTAAGAGTTTATAGGCATGGGATTTTAAAACTTATATAATCTCAAAAATTACAATGCAATTTTAGTTGCAGTGTTACCCACTTTAACAATGTAGATACCTTTGTTTAATGCTAAAGGTATCTGAGCTGATGTTCCTTGAATTAAACCTGCTTGTACAACAGTACCGCTTAGGTTATAAACAGCATAAGCATTTTCCGTGGCATCTTTAATATATAAGGTGTTTCCTGAAACGTAAATTGAACCAGCTATTGCAGGAGAATTGATGTCAGTTGCTGTAGTAATTTCAACAACAAGATTAACGAAAGTAACACCGGAAGCAAATAAATTGTCTTCACCTTCTATGCCTTCATTTCTATGTAGTTGAATCATGTATCCATTACCACCGGTCATTGCAGGGCCAACAGGGGTATTAGCATCAATATCTATAGTTCCGGAAATATTTCCGTCTGCATCAGCAGTCATGGAACCAGTACCATAAATAGTGGATCCTTTCGACCATCCTGACCACAAAGTTAAGTTTCCATCTACTATATCACCTACTGCAAAACCTGATCCTGTAACAGTTATAGATGAACCAGCAGCCGCAGATAATCCCCAAACATAGTTTCCTGATTGAGGTTTTCCTTCTGCTTCAATAACTTGAGCAAATGAAGTAACGCATATAAGAGCAAATGCAATCATTAAGTAAATCTTTTTCATAAGATTAATAATTTAAGTTAATAAATAGATTTTAATATCAGGCTTCAAATAAATGTATAAAGCCTTAATGGTTTAATAATGAGATTAAAATTGGCAAGATTTAATTGATTTTAACAGGGTTGGTTTTATTGTAATTAGGGGAGAAAAATTTTAATATTAAATAGTATGGAGGCAGAATTCTAGGTTTTTATGAGCTCGAAAGGGGGGTAAAATATGAGTTAGAAAAGCTATAATGAAAAAATACCACCCATATAATCATGTTAATCGAGGTATTTTTAAGCACTTTTTTTATCTTGTGAGGATAAGTGTTCGAATTCTACAATAAACTGTATTCTATGAAGCTGCGTATTACCTTTTCTGCTATCTTTTTTTTATTGGTTACTTTTTTAAAGGCGCAATATTACAGTGTTGATGTTATCACAACCCAGGAAGGTCTTTCGCAAAATGATGTAACCACTATAATGCAAGATTCTCACGGTTTTATGTGGTTCGGCACCCATGACGGAATAAACCGTTTTGATGGAAAGACCTTTAAAAAATATTACAAAAGTAAAAATGGATTGGCCAGTGGAATTGTAACCCAAATAGTGGAGGATAAAAATAAAAATCTTTGGATAGCAACCATGGATAATGGAATTTCCCGATTAAATCTAAAAACCGGAAAAGTCGAAGAGAATTTAAAAAAGGACAATAGTTCTGCTGCTTTAACCGAAAATGCAGTTTATGATATAATATCTGATTCGAGTGGTGTTGTGTGGTATGTAACCGAACATGGACCTGGTAAAATAGAGCATATCGATGGTAAAACTGTTGTTTCTGATATTGAAATTAATACGGATAGAAATTTTTCTGCCACTAAGTTTAGAATTGACGAAAGTAATAGGTTATGGCTTTTGGGACACACCTTTTTGGGATATATTGAAAATGATAAACTGATTGCTTTAAGAGACCGTGAACACCAGAATTTTATGGATATTGCGGAGTATTCCGGTACATACTTGTTGGCTTCACACAAAAGAATTGGCCAAACGAAAGGAAAATACATTCTGGGAGTTCAAAAATATCATCTTGATTTTTGGAATACCATAATTAGAAGAGTAATTGTTGATTATGAAGGTAACTGCTGGGTAGGTACTCAGAAGGGACTTTATAAATTTAAATATAATAATTCACAGAAACAATTTGTCGTTGACAGAAGGTTTGCTGCGGAGAAAAGGAAACTTGGTTTATCCAATATAGATGTTAGGAGTTTATTTGTCGATAAAACAGGTATATTATATGTAGGTACCTACGGGGACGGTGTGAAAAAATTGAATCCCAAAGGAGAGAAGTTTCGACACTATTTGCCACACAAGGATGGTGTTATGAATAAGATTAGGTGTGTTTTTCAAGCTTCTGACAGCAAAATATATTTAGGAGATCATAAGGGAACCATATTTATTTGGAATAAAGATTGGATACAGGAAAATAATCTGTTAAAAGATACCTTTAATATAAACACCAGTGTAATATGTATGGCTGAAATAACTTCAGTAGATGGTAAACGGTCTGTTATTGCAGGAGGTGAGTATTATAAATCGCTGACCATTATTGCAGGAAATGAAATTGAATTGCCAGAAATAAAATCCAACGTTTTTACCATTATTCAGGATAACAATGGATTAGTTTGGGTAGGTACATACGGAGGTGGACTTTATAGGTTTGACCCCTCAGGTAAGATCCCTTTGAAATCCTTTAAATTAAGTGAAAATCCAAAGTCAATTTCATCCAATATTATACGTAGCTCATGTATTGATGCGGAAGGTAGGTTGTGGATAGGTGCAGATAATGGTCTTAATGTTTTAACGTTAAAAGAACAAATAAAGGATGAGCCATCGTTCATTAAAATTAAACACAGCCCCAACGACCCCAAAAGCATTAGTCATAATTATATTTTACCCATTATAAAAACCAGGAATGATGAAATCTGGATAGGAACAATGGGCGAAGGACTTAACCGATTAGTGAAGTTTGATAATCAAGGAAATGCTGAGTTTGAAAGGTATAATACTAAAACAGGTTTAATTAATAACCTGATTAGGTCGGTTGTTGAAGATGATGCAGGTAATCTCTGGATATCATCTAATAGAGGTATTTCTAAATTAAATCCAGCTACCAAAGAAGTAAAGAATTATGATGTTGAAAACGGGCTTCAGGACTATGAATTTAGCGATATAGCTGGAATCAGATTAAAGGATGGAATGTTACTTTTTGGCGGTGTGAACGGAGTGAATGCCTTTTATCCAATGGAAATCAAAACAGATTGGACTAACGCAATCCCCGTGTTTACAAGACTTATGATTTTAAACAATGAAATTAATGTGGGTGATACGGTAGGGAATAGTGTTATACTAAAAGAGGATATTAATGTTACTAATCATATCAATATAAAATATAAAAGCAATAGTTTTTCTGTTCAGTTTGCATCCTTGCATTATGCTGAACCAGGCAAAAATGAATGTAAATATATGTTGGAAGGTTTCGATACCAAGTGGATAGAAGCTAAATCGGGAGAGCAGGCTAAATACACCAACCTGAAACCAGGTGATTATACTTTAAAATTGATGGCTGCGAATGGAGATGGAGTTTGGAGTGATGAGGTTAAAGCGTTGAATGTTACTATACAACCACCGTTTTTACTAACAAATTTTATGTTTGCCGTTTATGCTGTGGCTTTCATATTTTTATTGCTGTTTTTCAGGAAGTTTTCAATCATTCGGATTGAAAGGAAGCATGAACTATCCATTGCTGAGTTAGAGAAGAAGAAAGAAAAAGAACTGAATCAAATGAAAATTCAGTTCTTCATGAATATATCTCACGAATTTAAAACGCCGCTAAGTTTAATTATTAACCCTTTAGAGCAGTTGCTAAGCAAAGAGAATGTCCCTTCTGGCGATAAGCTGAAAAAATATCATGGAGTAATGATGCGTAATGCCAAGTTACTTTTACGTTTGATTAACCAATTAATGGAGTTCAGGAAAATTGAGCTGGGAATGCTAAAGTTAAATGTGAGGGAAGGGGCTATAAAAGACTTTCTTACCAGTGTTTACGATTCATTTACCCCTATTGCGCAACAAAAGGATATTAAATTTAACTTTATTGCGCATGGGACTATTGAAAAACTTTGGGTAGATTATGATAAACTCGAAAAGGTGCTTTACAATGTTTTGTCAAATGCTTTTAAATATACGCCCGAAGAAGGGGAAATTAATTTAGAATTAATAGACGATGCTAGCGAGTACGTAACCATAATAGTTTCTGATAACGGAGAAGGTATTCCACAAGGAGCACAACAAGATGTTTTTAATAGGTATTACCGTGCCAACTCAACAAAATTGGCAAGCGGAACAGGTATTGGTTTGGCATATACCAAAAGCTTGATTGAATTGATGAAGGGTAAAATAGAGTTTAAAAGTAAGCAGAACGAAGGAACTGTTTTCTTTATCAAAATACCGAAAAACAAGAATGTATTTGGTAAATCCTCGCTTATTTCAGAAGACTTAATAGCCAACGATAAACTCATACCTGTTACATCCGATTTACTATTGGAAGAAAATACCTATGGTTTTAACGATAACGACAAGGTACATAATGATCAACTGCCTTCTATATTAATAGTTGAAGATAACAAAGACTTGTGTTCGGTGTTAAGCGATGCGCTGAGCAATAACTATAATGTGCATGTAGCTTATAATGGTTCAGAGGGTATTCAAAAATGCCACGATATATCACCCGATATTATTATTACGGATGTATCCATGCCGATAATGGATGGTATTGAAATGACCGATAAACTAAAGAATTCGGTAGAAACCTCTCATATTCCCATAGTCATGTTAACGGCCCATGCCACAGAAGAAGATCATATGAAAGGATTAAAGGTAGGGGCAGATATTTATATACACAAACCGTTTAATATCAATTTGCTTGGGGCACAAATAGTATCTCTTTTAAAGAACCGTCAGGCATTAAGAAATAAATTCCATAATAAAATTAATGTTCAACCATCCGAGATCAGCCCAACCAATAAGGATGAGGAATTTTTAAATGATTTGCTGAAGTTTATTGAAGATAATATTTCCAACCCAGAGCTTACAGTTCAACAAATGGCACAGCATTGCGGTTTTTCGCAAGTGAAACTAAATAATAAATTAGATGCACTTACCGGACAAAAAGCGAAGAAATTTATACGATCTATACGAATTAAAAGAGCTTGTCAGTTGTTGTTGCACGGAGATTTGTCAGTGGCCGAAGTAACTTATGATGTTGGTTTTAACGATTTGAGGTACTTTAGAGAATGTTTTACAGCTGAAACAGGATGTTTACCTTCGGAATATAAAAATAAGCATACTTCAGATAAAATAACCTAGAAAACAAATCATTTTAAAATCGTAAACAAAGTCACAGGACAGAGTTCAGCCTACGTTCCCTTTTTTTGGGAACCAGGCTTTCCATACATTACGTATTTTCAATATATATAGTTTATTGTAACATAGTTAAAATGTTTAAACTTAGGGGGTATTTATGTTGAACTTTTCTGGTGTAAAATATGACTGTGTATAATTTGCTGTATATAAGCGTCTTATATATATTAAAATAACTCCACCACAATACTTTATTTTCTGCTTGTCCATTTCGGAATACGTACCCTATATTTATCATGAGTAACCTGAATCTACCGGGCTTAAAAAATAATTTTAAACCAAAGTTCTAAAAGAATAGTTCCAATGTTGAAAATAGTTTTTTCGTTAATGTTGCTTTTACTTGTTTCTATTGCTTGCTCAGAGAAGGAAACAAACAATAAATCTGGTTTTCCGTTTGTACTGCCCAAAGAAAAGCCAGACAGGGATATGAGTGCAGCAATGGAACGTATCTACACCGATTATGAATCGCCCCAACCTCAGAATAATGAATTGTTCAGCCAGTTTAAATATACAGAATTGAAAGGGTTTGATTATAATAATAATGATGGTACAATATCTCGCAGGGATCCATCTAAAATATTGTTTCATAACGGTAAATACTATGTGTGGTATACGTATAGAAATACACCAACCCCGCCTCAAGGTGCTGCAAACTGCAACGATACCATTCCTTCATCAGACTGGGACCTTTCGGATATATGGTACGCCACTTCAGCAGATGGATTTAATTGGGAGGAACAGGGAATGGCGATTGCGAGACCGGAAAAACCTTTGGTGGGTTGGCGTTCGATCACCACTACGGATATCTTAAAGTGGAAAGGTAAATTTTATTTGTACTATCAGGGTTTTATGGAAGCGAGCGGGAAAAGAGGAGATGATTGTCCGGTAGCCGTGTCATACGCTGATTCGCCGGACGGTCCATGGACGCCATATAACAAAATTATTATTCCAAATGGAGAAGAAGGAGAATGGGACCAATATTCGATACACGACCCATACCCGTTGGTGCATAATGGCAAAATTTATATTTATTATAAGTCCGACTTTGGTGAAAAACCGCATCTAGTGCGTATGCAAGGATTAGCCATTGCGGAAAATCCATTGGGGCCATTCACAAAACACCCGTTAAACCCACTTATTACTTCGGGTCATGAAACATCACTATTTCCCTTTAAAGAAGGGGTTGCAGCATTGGTATATAAGGACGGTCCGGAGCATAATACCATTCAATATGCACAAGACTGGGTTAACTTTGAAATTGCTTCAATTACAGAATTAATGCCTTATGCAGCAGCCCCCTTTGTGCCCGATGCTTTTGACGACACAAAAGATGGGAGAGGGATAACTTGGGGAATCGCACATTTTATAAACGCAACCGGAAATTGGAACAAATATTGTTCAAAGCTGGTTAGATTTGATTGCGATTTAAGTCAGGATATCCACGATCCGGAAATGAAACAGCACCGGGTTAACCATAAACCCGATGTGTACTACCGTCAAAAATTAAGTAAAAAACAATTGCTTCGTATTGAACAGGAAAATCATCAGCTAATTCAGGTAAGTGGTTTGAAATAAAAAAATATTAATGAATTCTTAATTGGTACTTAGGTATAAAATCTAATCCAACCTTTATTGTTAGGGTTGGATTTTTTTTGGTTATTGGCATCAAATCAACCTATCAAAACAACAAGAATTCAAATCGGGTTGGTGGAATTATAGTGATAATGGTGAATATCAAATTTCTGATTGGCTAAAATATCGCAGTATATAACTGAAAATACGGACTGACACAAATAATAAATTCTCAGAGAAATTTTTTTCTTTTTATTAAGGATCGTTTAATAATTAAGATAATTATTCATAAAAAGAATGAAATGAGGATTAAAGGCTTAGCAGGTACAATAATAATTGTATCATTATTTCTAGTGTCATTAAAGTGTAATACAAGTCATGCTAAATAAAAATATAAACCTAATGTAATTGTTATACTTGCCCATGAATTGGGATATGCCGATGTGGGATTTCATAAGTTTGTAATGAAAGATGCGTATGCCCAAATCTGGATAAATTAGCAAATTCAGGCGTTGTTTTTGAGAATACTTATACAACTTCTTCAGTATGCAGTAATTCGCGATATTAAAACAACAGAATCATTTGAAAATACAACAACAACTGAGGTGTTTTGGACGAATTGATCAAGTTTATAAAATCAAAAAAGGATCAGCTATTGCACTTACACCATTAACGTGTGTACCGGAGCATTTAACCCGCCATATGCATTAGAAAATCTATTACACATTGAAATTGTTTCAAAACAAGACACTCCGCTGCTTCACTTCAACTCACCAT